>NZ_LMJM01000052.1:249799-249903 GCF_001429005.1 Ensifer sp. Root954
ATAAGCTCGGCGAGGCTGCCGTCGGCCATCACTTCGCAGCAGTTTCGACCGCGCTCGACAAGGTCGCCGCCTTTGGCATCGACCAGGCCCGCGTCTTCGGCTTC
>NZ_LMJM01000052.1:250007-319943 GCF_001429005.1 Ensifer sp. Root954
TCAGAACATACCGGTCCTGCTCGGCCTTCTCGGCTTCTACCATCGCAACGTGCTCGGCTACCCGTCGCGGGCGATCCTGCCCTATGACCAGCGCCTGTCGCGCTTCCCCGCCTATCTGCAGCAGCTCGATATGGAATCGAACGGCAAGGCGGTGACGCTTGAGAGCACGCCGGTCGAATACTCGACCGGCCCGGTCGTCTGGGGCGAGCCCGGCACCAACGGCCAGCACGCCTTCTACCAGCTGATCCACCAGGGCACGGACGTCATTCCCGCCGAGTTCATGATCGCCGCCAACGGCCACGAGAAGAACCTGCGTCACCAGCACGAGCTGCTGATCGCCAATTGCCTGGCCCAGTCGGAAGCGCTGATGAAGGGCCGCACGCTCGCGGAAGCCAAGGCGCAACTGACCGCCAAGGGTATGGCCGATTCCAAGGCCGACAAGATTGCGCCGCACCGCGTCTTCACCGGCAATCGCCCGTCGCTGACGATCGTCTATGACCAGCTCGATCCCTTCGCGCTCGGCCGCCTGATCGCGCTTTACGAGCACCGCGTCTTCGTCGAGGGCGCGCTCTTCAACATCAATTCCTTCGACCAGTGGGGCGTCGAGCTCGGCAAGGAGCTGGCGACCGGCCTGCTTCCCGTCGTCGAAGGTAAGGAAAGCGCCGAAGGTCACGATTCGTCGACGGCGGGTCTGGTGGCAGCCTTGCTGAAAGCCGCCCATTAAACAAATCCGCTCGGTTCTCCCCGGAACCGCACCGCTGAAGACGATAGAGGCCTGAGGCGCTTGTCGCGCCTCGGGCCTCGTGATTTTGCACAACCCGGCAACGTCGTGGCGCCGGGTTTCAGCACCTCCATCAGATCGAGCTTCGACAGCAGCGGAAAATAGTCCGTGTCCGACCCCATCTGCATCCAGGCATTGACCATGACCTTTCGACCTGACGGGAAGGCGACACGTCAGCAACGTCCGGAGAACTGGCCGACAGGCTGCCGCGGTTAGGCTCGCCCCGTTTCGAGCGTGCGATCTTTTCCTGCAACAGCCGCAAGCGCGCAGCGTCCGCTTCGGCGAGAGCCAGGAGATAGAGCGTTTCTCCCGGTGGCACGCGGCTCGCGAGCGCCGCAGCCGGCACACCGCCCGCGTGGACGTCGAGCGCGTAGCTCTGGCTTTCCGCAGGCGCGCTCCCCTCCTGCCAGGAAAGCTCCAGGGTCGCATCCAACATCACAATTGACGGCAATTATTTATTGTTTTACGATAAAAATACAAGTGAAACGATAAGGGACTTTGTATGACGAACTCCGCCGAGAGGCTGCGCAAGCTCAGCCGCTTCATGAAGCTCATGATCATATTGTGCGGAGCGTTGTTCTGTTCGGCGGTCGTCTACACGCATTGGCAGATCTTCTTCGACCGGCAAGGCTTCGAACAGGGCGTTCGCGACATCGTCTTCCCTCGGGTCGAGATCATCACTCTGTCCTATCGAGCCATCGGGACCGTCGCCTTTCTGGCCGCGATCAACAACGCGCTCGTCATTGCCGGCCTCGCATTCGCCTGGCAGCTTTTCGACAGCTTCCAGCGCGGCGAGATCCTGTCCGGTCGCAATGGCGTGCTGTTGCGGCGGGTGGGACTGACCGCCCTTTTCGGCTCGCTGTGCATGACCGTCAGCAATGGGATCGGCATCCTCGCTGTCACCTATGACAACCCGGGCACCACGGGACATGCGGTGATGTTCGACATCAATGGCGGCACGATGATCGTGCTTCTGATGGCCGGGCTCGTCGTCGGCCTCGGCCATGTCATGGTCATCGCATCGGGGGTCGAGGCGGAGAACAGGAGCTTCGTCTAGCGCATGCCGATTGTCGTCAATCTCGATGTGATGCTGGCGAAACGCAAGGTTCGTTCACGCGATCTTGCCGAACAGGTGGGGATCACCGAGCAGAACATCTCGCTGCTGAAATCCGGAAAAGTGAAGGGCGTGCGCTTCGACACGCTGGAAAAGATCTGCGCAGCACTCGACTGCCAGCCGGGCGATATCCTGGAATACCGCCCGGACCCGGACTAACGATCAAAGACCGATTTCATGCTTCCACGGCGGGTTGGCGCCTGCGCGCGAGACCGTGACGGCCGCCGCCTTGGCGCCGAGCGCCAGCGCGTTGCGAACGGCGGTTTCAGTGAGGCCGGCGACATCGGCCTTGCTCAGGAGACCGGCGAGCTTCAGCGACGCCAGCACGCCGGCATCGAAAGTGTCGCCGGCGCCAACGGTATCGACCACGGTCACGCGCTCACCGGCAACCTCGACCTTGTGGCGGGCGGTATAGCCGACGGCGCCATCGGCGCCCTTGGTAATCAGCACCAGCTTCGGGCCGCGCCTCAACCATTCGGCGGCGAGTTCGTCGTGGCTGCCCTCCATGCCAAACCAGGCAAGATCCTCGTCGGAGAACTTGATGATATCCGACATCGCCGCCATGCGGTTCATGCGGGCGAGATGCGCTTCCCGGTCCTTGATGAAACCGGGGCGGATATTCGGATCGAAAGAAATGACCCGTTTTTCATGCTCGCGCGTCATCAATGCTTCGTAGGTCGAGCCGCAGGGCTCGGGGATCAGGCTGATCGCGCCAAAATGCAGTGCCTCACAGAAATCGCCGAGCGTTGGCAGGTGCTCGCGGGTAATCATGCGGCCGGCAGTGTTTTCATCGAAGAAGGCGTAGCTGGCATGACCGTTGACCAGCTTGACGAAGGCAAGCGTCGTGTGCAGCGAGAGCGTCGCGCAGGGGCCGAAATCGACATTCGCCGCCTTCAGCGTGTCGCGCAGGATATCGCCGAACATGTCGTCGGAGAGACCCGTGAAAAAGCCGGTCTGGATGCCGAGGCGGCCAAGGGCGATCGCCGTGTTGAAAATCGCGCCGCCGGCATAGGGCGCAAAGGCACTCTCGCCCGCGGTCGTGTCCCGCGGCAGCATGTCGATCAGCGCTTCTCCGCAGCATACGATCATCGGCTTATCCTCCTCGACAGATTTTCAATCGATTTAAAAATTATGACTGAAGACGCTACGAGGCCCCGGCAGAACCGGGGCCTCGCCAGAGATTACGCCAAGGCGCTGACGCCGCCGTTGCGGCCCGACCAGGCGAGCGGCGCGTTGAGGAAGGCCTCGACCTCACCGAGCGTCTTTTCGTCGAACAGCTTCTGCTCGCGGGCGACCGCAAGCACGTTGCGCCATGTGGCGATCCAGTGCAGGTCGACGCCCTTGCCTTTCATCTCGCCGACCGCTTCCGGGAAGATGTCGTAGTAGAAGAGCGCAATGCCGTGGTCGACGATGCCACCGGCTGCGCGGATCGCGTCGATGAACTTGAACATCGAGCCACCAGCCGTCGTCAGGTCCTCGATGACGAGAACGCGGGCGCCTTCCGGCATATGGCCTTCGATCTGGGCGTTGCGGCCGTGGCCCTTGGGCGCCTTGCGCACATAGATCATCGGCAGACCGAGACGTTCGGCAAGCATGGCGGCGAAGGGAATGCCGGCGGTTTCGCCGCCTGCAACCACGTCGAACTTCTCAAAACCGGCTTCGCGCAGGATCGACGCTGCAGCAAAATCCATCACCGCCGAACGGATGCGCGGATAGGAAATCAGCTTGCGGCAGTCGATATAGACGGGGCTCGCCATGCCGGACGACAGCTTGTAGGGCTTGTCGGCGCTGAAATGCACGGCCTTGATCTCCCAGAGCATCTTGGCGACCAGCTCGGCCATGACGGCCTTGTCGGTGAACGCGTTGGAAAACATCAAACTCTCCTTCAAAACTTCAAGCGATCAAACGACGGCCCAGTGCAGCGGGAACATCGGATCGAAAACGGTGACCGGACCGGCACCGGTCTCGATCTTCTTGGGATAAGTGACAGCCTCTGCCTGTTTCCTGAGCGTGATCGTTTCCTCGTTCACCGGCAGCCCGTACCAGGCGGGACCGTTCAGCGAGGCGAAGGTTTCGAGCTTGTCGAGCGCGCCCTCCTCTTCGAACACATGCGCCAGGCAGCTCATGGTGTTGATCGAGGTGTAGATGCCGGCGCAGCCGCAGGCGCATTCCTTCAGCGGATCGACGTGCGGTGCGGAGTCCGTGCCGAGGAAGAAGCGCTTGTCGCCGGAGACGGCAGCCGCGCGCAATGCCAGGCGGTGGTTCTCGCGCTTGGCGACCGGCAGGCAGTAATAGTGTGGCTTGATCCCACCGACGAGAATGGCGTTGCGGTTGATGATCAGGTGATGGGTGGTGATCGAACCCGCAAGGTTCGCCTTCGACGCCTTGATGTAGTCGATGCCGTCCTTGGTGGTGACGTGCTCCATCGTCACCTTCAGTTCCGGCAGGCGCTTGCGCAAGGGATCGAGCACGGTCTCGATGAACACGGCCTCGCGGTCGAAGATGTCGACATCAGAGCTGGTGACTTCGCCATGCACGCAGAGCGGCAGGCCGATCTTTGCCATGCGCTCCAGCACCGGCATCGCCTCGTCGATGTTGCGCACGCCGCTGTGCGAGTTGGTCGTCGCACCTGCCGGGTAGAGCTTGACCGCCTTGACGAGACCGCTCTTGTGGCCGGCTTCGACGTCGTCGGGATTGGTGCCTGCGGTCAGGTAGAGCGTCATCAGCGGCTCGAACCGGTCCCCGGCCGGGATCGCTGAGACGATACGTTCGCGATAGGCGGAGGCGTCTGCGGTCGTGACGACAGGCGGCACCAGGTTGGGCATGATGATCGCGCGGGCGAAATGGCGGCTGGTATCGGCGATAACGCCCTTCAGCATGTCGCCGTCGCGCAAATGAAGGTGCCAATCATCCGGGCGGCGGATAACGAGGTCTTGCATGGTCAGCGTTCTCCTAGGTCAGAGCAGGCGCAGACGGAAAACCGCAGCCCCGGGCTCGCGCCCGATCCGCGCGCGCAGCTTTGCGAGCCGGCGGGTACGCGGGTGGCGGGCGGTTTCTCATGTGGTGGAACCGCGTCTCGATATCACCAATGCGCCCGCAAACACAATCCGCAATCCGACCATCGCTCAGAAATCCGCAAGCACCAGATCCGCCGCCCGCTGATGGTCGACCACGCGATGCGCGTTCGGGATGTCGTTACCGAGAGCCTTGCGCTTCGCCGCTTCCTCGTCATAGCCGTGATCGAACCAGCGCTGCAAAAGCCGCCGCTCCAGTTCTGCCACGCCGGGATTGATGAAGATCGAGAAATCGAAGGCGCCTTCGAGCCTGTCCCACGGCGCCTCGTCGAGCAGCAGGTAGTTGCCCTCGACCAGGATGATGCGGGTCTCGGGCGCAACGATCCTGGCAGAGGCGATCGCGATCTCGCGCGAGCGGTCGAAGACCGGAACCAGCACCTCGCCGTCATTGGCGCGCACCGCGGCGACCGTCGAAAGAAAAGCCCTGACGTCGAATGTCTCCGGCGACCCCTTCCGTGGGAGGAGACCTTTTTCCTCAAGAACGGCATTGTCCATGTGAAAGCCGTCCATCGGCAGAACCGCCGCCCTTTCGCCGCCGGCAACCAGGGTTTCGGCCAGCGCCTCGGCCAGCGTCGACTTCCCGGCACCGGGCGGCCCGGCGATGGCGACGACGAAGCGGGCGGCACCGGCCGCCCGTTTCAGGATTTCGTTTGCAATCGGCTCGACATTCATGCCGCAAGCGCCTCGCGCGGCGGCTCCTTCGCCCCGGTCATGAAGGCAACCGCATCCGACATCGTATGCTCCTTCGGATTGATGACGCAGAGACGCTTGCCGAGACGGTGAACGTGGATGCGGTCGGCCACCTCGAACACATGCGGCATGTTGTGCGAGATCAAGACGATCGGCAGGCCGCGCGAGCGCACGTCGAGGATCAACTCCAGCACCCGCCGGCTTTCCTTGACGCCGAGTGCCGCCGTCGGCTCGTCCATGATCACCACCTTGGAGCCGAAGGCCGCGGCCCGCGCCACGGCCACGCCCTGGCGCTGGCCGCCCGAGAGCGTTTCCACCGCCTGGTTGATGTTCTGGATCGTCATCAGCCCGAGTTCGGACAGTTTCGCCCGCGCCCGCTTTTCCATTTCCGCGCGATCGAGGGTGCGGAAAAGCTTGCCCATGATGCCAGGTTTGCGGATTTCGCGGCCGAGGAACATGTTGTCGGCGATCGACAGCGCCGGCGAAAGCGCCAGGTTCTGATAGACCGTTTCGATGCCGGCCGTTCGCGCTTCCATCGGCGAACGGAAGTTGATCAGTTGGCCCTCAAGCCGGATCTCGCCCTCATCCGGCGTGATAGCGCCGGAGATCGCCTTGATCATCGAGGACTTGCCGGCACCGTTGTCGCCAATCACGGCGAGGATCTCGCCGGGATAGAGATCGAAATCGGCATGATCGAGGGCGGTGACGCGACCGTAACGCTTGACCAGGCCGCGCGCGGTGAGAATGGGTTCCTGAGCCATCAGCCTGCTACCTTTCTGATCCATTGGTCGATTGCGACGGCGGTGATGATCAAGACGCCGGTGAGGAAGACTTTCCACTGCGGATCGGCGCCGAGCATGTTGAGCCCCATGGAGACGACGCCGACGATCATCGCGCCGATCAGTGTGCCGAGGATCGACCCGCGGCCGCCGAAGAGCGAGATGCCGCCGATCACGGCTGCGGTGATGGCCTGCAGATTGTAGTCGGTGACGGCGGCGGACGGCGAGATCGAGCCATTGCGGCCGATCGAGACCCAGGCGGCAAGTGCCGCGATCAGGCCGGCAAGCGTATAGGCACTCAGAAGCACGCGGCTGGTGCGGATACCCGAGAGCTTCGCCGCCTCCGGATCGTCGCCAACGGCATAGAGGTGGCGGCCCCAGGCGGTGTGGTTCAGCGCGTACCAGAGGCCGAAGACCAGCACGACCATCATCACCACGCCGAGCGTGAAGACGGCGGAGCCCACCTTGAAGCTGACGCCGAAGAGGTGGAGCATCTGGGTGACGGCCGTCACGTCGGCCTCGCGGATCGTCGCGTTGGCCGAATAGATGAAGTTCGTCGACATGATGACATACCAGGTGCCGAGCGTGACGATGAACGGCGGAAGCTTGACCCTGGAGACGAGGAAGCCGTTGAGGAAGCCGCAGGCGCCGCCGACGACGAAGCCGATGAAGATCGCGATCGGTGCCGGAAGGCCGTAGGTGACGGCGCAATTGCCCATGATCACAGCCGACAGCACCATGATGACACCGATCGAAAGATCGATGCCGGCGGTCAGGATCACCAGCGTCTGTGCGGCACCAAGAATGCCGACGATGGCGATCTGCTGAAGGATCAGGGTCAGGGTGTAGGACGAGAAGAACTTACCCCCGATGGCGATGCCGAAGATCAGGATCGCTGCAATCAGCACGATGAACGGCACAGCGGCCGGCGTCGAATGCAGGAAATGCTGGATCTTCTGGACCGCTGTCTTGTCATGCGTATCGAACGACGCGACCTGCGTCGAACTGTTGACCAGGACTTTCTCGAATTCCTGGGATGGCTGCGCGGCTGTGTTGGGCTCGCCCATGGACCTTCCTCCCGTGAACCCCACTCCCAAGGGGTTGCGATGGTGTCGTGCACAGCCCGCCCACAATGACGCGGGCAATAGCACTCTTTAAAAGCTGCGCGGTTTTCGTCGCCTTGTCAAAGACATCGGCGCTTACGCGAAGGGCGGCCGGGGCCGCCCTTCCGTTGCCTTTACATGGTGACGGTAGAAGGCGGGCAATCAGCCCCAGCACTTCTCCGTGCCGACCTTGGTATCGATCGATTCGACGCCGGCTGCCGGCTTGTCGGTGACGAGCGAGACGCCGGTATCGAAGAAGTCCTTGCCTTCCGTCGGCTTCGGCTTCTCACCGGTATCGGCGAACTTCTTGATCGCCTCGATGCCGAGAGCCGCCATCATCAGCGGGTACTGCTGCGAGGTTGCGCCGATGACACCTTCGGCGACCGACTTGACGCCCGGGCAACCGCCGTCGACCGAAACGATCAGCACGTCCTTTTCCTTGCCGACGGCCTTCAGCGCCTGATAAGCGCCGACGGCAGCCGGCTCGTTGATGGTGTGGATGACGTTGATATCAGGATCCTTCTGCAGAAGGTTCTCCATCGCCTTGCGGCCGCCTTCCTCGTTGCCGTTGGTGACGTCGTGGCCGACGATGCGCGGATCGTCCTCGTCGCCGATCTTGTTCGGATCCTTCGTGTCGATGCCGAAGCCCATCATGAAGCCCTGGTCGCGCAGAACGTCGACTGTCGGCTGCGACGGCGTCAGGTCGAGGAAGCCGATCTTGGCGGTCTTGGCACCATCACCCATGGTGGCGGCGGCCCATTGGCCGATCAGCTTGCCGGCGAGCAGGTTGTCGGTGGCAAAGGTCGCATCGGCGGCGGTTGCCGGATCGAGCGGCGTGTCGAGCGCGATCACGAGCAGACCGGCTTCCTGCGCCTTCTTGACCTGATCGACGATCGCCTTGGTGTCGGAGGCGGCGATCAGGATGCCTTTGGCACCGTCTGCAATGCAGGATTCGACCGCAGCCACCTGGCTGTCATGGTCGCCGTCGATCTTGCCGGCATAGGACTTCAGCGTCACGCCGAGTTCCTTGGCCTTGGCAGTCGCGCCCTCCTTCATCTTGACGAAAAAGGGGTTGGTGTCGGTCTTGGTAATCAGGCAGGCGCCGACATCGGCGGCTTGCGCGGGCATGGCGAAGACAACGCCAAGCGACAGCGCGCCAAAAGCAGCGGAAAGAACAGTCTTCTTCATGAAATCCTCCCAAGGATTGAAAATCGTGCCGGCGGACCGGCCCTGGCTACACCACCGCAGCATTCTCCTCCGCTGCAACTGGCGCTTCCGAGACAAAAACAAACACTAAATTTCCGGGGTGTCAATAAATAAATCAAATTGAATTATTATTTCGATGTGGCATTCTTGGGATGACAGCGCTCCACCGGAGGATTGGCGCGCCGACCAAATTGACAGAGCCGCGACAAGTGGAAACAAGAGACCTGCGCCAAGCGGGCGGCAGAACGGGATGAGGAACTATGCAGGCGGCTTGCGCCCGTATCCCGCTCACATAATCCAATGCCAACGGGAGGAGACGGTGGCATGTCACTGACAGACGGCCCCGACCGGGGACCGACGCAACCTGAAGTCATCGACCCGAGCGGCGGCGCCAACCAGACGCGCGTGCGCGCCTACAACGAACGGCTGGTCATGTCGCTGGTCCGGCGCCACGGCGGCCTCTCCAAGGCCGACATTGCCCGGCGCTCCGGCCTGTCGGCGCAGACCGTTTCGGTGATCATGCGCGCGCTCGAAAGCGACGGCCTTCTGGTCAAAGGCGATCCCGTCAGAGGCAAGGTCGGCCAGCCCTCGACGCCGATGCGGCTCAACCCAGACGCGGTCTATTCCTTTGGCGTCAAGATCGGCCGGCGCAGCGCCGATCTGGTGCTGATGGATTTCGTCGGCAACATCCGGCTGCATCTGCACCACGTGCATCCCTATCCGTTGCCCGGCGATCTCGTCGATTTCATCATTTCCGGCATGGCGAAGCTCGAACAGCAGCTTGGCCCCGACCAGCGCAAGCGCATCGCCGGCATCGGCATCGCCACCCCCTTCGAACTCTGGAACTGGGCCGAAGAAGTGGGCGCGCCGCGCGAAGAGATGAACAGGTGGCGCGACGTCGACCTGCAGGCGGCGGTCGCTGCCCGTACCACCTATCCGGTGTTTCTGCAGAACGACGGCACCAGCGCCTGCGGTGCCGAGCTCGCCTTCGGCGTCGGCGCCAGCTATCCGGATTTCGTCTATTTCTATATCGGCTCGTTCATCGGCGGCGGTGTTGTGCTGAACTCCGCACTCTTCTCCGGGCGAACAGGAACGGCTGGCGCCGTCGGTCCGCTGCCGGTCTCGGGCAAGGACGGCAAGACCATCCAGCTGCTCAAGATCGCCTCGGTCTTCGTGCTCGAAAACCTCTTGCGCGAGCGCGGCATCGATCCGCGGCCGCTCTGGTACTCGGCCGACGACTGGATCGACTTCGGCGAACCGCTCGACATCTGGATCGACGACTGCGGCGCAGCCCTCGCCCAGGCCGTCGTCTCCGCCGTTTCGATCGTCGACTTCTCGGCCGTCGTCATCGACGGCGGCTTCCCGCCCTGGGTGCGGGCGCGGTTGCTTTCCGCCACGCGCAAGGCGCTCTACGACCTCGACCTTCAGGGCGTGACTATTCCCGAACTGGTGGAAGGCATGGTCGGCAGCCATGCGCGCGCCATCGGCGGCGCGAGCCTGCCGCTCTTTTCCCGCTACCTGCTCGACACCAATGTCCTCTTCAAGGAGCTCGGCTGATGCTGAAAGGCCTAAACCCGATCCTCAGTCCCGAACTGCTCGCAACGCTGCGAGCGATGGGCCACGGCGACGAGATCGCGCTGGTGGATGGCAACTACCCCGGCCAGGAACATGCGCGCCGTCTCATCCGGCTCGACGGGCACCCGCTGATCCCCGTGCTCGACGCTATCTTGAGCGTCTTGCCGATCGACGATTTTGTGCCCGAGGCGATCTTCCGGGCCACTGTCAAACAGGACAAGGACACGCTCGACCCGGTCCACCAAGAGATCGTCGCGTGCTGCGGCAAGCACGAACCGAACCGCCGCGTCGTGCCTCTGCTCGGCGCCGATTTTTATCCGCGCGTCAGGGCCGCCCACACTGTGGTCCAGACGAGCGAGCCACGGCTTTACGGCAACGTCATCCTGCGCAAGGGCGTGATTTATCCCTGAGACTTCGCACACAACGAAAAAAGCCCGCCGGCGAACCGGCGGGCCTTGCATTTCATCAAGTGAAATCCGTGCCTCAGGCGCCGCGCTTGTCGATCGACAGCGCGCCCGGGCCAAAGGCGGCGAGCACGAGGAAGCCACCGGCGACCGAGATGTTCTTCATCATCATCAGGCTGTTGAAGACGCTCAGCAGGCCGTTGGCTTCCGGCGGGAAGGTCGGAATGTTGATCGCACCGCTATGGAAGACGAAGGCGGTCACGAGCGTGAAGGCCGCCAGCAGGTAGGCCGCAATCTTCGTCTGGAAACCGACGAGAACGGCAAGACCGGCAACCAGTTCGAAGGCGCCGGCGAGATAGGCAAGCAGCGTCGGCGCGGGCCAGCCGGCACCGGTGATCATTCCGGCGGTCGCCGACGGATCGGTGAGCTTGCCGAAACCGGCCGTGATAAACATGATCGAAAGCAGGATGCGTCCGACGAGGACGACAACATTCTGAGACATGGAAGACTCCTGTGAGAAACGGTTCGTTGGCAACAGAAGTATCAGTATTTTCAAAATCATCTAGCCGTTGCGCGGGCGACAGATCGTTCACAAAAATGAAACGCCGATGACGCATCGTCAACCTTCTGTCGGCCACTTCTCGACGCAGGACTGCAAGGCAATGCGGAACTACAACGACGGCGCCTCGTTCTTTTATGTTGCAACGACGGAGCGGCTGGGCGAAGAATTTCGGCGCGGCAGGGGACGCCGCGCGGGGGAATGTCATGAACGAAATCAACAGGAGCCCGGCATTCTGGCGCTCGTTTCCGATCTTTGAAGAATTCGACAAGGACGCTATCGCCGAACTTGCCAATATCGCAACCTATCGGAAATGGCCGGCCGGCACCGTGATCTTCCAGCGCGGCGACGAAGGCAACTACATGATTGTCGTCATCTCCGGGCGCATCAAGCTGTCGCTGATCACGCCGCAGGGCCGCGAACTGATGCTGCGCCAGCACGAAGCCGGCGCGATCTTCGGCGAGATGGCGGTGCTCGACGGTCAGACCCGTTCGGCCGATGCGACCGCCACGACCGCCTCCGAGGGCTATGTAATCGGCAAGAAGGCCTTTCTCGACATCGTCACCAATCGACGGGAGGCGGCCGAAGCGGTCATCCGCTTTCTCTGCGCCCAGCTTCGCGACACGACGGAGCGGCTGGAAACCATCGCGCTTTACGACCTCAACGCCCGGGTGGCGCGCTTCTTCCTCGCGACCCTCCGGCAGATCCACGGCAACGAATTGCCGGAAAGTGCCAATCTCAGGCTGACCATGAGCCAGACGGACATCGCCGGCGTGCTCGGCGCCAGCCGACCCAAGGTCAACCGCGCCATCCAGTGGCTTGAGGAGAGCGGCGCGATCAAGCGCAACGAAGGCATCATCGCCTGCAAGGTCGGTCGCCTGCAGAGCATCGCTGACCCCGAGGAGGACTAGACCGCATGGTCGTTGAGCCGCGCCGGCGTTTGCGTTTCACGCCGCTCGCCGGCGGTTGCCTCACGAGCCTGCTTGCGGCCATAGCACTCTATCTCTACGCCGGACCGCTGTTCGAAACCCAGCGCGAGTTGTTCTTCGACAGTCTGACGCAATGGGTTCCTGCCCCCCAGTCGCCCGACCTCGTCGTCGTCGACATCGACCGGCAGGCCCACCAGTCGCGCCCTTCGGGTGAATGGGACCGGACAGCGACCGCCGAGCTTCTGTCACGACTAGCGACCGCGGGCGCCAAGGTGATTGCAGTCGATTTCGTCTTCAGCGCCGATTGCGACCCCAGCTCCGACGGCAACCCGGCGCTTGCCGCAGCACTTTCGAAGACCGCCGTCGTTCTCGGTTTTCTCGTCGCCGATACGGTGCAGGAGCGGCCGCGTCCCGTGCCGCCGCTGGCGCTCAGCCGACCCTTCACCGCGCCCGAACTGTGGTTTCTCGACGGCGCGGAAACGTCATGCCGGGCCTTCATGGATCAGGCGAGTGCGGCGGCGGCCTCGTTTCTCGTCGGCGACGAGGATGCGCGCATACGCCGGGTTCAGGCCTATGCCATCCTCGGCAACGACGCCTATCCGACGCTGGCGATCGAAGCGGCCCGGCAGATGCGGGGCGGCGGCACGCCCATCCTCGGCGGCCAGCCGGCCTGGATGCGCATCGACGGGCAAACGATCTTGCTCGACGACACCGGAAGCCTGCGTTTCGTCGCAAGTTCTCAGGAACGGCTCAGCGAACGTACGGTTTCGGCGGCCGACGTCTTGTCCGGCAAGGCTTTGCCCGAACGCTTCGCCGGCAAACTCGTGCTGATCGGCAGCAGCCTGCCAAGCCTCGGAGGCCTCAGACCGAGCGCCTCGATGCCGCTCGAACCCTCGGTGCAGATCCACGCCGACATCGCCAACGCGATCATGACCGGCTTCCTGCCGCAGCGCGACGGCCGATTGCCGCTTGCCGAAGCCGTGGCCGCACTTGTCGCCGGCCTCGGCATCGCCTTTGCCGCCACCCGCCTGCGGCCGCTGACATCGGCGGCGCTCGGCCTTTGCACCGTCGCCGCCGCGGTCGCTGCAGCTGCCGTCGTCTACGATGCCAGCGGCTGGCTCATCGATGCCGTCAGCGTCTCGGTCGCGCTTATTGCCGTCCTCGCGGTGACCAGCGTCCTGCAATTTGCCCAGGTGCGGCGCGCGGAAGCGACGGCCCGGCAGAAGTTTTCGCAATATCTGCCGCAGTCGGTGGTCGCCCGCTACATCGACAATCCCGGACTTGCCCGCATGGCTGGCGAGGAGCGCCAGGTGACCGCGCTCTTTACCGACATCGAGAGCTTTTCCACCCTCTCGCAGAGGCTCAAGCCGCGGGAGCTCATCGCCTTGCTCGACATCTATTTTGCCGAAGTCAACGCGCTGGTGGCCGACCATGGCGGCATGGTCGACAAGGTGGTGGGCGATGCGGTGCACGCGTTCTTCAACGCCCCGGAGGATCTGGCTGATCATGTCGACAGGGCCATCGATTGCGCCAAGGCGATCCATGCGCTGACGGAAGAGATGCGCAGGCGTCCGCAGTTCGCCTCCAACGGTTTCGGCCGTACGCGGATCGGGATCGAGACCGGACCGGCCGTCGTCGGCGAGGTCGGCGCCGGCGGCAAGCTCGACTACACGGCCCACGGCGATGCGATCAATCTGGCGGCACGCCTTCAGGAGGCAAACAAGTTTCTCGGCACGGCGATCTGCGTCGGGCCCGCTGCCGCTCAGGAAAGCAAAAGGCCGCTTCGCCCGCTTGGCAGCCACGAGATCCGCGGGTTCTCGACGATGGAACTGTTCACGGTCGCCGACTGAGGCGGCGCGCCGTCTGCACCCGCCGCTTCGGATAATGTCGGCGTCAGCTCAGCGCGTCAGGCCGACGCTGGCATAGGCCTCCTTGATGCGCGCCTCGCCCCAGTTGGCGGGCTCGCTCGGGACGTCCCCGCGATGATGAAACTCCACCCCCTGCCCCGCAGCGACGATCTTGGTTACGCCGCCGCGCGCGACCGAAACGCTTCCATGTTCGACGAAGACGGCAAAGGCGGCCCGGCTCGGACCACAGAAGAACTTGGTGCCGCGCACGCCGATCATGCCGAAGGCCGTGCGGACGGCGACATCGACCTTCGGCAACCCCTCAGGCCGGTCGAAGACCATGCGGCCCGTTCCAAGCTCGAGCGTGCCGCCCTGCCCGGCAATGAAGCTATCGACGAGCAGTTCGGTTTCGGCGCCCAGAAGCACGCGCGTATCCGTGCCCAGATTCAAGGTTGCAAAACTCTCGGCGTTCGTGTGCACGCGGTCGTTCTCGAACAGCTGACCGCCGACGGCGAGTGGCTTATCCTTTTTTGCCTGCCTCAGCCGGACATCGCCGCGGATCTCCGTTGCCTCGCCAAGGGCTGAGCCTGCCCAGGCGGGCGTAGCACCACCGCCGGCCGCCGTCAGCAACAGACCGCCGACGACGACGCGCCGGCTCACCAGCATCTTGCGCATCGACGCTGCCAGATCTTCCATCGCTTATCTCCCGTATCGCTGCCGCCTTGCGAGGATAGCCCCGGCGCTCCCGGATGCAAGCGGGCGCAGGGCCGGCCCGCAGCAGTCCCTCCCCACTTCGCCCGAGCTTTCGTTGCCGGGCTGTTCCCGCCGGAACAGCCGTCTCCAACGAGCAGGGATAAGTTCACCGTCAAGAGAAGGGAGAGCTTCATGGAAAATCGCAGCGCATCCGGCACCCGCATCATCAACGCCGTATTCCTGGCTGTCGTCAGCTTGCTGGCGGTTGCTGCGATCGCACTTCCTTCAGCCCGCGCCGCCGAGCTTTCCGCAGCCGACGTCTGCGACCGCGAGGCAGGCAGCATTTTCGACCTGCAACGCAATATGGTCTTCCCGGCCGTTGCCACTGAGGACATCAAGATCGGCGTCGCGCTGTCGGCCTGCCGCGAGGCCTATAACCAGAAGAGTGGCGCCCGCACCGAGTTTCAGCTGGCCCGCGTTCTCGACAAGGCCGGCCAGAAGATCCAGTCGCAACGCATTCTCGGCGAAGCCGCCGAACATGGCCACGCGCTGGCCATGACCAACTATGCCGTTCTCGTCGGCGAAGAAGGCGATACCGCCACCGAATTCGCGCTGAACCAGAAGGCCGCCGCCGCCGGCAACATTCTCGCCGCCTACAATCTCGGCGTCTCCTATCGCGACGGCATGGGAACCTCGGTCAACGGCGAACTCGCGATCGCATGGTTCGAGCGGGCATCCCTCGCCGGCGACGACGTCGCCGCCTTCAATCTCGCGGTCATCCTTGATGAAGGAAAGCTGGTCGCTGAGGACAACGCGAAGGCCGCCAAGTTCTACCGGCTTGCCGCCGACAGGGGCAATGTCGATGCCATGGTCAATCTCGGCCTGATGCTCGAGAACGGCGAAGGCATCAACAAGGACATCCCCGCGGCACGGGAAATCTTCCGCAAGGCCGCCAATGAAGGCGATGCGTTTGCCGGCCAGAAGCTCGCCGCACTCAGCGTAAGCGATGGGTTTGAGACAGCCATGCTCCCCAAGGCAAGCCGCATCAAGTAATCGAACACGCCTCCCAAGGGCCACGCGGGTCGGAGATCCCATGATCTTCGGCCCGCGTTTTCGTTTAGAACACCCCCTAAGAACGCGACCGACTAGCGGATTTCGCCTGCCTGCGGCCCCCAGGTATCGGTGAGCGCGAAGCCATCGGCCAGCGGATCGAACGGGTCGAGCGCCACCTGGTGCAGACCGAAGGTCCAGCCGCGACCGGCAATGGTCGGGATGATCGCCTCGCGACCGGCAACAGTCGTGACCCCTTCGAGGCCCACTTCGAATTCCGAACCGATGATCGAGCGGGACTTCAGGACGTCACCGACCTTGACCTTGCCGCGCGCATGCAGCGTCGCAAGGTTGGCGGAGCTGCCCGTGCCGCAAGGCGAGCGGTCGACGCGGCCCGGCCACATCGTGGTGCAGGTGCGGATCGTGCCGTCAGCCTCGACATCGCGGAACATCACATAGGCGACGCCCTTGATCTCCGGGATTTCCGGATGAACGACGGGGATGGTGCGGTTGACGATATCCTTCAGGATCATGCCGGCTTCGACGATCTCGCGGGCGTTCGCCTTGTCGATCGTGGTACCGATCTGGCCGACATCGACTAGGGCGTAGAAGATGCCGCCGTAGCAGAGATCGAGCTTGATCTTGCCCCACTTCGGCGTGTCGACCTCGACGTCGAGCTCATGCACGAAGGACGGCACCATCGTCAGCTTCACCTTTTCGCAGCGGCCGTCGCGGCAGGTGGCGGTCGCCTTGACGAGGCCGGAGGCAGTGTCGAGCATGACGACGGTCTCGGGTTCCTTCATCTCTATGATGCCGGATTCCAAAAGCGCGGTCGTGACGCAGATCGAGTTCGAGCCGGACATGGCATGGGCCTGGTCGGCCTGCAGGATGATGAAGCCGGCATCGGCTTCCGGCCGCTTCGGCGGCACCAGAAGGTTGACCGACCCGATCGAGCCGGAGCGCGGCTCCAGGCACAGGAACCGGCGCAGGCTGTCATCGACCGTGTTGATGTGGTTGAGCTGCTCGGCGATCGAGTTGCCCGGGATCTTCGGCACGCCGCCGATCGCGACCTTGCCGATTTCACCCTCGCAATGAACGTCCAGCAACTGGATCGTACGCTTCCACCGCATGCCGTTTCTCCAACGCGTTTGCCATAGCCTTAGCGGCGACCATGGCTGATATATCAGATGCGCCTGCATTACCGCTTTCCGCGCGCGCCCGCAAGAAAAACCGCGGGCCGCAGTTCGTCTGTCGAGCCCAAAGATGCGGCTTGACGCACGCCCGTCGGCGCGACAGCTTGGGCCAATCGGACGCAACCCACTGGAACTCCATGACAAAGCTGATCATCTTCACCGACCTGCATATGGTGCCCGAGGGTACGACAATCATCGGCCTTGACCCCCATCAGCGGCTGGCCAACGGCATCGCGCATGTCAACCGCTACCATGCGGACGCAGACCGGGTGGTCTTCATGGGCGACCTCACCCACTATGCGGACCGCGCGTCCTACGAGCGCCTGAAGCGGCTGATCGATCAGCTTACGCCGCCGGTCGCCATCACCATCGGCAATCATGACCGGCGCGAGGTGTTCCGCGACGTCTTTGCCGATGCCGAGACCGACGAGAATGGCTTCGTGCAGCAGGCGATCGATTTTGCCGATTGCCGCGTCCTCCTGCTCGATACGCTGTTTGCCCCGCCCTATGATTATCCGACCAGCCATGCCGGCGTACTTTGCGCCAAGCGTCTCGCCTGGCTCGACCGGCAGTTGGCCGATGCCGGCGACCGGCCGGTGCTCATCTTCATGCATCACCCGCCGCACAGGACCGGCTTTAGTGGCATGGACATGATCCGGCTCGCCAACGAGGCGGAGTTTTATGATCTCGTCAAACGGCACGGCAATGTCCGGCACATCTTCGCCGGCCATGTGCACCGCACGATCAGCGGTTCTTCCCGCGGCATTCCCTTCTCGGTTTTCAAGAGCCCGGTGCACCAGCAGCCGATGCCCTTCGATGCACCGGACGCGTCGTTGTCGGTCGACGAACCGGCGGCCTATGGCATCGCTGTCGTGACCGCCGATGGCGTGCTGGTGCATACGGAGGACTACGAGATCGCTCGCCGGGATGCCGCCATCGCGTAAGGCCATTTCGAACGCACGGCCTTCATGCTAATTTGACGGCATGACCGAACCCGTATCCCTCGACGAAAGCTTCGATTGCCAGAGCTGCGGCGCCTGCTGCGCCTATTCGGCCGACTGGCCGCGTTTCTCGCTGGAGACGGACGAGGAGCTCGACCTGATCCCGGCGGAGTATGTGTCCGCCGATCTCGGCGGCATGCGTTGCGAGGACGATCGCTGCTTGGCGCTCAACGGCAAGCTCGGCGACCATGTCGGCTGCAAGATCTACGCGATCCGACCGATCGTCTGTCGCACCTGCATGCCGGGCGATGACGAGTGCCTGATGGCCCGCGAGAAGCATTTCGGCAAGGCCGCATAACACCGGATCATCCGGCGAATTTGCAAACATTCCGCATCCTCTGCGGCGCCGCGCGCGTGGGACGGTGAAACATTCCGCTAAAGATCAAATTTGCCGGATGGATGTACGGCGAAAGGAAGCGTATTTTCCGCCCACGATCGAGGGCGCGCCGCGCCTTCAAAACCGCTTCCCGGAGGATAGCGCTCGATGAGCCAGACACCGCTTCACAAGACCACTGCAGAGACCGGCGCGCCTCAGGCTCCCTTTGCCGAGTTCGCCCCGCCAGTCCGACCGCAGAGCACGCTGCGCCAGGCGATCACCGCCGCCTACCGCCGGCCGGAAACGGAAGCGCTGCCGGCACTGGTCGAAGCCGCAACGCTCGACGCCACCACCCGTGCGGCCGCCGCCAAGACGGCGCGCAAGCTGATCGAGGCGCTACGCGCCAAGCACAAGGGTTCGGGCGTCGAAGGCCTCGTGCAGGAATATTCGCTCTCCAGCCAGGAAGGCGTGGCGCTGATGTGCCTGGCCGAAGCGCTGCTGCGCATTCCGGACACCGCAACCCGTGACGCACTGATCCGCGACAAGATCGCCGACGGCGACTGGAAGTCGCATATCGGCGGTGGCCGCTCGCTGTTCGTCAACGCCGCCACCTGGGGTCTCGTCGTCACCGGCAAGCTGACCTCAACCGTCAACGACCGCAGCCTTTCCGCCGCGCTGACCCGCCTGATCGCCCGCTGCGGCGAACCGGTCATCCGCCGCGGCGTCGACATGGCAATGCGCATGATGGGCGAACAGTTCGTCACCGGCGAAACCATCGACGAGGCGCTGCGCCGTTCGCGCGCACTCGAGCAGAAGGGCTTCCGCTATTCCTACGACATGCTCGGCGAAGCGGCGACGACGGCTGCCGACGCGGAGCGTTACTACCGCGACTACGAGCAGGCGATCCATGCCATCGGCAAGGCATCGGCCGGCCGCGGCATTTATGAAGGCCCCGGCATCTCGATCAAGCTTTCGGCGCTGCACCCGCGCTACGCCCGTTCGCAGGCGTCGCGTGTCATGGAAGAGCTTCTGCCGAAGGTGAAGGCGCTCGCCGTTATCGCCAAGAAATACGACATCGGCCTCAACATCGACGCCGAGGAAGCCGACCGTCTCGAACTTTCGCTCGACTTGCTCGAAGAACTCTGCCTCGACAAGGATCTCGCCGGCTGGGCCGGCATGGGCTTCGTCGTCCAGGCCTATGGCAAGCGCTGCCCCTACGTGCTCGACTTCATCATCGACCTTGCGCGCCGCGCCGGCCGCCGCGTCATGGTGCGCCTCGTCAAGGGCGCGTACTGGGACGCCGAGATCAAGCGCGCGCAGCTCGACGGTCTCGAAGACTTTCCGGTCTATACCCGCAAGATCTACACCGACGTCTCCTACATCGCCTGCGCCAAGAAGCTGCTGGCCGCAACCGACGTGATCTTCCCGCAGTTCGCGACCCACAACGCCCAGTCGCTGGCGACCATCTACGAAATGGCCGGCAAGGACTTCAAGGTCGGCAAGTACGAGTTCCAGTGCCTGCACGGCATGGGCGAGCCGCTCTATGACGAGGTGGTCGGCAAGGGCAATCTCGACCGTCCCTGCCGGATCTACGCGCCGGTCGGCACCCATGAGACGCTGCTGGCTTACCTCGTTCGCCGCCTGCTCGAAAACGGTGCGAACTCCTCCTTCGTCAACCGCATCGCCGACCCGAAGGTCTCGGTCGACGAACTGATTGCCGATCCGGTCGAGATCGTGCGCGCGATGCCGGTCGTTGGCGCACCGCACGACCAGATCGCGCTGCCCGACAACCTCTTCGGCGACACGCGCCGCAACTCCGCCGGTCTCGACCTTTCGAACGAAGCCGGCCTGACCTCGCTGACCGCAGCGCTCCAGGCAAGTGCGACGGTTAACTGGAAGGCCGTTCCGCAGCTGGCAACGGGGCCTGCCTCCGGCGAAACCCGCGCCGTCGTCAACCCCGGCGACCACCGCGACGTGGTCGGCTCCGTCACCGAGGCATCGGAAGCCGACGCCCGCCAGGCAGCGACGCTTGCCGCCAAGGCCGCCGCGAGCTGGGCCGCCGTCTCGCCCGCCGAGCGCGCCGCCTGCCTTACCCGCGCTGCCGATCTGATGCAGGCGCGCATGCCGACCCTGCTTGGCCTCATCGCCCGCGAAGCCGGCAAGTCGCTGCCGAACGCCATTGCCGAAGTGCGCGAAGCGATCGACTTCCTACGCTACTACGCCGAACAGACGCGTCGCACGCTCGGCCCGGCTCACAAGGCGCTTGGTCCCATCGTCTGCATCAGCCCATGGAACTTCCCGCTGGCGATCTTCGCCGGCCAGATTGCCGCCGCGCTCGTCGCCGGCAACCCGGTGCTGGCGAAGCCCGCTGAAGAAACCCCGCTGATCGCCGCCGAAGGCGTGCGCATTCTGCACGAGGCCGGCATTCCCGCCGACGCGCTGCAGCTGCTCCCCGGCGACGGCCGCATCGGTGCGGCGCTCGTTGCCGCGCCTGAGATCGCCGGCGTGATGTTCACCGGCTCGACCGAAGTCGCCCGCCTGATCCAGGCGCAGCTTGCCGATCGACTGTCGCCGGCCGGCCGGCCGATCCCGCTGATTGCCGAAACCGGCGGCCAGAACGCCATGATCGTCGACAGCTCGGCACTTGCCGAACAGGTCGTCGGCGACGTCATCGCCTCGGCCTTCGACAGCGCCGGCCAGCGCTGCTCGGCGCTGCGTGTTCTTTGCCTGCAGGAAGACGTTGCCGACCGCACGCTTTCGATGCTGAAGGGTGCTCTGCATGAGCTCAAGATCGGCCGCACCGACCGGCTCGCGGTCGATGTCGGCCCTGTTATCACCGCTGAGGCCAAGGGCATCATCGAGAAGCACATCGATGCCATGCGCGGCCTCGGCCGCAAGGTCGAGCAGATCGGCCTTGCTTCCGGCACCGAACAGGGCACCTTCGTGCCACCGACGATCATCGAGCTCGACAAGCTCTCGGACCTCAAGCGCGAGGTCTTCGGTCCGGTTCTGCACGTCATCCGCTACCGCCGCGACGATCTCGACCGGCTGATCGACGACATCAACGCCACCGGCTACGGCCTCACCTTCGGTCTGCACACGCGCCTCGACGAGACCATCGCCCACGTCACCTCGCGGGTGAAGGCGGGCAACCTCTACGTCAACCGCAACGTCATCGGCGCCGTCGTCGGCGTTCAGCCCTTCGGCGGACGTGGCCTCTCCGGCACCGGCCCGAAGGCTGGCGGCCCGCTCTATCTCGGCCGCCTCGTCGCCACCGCCCCGGTCCCGCCGCAGCACAGCTCGGTTCACACCGATCCTGTTCTGCTCGACTTTGCCAAGTGGCTCGACGGCAAGGGTAAAAAGGCGGAAGCCGAAGCCGCCCGCACCGCCGGCAGCAACTCGGCCCTCGGGCTCCACTCCGAGCTTCCGGGCCCGGTCGGCGAGCGCAACCTCTATGCACTGCATCCGCGTGGCCGCGTGCTGCTGGTTCCGACCACCGAAACCGGCCTCTACCACCAGCTGGGTGCCGCCCTTGCGACCGGCAACACCGTCGTCGTCGACGCGGCTTCCGATCTGCAGGCTTCGCTGAAGGACCTGCCGGCGAGCGTCGCCGCACGCCTTTCCTGGTCGAAGGATTGGGCCGCCGACGGTCCGTTCGCAGGCGCGCTCGTCGAAGGTGACGGTGCCCGCGTGCGCGAAGTCAGCAAGACGATCGCCGGCCTTCCCGGCCCGCTCGTTCTCGTCCAGGCGGCTTCGAGCGAAGAGATCGTCAAGAACCCCGACGCCTATTGCCTGAACTGGCTGCTCGAGGAGGTCTCGACCTCGATCAACACGGCAGCAGCCGGCGGCAATGCCAGCCTGATGGCGATCGGCTGATCGGTTCCATATCTTGCGAAGCGCCCTCTCCCGTCGTGGGAGAGGGCTAAACTGACTGACATTCCACCAATAGGGCGTCCTCGCCCCTGCACTCGTTCCGGGACAACGGCGAAGTGTGTGCGGTCTCCATCGTGACCGCATCTACCAGAGCACAAGCTGCATCCACCGTGGCGCCGCCCCCAACAATCCGTTATCAGCGTCTGAGAAACGGAAGCAGCCATGTTCACCCTCAAGCGCATCGAAACGGCAAACCAGGACGTCAAGAAGAGCCGGTTTCTGGCCTTTGCCGCGCCCATTGCCGATGAGCAGGCGGCAAAAGACTTCCTCGCCTCCCACTCCGACCCCACCGCCAACCACAATTGCTGGGCATGGCGCATCGGCCAGGCCTATCGCTTCAGTGACGACGGCGAGCCGAGCGGCACGGCCGGTAAACCGATCCTCGCGGCCATAGACGGCCAGGAGCTCGACCGCGTCGCGGTCGTGGTCACCCGCTGGTTCGGCGGCATCCTGCTCGGCAGCGGCGGCCTGGTGCGCGCCTATGGAGGCACGGCGGCGCTGTGCCTCAGGGCGGCGGAAAAGATCGAGATGATCGAGACCGTGCGCGCCACCGTCTCCCTCGATTTTTCCGACATGGCGCTGATCAAGGCGCGGCTTCTCGCGCGCGATGTGGCGATCATCAATGAGAGCTTCACCGACAAGGGGCCTGTGCTGACGGTGGAGGTTCGCAAGGACGAGGCGGAGGCGATCCTCGCCATGGTCGTTGACCTCAGCCGCGGCAAGGCCGTGGTTTCGCTGGACGACTAGCCCCTTAGGTCCGAGAAACCCCACGGCGCAGCACCGACCGCAACGAACGGGTCACTGCCGAAAAATGTGCGCGGTATCCTGCGCCACGTCCCGCGCTAATTTACTCGATCCGAACAGTCATATTAGAAGCGCCCCAGCCAGCGTATGATCCGCGACGCACAAACAGGAGACAGCACGATGAAGACGAGAGTTCTTGGCAAGACCGGCGCAACCATATCCGAAATCGGTTTCGGCGCCTGGCAAATTGGCGGCTCCTGGGGCGATGTCAGCGAGGCAGACGGCAAGCGCGCGCTCAATGCCGCGCTCGATGCTGGCGTCACCTTCGTTGACACCGCCGATGTCTATGGCGACGGCCGCTCCGAAAAGATCATTGCAGCGGTGTTGAAGGAGCGCGGGGGCGACAAGCCCTTCGTCGCAACCAAAGCCGGCCGCCGGCTGAGCCCGCATGTTACCGAAGGCTATACCGGCGAAAACATCGAGGCCTTCATTGACCGCAGCCTTTCAAATCTCGGCGTCGAGATGCTCGATCTGGTGCAGCTGCATTGCCCGCCGACCGAGGTCTACTATCGGCCGGAACTGTTCGGCGCGCTCGACCGGCTCGTTGCCAAGGGCAAGATCCGCCACTATGGCGTCTCGGTCGAAAAAGTAGAGGAAGCGCTGAAGGCGATCGAATATCCCGGCGTTGCGACCGTGCAGATCATCTACAACATCTTCCGCCAGCGTCCGCACGAGCTGTTCTTCGCGGAAGCGCAGAAAAAGAATGTTGGCGTCATCGTGCGCGTGCCGCTCGCCTCGGGGCTGCTTTCCGGCAAGATCAGCAAGGATACCGCATTCGCAGCCGACGACCACCGCAACTTCAACCGCCATGGCGAAGCCTTCGATGTCGGCGAGACTTTTGCCGGTGTGCCGTTCGAGGCGGCGCTGGAAGCCGTCGAGCAGCTTCGCCCGCTGGTGCCCGAGGGCGTGCCGATGGCGCAGTTTGCGCTCCGCTGGATCCTCGAGCAGCAGGCGGTCTCCGTGGTGATCCCGGGCGCCCGCAATGAGGCTCAGGCGCAATCCAACGCCGCTGCCAGCGCGCTTGCCGCCATCGACGACGAGACCAAGGCGGCGATTGCCGCGGTTTACGAGCGGCTGGTGAAGGTTCATGTTCATCATCGCTGGTAACTGACGCCTCAACGACGGGGCGACCAAGGGGGGGGCAGCGACATGAGCGATCCCTTCGATCTGCAGCGGTTCGTCACCGCACAGGACCGCGTCTATGCCGCGGTCCTCGATGAACTCGCACACGGCCAAAAGCGAACGCACTGGATGTGGTTCGTCTTTCCGCAGCTTGCTGGCCTTGGCCATTCGGCAATGGCAGAGCGCTACGCGATATCCGGGCTTGGCGAAGCGTCGGCCTATCTCGCCCATCCGGTGCTCGGCCCCAGGCTGCGCGAATGCACCGAGCGGACCAATGCGGTTACGGGCAGATCGGCCCACGACATTTTCTCCAGCCCCGATGACATGAAGTTCCGGTCATCGATGACCCTGTTTGCCGAGGTCGAGAAAGACGGGGGGACGTTCGGAGCGGCGCTTGCGCGCTATTTCGCGGGAGAGAAGGATCGGCGCACTATGGAAATCCTGGCGCAACGGCATTGATGCCGGCGTTCAAGCGCTCAAGATGCGCGTTTCGGCGACCGTCAGAGGTTGGGCGTCGAATGGATCAGGAAGAACAGGATCATGAAGGCACAAACCGAAAGGCCAGCAACAATCACCAGCAGTTCTTTCATCATATAGCGATACATCGGCACCTCCTTTCTTCAGCGGCCCCTTCCTCCTTCATATAGGAAGCCGAGGGACCGATTTTCACACTTCGGCGTCAAAAGATCGTGAACCCGCCCGCGCTTTCGTGATCGGATTCTTGATCGTTGCAGCCCGGCCCATTGCCGCCGCGACACCGCGCGCGAGCAGTGTAAATCATTATATACTAACATATATTATTGTCTCCTAATCCTTTCGAGGGTCAGCGTTGCCGGAGCTCCCGCTGACGCGCGCGAAACAAGCGGCACGACAACCATTGACGAATGGCAGATTGCCTTCTAAATCTACACCCAACGTCAGGTTTAGATAGGTGCCGGATTGTCGTCGCTCATGCAAATTGGGGAACTGTCGGAACGGGCCGGCGTCAGCCACCGCACGATCCATTACTACGAGCGGCTGGGCCTGGTGAAGCCGGCCGAGCGCGAAGGGGCCGGCTACCGCTACTATGACGAGACCGCCGCGAAACGACTGGAGAAGATCGCGGCGCTGAAACGTCTCGGTCTCAGCCTCGACGAGATCGCCGCTGTCATCGACCTCTATTTCGAGGATGCAAGCGGCATCCGGGGAAAGGAGTGCGTGCTGGAAATCCTGCAAGCCCAACTCGACAAGACGAATGCCCAACTCGACGAGCTCTCGACATTCAAACGGGACCTCGAAAACAACATCGCCCGCATGCACGGGCTGATCTCCGAGGCGCGGCAAAAGTAAGCGCGGCACGAATGGGATTTGGCACATGCATAATCTACACTTGACGTCAGGTTACACTAATAGGTTCACTTGCCCTACTGGCTCGGCCCACGCCGACTCCGCTTCCGTTGTCGGCAACGTCAGCTTCTTGAGCGCTCTCCTTGGCGATCCGCGATCGCAGGGCTCGATCTCATGACCACCTTCCGACCCCCCAAACCAGACAAAAGGAGCTCTGGACATGCCGCATAGATGCCCCCTCGCGGTCCTTGCCGCCCTCGGCCTTGTCGCCGTCACGGCAACCGCAAACATGGCCCAGGCAGAGACCAAGGCAACGCCAGCCGCGACCGGCAGTGCCCACCCCGCAGCCGCCACCATCGCCGCCTTCATGCCCGCCGGTTACCGCGAGGCAGCCCGCCGAACCGCCGTCGTCGATGGTGAAGCTGCGGAACTCGTCCGCTACGAGCGCGCCGACGGACGCAATGCCGCCCTCGGCGGCGAGCACTTCAGCACCGTCATCGCCGACGACGGCCGCCTCAAGGGTTTTGCCCGGATCGATCTGGACCTAGTCCGCCACCCGTTGCCGACACGCGAGGAAGCGCAGGCAATCGCCATGGACTTCCTGCGTGAAGCGGCGCCGGACCTTCTGCCGGGAATGAGGATCAGCTGGATCGACCCGCATGACGAACCGCTGCGGGTTACCCGCAAGGGACGCACCGAGGTGCCTGACCCTCACGGGCATGAAGGTCAAGATGCGCAACCAGGCCGACGGCCTCTGGATGTGGGTCATCGTCGGCGCGGACCGCAAGGTCATGGTCTTCGAGCGCGACATTCACTGGATCAGCTTTCCCGGACGCCGCGGAACGGAAAAGTGGCTTCACGATGCCTGGCTCGTCGAGAAGGGCTACAGCCTGGGCCAGTCCTGATCCGCCTACCGGATTGAGGGAACGCGAGCCCTCAGGGCCGCTGACTGCTCGATTCGGATCCAGTGAAGGAGCGGCATCGCGATTCACCAGCCGCAAGCCTGGCCCGCGGAACGCTGCAAACGAAGACACTTGAAGGATGTGAGAGGCGCGTCGCGAAACGCAAGGTCGCGACGCGCGACCCAGGTGGCGATCCGGAAGAACCGGATCTAGACATCATCTATGTCTTTGAAAAGAATGGCGCACCCGAAGAGATTCGAACTCCTGACCCCCAGATTCGTAGTCTGGTGCTCTATCCAGCTGAGCTACGGGTGCTTTTGCCTGAAGCGGTCGAACCGCTTGCGTGAGCGGTTCTCTAAAGGGTCCTTTCGGGGATTGCAAGCGCCGTTCTGTAAAAAATTTCATTTTTACGACGGCACGCCCGCTTTGCTGTGGACCGAGGCAACCGCGCCGGCGCTGAACCCGCTGGAAAGCAAGGGGTGCCGCCGCAGGACCTGGCTGCGAAAAATAATTGAAGGGTGCCACCTCCGCCGCCCATGCGCCAGACGAGCCGCGCGCGGTGGTCGGTCAGACCCCGCCCAAATATGGAATCACCAACGGTTCCGGCTCGACACTCAAGAGGGTGAATGTGCGGCGCTAATGGCGGAACTTCGAACGGAAGGCGTCGAGCGGCACCGGCCGGTCGGGCAGCTCGATGCGAAACAGCGTGCCCGGCGTCGGCTTTTCGACGAGCGCGATCGTGCCGCCATGGGCCAACACCAGTTCGCGCGCGATCGCCAGCCCAAGCCCCGTGCCTCCGGAGCGCGCCGAGCCGCGGAAAGCGGCGAACAGGTTTTCCCGCGCCTTGGGCGGCATGCCGGGCCCGGTATCGTCCACGGAAATGGTGACGACGCTGCCGATGCGCATGGCGGAAACGGCAACGGTGCGTGGGCGGCCATCCTCCGGCTCGTGATTGGTCAGCGCCTGCACGGCGTTGCGGCAGATGTTGTGCACCACCCGGAAGAGCTGCTCGCTGTCGGCGTCGACCTCGAGGTCGTCCTGCATCTGGATCTGGAAATCGATGCCGGATTGCGGATCGATCGCCAGCAATTCGGCGACATCGGAGACCAGCGGTTTCAGCGCAACGAAGCGTCGATGCGGCTCGGCCTCGGTCGTGCGACCGTAGGACAGGACCTCGCGGGTGTAGCCGACGGCGCGGTCGATGGTGCGCAGCAGGGTCGGCGCGAAGCGCTTGACCACCGGGTCGTCCACGTCGGCCAGGCGGTCGGAAATCAACTGCGCCGAGGACAGGATGTTGCGCATGTCGTGGTTGATCTTCGACACGGCGAGCCCGAGTTCGGCCAGGCTCTTCTGCTGCTTCAGCGTCTTTTGCAGCTCGCGCTGCATGCTGGCGAGATGCTGCCCGGCGACGGCGAGTTCGTCGTGCCCCTGCGGCGGCACGAGCACGCGGGCCGGATCGGCCGGATCGTTGGAAAACTCCTGCATGTTGGCCGTCATGCGCCGGATCGGCGCAATCAGCATGCGGTTGATGGCCAGGAAGATCAGCGCCGCGGTGATCAGCGAAATGATCAGCGACAGGACAAAGACGTTGCGCGAGTAGACGAGCATGGCCTTGCGCAGGCTCGCATCCTTCATCAGGAGCTCGATCGTCGCATCGCTTTCGCCGAGCGGCCCATAGACACGGATCACGCGGTCGCCGCCGAAGAGCAGCGTATCGAAAGCATCGCGGATGGCTGCGACGGCTGTGGAATTGGCGACGTCGTACTCGCCCTGGATCTCAAGCGGCATGTCGGTGAGCGCGATCATGCGCGAGGCGTCCTTGCGCCGGATGACGATCGCCTTCGTGCCGGTCGCCATCAGCGTGTCCTTCTGGACGCTGCGCGGCAGTTCGACATTCTGCAGACCATCGACGACGACGGCAGCAGCGGCTGCCGTATTCAGCCGATCCTCGAGCCAGCGAATGCGCATGGTGGCAACCGACGGCGCGAAGATCAGCACTTCCGCCAGCATGACGAAGACAATGGTCAAGAGCAGCAGCTTGCCGGATAGGCCGCGGAAAAACCCGGCACCGGTTCTCAATGCCTCGCCTGCCATCGCCGGACGTGTTTCTTCCGCCATGCCTTACAAACTTTCCTGCCCGTCAACCAAAACGCCTGGGACCCCGTATGAACATCCGGGCCATGGGGCATCGCGCCTGCGGCGCATAATAGGAGATGGCCGCCGTTTTTCCAATCGCAGACGGACCTTAGAGGGTGCGGCATAGGCGCGGCTGTCTCTTCGTCTCGTGCCGTCGATCATGACAAAGGATCGCGTCCCGCCCATTTTTCTCCCCTTGCATCGCCGAAGCAAATTTCGGCGCGCCGCCGCCTCGGCTCGACCTACCTGCACAGAATTGGCATCGGTGTAAGTCACCCAGGGAACAGTTCGAGTGGCGAGCCTTGCGGACGACAAGGACAGCCGTGCGGCCTGATCGAGGGCAAGTCTGGAAGGCTCACGAAACAGAAAGCCCGCGGCACCTTATGGCACCGCGGGCTCCAATCACTTGGCAAGGCAATTCGCCGATCAGAACTCTTCCCAATCGTCCTTGGCAACCGCCGCAGCGGAGCCGCCGCCGCCAAACGCGCGGGCGACGTTGCCCATCATGCGGCGGGCGGGCGATGCGACCGGCTGGGCCGTCTCCCGAGCCACGGCGATCGGCCGGGCGGCAACATTGTCGACCTTGAAGTAGGCGATCAGGCTCGCGAGATTGTTGGCTTCGCCGGAGAGCTTGTGGGTTGCGGCATTCGCCTCTTCCACCATGGCGGCGTTCTGCTGGGTCACCTGGTCCATCTGGTTGACGGCAGTGCTGACTTCGCTGAGGCCCGTCGACTGTTCGCGCGCGGCCGTCGCGATCGAGTGGATGTGGTCGTTGATTTTCAGGACCCGTTCCTCGATCTCGCCAAGTGCCGAACCGGTCTCCTGTACCAGGCGGACGCCGGTTGCCACTTCGCTGCCCGACTTCGAGATCAGCGACTTGATGTCCTTGGCGGCACTTGCGGCACGCTGGGCGAGCTCACGCACTTCCTGTGCGACGACCGCGAAGCCCTTGCCCGCATCGCCGGCACGGGCTGCCTCGACGCCGGCGTTCAGCGCCAGCAGGTTGGTCTGGAAGGCGATTTCGTCGATCACGTTGGTGATCTGACCGATTTCGCTCGAGGCCTGCTCGATGCGGCCCATGGCGTCGACGGCGTTGCGCACGACGGCCGCCGACTGCGCGGCACTGTGCTTGGCTTCGTTGACCATGACGGTCGCTTCCTGCGCCCGCTCGGTGGAGCTCTTGACCGCAACCGTGATCTGGTCGAGCGCTGCAGACGTTTCCTCAAGGGCTGCGGCCTGCTGCTCCGTCCGCTTCGACAGATCGTCGGCGGCCGAACGCAGCTCGGACGAATTGCCGTTGATCGAGTCGGTGGTCACACGGACCTCGCGCAGCGTCTTTTGCAGCGTGGAAAGGGTTTCGTTGACGTTCTTCTGCAGCTCGGCGAAGGCACCCTGATAATGTCCGTTCATGCTCTGGGTCAGGTCGCCGGCCGCAAGGCTCGCAATCACCCGGCGGGTTTCGGCGATACCGGCATCGACGCTGCCGACCAGCTCGTTGACGCTGCCAGCAAAGCGGTTGAGGTCGTCGTTCTCGTAGTCCTTGCCGATGCGCTTGGTGAAATCACCGGCGGCAGCGGCCGCAACAACGACGCCGATGCTCGACTGCAGGTCGGCGCTCTTTTCACGCAGTACCGCTTCCTGCGCGTTGAGGTCGCGTACGGCCAGGCCGTTCTGCTTGAAGACCTGAACGGCTTCTGCCATTTCGCCAATCTCGTCCTTGCGGCCCACGAAGGGCACTTCCGCGGTGAGATCGCCGCCAGCCAGTTGCTTCATCTTGCCGGTCAACTCGAGGATCGGACGGCTCAAATGGTTCGTGGCGATGTAGAAGGCCGCTCCAATGCCGGCGATGAGGCCAAGGCCGGCGATAGCAAGAATCGTGATGATCACGCTGCGCTCGAAGGTGGCAACGTCAGCCGTCACGACTTCAAGCGTCTTCAGGTTGATGTCGACGACGCCGTCGATCTGCTCCTGGAACGCCTTGCGGTTGGCGCGATTTGCGTCGGTATTGCCCTGCTCGTTGCCAGCCTGCGGTGAAACTTCTTCGCCAAGCCGCGCCGTCTCGACGCGGAAGGTCCTGAATTCCGCGGCGCGGGCGACCAGCGTGTCGAAGGACGCTTTGGTGTCGGCGGGGATCAGCGGGCGCCAATCGGCGAGCAGCGTGTCGATCTTGTCGAGATTCTTGCGAATGCCCTCGGCAAAGGGCTTGGCCTTCTCGATGGTCGGGGCGGCATAGATGCCACGCGATTCCATGACGACCGCGGTCACCAGACGATTGAGGCGTTCCGCGTAGAAGGCGCGCTTCGCCACGTTCTCGTACTGGTGGAACTTTTCGTTGTATTTACTGACAGCAACCAGCGACATGCCGGTCACCGCAACCGCCAGCACGCTCATGATGCCGACGATTAGATTGATCTTACCGCGTATTTTCATCCCGACCTCCACGGAGTGACGAGAGCTTCCGATTATCGGACATGCCGCCGCCCCATATGCACCGGAGGGACCCTAAAATAGGCGTGGTTAATAAAGCTCGTCGCCCTCGACCGGCATTCTGGGGAGATCCAGTTAGGGCTCCATTTACCAATCTCGGCTAGTTGGCTTTCCTTTTCGCGGCCCGACGGATCGCCTTTGGCGGGTGCGCCGGCGCTTTTTGCGGTGCTGTCGCTACTGAATCGCCGCCCGCAATTGACTTTCCGGGAAAATTCCCCTTATAAGCCGCGCACGTCCGGTCAAGCCCTCCTGCCCGAAATGGCGGAGCCATGTCCGATAACGTAAACGCTCCTTGCTACACGCAAACCCAAGAAGGGCCGCACACCGCGGTATTAAATAAATGAAGCGTACCTACCAACCGTCCAAGCTTGTCCGCAAGCGTCGCCACGGCTTCCGTTCGCGTATGGCTACCAAGGGTGGCCAGAAGGTCCTCTCGGCCCGCCGGGCCCGTGGCCGCAAGCGTCTTTCGGCTTAAGCCGAAGTTGCCCGAAACCAGTGTCCGGGCACATGACGTCAGATAAAGACAAAACGACTGTCGGGCGGCTGAAAAGCCGTCCGCAGTTTTTGGCCGTTCGGGCAGGAGAAGGCCGCAGAGGCCCCTTGTTTCTCCTCGAAGTGCTCGACCGCAACGATCCGGAAGGCGAAGCCCGCGTCGGCTTCACCGTCACCAAGAAACACGGCAATGCCGTCGAGCGAAACCGGATGCGCCGACGCCTGAAAGAGGCGGTGCGGCTTTCCGCCGGGTTTGCAATGAAACCCGGACACGACTATGTGATTGTCGCCCGACGCGAACTCCTGAATGCTCCCTTCGACGCCTTGACCCGGGGCCTTCACGAGCGCATCGAAAACAAGCCGAAACAGAAGCGGCCGCCGGCCGGTTCCAGGAAACTATGATGGAAAAAAACCGCAACTATTTCGTGGCGATTGGCCTGTCCGTGCTGATCCTCATTGCCTGGCAGTTCCTTTACGTCAATCCGAAGATGGAAAAGGAACGCATCGCTGCGGAAGCGCTGCAGGCCCAGCAGGCGCAATCGCAGTCGGCAACGCCGGCTCAAGCGACGCCGGGCCAGGCTCTGCCGGGCAGCGGCGCGATCCCGGGCGCCGGTGAAAACCGCGACCAGGCGATTGCCAAATCGGCCCGCGTTGCGATCGACACGCCGGCGCTTTCCGGCTCCATCAACCTGACCGGTGCCCGCTTCGACGACCTGAAGCTCAAGGAATACCGCGAGACGGTCGATCCGAAGAGCCCGGTCATCACCCTCTTCAGCCCGGCCGAAACGGTCGACGGCTACTTTGCCGAAATCGGCTATGTCGGCAGCGACGCAACCGGCACCGTGCCCGGCCCGCAGACCGTCTGGACGCTTTCGGGCGGCGACAAGCTGACCGCGGCGACCCCGGTGACGCTGACCTTCACCAACGAGAAGGGCATCACCTTCAACCGCACCATCTCGGTTGACGAACATTACATGTTCCAGGTGGTCGACAGCATCAAGAACGGTGCAGCCGAGCCGCTCAGCCTTTCCTCCTACGGCCGCGTGACCCGCTTCAACAAGCCGACGACGCCGAGCGTCTACGTACTTCATGAAGGCTTCATCGGCGTGCTCGGCGAGCATGGCCTGCAGGAATTGAAGTACGGCAAGATCGAGGACGAAAAGTCGGTCGAGCCGGGCAAGGCAACCGGCGGCTGGCTCGGCATTACTGACAAGTACTGGGCAGCGGCGATCGTTCCGCCGCAGGCAACCCCCTACGACACGCGCTTCACGCACTTCACCGACGGTCGCGCGCGCTACCAGAGCGACTACAAGAGCGACGCGATCACGGTCGCGCCCGGTCAGTCCTCGGAAATCAAGAACCTCGTCTTTGCCGGCGCCAAGGAAGTTCCTGTCGTCGACAACTATGAAGTGGCCTACTCGATCCCCAACTTCGACAAGCTGATCGACTGGGGCTGGTTCTACTTCATCACCAAGCCGATGTTCAAAATGATGGATTTCTTCTTCCGTCTGTTCGGCAACTTCGGCATCGCGATCCTGATCACCACGATCGTCGTCAAGGGTCTGTTCTTCCCGCTTGCCAACAAGCAGTACGCATCGATGGCGAACATGAAGAAGGTTCAGCCGAAGATGGAGGAACTGAAGAAGAAGTTCGGCGACGACCGCATGGGGCTGCAGCAGGCGATGATGCAGCTCTACAAGGAAGAGAAGATCAACCCGCTCGCCGGCTGCTGGCCGATCCTCATCCAGATCCCGGTGTTCTTCGCGCTCTACAAGGTGATCTACATCACCATCGAGATGCGCCACGCACCGTTCTTCGGCTGGATCCACGACCTTTCGGCGCCCGATCCGACGACGATCGTCAACCTCTTCGGCCTCTTGCCGTTCGACGGTCCGGCCTTCCTGCACCTCGGCGTCTGGCCGCTGATCATGGGCGTTACCATGTTCGTGCAGATGCGCATGAACCCGACGCCGCCGGATCCGACCCAGGCGATGCTGTTCACCTGGATGCCCGTGGTCTTCACCTTCATGCTGGCCTCCTTCCCGGCCGGTCTCGTGATCTACTGGGCCTGGAACAACACGCTTTCGGTGCTGCAGCAGTCGATCATCATGAAGCGCCAAGGCGTGAAGATCGAGCTCTTCGACAATCTCAAGGGCCTGTTCTCGAAGAAGCCCAAACCGGCGGAATGACGCCAGCCGGTAGCACAATCGCAGAGCCCCGGACTTCGGTCCGGGGCTTTTTTTGTTTCCACGCCGCGGCGCGACACGCGGATGGCGTTGACGCGGACGTGCGGTCCGGGCATCTGGCGTTATTGAAATCAGCGCGCCCCTGCTCCAGGACAATTTGTCATGACCGATCCGTCGGCCACCTCCGCCCCGTTCGCCGCCAGCGAGAAGCTTGGCGCCCTGCTCGTCTTCGGCTCGGCCTTCTTCTGGAGCTTTGGCGGCGCGATTGCGCGGTTCCTGCACATTTCCGACAGCTGGACGATCGTCTTCTGGCGCTGCCTGTTTGCCGGCCTGTTCCTGCTCGCCTTCATGCTGGTGCGTGACGGACCGCGCGGCACGGTGGCGCTGTTCAAGGGCATGGGCTGGCCGGGCATCGCCGTCGGGCTCTGTTTCACCATCGCCTCGACCTCCTTCATCATTGCGATCTCCTACACGACGATCGCCAATGTCGTTCTGCTCGGCGCCGGGGTGCCGCTGTTTGCGGCGCTGATGAGCTGGGTGCTGTTTCGCGAGCGGGTCTCGCGCTTCACCTGGGGCGCGATCACCGCCGTCATCTTCGGCGTCGGGATCATGGTCTCGGAAAGCCTGACGGGAACAATGTCACCGGTCGGCGATGCGCTGGCGCTGCTGATCCCGGTCGTCTTCGCGCTGGCAACCGTCATTACCCGCCGATACCCGCATGTGCGCATGACGCCGGCGACCTGCTTCGGCTGCTTTGCCGCAAGCGGCATTGCCGCCAGTCAGTCCTCGGGCCTGGCGGTGACTGGAGGCGAGCTCGCGCTGCTCTTCGTCTTCGGCGCCTTCAACCTCGGGCTTGGCATGGCGCTCTTCGTGACCGGTGCCCGGCTGGTGCCCTCGGCGCTGGCCGCGCTGCTCGGGACGGCGGAAACCGTGCTGGGGCCGCTCTGGGTCGCGATCATCCATGGCGAGGTGCCGAGCAGCCGGACGATCGTCGGCGGCACCTTCATTCTTCTGGCGCTGCTGGCCTACCTGCTCAACGAATTCCGGCGGACGCAAACCATCCCCACACGGCCGGTCCGCACGCCGACGCCTTGACATCCACGGCCAAAACCTTGAAGCCAAGGACTTTCTCGATGAAGGACCGACCGCCGATGGCCGATACCAGACCCAAAGACGACAAGCCGTTGTTCGGCCGGCCGTGGATTTTCATTCGCGGCGTCCCCGCCATGAAATTCCTGCCGCCGGAGGGACCGGCCGAGATTGCCTTTGCCGGTCGCTCGAACGTCGGCAAGTCGTCGTTGATCAACGCGCTGATCGGCCACAAGGGTCTGGCAAGAACCTCCAACACCCCGGGCCGCACGCAGGAACTCAACTACTTCGTACCGGATGGATTTTCCGGCGAGGCCGACGACCTGCCGCCGATGGCGCTCGTCGACATGCCCGGTTACGGCTATGCCCAGGCGCCGAAGGAACAGGTCGATGCCTGGACAAAACTGGTCTTCGACTACCTGCGCGGCCGATCGACGCTGAAGCGCGTCTATGTGCTGATCGACAGCCGCCACGGCATCAAGAAGAACGACGACGAGGTGCTCGACCTGCTCGACAAGGCAGCCGTCTCCTATCAGCTCGTGCTGACCAAGACCGACAAGATCAAGGCTGCCGGCGTGCCGCGGCTGATCGCCGAGACGCTCGAAAAGATCAAGAAGCATCCCGCCGCCTTCCCGGAAGTCCTTGCGACTTCCTCGGAGAAGGGCGAAGGGCTCGACGAGCTGCGGGCGGCAATCGGCATCGCGATCGCGCGCTAAAGGGGGCCTCAGGGCGTCCGGCATCGCGCTGCAAGCACCCGCCCATGCGAAATCGATGTCTTTGATCTTTGTCACTACCCCGACATGCAATCCGCTCTATCTCTGCGTTGCGTCCAGAACGGTGGCGCGGCCAGAGATAGGAGTGAGACATGTCCGATTTGATCGTTGTCGGGTTCGATTCCCCCGAGGAGGCTGACAGGGTTCTGGTCCGGCTCGCCGGGCTGAAGAAGGAATATCTGATCGACCTCGAGGATGCGGTGGTCGTCGTGCGCGACACCGAAGGCAAGGTCCACCTCAAGCAGAGCCTCAACCTGACCGCCGTCGGCGCCACCTCGGGCCTGCTCTCCGGCTCGCTCTGGGGCGGCCTGGTCGGCCTCCTGTTCCTCAATCCGCTGGCAGGCTTTGCAATCGGCGGTGCGCTCGGCGCGGGTGCCGGCGCCCTCTCGGGCTCGCTCAGCGACTACGGTATCGACGACGAATTCATCAAGTCGCTCGGCAACACCATCCCGAACAATTCCTCCGCTCTGTTCATCCTGGTGCGCAAGGTTCAGCCGGAAAAGGTTCTCGCCGAATTCCCCGACCTGCGCGGCCGCGTGCTGAAAACGTCGCTTTCGCCCGAACAGGAGCAGAAGCTGCAGGCAGCGCTCTCCGGCACAACAGCGGCTGCACCGCCCGCCGGCGCCTAATCGTCCGGCTGGCTTATCGAGACAGCACGAAGGCGAGCGCCAGGCCATTGATGCAATGGCGCTTGCCGGTCGGTGGCGGGCCATCGTCGAAGATGTGACCGAGGTGGCCGCCGCAACGGCGGCAATGGCATTCCGTACGGGTCATGAGCAGCGAATTGTCTTCCCGTGTCGCCACGGAATTGGGGAGCGATTGCCAGAAGCTCGGCCAGCCCGTGCCACTGTCGTACTTCGCCTCGGACGAATAGAGCGGCAGTGCACAACCGGCGCATTGGAAGGTGCCCTTGCGCTTCTCGTGGTTAAGCGCGCTTGTAAAGGGACGCTCCGTGTCCTCGTGCCGAAGGATCCGGTACTGGTCGTCGGTGAGGGCTGCCCGCCATTCGGCATCAGATTTGACGACCTCGAAGGGCTCCATTCCCGCTGCCCATGCAAGCGGCGTGAGCCCGCGCAACGCGAATGCTGCGGCCAATCCCGTGCCTGCCATCAGGAAGACGCGCCGGCTGATCATGCTAACCTCCCACTTGGCCTAACGCGCGTCACGATCATTCGCGCGGTGCGCTGTAAGTTGTCGATTTGTCGGATGTCGCGATAGACGATACCGCCCGGACCCACCCGCTGCAAAACAATGCCGTTCAAAGCATCGTGACGCGGTGAAAGGCCATCGGTCATACGACCGATGGCAAGCGCCAGGCCGCCGGCAGCGGCCAGGCGCCGCCGAACTCAGCCTTTCGGCAGGAGCACCTTGTCGACCACATGGATGACGCCGTTCGACTGCTTGACGTCGGCGATTGTTACCGTCGCCGTACCGCCAGTTTCATCGGTCAGCATCAGCTTGCCGCCGTCTTCCTTGGCTTTCAGCACACAGCCGCCGACCGTTTTGACGTCATGCTCGCCGCCATCCTTCTTGATCATCTCGGCAATCGCCGCCGACATCGCGTCGGCGGCAACGACATGGCAGGTCAGGACCTTGGCGAGCTTGTCCTTGTTCTCCGGCTTCAGAAGCGTGTCGACGGTACCGGCCGGCAGTGCGTCAAAGGCGGCATTCGTCGGCGCAAACACCGTGAACGGCCCCTTGCCCTCCAGCGTCTCCACCAGCCCGGCTGCCTTGACCGCGGCGACCAGCGTGGTGTGATCCTTGGAATTAACGGCGTTCTCGACGATGTTTTTCTCCGCATACATCGGCGCGCCGCCGACCATCGGATTTTCGGCATGGGCGACGAAGGCACTTGCTGCGAGGACGGACGCTGTTGCGACCAAGCGGATGGCAGACGTGAACATCTTCTCTTCCTTCCTGTTGAGGGAGGCGGCGCATGGGCCGCCTGCCGAAGCTGCCGTTCCCTGCGGGGGAACAAGACAAGCAACGGAAGGACGAGAGAAAGAGTTTCAGGAATTTTCAGGGAAGTTAGTCGATTGATAAGTAAGGATATTTATCGATATCACGCGCTCAGAGGTTTCGCGCCTTGCCGAGCGCGATGATCGGTCCGGTGGCCACGCCGGTCGGCGAACCGCCGAGCGGCTCGACGCTGACGGCAAGAACCGAGCCGGCGGAGATCCGCGAGCGGAAGGTCGACGGCACCGCGATTTCGCCCTCCCCGGTCTGCGGCAGGACACCGAGCGAGATTGCCGGATTGCTGCCGTTGATCAGCCAAATTTCGAGGGATTTCTGTTCCGCCTGGCTGGCGGCCACCGGCGTTACCTGCAAGCGGCCCGATGCCCGGTCGAAGCGGGCGACGAGATCGATGGCGCTGCCCTTCCCCGAGAGCTCGGCAACAAGCGAGGCACCGGTCGACCGCGTCTCGAACAGGCCGGCCATGGAGGCGCCCATCACCAGCAGCGCGGCGAACGAGGCAAGCGCCAATCCTCGCCAGAGTGCCAGCGAGTGCCAGAGCCCGCGGGACCGTACAGGTTCCGACCGCAACGTACCGAAAAGCTGCCGTTCAATCGCGGAGAACGTCCTGGGTGGGGGCACCACCGGATCATAGGCGTCGTCGAAGGAGGAAAGGTTGCTCTGCCAGCGGTCGACCATGGCGGCAAAGTTGCGATCGGAAGCAAGCCGGGCCTCGACCTTGCGGCGATCGTCGGCAGACAACACGCCGAGCACATACTCGCCCGCGATCACCTCGTCGCGGCGAAAGTCCCGGCCCTCTGGGGTTGGTGTCGTCATCGCTCCATACACTCTCGCAACTTCAGGAGACTGCGCCTCAACCAAGTCCGCATAGTGTTCAGCGGCACCGCGAAGACGTCAGCCAGTTCCTGGTAGCTCAGGCCTTCGACGTAGGCGCGCCGCACCGCTTCCGCGCGGTCTTCTTCAAGCTCCTCCATGCAGGCGTCGATCCGCCTGCCTTCTGCTCTCACGACTGCCAACTTTTCCGGATCGGCAGCAGGATCAGCCAAATCGTAGGCTTCGTCAATCACATTGGCAGCCGGTTTGCGCGCCCGGATGAAGTCGATGGCCTGATTACGTGCTATTGCCGCCAGCCAGGAACCCGCAGCCGCCTGTCCTTGCGAAAACCGGCCAGCCCGCTGCCAAATCTTGACGTAGATTTCCTGCAGCGCTTCTTCCGCCTCGCCCCGATTGCCAAGAATACGCAGGCAGATGCCGAAGAGTTTCGGACTGGTCTGCCGATACAGTTCGGCGAAGGCGTCGCGATCGCCGAGCGAAACGCGGCCAAGCAGGCCGGCTATATCCTCATCGATCATAGAACGCGCCCCGAAGCCTCATCTCTCCAGAGATAGGGCGCAGTTCACTTTGAACCAGCCGTATCGTCATTCGGCCTTTATGTTGCTCTCCGATCATTCCATCGATCCGGAACTTGCGCTAAACAGCAGCCGGTATTTTTCGAGGGTCCGCCATGTCCGCCAATGAAAGTGAAATCCAGGCACGCCTGCTCACCCAGGCCCTGCCCTACATGCAGCGCTACGAGAACAAGACGATCGTCGTCAAATATGGCGGCCACGCCATGGGTAACAGCGAGCTCGGTCGCGCTTTCGCAAGCGACATCGCGCTTTTGAAGCAGTCGGGCGTCAACCCGATCGTCGTGCATGGCGGCGGCCCGCAGATCGGCGCCATGCTGACGAAGATGGGCATCGAATCGAAGTTCGAAGGCGGCCTGCGCGTCACCGACGAAAAGACGGTCGAGATCGTCGAGATGGTGCTCGCCGGCTCGATCAACAAGGAGATCGTCGCTCTCATCAACCAGACGGGTGAATGGGCGATCGGCCTTTGCGGCAAGGACGGCAACATGGTCTTCGCCGAAAAGGCACGCAAGACCGTCAAGGATCCGGATAGCAATATCGAGCGCGTGCTCGATCTCGGTTTCGTCGGCGAAGTGGTCGAAGTCGACCGCACGCTGATCGACCTGCTCGCCCGCTCGGAAATGATCCCGGTGATCGCGCCGGTCGCGCCCGGCCGTGACGGCCACACCTACAACATCAACGCCGACACCTTCGCCGGCGCCATCGCCGGTGCGCTGAACGCCACGCGCCTGCTGTTCCTGACGGACGTTCCCGGCGTGCTCGACAAGCAGGGCAACCTGATCAAGGAACTCTCTGTATCCCAGGCCCGCGCGCTGATCGCCGACGGCACGATTTCCGGCGGGATGATCCCGAAGGTCGAGACCTGCATCGACGCAATCAAGGCGGGCGTTCAGGGCGTCGTCATCCTCAACGGCAAGACGGCCCATTCGGTGCTGCTCGAAATCTTCACCGAGCGCGGCGCCGGCACGCTGATCGTGCCCTGACGCAACCCGATCGGCAATAACGTGACGAGGATCCGGAAGCCGTCTCACACAGCTTCCGGATTTTTTATGCGGCCGCGCTGTCCGATGGATGGCGCCTGCGGGGCGGTAACATCGATTCCTCCTCGGCCTCCTGCGGCGCTCCCCAGAACACCTCAAGCGACGGCCCGGCGGCGAAATGGCGGCGGCGGAAGGCGAATTCGTAGAGCTCGTGAAACCAGACCCTGCGCCCCATGCGGGTGTACCACCGCATCGAATGGCGCTGCTGCGGGTCGCGGTGCAGGAGGACGCGCGCAAGGGCCTTTGGCCGCGCCTGGATCGCGACCTCGATCAATTTCACGCTCAGAAAAAGCACGACCGGGTGAAGGTGCTTCATCTTCAGCACCTGATGCTTGTAATCCCACTTGCGCATGTCCGGCTCGATGACGGTGCGATCCCTGGCGAGGCCAAAGAACGGGGTCCACCGGTGCGGCGTGACGTAGAGCGCCTGGATCTGGTCCGGGTCGTAGGAAAGAAGTTGCCTGAAACCACGCCAAAGATCGCTCAGGCGTTCCTCCTCGAAGCCGACCACCCAGGTGGCCATTGAAAGAATGTCGTGCTGGCGCAGGAGCGCGATTGCCTGCCGGTCGCTCGTGGTCGTCCCGCCCTTTTTGATCAGCTTCAGCGTCGCGTCATCAGTGTTTTCCATTCCGAGCAGCCAACGCACGACACCGGCCTTGCGATAGAGGTGCAATATGTCGGCATCGCGCACGATATCGTCTGCCCGCGTCGAGCCGACGATCTGCACCGGCACGTTCTCGGCGATCATGGCGTTCAGGAAGGCGAGCCAGCCCTTGCGCGACGAGGTCGGGTTTTCGTCGGCGAGATTGATCAGTTCCACGCCCTCTTCACGGTGGAGGCGGGCGATCTCCTTAGCGAACGCGACCGGATCCCGGTGCCGCCATCGCGTCCAGAAACCGCGCTGGCCGCAATAGTTGCACAAATGCGGGCACCCTCTCGAAAACTGCAGCACGACAGCGCGTTTTCCGCCCCAATAACTGTAGTGCCGATGCTCGATCAACTCCCAGCCGATGCGGTAGGCATCGAGATTGGCGATCGCCTCGGTCGGACGGGTGGCGAGCGCAACCCCGTCATCATCGCGATAGGCGATGCCCGGAACCTCGCTCAAGGGTTCTAAGGATGACAGGGCGCGCACGAGCCGTCGCACTGTCTCTTCGCCCTCTCCCCTGACGACGTAATCGAAGGCGCCGCTCTCGCTTAGAACCTCGCGCCAATGATAGGTCGGGAACACACCGCCATAGATCACCCGGACGGACGGTGCGGTCATTCTGACATCGCTGGCAATACGCTTGGCCGTCGGGTGGGCCGACGTCGACCCCGAATGACCGATCAGCAGAAGATCCGGGCAGTCGTCGAGCACGCGTGCGACAATCTCTTCGAAGCCCAAAGGGCCGAATTCGCAATCGATGAGCCGCACGGCGTGGCCATCATCGATGAGCGGCCCCCCAACGGCGAGCAGGCCGAGCGGCGGAAGATGATCGTCGGGAATACGGCTGCCGATGGCCGTATGCGGCGGATTGAGCAGAACAATCTTCATACGGTGCCTCTTGGGTCGCAAAGAATTGCCAGAGACACGATAAAGCTGAAGATTGCGGAAATAACAGCTCCAGGCTGCGGCCAAAAACGTACGTTTCGGCGGTGAAATCGCGCAACTTGCGCAGCGCGATTTCATCGAGCCCCGAGCTCAGCGCGGAGCGTAGACCTCGGTCGCCGCGGCTTTCAATTCTTCCATCATCACGCGGTATGGGCCCGGGCCGTAGCTGACGCGTGACACGCCGGCGCGGGCGAGCGTCTTCAGGTCGGGTGCGGCCGGGCGCATCATGATGTTGACGGGCAGGATCGAGGCGGCGCAGACCTTGGCGATCAGCGCCTCGTCCACCAGCCACGGTACGAAGAAGCCGCTGGCGCCCGCTTCGGCATAGGCCTTGCCGCGGGCGATCGCCTCGTCGACGAGGCCGGCATGCCGGCTCTCGTCACCCTCCTGCAGGAAGAGATCGGTGCGGGCATTGATGAACAGGGGGATGCCGCGCCGGTCAGCCATCTCGCGGATGGCGCGGATGCGCTCCGCCTGCTTTTCGACCGGGTGCACGCCGCCCTTGCCGACGATCTGGTCCTCGAAGTTGATGCCGATGGCGCCGACGTCGAGGATGCGCGAGACATTGGCGGCACCGGTCGCCGCGTCGTCGGAGTAGGCGCCTTCGAAATCGATGCTGACGGGCAGGTCGGTGCTCGCCACGATCAGGCGTGCGATATCGGCAAGCCAGGCCAGAGGCACCTTCTCGCCGTCGCCGAAGCCGTGGGCGGCCGCCACCGACCAGCTTCCGGTCGCAAGCGCCTTGGCACCGGCCTCTGCCACGGCCTTGGCGCTGCCGGCATCCCAGATGTTGTAGAGCACCACCGGGTCACCCTTCTTATGCAGGGCGGCGAAGGCGAGCGCCTTTTCCTTCTGGTTCATTGTGTTTCCTCCACCAACAGGCTGACTGGTTTCATTTTCGCCTCGTGCCGAAGCAGCCACTGTTTCCGCCAGAGCCCGCCACCGTAACCGGTCAATGAGCCATCCGCGCCGATGCAACGGTGGCACGGAATGACGATGGCGATCCGGTTGGAACCGTTGGCCTTGGCGACCGCACGTGCGGACTGGATCGTAGCGACCTCGCGGGCAATGTCACCATAGGAACGTGTCCCGCCGGCGGGAATCTTCACGAGCTTCGCCCACACGTTGCGCTCGAAGGGCGTTCCCCCGGGCGCAAGCGGAGTTTGAAATCCGCCCGCCTCGCCGGCGAAATAGCTCTTCAACTCGCCTTCGATCTGATCGATCGGCGCCGTCCGGCCGGGGACGATGGCCGAGCGCGTCGCGCGCTTCAGCGCCTCCAGTTCCGTCGGCAGCGCCTTGCGTTCGTGGAACTCCAGCAAATGGAGGTGCGTCGCATCGGCAACCGCGACCATCGGCCCGATCGGCGTTTCGATCCAGTCGGACGAGAGCAGCGCCCTCCCCTGGGCTGCCGCCGGCGCATCGCCGAGCAGGCGCTGGAAGGCTGCGCGAAACCCGCTCGGCGACTCGTAGCCGGCCTCGAGCTGGGCGTCGATCACCCGACCACCGTCGGCGAGCTGGCGGGCGGCGAGCCCCAGGCGACGATGGCGCGCGAGATCGAGGAAGGTGATGCCGAGCGCGCGCTTGAAGGCACGCCGGACGGTCGAGGGATCAAGCCCGCGACGCACGATGTCGTCCTCGCTCCAACGGCGCTCCGGTGCTGCTTCCAGCGCCTGCAGAAGCTCCTGGACGAGCGTATCCTTCGCGCCGAAGGTCGCGAGCGGCCGGCAGCGCTGGCAGGGACGGAACCCCGTCTCCAGGCAGGTGCCGATCGAGCCGACGAAGATCGTGTTTTCCCGCTTCGGCTTGCGGGCCGAGCAGGACAGGCGGCAGAAGACGCCTGTTGTCTTGACGCAGACGAAGGCCGAACCTTCGTATTCGCTGCTGCGCGCCATCAAGGCGTCGTAGAGCGTTTCATCGGAGGGAAGATCGAACAACATGCCGCGGTTCTAGCATGACCACGGCTCGGGAGACGCCGGTTTTCGGGCGTCTATTTTTCAGATCAGCACCAGCATGACGACACCGAGCACGATCAGCAGGCAACCCAATAGCTCCAGTCTGTTGATCCATTCGCGGAAGATGAAAAAGGACGAGGCGAAGGTGAAGAGCATTTCCACCTGGGCGACGACCTTGACGACGGCCGCCTGCTGCAGGGTCATCGCCATGAACCAGCCGAAGGAGGCAGACGCGCCGACGAAACCGACGACAAAGGCCGGCTTCCAGGCAGCCGCGATGCGCGGCAGCTCGTCGCGTTCGCGCAGCACGATCCAGATCAGCATGACCACGGTCTGCAAGAGGATGACGAAGCCGAGCGTGAAGCTCGCCTGCATCATGTAGTCGGGTGCCGGCAGGCTCGGCGCCAGTGCCAGCGACGCCGAACGGTAGGCGACGGCCGAAAGGCCGAAGAAGGTGCCGGACAGCAAGCCGATGCCGGCCGTGCGCGAGAATACCGAGGTCACCAGCGTGCGCGCACTCAGGGTCGTGCGCGCCACCGAAATCAGCATCACGCCGACGACCGAGATGGCGATCGCCACCAGCGTGCCCTCGCTCGCCTTTTCGCCGAGGAAAATCAGGCCGAAAAGCGCTGCCTGCGCCGGTTCCGTGCGCGAATAGGCGGTGCCGACGGCGAAGTTGCGGAAGGAGAAGAGATGGACGAGCAGGAAGGTTGCGGCGATCTGCGCCAGCCCCCCGATCACCGCCCAGAGGAAGAAAGTGCCGTTCGGCACCGGAAGCGGACGGCCCACCACCTGCCAGAGCACAACGAGATAGAGGAAGGCGAACGGCAGGCCGAAGCCGAAGCGCACGAAGGTCGCGCCCGTCGTGCCCATGACGCCTTTCAAGTGTTTCTGCATTGCGGAGCGGACGTTCTGAAGGAAGGCCGCGGCGATGGTGATGAGGACCCAGGTTTCCATCGTTTCGAGCTAGCATGCAGGCCGGCTCGTTGCCAAGGACCACCTAACGGACCGGTTGCTACTCCGCCCTTTCCCGCGCCTCTGCGAGCTCCGTGCCCTCGCTGATCGTGATCCGGGGCGCCTCGTCCTCGAAGGTCTTTACCCGCTGATCGTAGTTCGGCGCGAGCGTTCCGAGCACACGGTCCCAGAAGGAGAAGTAGTTGGCGTAATTGTACCTGAAGCCCGAATGGTGCTGATCATGGAACGTCGTGCACAGCAGCGGAGACGGGTAGCGCGCGGTGGAGGCGGCAAAATACTCGAAGCCGCAATGGCCGATCATGCCGTTGAAATGTTCGAACAGCCGATGGGCGATGAGCACCAGCGGCGGAAACGGCACGACGAAAACGACGACGGCCGAAAAGCTCTGAAGCAGGAAGTTGTCGAAGACGTCCTCGGAATAGGTGCTCCAGATCGTCGGCGCCACGCTTTTATGATGCAGGGCATGCAGCGGATAGAGCCACTTGGTGTGCAGCAGCCGGTGCATGAAATAGAACCAGGCATCGTAGAGGATCATGCTGAGCACGAAGAGCGGCAGGGCGTTCCACCAGGTGAGCGTCCAGGGCGCCGGCGCCCAGCCCTTCTGCTGGGCGTAAAGACCGATCGTCAGCGGCAGGCAGGCGCTGAACATCGATTTGAGGCTCTGGCGGATCTCGGCGCTGCGGCGCTTGTCGGAACCGCGTCCCTTCTGGATCTTTCGCTCGGGATTGCGCTCGTTGAGCCATGTGATGCCATAGCCAAGCGCGAAATAGGTAACGACGGTGAACGTGTAAAACCCGAACAGAAAGAGCAGATAGAATACTTCGTTCGACATTGGCATCCGCATCCCCGAGCCAAAAACCGCGCGAGCCGGAAGATGCCACGCACAACCGCCAATTCAAAGCACTAATCTATGCGCCAGCATTACGCCCCCGAGCCCCGCATCGCCATTTTCCCGTTTGCCGCCACGGTCGGTCGTGTCATAAGGCGGTCATGAAAAAGCTCGCCCGCCTGCCGACCCGCTCCGAATTCGCCCATGTCACCGACTGGGTCTTCGACCTCGACAACACGCTCTATCCCCACCACGTCAACCTGTTTGCGCAGATCGACCGCAACATGACGGCCTATGTGGCGAAGCTTTTGTCGCTCGATCCGGCCGACGCCAAGAAGCTGCAGAAGGACTATTACCGCGACCACGGCACGACGCTCAAAGGCCTGATGGTCCATCACGGCATCGACCCGAACGAGTTCCTCGAGCAGGCCCATGCGATCGACTATTCGATCGTTCCGGCCGACCCGGCGCTCGGCGAGGCGATCAAGTCGCTTCCCGGCCGCAAGTTCATCTTCACCAATGGCAGCGTTGCCCATGCGCAGATGACGGCCCGGGCGCTCGGGATCCTCGACCATTTCGACGACATCTTCGATATCGTCGCCGCCGACTTCGTGCCGAAGCCCGCGGGCGAGACCTATGACAAGTTCATGAGCCTGCACCGGGTCGATACCCGCAATGCCGTGATGTTCGAGGACCTGCCGCGCAATCTCCTCGTGCCGAAGGCGCTGGGCATGAAGACGGTGCTGCTGGTGCCGCAGAACCTCGAATACACCTTTGCGGAATCGTGGGAAAAGTCGAACGACACCGACGAGCAGATCGACTACGTGACGGAAGACCTCACCGGCTTCCTGCGGAGCCTCCTCACGGATCTCTAGAGTGGCGCTGGCGGACACCGCAAAGACGGCGCCCCGCCCGCTGCGACACAATTTTGCCGCCGAAAAACCCCTTTTCGGCCAATGACTTAAATTACCAAAGTTTAACTGGTGTCGGCTGCACCCGCGTCTATCCTTGCGATCAGAAACAACCGATCGAAAGGACGCATGATGCCGAACAAGACCCTGATCCTCGGCGTGGCTGCACTCTCCGTCGCCGTCACCGGAATGGCCTCCCCCTCCTTTGCTGCCCGCGAAAAGATGACGCCCGAGCAGCGCGGCCAGCGCATGATAGAGCGGCTCGACACCAACAAGGACCAGAAGGTTTCGCTCACCGAGTTCCAGGCGCGGATCTCCGACAACTTCAAAACCTTCGATACCAATGGCGACGGGCAGATCAGCGCCGAAGAAATGAAGGTCAAGCGCGAGGCCTTCCGTGAGGCGCGCAAGACCTGGAAGGAAGCCAAGGCCAAGACCGGCACGGAGCGCGAGACCGCCCTTGCCAAGCTGAGGGAAGCCCGCCCGGCCATGCTGCCTGGGCTGCGCCCGAAGGCCTTCAAGCGTGTCGATGCCGACGGCAACGGTTCCTTGAGCGCCAGCGAAGTTTCAAGCGCCGCGGAAGCCATGTTCAAGCGGCGCGACAAGAATGGCGACGGCGTCATAGACGCGGCCGACTTCACCAAAAAGATCTGACGGGAGCTCTTCTCTCTCCCCACCGCCCGGTGGAGAGGCTCCTGCCTAGCCCATAGCCCCTTGCTCCCCCAGCGAGGGGCTATGCGCTTTTTTTGGACCGCTACGATCAGCGGCGGCCGTTTGCCATCGGAACGGACTTCGGGTCGACCGTTTCATAGAAGCGGGAAATAATATCCCAGGCTTCATCAGCCGTTTCGACGAACTGGACCAGATCGACGTCGTTCGGCGCGATCGTGCCGAATTCGGCAAGCGCCTCGAAATTGACGATCGAGCGCCAGAATTTTTCCCCGAAGAGAATGAGCGGAACCAGCGCAAGACGCCCGGTCTGCATCAGCGTCATCGTCTCGAAGAGCTCGTCCAGCGTACCGAAGCCGCCCGGGAAAACGGTGACGGCCTTGGCGCGCAACAGGAAGTGCATCTTGCGGATGGCGAAATAGTGGAAGTTGAACGACAGTTCGGGCGTCACGTAGCGATTGGGCGCCTGCTCGTGCGGCAGCACGATGTTGAGGCCGATCGACGGCGCGCCGACATCATCGGCGCCGCGATTGCCAGCTTCCATCACGCCCGGCCCACCCCCGGTGACGACGACATATTCCTTGTAGTGCAGCTTGGCCGAATGCTCGGAGCAGAGCCGCGCGAACTTGCGTGCTTCCTCGTAATAGACCGAGGCGGCTTCGAGGTTCTTGCGCTGCGTCTCGTTCTTCGCCGCCCAGGCGTCGCCGCCGGGCTCAGGAATGCGAGCGCCGCCGAACATGACGACGGTGGAGTTGATGCCGCGCTCTTCCAGCATCATTTCGGTCTTCAGGAGTTCGAGCTGCAGCCGGATCGGGCGCAGTTCCTCGCGGCAGAGAAAATCGTCGTCGATATAGGCGAGGCGATAGGAAGGCGAAGCCGATTGCGGCGTGACCGGAACGGTCTGTGCGCGTTGCCGGCTCTGCGAGCTGTCGGCCAGCGGATCCCAGACCCCATCTTTGCGGCGCAGAGCGCGCTTCTTCATGCGTGCCATATTCTCGTCTTTCCCGTCGCGTTCCGGACAATCGGCATCTCGTCCAGACGCGTCCTATCCTCAATCCTCGGTCATGAAGGTCGCAAGCGCATCAGCGCGCTGCGGCGGTCTTTGCGCATCCCGAACGGGTACGCGGCGCTGTAGTGCCGTGTTCGCCTCAGTTTGCCAAGCCCCGGCCACTCCAGGGACCTGAAAAGCCCTTCAACTTTTCAGGATCACGTCGTGCAGCCACCGCCGCTCAGGACGTGTCAAGGTCGCTGCAGCAGCTAGATCTGCTGCATAATTTTGTCCTTAAATCGATTCCGATTTTCGGATTTATGCAGTAGAGCTTTCGCAGGATAACCGCCGAACTTTAAGGAATTCCGATGACGAACCACGACCTCGCCTCCCTGTCGCAGACGATCGAAGCCGCCTTTGAAGACCGCGACTCCGTCAACACCGGAACGCGCGGCGCGGTGCGCGATGCCGTCGAGACGGCGCTGAACCTGCTCGACAGCGGCAAGGTCCGCGTCGCACAGCGCGGCGAAGACGGTAACTGGACGGTCAATCAGTGGCTGAAGAAGGCCGTACTGCTCTCCTTCCGCCTCAACCCGATGGAAATCGTCAAGGGCGGCCCGGGCCAGTCGGTCTGGTGGGACAAGGTGCCCTCGAAGTTCGACGGCTGGAGCGTCAACGAGTTCGAGAAGGCCGGTTTCCGCGCCGTTCCGAACTGCGTCGTGCGCCGTTCGGCCTACATCGCCCCCAACGCCATCCTGATGCCCTCCTTCGTCAATCTCGGCGCCTATGTCGGCGAAGGCACGATGGTCGATACCTGGGCAACGGTTGGCTCCTGCGCCCAGATTGGCAAGAACGTGCACCTTTCGGGCGGCGTCGGCATCGGCGGCGTGCTGGAGCCGATGCAGGCCGGCCCGACGATCATTGAAGACAACTGCTTCATCGGCGCCCGCTCGGAAGTCGTCGAAGGCTGCATCGTGCGCGAAGGCTCGGTCCTCGGCATGGGCGTCTTCATCGGCAAGTCGACCAAGATCGTCGACCGCGCCACCGGCGAAGTGACCTATGGCGAAGTGCCGCCCTACTCGGTCGTCGTCGCAGGTTCGATGCCCTCGGGCTCGACCATGGGCAACGGCCAGCCGGCGCCGAACCTCTATTGCGCCGTCATCGTCAAGCGCGTCGACGAGAAGACCCGCTCGAAGACCGGCATCAACGAACTGCTTCGGGACTGATCGCGATGACACCGGAGGGGCCGCAGCCGAGCATGACCTGGCTGTTCTTCAGCCCCTCCGGTCGCATCGGCCGCCTGCCCTTCTTTCTCTCCTGGCTGTTCTGGTTCCTGATCGGCGGCTTCATGGTCGCCCGGATGGTTGCCAACGAGGGCAATGAGACGGTGCTGGCGCTCTGGACGCTGGCATTCGTCGTCTCGAGCCTCGTCTCGCTGCCCTCCATCGCCATGCTGGCGATCAAGCGCCTGCACGATATCGGCTATCCCGGCCCGCTTTCCCTCACTCTGTTTATCCCGGTCTTGAGCCCGGTCGTCTTCATCGCCCTTTGCCTCTGGCCGGGCGATCAGGGGCCTAACGAATTCGGCGCGCGCAGCGACGAACCCGGCCCCTGAACCCTTCGCCCCTGTACAAGAACCGCGTGAGCGCGTATGTAGCGCGCCATGACAGGCCCGCGACGTGTTGGCCGCGGCAATTGGCGCCGAGACGATCCGTTCGTCCTAGGCTCTACGACCGATATCCGAAAGACAAGATATGACTGAATTCGAAGGGATCGCGCCTGCGATCGCCGAGGCGTTGGCAAAACGCGGTTACAACGAATTGACGCCGGTTCAACAGGCGATGCGCGATCCGGAACTCGCCGGGCGCGACGCCCTGGTTTCGGCGCAGACCGGTTCCGGCAAGACGGTCGCCTTCGGCCTGGCGCTGGCGCCGACGCTGCTTGGCGACGAACGCCGTTTCGGGCCTGCCGGTGCCCCCCTGGCGCTCGCCATCGCACCGACGCGCGAACTGGCGCTTCAGGTCAAGCGCGAGCTTGAGTGGCTCTACGGTGAGACCGGCGCGACGATCGCCTCGTGTGTCGGCGGCATGGACATGCGCACCGAGAAGCGCACGCTGGAACGCGGCGCCCACATCGTCGTCGGCACGCCCGGTCGCCTTTGTGACCATATTCGCCGCAACTCGCTCGACATTTCTTCGCTGCGCGCCATCGTTCTCGACGAAGCCGACGAAATGCTCGACCTCGGCTTCCGCGAAGACCTCGAATTCATTCTCGAAGAGTCCCCTGACGATCGCCGCACCCTGATGTTCTCGGCGACCGTGCCGAAGTCGATCGCAACGCTTGCCAAGAACTACCAGCGCGACGCCGTACGCATCAGCACCGCTTCCGAACAGAAGCAGCATGTCGATATCGAATACCGCGCGCTCACCGTTGCGCCGAACGATCGCGAAAACGCGATCATCAACGTGCTGCGCTTTTACGAAGCGCGCAACGCCATCGTGTTCTGCTCGACCCGCGCCGCGGTCAACCATCTGACCGCCCGCTTCAACAACCGCGGCTTCTCGGTGGTGGCGCTTTCGGGCGAGCTCAGCCAGAACGAACGCACCCACGCCCTGCAGGCCATGCGCGACGGCCGCGCCCGCGTCTGCATTGCGACCGACGTTGCCGCCCGCGGCATCGACCTGCCGGGCCTGGAACTGGTCATTCACGCCGATCTGCCAACCAACTCCGAGACGCTGCTTCACCGCAGCGGCCGCACCGGACGCGCAGGTCAGAAGGGCGTCAGCGCACTGATCGTGCCGGTCAACCAGCGCCGCAAGGCTGAGCGCCTGCTCGACGGCGGCCGGATTACCGCGACCTGGGCACGCCCGCCGTCGGCCGACGAGGTCAGCCAACGTGACGACGAGCGCCTGCTTGCCGATACGAGCTTTGCCGAGCCGATCCGCGAGGACGAACAGGCGATCGTGGCAGCACTTATCGAGCGCCACGGTGCCGAGCAGATGGCCGCCGCCTTCGTACGCCAGTTCCGTTCGGGACGGTCCGCTCCGGAAGACCTGATCGAAGTCGCTGTCGGCGCCAAGCCGCGCCGCGACGAACGCGCACCGCGCGATGATCGTGCCCCGCGCGAGGACTTCGGCGCCGAGCGGGCCGATTTCAGCGACGGCAGCTGGTTCTCGCTGTCCGTCGGCCGCAAGCAGAGTGCCGAGCCGCGCTGGCTGATCCCGATGCTCTGCCGTCACGGCAAGCTGACCAAGCGCGACATCGGCGCGATCCGCATGCAGCAGGAAGAGACCTTCGTCGAGATGACCGCCGAGGGTGCCGAACGCTTCCTGTCAGCGATCGGCAAAGACAAGATGCTGGAGAAGGGCATCCGCGTGAAGCCGCTCGCCGGCGCGCCGGATCTGTCGCAGCAGCGCCAGGAAAAGCCGAGTTTCTCGAGGGACAAGCCGAACTTCTCCAAGGATAAGCCGGGCTTTGCCAAGAAGCGCCCCTATTCCGACGACGCCGCTCGCAATGACGACCGCGGCGACTTCAAGCCGAAGCGCAAGTTAGAAAAGAAGGCCGCCTATAGCGATGGGCCCGCCCATACCGAGGACAGGCCGCCGGCGAAGGGCGCCGAAAAGCCCTGGGGCAACAAGAAGAAGGGCAAGCCGGACGCTGGCAAGGACGGCGGCTTCAAGCCCAAAACCAAGCCGAAGGGCAACGCCAAGAACCGCCAGGGCTGAACCCGGCGACGGCAACCCAAAAGCCAATCAACAAGGCGCTGCGATCCGATCGCGGCGCTTTTTTTTGTTATTCCGAGGACCGGGAGCGAGCGGTCCCGGCACTCCGCCCAGACGCTCAGCGCAACGCGGATCATGCATGGCATCGAGCCGGCGCGCGTGACGGTCAGGCAGCGTCGAGCTGCGACTGCGCGACGATCTTGACCACCCAGTCGGCAAAGACGCGCAGCCGGCTGCTCAGATGCCGGTTCGGCGGATAGACGAGATAGATCGGCATGGGCTCGACTTCCCAATCCTCCAGCACCGGCCGCATGGCGCCGGTCTCGAGGTCCTCGCGCACCATGAAACGCGGCGCCTGAATGACGCCGAGGCCGGCTCGCGCCGCCGCGAGATAGGTGGTGGCTTCATTCGCCGCCACGGCATAGCGGCCGTTCACCTCGATCTCCTCGTTGCCGCGCTTGAAGTAGAACGGCAACTGCTGCCCGGTCTGCGGCCGGAAGTAGCCGACGACGTAGCAGTTCTTCGAGAGATCCGAGGGATGCTGCGGGATCGCGTGGCGCGAGAGGTAATCGGGCGCTGCGCAGGCGACGAAGCTCATCTCGGTGATGCGGCGCGCGATCAGGGACTGGTCGGTGAGCGCACCGACGCGAATGGCGCAATCGACATTCTCGGCCACGTAGTCCACCGTCCTGTCCGAGACCCCGAGGTCTATCTGGATGTCGGGATAACGCTTGTGAAACTCCGGTAGCGCGGGGATCACGATCAGGTTGGCAATCGCGCTTGCCATCTCCACCCTGAGCCGTCCCTTCGGCAAGGTCTGGGCGCTCGAAAGACTGCCGTCGAGTTCGTCGAGGTCGGTCAAAAGGCGTGCAGCGCGTTCGTAATAGAGCGCGCCATCGGGCGTTACCAGCACCCGGCGGGTGGTGCGGTTCAGAAGTTTTGTGCGCAGATGCGCCTCCAATCCCTGGATGAGATTGGTCAATGTCGCCTTGGGCATATTCAGCGAAGCGGAAGCGCGGGTGAAATTTCCGGTTTCGACGACCCGGAGAAAGGCGCGCATGGCCGTGAGCTGGTCCATTTTCAAGAGCCGTAATTGTTCGAGAATACGAATAGTGTAATCAGATTGAAAAGACTATTCCAGACAGAAGACAATGCTATTCTCCTATCGTGGCGTGTTGTCGCCACATGTGGGTTTGGCTCGGGCCGAAGGCAAGAGAGATGGGCGAACAGTTCAAAGTGGAGACGATGCAGACGGGCCAAGGCTCGTGCACCGCACGCGTCTACCGCGGCGAGACCCTGCTCAATCCGCCGCCGATCGTACTGCACCTGCATGGTGGCTCCTTCGTCGGCGGAACGATCGCTGCCGGCGAGCGCGTTGCCGAGGCACTCGCGGCAGCCGGAGCGGTGGTGATATCTCCGGAATATTCCGCGGCCTGCCTCAACCCCTTTCCCGCGGCCCTCGATGTCGCCTATGCCATGCTGTCGTCGATGCGCGCGCGCTGCCCGCAGTTCGCACACAAGAAGTCGTCGCTGTTCGTGGCCGGCGAAGAGGCTGGCGGCAATGTCGCCGCCGGGGCCGCGCTGATGGCGCGAGACCAGTATCTGACCGATCTCAAGGGCCAGATCCTGCTGTCGCCGATGCTGGATCCGTGCCTGGCAACGGCATCGTTCCGTCAATACTGTCCCCAGTCCTCGGCGCAATCGATCGCCGACGGCTGGCAGCGCTATCTCGGCCAGAACGGTGGCTTCACCCACCCTTACGCCGCGCCGGCCCACTGTACGCGGCTCGCCGGCCTCGTGCCTTCGCTGATCGTGACCAGCGAAGAGTGCCCGATGCGCGACGAGGCTGAAGCCTATGCCGAGCGCCTGCGCAAGGCGGGCGTGGCGGTGGAATCCCACGTGCTGCCCGGACGCGCCGGATGGTTGCCGCAGAACGCAGGCACCGGCGAAAGCTGGTCGGCACAGCAGAAGGAAATTACCGGCATCTTCGCCCGCTTCTTCCAGAAGGCGGGGGCAAAGCCGGCGGAAATGACGGTGCGTTAGGCGGGGCCGCTCAGAGGCTCATTCCCCGATCTGGCATCGAACGCAAAGCGCCGGCTCCCAACCGGCAAGGAGAGAAAAGATGACATCGACAGTGACCCGCCGGGCCCTCTGGGGCGCCGGCCTGAGTATCCTTTTGTCTGTCGGCGGCGGCGCCGCCGTCATGTTCGGCCTGCCGCAGCATTTCGAGGCCGATGCCGCGACCGATGCGTCCGCCGCTCCTCCGCCGGCCGTGCCGGTCTCGGTGGCGCGGGCGCAGTCCAAGCGCATCACCACCTGGGAGGAATTCTCCGGACGCCTTGAAGCGATCGAGCGTGTCGAGGTGCGCCCGCGCGTCGGCGGCGCTATCCTGAAAGCCCACTTCCGCGAAGGTGCGCTGGTCAAGCAAGGTGACCTCCTGGTGACGATCGATCCCGAGCCCTATGCCGCAGCCGTCGAGCGGGCAAAGGCCCAGGTCGAGGCTGCCGAAGCGCGTGTTTCGCTCGCCAAGATCGAGCTCGAGCGCGGCCGCAAGCTGGTGACCACCAGCGCCGTGCCGCAGAGCAGCGTCGACCAGCGCGCCAGCGCCTATGACGAAGCTCAGGCGGAGGTGCGCTCGGCCAAGGCGGCGCTGCGCACGGCCGAACTCGATCTGCAATACACCGAGGTCCGTGCGCCGATCTCCGGCCGCGTCGGCCGGCTCGACGTCACCGCCGGCAACCTCGTTGCTGCCGGTTCCGCCTCGCCTGTGCTGACAACGCTCGTCTCGGTCGATCCAATCTATGCGAGCTTCAACGCCAGCGAAGAAGTGGTCACCACCGCTCTCGCCCGGCTCGCAGCATCGGCCGGCGGCAACGCGATCGAGCGCCTGCCGGTCCAGGTCGGCACCGCCGCCGACGAGGGCACGCCGATCTTGGGCCATATCCAGCTCATCAACAACGAGGTGGATGCGGCAACCGGCACGATCCGGGTACGCGCGGCGCTTGAAAATGCCGACGGCAGGCTGATCCCCGGACAGTTCGTCCGCATCCGCATCGGCGAGCCGGACCCCGAGGAAAAGCTTGTGATCAGCGACCGCGCCATCGGCTCCGACCAGGACAAGAAATTCGTCTTCGTCGTCGGCACCGACAACAAGGTCGAGTATCGCCAGGTGAAGCTGGGGCCGAATTCCGACGGTCTGCGCATCGTCGAAAGCGGCCTGAAGTCCGGCGAGAACATCGTCGTCAACGGCCTGCAGCGGGTTCGCCCCGGCGTCGTCGTGGCGCCGCAGCAGGTCGAGGAAACGACCGCCTCTATCGCCAAGTAATCCCGGCGCCTCTTCGCCCGGTGTGAAGAGGCTCCAGCCAAGGCATCACTCTGCAGACATGGCCGCGCGGCGCGTTTTTTCGCCGCGCCCGCCGGAGGTCTGCCCGAACGCATCCCAAGGGGGATACCATGAACTTCTCACGCTTCTTCGTCGACCGCCCGGTCTTCGCGGGCGTATTATCGGTCCTGATCTTCGTGGCCGGCCTGATCGGCATGACCGGTCTGCCGATCTCCGAATATCCCGAAGTCGTCCCGCCGCAGATCGTCGTGCGCGCGCAATATCCGGGCGCAAACCCGGCCGTCATCGCCGAAACGGTGGCGACACCGCTCGAAGAGCAGATCAACGGCGTCGAAGACATGCTCTACATGCAGAGCCAGGCGACCGCCGATGGCCTCATGACGCTGACCGTCACCTTCGCGCTCGGCACCGATCCGGACCAGGCGCAGCAGCTCGTGCAAAACCGCGTCTCGCAGGCCGAGCCGCGGCTGCCCGAGGAGGTGCGCCGCCTCGGCGTCACCACCGTCAAGAGCTCGCCCGACCTGACCATGGTCGTGCACCTGCTTTCGCCGAATGGCCAGTACGACATCAACTATCTGCGCAACTACGGTGTGCTCAACGTCAAGGACCGGCTGGCCCGCATCGAAGGTGTCGGCCAGGTGCAGATCTTCGGCGGCGGCGACTATTCGATGCGCATCTGGATCGACCCGCAGAAGGCAGCGGAGCGCGGCCTTGCCGCAGGCGATATCGCCAACGCGGTGCGCGGCCAGAACGTCCAGGCGGCGGCCGGCGTCATCGGCGCCTCGCCTTCCGTCCCAGGTCTCGACCTGCAGCTTTCGGTCAACGCGCAGGGCCGTCTGCAGACGCCTGAGGATTTCGAGAACATCGTCGTCAAATCCGGCGCCCAGGGCGAAGTGACTCGGTTGGGCGATGTCGCCCGCGTCGAAATGGGCGCGTCCGAGTACTCGTTGCGCTCGTTGCTAGACAACAAGCCGGCCGTCGGCATGGCGGTCTTCCAGGCACCTGGATCGAACGCGATCCAGATTTCGGACGACGTCCGCAAGGCCATGGCCGAGATGAAGCTCACCATGCCTGAAGGCGTCGACTACGGCATCGTCTACGACACGACACAGTTCGTGCGCGCCTCGATCGAATCCGTGGTCGACACGCTGCTCGAGGCGATCGCGCTGGTCGTGCTCGTCGTCATCATCTTCCTGCAGACCTGGCGCGCCTCGATCATCCCGCTCGTCGCCGTTCCGGTCTCGATCGTCGGCACCTTCGCCGTCATGTATGTCTTCGGCTTCTCGATCAACGCGCTCAGCCTCTTCGGCCTCGTGCTTGCGATCGGCATCGTCGTCGACGACGCGATCGTCGTGGTGGAAAACGTCGAACGCAACATCGAGCAGGGACTGTCGCCGGTCCAGGCGACCTACCGCGCCATGCAGGAAGTCTCGGGTCCGATCATCGCGATCGCGCTGGTGCTCGTCGCGGTGTTCGTGCCGCTCGCCTTCATCACCGGCCTCACCGGCCAGTTCTATCGCCAGTTCGCGCTGACGATCGCCATCTCGACCGTGATCTCGGCGCTCAACTCGCTGACGCTCTCCCCGGCGCTGGCTGCCCTTCTCTTGAAGGACCACCACGCGCCGAAGGACTGGTTGACGCGGGTGATGGACAGGCTTTTCGGCTGGTTCTTCCGCGGCTTCAACCGCTTCTTCGGCGCAAGCTCGGAGGCCTATGGCCGCGGTGTGGGTCGCATCCTGACGCGCAAGTCGCTGATCATGGTGGTCTATGTCGTGCTTCTCGGCGTCACCTTCACGCTGTTTCGCGCGGTCCCCGGCGGCTTCGTACCGGCGCAGGACAAGCAGTACCTGATCGGCTTTGCCCAGCTTCCGGACGCAGCCACGCTCGACCGCTCGGAAGATGTGATCAAGCGGATGAGCGAAATTGCGCTCAAGCACCCGGGCGTCGAAAACGCCATCGCCTTCCCGGGCCTGTCGATCAACGGCTTCACCAACTCGTCGAACTCCGGCATCGTCTTCGTCGCGCTCAAGCCCTTCGAGGAACGCAAGACGCCTGAACTGTCCGGCGGCGCGATCGCCATGCAGCTCAACCAGGAATTCGGCGTCATCCAGGATGCTTTCATCGCCATGTTCCCGCCGCCGCCCGTCCAGGGTCTCGGAACGACCGGCGGCTTCAAGCTGCAGCTCGAGGACAAGAACGGCCTCGGTTACCAGGCGCTCGACGAGGCGACCAAGGCCTTCCTCGCCAAGGCCTACCAGGCACCGGAGCTGGCCGGTCTCTATTCGAGCTACCAGATCAACGTGCCGCAGCTCTATGCCGACCTTGACCGCGTGAAGGCACGCCAGCTCGGCGTGGCCGTCACCGACGTCTTCGAGACGCTGCAGATCTACCTCGGCTCGCTCTACGTCAACGACTTCAACGCCTTCGGCCGCACATACAGCGTGCGCGTCCAGGCGGATGCGAACTACCGCAGCCATGCCGACGACATCGGCAAGCTGAAGGTACGTTCGCAATCCGGCGAGATGATCCCGCTGTCGGCGCTTCTCAAGGTCGAGCAGACGGTCGGCGCCGAACGGGCGATCCGCTACAACGGCTTCCTGTCGGCCGACATCAACGGCGGCCCGGCACCGGGTTTCTCGTCCGGCCAGGCGCAGGAAGCCATCGAACGCATCGCCGCTGAAACCCTGCCTCCGGGCATCGGCTACGAATGGACGGACCTGACCTACCAGCAGATCCTGGCTGGCAACTCCGGCATCCTGGTCTTCCCGCTGGCGCTGTTGCTCGTCTACCTCGTGCTTGCGGCCCAGTATGAGAGCCTGACGCTGCCGATCGCCATCATCCTGATCGTGCCGATGGGCATCATGGCGGCACTCGTCGGTGTCTGGCTGACCGGAGGCGACAACAACGTCTTCACCCAGATCGGTCTGATCGTCTTGGTCGGGCTATCGGCGAAGAATGCCATCCTCATCGTCGAGTTCGCCCGCGAACTGGAACTGTCGGGCAGCACGCCGGTCAAGGCGGCGATCGAAGCGAGCCGGCTGCGTCTGCGCCCGATCCTGATGACCTCGATGGCCTTCATCATGGGCGTGGTGCCGCTTGTCATGTCGACCGGCGCCGGTGCGGAAATGCGCTCGGCCATGGGTATCGCGGTCTTTGCCGGCATGATCGGCGTCACCGCCTTCGGCATCTTCATGACGCCGGTGTTCTACGTGCTGATCCGCAAGCTCGCTGGCGAGCGGCCTCTGAAGCACGCGGGAGCCCATATCGAGGCGCCGCATCTCGCACCCGGAGAATAAGCCCTTCTCCATTCCCTTCGCGATCTTCAGGCGGGCCGGATCCTTCCGGCCCGTTGAAGCTGCGGCGCTGCGCCTCCGCCCAGGCGCGGCGCCGTTCTGCGTTCGACGCCACAGTTCCCGTCTCGCGTGCCCCATCCTGCGTGACAGTTCGCTGGCGATCGGATAAACCAGCAGCCTCCATTCCCAAGGCCCTTCGTGGCCATGCAGACGGCATAACGTTAGATGACCTCCACCGATCCGATCGCCAATCTCGCCACCCTCATTCGTTGCCCCTCGGTCACCCCGGCCGAAGGCGGCGCGCTTGCAGCCCTTGAAGCCATGCTGAAGCCGCTCGGCTTCGCGGTCGACCGCGTGATGGCCAAGGAGGCTGGCACGCCCGACATCGAGAACCTTTATGCGCGGCTTGGAACCGAAGGCCCGCATCTGATGTTTGCCGGGCATACGGATGTCGTTCCCGTCGGCGACGAGGCCGCCTGGAGCCACGGTCCGTTTTCGGCCGACATTGCCGGCGGCGAGATGTATGGCCGCGGCGCCGTCGACATGAAGGGCGGCATCGCCTGCTTCGTCGCGGCAATCGCCCGCCATGTCGAAAAGCATGGCGCCCCGAAGGGCTCGGTCTCCTTCCTCATCACCGGCGACGAAGAGGGACCGGCGATCAATGGCACCACCAAGCTCTTGCAATGGGCGGCCGACAAGGGCGAGCGCTGGGATGCGTGCCTGGTCGGCGAACCGACCAACCCGGAGAGCCTTGGCGACATGATCAAGATCGGCCGGCGCGGCTCGCTGTCCGGGCGCATCACCGTTCACGGCGTGCAGGGCCATGCGGCCTATCCTCATCTCGCCGACAGCCCGGTGCGCGGCATCCTGCCGCTGACGCAAGCGCTGATGGACCCACCCTTCGACAACGGCACCGAGAGCTTCCAGCCCTCCAATCTGGAAGTGACGACGATCGATGTCGGCAACAGTGCCGTCAACGTCATTCCGGCCAAGGCGACGGCCGCCTTCAACATCCGCTTCAACGACACATGGACCGCCGAAAGCCTGATGGCCGAGATCATCGCCCGGCTCGACCGTGCCGCGGCAAGCGGTAGCCTGCGTCCGGACCGCGCCCCCGTTCGCTACGAAATCGTCTGGGCGGAGCGCCCGAGCCACGTGTTTCTCACACGCAACAACGCGCTGATCGATTCGCTCTCGGGCGCGGTCGAAGCCGTGACGGGGCGCCAGCCGAAGCTGTCGACGACCGGCGGAACCTCGGATGCGCGCTTCATCAAGGACTATTGCCCGGTGGTCGAGTTCGGCCTCGTCGGCCAGACCATGCACATGGTCGACGAACGGGTCGCCGTTGCCGACCTCGAGACGCTGACCAATATCTATGAAACCTTCATCGCCCGCTGGTTCGGCCATGCCGCTGCTTGATGAGGTGCTTGCCTATATCCGGGGGCTCTGGCTCCTGGCGCAGGGTAACGAAGAAGGCTTCCGCTGGCTCGATTTCAGCGAGAGTGGCCTCTGGCGCTCGTTCACGTCCATGCTCTGGTGCCTGCCGGCGATCGCCGTCACCTGGGCGTCCTGGCGGCTCTACTACCTCTCGGTCATGCCTGATGGCACCACGATCGGCATCGGCTTCATCTTCAAGCTGCTCGTCGTCGATCTCGTCAGCTGGCTCTTGCCGCTGGTGCTGATCGCCATTCTCTCGCGCCCACTCGGATTTGCCGGAGCGGTGGTACCGATCGTCGTTACCACAAACTGGCTCTCGGTTCCGCTCTCCTACGCCATGGCGGTGCCGGCGGCGATCCGTGTCGTCATTCCCGGGAGCCAGGGGCTGACGAGCTTCATCTGGTTGACGCTGCTCGTCATCAGCGTTGCGGTGCTCTTCCGGCTCTTGCGCATGGTGACCGGCAACCAGACGCTGCTTGCCTCGGCGCTGACGGCGCTGTTCCTGTTGCCGTCGATGATGATCGGCGATCTCTTGCAGCGCTTCTTCGGTCTGATCCCGACAAGCTAGGACTTCGGGATCAGTAGTCCACCTGAAGGAAATAAAGCCCATCGGGCGGCGCCACGGGGCCGCAGGCCTTGCGGTTGCGGGCCTCAAGCGCCGCCTGCAGATCATCCGGCGTCCACTTGCCTTCGCCCACCAGCTTCAGCGAGCCGGCGAAGGAGCGGATCTGGTTGTGCAGGAAGCTCTGCGCCGTTGCGCGGATCTCGATGACGCCGGCGACAAGCGCGACGTCCAGCCGATCGAGCGTGCGCACCGGGCTCGCCGCCTGGCAATGGGCGGAGCGGAAGGTGGTGAAGTCATGATGGCCGACGAGGCGCTGGGCGCCTGCATGCATGGCTTCATGGTCGAGCGGCTTCGGCACCCACCAGGCGCGCCGGGCTTCAAGCGCCAGCGGCGCGGGCCGCGAGATAATGCGGTAGAGGTAGTGGCGGCGCAGCGCCGAGAAGCGCGCGTCGAATTCCTCGGACACTTCCTCGGCCTCGAGGATCGCCACCCGCTCGCCCGCAAGCCCCAGATGGGCATTCAGCGCGTTGCGCAGCGTGTAGGGCTTCCACGGACGCGTGAGATCCGCATGCATCACCTGGCCACTGGCGTGCACACCGGAATCGGTGCGGCCGGCGCCGCGGATCGACACGGTCTCCCCGGTCAGAGACAGGATCGCCTTTTCGATCGCCCCTTGCACGGAATCGCCGTTGTCCTGCCGTTGCCAGCCGACATAGTCCGAGCCGTCATATTCGACGGTCAACTTGAACCGCGGCATCAGCCGACCCTCATGCCGGGCGCAACCGGCGTTCCGCGCAGGAAGTCGGCCGCGCCCAACGCCTTGCCGCCGGCGCGCTGCAGGCGGGTGAGCCGAACGGCGCCCTCGGCGCAGGCAATCGCCAGGCTATCGTCGAGCACCGTGCCGGCCTCGCCCTTGCCGGAAGCGGGCTCCGAGTTCAGAACCTTGATGCGTTCCGGCTTGCCAGCGATCTCAAGTTCGAACCAGGCGCCCGGAAATGGCGACAGGCCGCGGATACGGTCGTGGACCTCGCGGGCGGGACGGGCGAAATCGATGCGGGTTTCCGTTTTGCTGATCTTCTGGGCGTAGACGACGCCGTCCTCGGCCTGGACCGTCAGCGGCAGATCGTCGGCCTCGAGTTTTGCCATCGCTTCCCGCATCAGACTGGCGCCGACCTGCATCAGGCGATCGTGCAATTCGCCCCCGGTCATCGTCTCGCCGATCTGAACCGTCTTGGTGAGGGCGACCGGGCCGGTATCGAGCCCCTTTTCCATCTTCATCACCATCATGCCGGTCTCATGATCGCCGGCCATGATCGCGCGCTGGATTGGGGCTGCACCGCGCCAGCGCGGCAGCAGCGAGGCGTGGCCGTTGTAGCAGCCGAGCTTGGTGCCGGTGAGGATGGCCTCGGGCAGAAGCAGGCCATAGGCGACGACTACGGCGACGTCGGCGTCGAAATCACGGAAGGTCTGGCGGTCCGCCTCGTCCTTGAAGTTGACTGGCGTCAGCACCGGAATGCCCAGAAGTTCGGCCGCCTGGTGCACCGGCGATTTCTGCAGATCGAGCCCGCGGCGGCCACCCGGCCGCGGTGGCTGGGTGTAGACGGCGACGATCTGATGACCGGCCTCGGCAAGTGCCGCCAGTGTCGGCACCGAAAATTCCGGTGTGCCCATGAAGATGATGCGAAGCGACAAGGCGGTAACTCCGTCCTTTCAGATCACTTCATGCGGGGAAACGGCGAAATGATCTCATTCTCTAAAAACAGGACAATTCCAGGAAAGCCGTTTCACGCTCTTCCTGGAATGTTCAATGGGTTCCCGCCTTCAAAATTTCGCGTGATCTTCCGCGATCGAAGGCTCAGATCGCCTTTGCGCCGCGCGTCTTGGCAGCCTTGGTGAACTTGCGGATCACCATGTCGCGCTTGAGCTTGGAGATATGGTCGATGAACAACACGCCGTTCAGGTGGTCGATCTCGTGCTGCAGGCAGGTGGCGAGCAGGCCTTCGGCCTCGATCGTCTGCTGCTTGCCATCGCGGTCGAGGTGCTTGACGGTGATGACGGCGGGGCGCTCGACCTCGGCGTAGTAGTCCGGGATCGACAGGCAGCCTTCCTCGTAGACCGAATAGGTGTCGGACGAAGCGACGATCTCGGGGTTGATGAAGACAAGCGGCGTCTTCTCGTCGCCCTCTTTCGAAACGTCGAGCACCAGCATGCGCCTGGCGACACCGATCTGGATCGCGGCAAGGCCGATGCCGGGGGCATCGTACATGGTTTCGAGCATGTCATCGGCCAGACGGCAGACGTCCGCGTCGACGGTTTCGATCGGCGTTGAAACCTGGCGAAGCACAGGATCGGGAAGGATGATAAGCGGCTTGATGGTCATGATGCTCCCATAGCCGATCTTTCCATCGACGCGCAAGGAAATTGCCTTGCCACCTGCGGCGCCCGCGCGTCCCTCGTCGGGCGTTAACCGCCGCGCACATATGTTCTCGTTTTGATCTACACTTCGCGAGAGAATCTGTTAGGTTTGGCGCATGGAACCCGCGCCCCTTCCCTTCGCCCAGCCGTTGTTTTTCATCGGCACCCTGCCGATCACCCTGGGCCATCTGGCGATTGCCGCCGGCCTTGTGCTGGCTGTTGCCGGCCTGATGGCGCTCTCGCGCCGGCGCAATCCCCGCGACGACGAGCGGCAGGAACAGATGGCAATGCTGCTGGCAGCACAGACGGAGATGCAGGGGCGGGTCGCAGCCATGGCCGAGGTGTTCGGCGCCCGGCAGGCGGAGCTCAACCAGACACTCAGCCAGCGCATCGACGGCATGACCCATCGCATCGGCGCCTCGATCAGCGAGCAGACCAAGGCGACGCACGAGAACCTGCGCCGGCTGCAGGAGCGCCTCGCGGTCATCGATACGGCCCAGAACAACATCCAGTCGCTCGCCAAGGACATGGCCGGGCTTCAGGCGATTCTATCGAACAAGCAGACGCGCGGCGCCTTCGGCCAGTCGCGCATGGAAGCGATTATCGCCGACGGGCTGCCGATGGGCGCCTTCGAATTCCAGGCGACGCTGTCGAATGGGGTGCGGCCCGACTGCACCATCCGCATGCCGAACGGCCAACCGCCGCTGGTCATCGACGCAAAATTTCCGCTCGAAGCCTGGAACGCGATGCGGGATGCTCCGACCCCGGAGCGGCGCCAGCAGATCGCCCAACTCTTTCGCCGCGACATGGAAACGCATGTGCGGGACATCGCCGGCAAGTATCTGATCCCGGGCGAGACGCAGGACACCGCCTTCCTCTTCGTACCCTCGGAATCGATCTTTGCGGAGATCCACGAGCATTTCGAAGCGATCGTGCAGAAGGCGCACCGCCAGCGGATCGTCATCGTCTCGCCCTCCCTGCTGCTGCTGTCGATCCAGGTGATCCAGGCGATCCTCAAGGATGCGCGCATGCGCGAGCAGGCGCACCTGATCCAGGGCGAAGTCGCACGGCTGATGGAGGATCTCGGCCGTCTCGACGAGCGCGTGCGCAAGCTGCAGGGCCATTTCGCCATGAGCCAGAAGGATGTCGAGGACATCCTCGTTTCCTCCAGCAAACTCACCCGCCGCGGCGCCAAGATCGAGGCCCTCGAGCTGCAAGCGGAAGGCGGCACACGGGACGCCGACGAACCCCGTGCCGCGGTCGACAATCGGGTCGGGCAATTGCGCCTGCGGGTGGTTGACGAGGACTGAGGCTGTCGGGCACTCTCCGGCCCAATTCGCAAAGCCGACAGGATAGTTTCACATGATTACTGTTTTTGGGTCCATCAACATGGATCTGATCGCCACCACCGCACGCCTTCCGAAGCACGGCGAAACCGTCGCCGGCACCAGCTTCTCGACCGCCGCCGGCGGCAAGGGCGCAAACCAGGCGCTGGCCGCACGACGTGCCGGCGCCACGGTGCAGATGGCAGGCGCGGTAGGAAAGGACAGCTTTGCCGACGGCGCGCTCGAACTGCTGAAGGGTGCGGGCGCCGACCTGTCGCTGACGAAGACGGTCAGCGAGCCGACCGGCACCGCCCATATCCTCGTCGGCGGTGACGGCGAAAATGTCATCGTCGTCGTCGCCAGCGCCAATGCGACGGTCGATGATGCCGATGCGGTGAAGGCCGTCGACGGCATGAAGCCCGGCGACACCTTGATGCTGCAGCTCGAAATTCCGGCCGCGTCGGTCGAGAAGGCGCTCACCGCCGCCAAACAGAAGGGCGTGCGTTCGGTCATCAACATCGCGCCGCTCACACCGGAGGCAGCCCGCCTCGGCCGCATGGCCGATATCGTCATTGCCAACGAAACCGAATTCGAGCTGCTGGCCGGCAAGAGCGGTATCGGAAGCACTGAGCGCGAAGAGGCGATGAAGGCGCTGCACGCCGAGACCGGCCAGACGGTCATCGTCACGCTTGGCGCCGAAGGCGTGGTGGCCGTGCATGAAGGCGAGATCCAGCGCGCCAAGGGCCTGAAGATCGAGCCGGTCGATACCGTCGGCGCCGGCGACACCTTCTGCGGATATCTGGCAGCCAGCCTCGATGCCGGCATCGCCTTCCCCGACGCTCTGCGCCGCGCAGCAGTCGCCGGCTCTCTCGCCTGCCTGAAGAGCGGCGCCCAGCCCTCGATCCCGCTCGCTGCGGACGTGGCGTCGCGTCTCTAAATCCTGCGCCAGAAAGCACGCACTTGAGACGGGCGAAGTCGCCCGTCTCATTTTTCCCAGGCCCTTGCCCGCATAGATTTCACACTCCCGACGGCCGCTTGCGCAATCCGGACAGCCGATGTCGCGGACATAAAACTTTGCGTGCAATTTTATGCAAGCGATGCGTAAAACAGCGTCCGTGTTGGCCCTATCTTAAGAATCTCCAGTCTATTCAGGACCGTGAGAAAACCGGCCGAAGCGCCTGGTCGCCTCCAACATGCCGGTCGGCATCTGACGCTCCATGATGGAGTTCACCCCCATTGCGAAATGCGTCCACCGCAGGTGAAAACCTGCGAACCTCCCAGCACGTGAGGATTTCATGTTCAAGTTCCAAGCCAAATCGCTGGCGACCAAACTGATCGCGGTGACAGGCGGCACGATCGCACTTGTCCTGCTTGCCTCGAATTTCGTTCTCATATCCCAGACCCAGGACCGCGTCGAAACGCTGGTCCTCGAACAGGCAGGCGGCGAAGCCCGCGCGATAGCCTCCGACATTGCAGGCGACATCGGCGAGCTTGCAAGTGCTGCCCGCTCGATGGCGGGCATCCTCGGCCGCGCACACGCCGAAAAGTCGCTGGAGCGCACCGGGGTGATCAACATCCTCAGGGCAAACCTCGAGCAGAACCCGATCGCCTTCGGCAGCTGGTTCGCGGAAGAACCCAAGGCTTTCGATGGTCGCCAGGAAGACCTCGTCAACAACAAGGAACTGGGCGGTAACGACAAGGGCATCTTCACGCCCTACTGGTCGAAGAGCCGCACCAACGAAATCCAGTACTCCACTTTCGGCGCTGACTATGCGGCCGAGTGGTACAAACTCGCTGCAAAAAGCGGCAAGGGTGCAATCACCCAGCCCTACACCGCGCAGGACACCGACGTTCCGACCGCGATGAGCTCGATCGCCTACCCGGTCATGTCCGGCGGCAAGCTTCTCGGCGTCACCGGCGTCGACATTTCGCTCGCCTCGCTCGGCGATGGCCTCTCGAAGCTGAAGCCCTTCGACACCGGCCGCGTCTACCTGCTGTCGCAGACCGGCAAATGGCTGGTCGCGCCGATCCCGGACCTTCTGCTCAAGGAGTATGACGGAGAAGGCAACGAGGTCGTCAAGAACGCGCTCGCCTCCGGCAAGCCGGGCATCATCTCCAACCTCTCCTATGACGGCAACGAGCCCTTCGACCGTCTCGTCTATCCGTTCACTCTCTCGGGCGTGAACACCAGCTGGGTCGTGCTCGTCGACGTGCCGCGTACCGCGATCAATGCGCCGGTCAAGGATCAGACCTACATGATGATTGTCGGCGGCCTCGTCGTGCTCGGCGCTGTGTTGCTCGGTCTCTATCTCGCGGTTCGTGGTTTCGTGCAGAAGCCGCTGGCAAGCCTCGTCAAGGACGTGAACGACCTCAGCCACGGTGACTACACCAAGGCGATCGCCGGCCAGGATCGTTCCGACGAAACCGGTGAAGTCGCCAAGGCGCTCGAAGGCTTCCGCCATCAGCTTGCCGACACCAAGCGCCTCGAAGGCGAAGCCCGCCATGAGCGCGAACAGGCCGAGCGCGAACGCGGCCGCTCGGAAACCGAGCGTGCAGAATCGAGCGCGCTTCAGCGCGACATCGTCGCCCGCCTCGGCAAGGGTCTCTCGCATCTGTCGTCCGGCGATCTCGCATTCCGCATCACCGACGATTTCCCGGGCGAATACGCGCAACTCAAGCGTGACTTCAACGCGGCGATGGAAAGCCTCGAAGAGACGATCCGCACCGTCAACCATTCGGTCGTCAACATCGGCAACGGCACCAGCGAAATCAGCAGCGCCGCCAACGACCTGTCGCACCGGACCGAACAGCAGGCTGCAAGCCTGGAAGAGACAGCAGCGGCTCTTGACGAGCTGACCTCGCAAGTCAACGCCAGCGCCGAAAACGCCAAGGTCGCCGCCAAATCGGTGGATGTGGCCAGCAGCGATGCCGGACAGTCGGGCGAAGTGGTGCAGAAGGCGATTGCCGCGATGAAGGGCATCGAGCAGTCCTCGCACGAAGTCAGCCGCATCATCGGCGTCATCGACGAAATCGCCTTCCAGACTAACCTTCTGGCGCTGAACGCCGGTGTCGAAGCAGCGCGTGCAGGTGAGGCCGGCAAGGGTTTTGCCGTCGTCGCCCAGGAAGTGCGCGAACTCGCCCAGCGCTCTGCCAATGCCGCCAAGGAGATCAAGACACTGATCAACACCTCGGCCGGCCAGGTGCGCGAAGGTGTTGATCTCGTCGGCAAGGCCGGTGGCGCGCTCGAAAAGATCGCCGAGCAGGTGGTGCAGATCAACGGCCTCATCCGCCAGATCTCCAGCTCCGCTTCGGAACAGGCCGTCGGCCTGAAGGAGATCAACTCTGCCGTCAACCAGATGGACCAGGTAACCCAGCAGAACGCCGCCATGGTCGAGGAAACGACCGCGGCCGGGATGGCGCTCAACGAAGAAGCCCGCACGCTCAACACGCTCGTGGCCCGCTTCCGGGTCGCGCAGGCGACCGCATCGGCCCAACCGTCCTCGGCGGCTATGCTGCGTGGCACGGCCGAGCGCATGCGCGCGGCCGAACGCCCCGCTCGCGAGGCGCGGCCCGCTCCGGCGGCGAACCCAGCGCGAAGCAGCTACTCGGCTTCGACGCAGCGGGTGCTGACCCAGACCTCCGGCGCCAACGCGCTTGCCCAGGACAACTGGGAAGAGTTCTGATCAACGGAACGAGAAAAGAAAACGGCGCCTCTCGGGGCGCCGTTTTTGTTTGGACTACGATGATTGAGCCGAGGCTCAGATGCGGGCCAGCCGCTCGGTCAAAAGGTCGAAGAAGCCCTGGTCGTCGACGAAGCGCATAACCTTGGCGTTGTGCGGCCGGCCGGTGACCTGCCACCAGTCGACGACGGTCATGCCGGCCGTGAGCTCCGACTTGGTCTCGATCTCGACGTTGCAATCGCGGCCGGTGAAAAGCTCGGGGCGCAACAGATAGGCAATGACCGTCGGATCGTGTAGCGGGCCGCCATCGGTGCCGTACTTCTCGATATCGAAGCGCTCGAAGAATTCGAGCATCTCGGCCATGGCGATCGCCGGGCGGCTGCCGATGTCGCGGATCTTCTGGACGCGTGCCTTGTGGGTCAGTACCCGGTGGGTGACATCGAGCGGCATCATCACGATCGGAATGCCCGAACGGAAGACGATGTCGGCTGCCTCGGGATCGACGTAGACGTTGAATTCGGCGGCGGGCGTGATGTTGCCGCCTTCGAAGAAGCCGCCACCCATCATCACCAGTTCCTTGACCCGCTGCGCAATGTCAGGCGCCTTCTGCAGGGCCAGCGCGATGTTGGTGAGCGGGCCGAGCGTGCAGAGCGTCACGGTGCCCTCTGGCTCCTTTCGCAACGTTTCGACGATGAAGTCGACCGCATGCTGCTCCTCGAGCTTCATTGTCGGCTCGGTAAGCTCTGGGCCGTCGAGGCCGGTCTTGCCGTGCACGTGCTCGGCGGTCACCAGCGGGCGAGCAATCGGCTTGTCGGCGCCCGAGAACACCCGAACCTTCGGCCGGTCGCAGAGCTCGCACAGGATGCGCGCATTGCGGGCCGTCAGCGCCAGCGGCACGTTGCCGGCGACCGCAGTGATGCCGAGCAGGTCGATCTCTTCCGGACTGCCGAAGGCGAGCATGATGGCGGCGGCATCGTCCTGCCCGGGGTCGGTGTCTATGATTATCTTTCTCGGCACGGGCACTTTCTCGTCCTCCCTGGACCACGTTGTTCGGCGCGATCGATACGTTGCATTGGGCCGGACGGGAGTAAACGCCCTGGCGTTCCTTTGTCCCATTCCCGGATTCTGCGAGAGCGGACTATGATTTGCGTGCACGCCGGAGGCAAGCGGCTTGCACTCATTGCGCACAGCTACCATATTGCGGAAAGGATGCTGCAAGGCAGGTCCGAACAACGGTCGCTTGATCTCGCAAGGACTTGAAGAATGAGCCGAATTACCCCTTTTACGAGCCCGCTTCTGCTGGGTTTCGATACGATGGAAAAGACCCTTGAGCGGATCGCCAAGGGCAACGACGGATACCCGCCCTACAACATAGAACGCGTTCGCGGCGATGCCTCGACCGACGAACCGGAACGGTTGCGCATCACGCTCGCCGTGGCAGGCTTTTCCGAAGAAGACCTCGAAGTCACCACCGAAGAGAACCAGCTCGTCATCCGCGGCCGGCAGATCGACAACGGCGACCGCGATTACCTGCACCGCGGCATAGCGGCACGCCAGTTTCAACGCACTTTCGTTCTCGCCGACGGCATGAAGGTTCTGGGCGCGGAACTGCGCAACGGCCTGCTCTCCGTCGACCTCGTTCGTCCCGAACCGGTTCGTATGGTAAAGAAAATTAACATTTCAGTCCCAGAGTAGGATAACCGGCGGGATTCTCCCCTCACCGGCGACCACGGAGTGTCACCATGGGACTGAAAGACATCAGCTCGTCACTGTCGAAGAACGACCTCGCACATCTCGGCGAAGGCGAAATCGGCTACATCCGGAAAATGCGCTCGGAAGAAGTCTCGCGCTGCTTCCCGGAAGCGCCGGAGATGGGACCGGGTATCGATCTCTGGGCGCTCTTCGGCGCCGACGGCACGCCGATCCTTCTGACAGACAATCGTTCCAGCACCTTCTTCAAGGCGGCCGAGGATGATCTGAAGACGGTCACCCTGCACTGACAGGCTGCCGTCGGTGGAGACGGCAATCGGACGTTTGAATGGAAGCCGTCGCTCTCGAGAGCGACGCAAGCGCGAGCGGAAAACCGCTCCGCACTTTTCCTGGAATTGATCTGCTAGTCCGCAATTCCGGACGGAAAACCGCTTCGTACTTTTCCTGGAATTGATCCTCCAGTCCGCAATTCCGGACAGAAAACCGCTTCGCACTTTTCCTGGAATTGATCTTCCAGTCCGCAATTCCGGACGGAAAACCG
>NZ_LMJM01000052.1:319984-320127 GCF_001429005.1 Ensifer sp. Root954
ATCCTCCAGTCCGCAATTCCGGACGGAAAACCGCTTCGCACTTTTCCTGGAGTTGATCCTCCAGTCCGCAATTCCGGACGGAAAACCGCTTCGCACTTTTCCTGGAATTGATCTTCCAGTCCGCAATTCCGGACGGAAAACCG
>NZ_LMJM01000052.1:320161-320948 GCF_001429005.1 Ensifer sp. Root954
CTTTAGACGCGCCGGAAGGTGAGATAGGCGGAGCTTCGCCCTTCCCTGCGTGCCTTGGCCTCGTAGCGCGTGCTCGGCCATCCCTCATAGGGCGTCAGCCAATCGGAAGCCGCCTCTGCCGTCCACTCGAAGGCTGCGTGATCGCGGCAGTGCAACAGCGTCCAGTTGACATAGGTATCGATATCCGAGGCGAAGCAGAACACGCCGCCGGGCTTCAGCACGCGGGCGAAGCGATCGAGATTGACCTTGGAGACGAAACGGCGCTTCCAGTGTTTGCGCTTCGGCCACGGGTCCGGATAGAGCAGGTCGATCTGGTCGATCGACGCGGCCGGCAGCCAATCGAGGACCTGGGTGGCATCGTCGTCATAGAGCCTGACGTTGCTGACGCCGCGCTCCTCGATATGACCGACAAGCTTGGCCATGGAATTGACGAAGGGTTCGACGCCGATGAAGCCGGTCGACGGCGCTTCGGTCGCACGGTGGATCAGGTGCTCGCCGCCGCCGAAACCGATTTCGAGGCGCATGCGGTCCACGCCCTGCGGATAGAGGGTCTTCAGGTCCGCCGGAGGCGGGCTCGAAAGGTCGAGCTTCAGGGTCGGCAACACGGTTTCCAGATGCGCCGCCTGCCGCTCGCGCAACGGCTTGCCCTTGCGGCGGCCGAAAAAGGCCTCGGTTGCTCTGGCGCGGCGCGGTTCGGTCATGTCGTCTTTCCCTTGGTCATACCGATCTGGATCAGGCCAACCCAAAATCAAAATGAACGAAGCGGGCGCTCCTTGTCGGAGCGCCC
>NZ_LMJM01000052.1:320988-392079 GCF_001429005.1 Ensifer sp. Root954
CTTCAATGCGCGGCGTGACGCCGCGCCCCATCGCCTGTTAGGCGGCAGCGCGGCCGTTGACGGCGCCGCTCTGCTCGATCGCAGCCTTCAGCGGCTTCACGAGGTCGAGCTTCTCCCAGGAGAAGGAACCGTCGCGGCCAGCCTTGCGGCCGAAGTGGCCATAGGCCGACGTCTTGGCATAGATCGGCTTGTTGAGGTCGAGATGACGGCGGATGCCGGTCGGCGACAGGTCCATCGTCTTGCGGATCGCATCCTCGACCTGGTCTTCCGAAACCTTGCCGGTGCCGTGCAGGTCGACATAGATCGACAGCGGCTGGGCGACGCCGATGGCGTAGGACAGCTGGATCGTGCAACGGTCGGACAGGCCGGCGGCAACGACGTTCTTTGCCAGGTAACGGGCAGCATAGGCGGCCGAACGGTCGACCTTGGTCGTGTCCTTGCCCGAGAAGGCGCCGCCGCCGTGCGGTGCGGCACCGCCATAGGTGTCGACGATGATCTTGCGGCCGGTGAGGCCAGCATCGCCATCCGGGCCGCCGATGACGAACTTGCCGGTCGGGTTGATGTACCAGGTGCAGTCGTCGGCGATCTTCAGATCGTCGAGGGCTTCGCGGATATAGGGCTCGACAACCGAGCGAACCTTGACCGAATCCCAGGTGTCATCCAGGTGCTGCGTCGACAGAACGATCGAGGTGACTTCCGCCGGCTTGCCGTCGACGTAGCGTACGGTGACCTGGCTCTTGGCGTCAGGGCCGAGCTTGGCGACTTCGCCCTCGCCCTTCTTGCGGGCAGCGGCGAGCAGGTTGAGGATGCGGTGCGAATAGTAGATCGGCGCCGGCATCAGCTCGGCGGTCTCGCGGCAGGCGTAGCCGAACATGATGCCCTGGTCGCCGGCACCTTCTTCGCCCTGCTTGTCGGCAGCGCTGTCGACGCCCTGAGCGATGTGAGCGGACTGGAAGTGCAGGAGCACGTCGATCTTCGCGGTCTTCCAGTGGAAGCCGTCCTGCTCATAGCCGATCTCGCGGATCGCCTTGCGGGCGGCGGACTTGAACTTCGAGGGGTTGATGACGTCGTTGCCGTCCTTGTCCTTCTTGAGAAGGCTCGGCGGCAGGCGCACTTCGCCGGCAATCACGACACGGTTGGTGGTCGCCAGCGTCTCGCAGGCGATACGCACGCCCCAGGGATCGACACCGGTCTTGGCCGCTTCGCGGTAGACCAGGTCCACGATCTCGTCGGAGATACGGTCACACACCTTGTCCGGATGACCTTCGGCTACGGATTCACTCGTGAACAGGTAGTTTGCACGCATGCGGGAAGTCCCCTCAATGAAGAAAAGCGCTGGCACGGTGTTAGTGGTTTTGCGACCGAAAAACAAGCACACAACGACATAAATATATCTTTATATCGCCATTGCGGCCAATCACTTTGGTGCACCGGAGGGAAAGGTGCGCAAGAAAAAAGCGGCACAAATGGCCGCTTTGTTTTTCAAGTCCCGACGGGGAACGTTGGAACTATTCGCTTTCTGCTTCCGCAGCGAGTGCCTTGACGAGATCGACGAGCCGACGGCGAACCTTCGGGTCGGTGATCTTGACGAAAGCGCGGTTGAGCTGCAGCCCCTCGGAGGACGACAGGAAATCGACGACGTAGTTCGAGCTGGAAGCTTCTGCCATGCCGGACTGACCGGCAGCGTTATCGCCCGGGGCATCTTCGAAGAAGAAGGAAACCGGAACGTTCAGGATGCCTGAAATGTTCTGCAACCGGCTGGCGCCGACGCGGTTCGTGCCCTTCTCGTACTTCTGGATCTGCTGGAAAGTGATCCCCAGACTTTCGCCGAGCTTCTCTTGGCTCATGCCAAGCATCGTACGGCGAAGACGAATCCGACTTCCGACATGAATGTCGATCGGGTTCGGCTTCTTCTTGTTTTCGATCATATCTGCGTTCCCAAACACGCTGTTTCGTTTATCCATCGCCCAGCATGAGACCTACGCTCACCGAAGCGACCGCCAGGGTGATAAGGACAGAGCCAGCACAACAAGGACGATGGTGCGGACCACTATGCAATTTTAGGGGTTTTAGGTCAATTCTTCCTAATATTAAAACCAACACGCGAAAACACTGCAACCAGAAGGAGGAAGATCGCACCCAGCCAGAAAACGCGGCTTCGCATAGCGTCGTCCAACGGGGTAGGCATCCTTCCCGGCAGAAGTGTGTCGACCACTCCCCTATAATTGTAGGATAATCCTACCATTAAAACCCCACGTGCATCAACAATTGCTGATATACCGCTGTTTGCCGCTCGGACAAGGGGGGTGCCGGTTTCAACGGCCCTTAATTGTGCCTGATGGAAATGCTGGCGCGGGCCTGGCGTATCTCCGAACCAGGCGTCGTTGGTAACATTGAGAAGCACATCGGCCCGGCGCGCGGCCCCATCGATCTCGTCCGGGAAGATCGCCTCGTAGCAAACGAGCGGATACAGCGTGCGGCCGCTGGGTAGCGTCAGCAGCGAACGGTTCTTGGCCGCTGTGAAGCCACCGGGCATCGACGCGGCGACCGAACTCAGGCCCCAGGAAGACAACAGATCCTCGAAGGGAAGATATTCGCCGAAAGGCACCAGATGCACCTTGTCGGCAGCGCCGATGATCTGGCCCCGACCGTCGATCATGTAGATCGAGTTGTAGTAGCGGGGCGGCAGACCGGCGCCGGCATCCTCTACGCGCACCGCGCCGGCAATCAGGATCTGGTCGTCATCAAGCACCTCGGCGATACGCGCCAGTGCGTCCGGATTGTCGGTGAGGATGAAAGGGATCGACGTCTCGGGCCAGACGACGATATCCGGCCGCTTGCCGTCTTTCTCCGGAGCCACGGCGGTCAAAGCCAGATGCTCCTCGAACACCGCGGCACGCTCGCCGTCATCGAGCTTCTTTGCCTGGTCGATCACCGGCTGGACGAGGCGCACGGTCAGCGGCGGCTCGGGCGAGGCCGGCGCCGGCTGCGCCAGGCGGTAGAAGCCGAAGCCCACATGGCCGGCAAAAAGCACGACGGCGATCGTGAGCCCGATCCGGCTCCCGCGGCCCGTCGCGATCAGGGCGGGAGCGGCAAAGACGAAGACGGCGAGCATGTTGACGGTCGCGAGATTGATGACGCTTGCCGACTGCATCATCAGCGGCATCGGCATGGCCGCATAGCCGATCGCATTCCAGGGAAAGCCGGTAAAGAGGAAGCTGCGCAGCCATTCGGCAAGGCCGAAGCCCAGGGCGAGTGCCGCGATGCGCCCGACGCCGTCGGACCAGAAAAGGCGGGCGATCAGCGTCGCCAGCGCATAGAACAGCGCGAGAAAGGCCGGCAGGCCGACGACGGCGAGCGGCAGCGCCCAGGCGAACTCATCGGCCTCGACGAGCAGCGCATTGCCGAGCCACCAGAGACCACCGAGGAAGTAGCCGAAGCCGAACCACCAGCCGACAACCGCAGCCGGCCAGAGCCGGCGGATGAAGCCACCGTCCGGACTTCCGGTCGCACCGTCGAGCAGCCAGACGAGAATCGGGAAAGCGACGAAAGCAAAGGCGAAGATGCCGAAGGGCGGCTGGGCCAGAACCGCGAGCAGCCCCGCGAAGAAAGCAAGCAAAGCCCGGGGGAACCCGGAAAGTAGCATCACCCTGCCAGCCAATCTTGCCATACAGCCTCCAGTCGATCCCGCAGCCTGCCACGGCGAAGGAGCGAAACAACACCCGAATCAATCGGGGCCAGTCTTCCAAAAAACCGGCTGCTTGTCCCCTTTCGGGGCTGGATTAGGGGGCGAGACGACGGTTCCGGCCCTTGGTCGGTGTTTACGACACAGCCTCGGGAGACGTCAAAGGTGGGGGGAGGACTTCCCGCGCGCGCAGAAACGCGCGGGAACCGGACAATTATTGTTCGTCGGCCGCTGCCTCGGGGGCGGCTGCACCGTTGGCGCGATTGAGCGCACCGGTCTCCGCAATCGTCTCGCCTTCCGGTCGCAGGACGCGGCGGCGGGCGGGCGGGCGCTTGCGCATGATGCGGACGCGCTTCACGCGGCGCGGGTCGGCGTCGAGGATCTGGAACTCGAAGCCCGGGATCGCCTGGACGACCTCGCCGCGCACGGGAATGCGGCCCAGTGAAGCGAAGATCAGGCCGCCGAGGGTGTCGACGTCTTCGAGCTGTTCGCGCACGTCGAAGTCGGGACCGATCGCTGCGGCGATCTCTTCCAGCTCGACACGAGCGTCGGCGATAAAGACATCGTCCGAAGTGCGCGCGAACATGACTTCGTCATCGTCGTGCTCATCCTCGATGTCGCCGACGACCATCTCGACGATGTCTTCGAGCGAGACGAGGCCATCGGTTCCGCCATATTCGTCGATGACAAGCGCCATCTGGATACGGGCCGCCTGCATGCGCTGCATCAAGTCGGAGGCCAGCATAGAGGGCGGCACGAAGAGAAGCTGGCGGACGATGCCTGCCTCTTCCAACGACTTGCCGAGATCGACACGCGAAAGGTCGAAACTTGCCTTGGGCGAGCGCGGCGTCTTTTCGGACGCAGCCGTCGTCGACGCCTGGGCCTTGCCGTTACGCCGGCGATTGCGGGCCTGTTTGGTGACGTAGGACAGCAGGTCGCGAATGTGGACCATGCCGCGAGGGTCATCGAGCCCGTCGCTATAGACCGGCATGCGCGAGCGGCCGGATTCCTCGAAGATCACCATCAGCTCGCCGATGGTGATGCTCTGATCGACCGCCTCGATGTCGGCGCGCGGGACCATGACGTCCTCGACCCGGACCTCGCGGAAACGCAGGATGTTGTTGAGCATCGCCCGTTCGCCGGGCGAAAAGACCGTGTTGCTGTCGGCATCGGTCTGCAGCGCGTCAGCAAGATCCTCGCGCAGGCTCGATGGACTTGCGCCGCGCAAAAGGCGCGCGGCCCGGCTCCAGAAGGTGGAAGTGGATTTCGTGCCCTCGTGTCGAGTGGCGGTGCTACTACTGCCCGCCTCCGCCTCTCCGGAGGCATCTGCCTCCTCGGTCGCCAGCGCGACAGGCTGTGTTTTATAATCGCTCATCGGTCCAAACTGTTAATCCGGGGTACGATCCCCGTAGGGGTCAGATAAGCCAAGACGCGCCAAAATGCGAGTCTCCAGGCTTTCCATTCTTTCGGCTTCATCATCTTCCATATGATCATAGCCGAAAAGATGCAGGAATCCATGCACGAGAAGATGCGTCAGATGCTGATCGAAGGACTTCTCGAGCTCCACCGCCTCGCGCTCGAGGGTTTCGCGGGCAACGATGATGTCGCCGAGCATCGGTCCGGGCATCGATCCGGGCGTCACGGGAAAGGCCGGGAAGGACAGAACGTTGGTCGGCTTGTCCTGGTTGCGCCACTCGGCGTTGATCGCGCGCATGGAGGCATCGTCGGTGAAGACGAGCGAAAGCTCCGGCGGCATCTTCGGCAACGGCTGCTTTTCTTCGCTTGCGAGAAAGGCTGCCGCCGCTTCGAGCACGGGCGACGAGAAGGCGAGCAACGCCTCTTCGTCCGGCCAGTTGCCCTCTTCCACGCTGATCTGGATATCCAAAGCCGTCATGATCGCAGCGACCGCCTGTTAGCGGTCGCCCTGCTCGCTTTCGTCGTGCACGGCCGTATGGGATTCGTAGGCCTTGACGATGCGCGCCACCATCGGATGGCGAACGACATCGACATCCTTGAAGCGGACGACCGAAACGCCCTCGACCCCTCTCAGGATCTGCAGGGCCTCGACCAGGCCCGATTTAACGCCGCGCGGCAGGTCCACCTGGCTCGGATCGCCGGTGACGATCATCCGGCCGTTTTCGCCAAGACGGGTCAGGAACATCTTCATCTGCATCGATGTGGTGTTCTGTGCCTCGTCGAGGATGACGGCAGCATTGGCGAGCGTACGGCCGCGCATGAAGGCGAGCGGCGCGATTTCGATGACCCCGGCGGTGATCGCGCGTTCGACCTTGTCGCCCGGCATCATGTCATAGAGCGCGTCGTAGAGCGGCCGAAGATAGGGATCGACCTTCTCCTTCATGTCGCCCGGCAGGAAGCCCAGGCGCTCGCCCGCCTCGACGGCAGGGCGAGAGAGCACGATACGGTCGACGGCGCCGCGCTCAAGCAGCTGTGCGGCGTGGGCGACGGCAAGATAGGTCTTGCCGGTACCCGCGGGGCCTACGCCGAAGACGAGCTCGGACCGCTCGAGCGCTCGGATATAGGCATCCTGCGTTGGCGTGCGCGCGGCGATCGTCTTCTTGCGCGTCGAAATCTGCGCCATTGTCAATTTGGCTTTACGCTCCATGGTCGGCAATTGTAGCTGATCGTCGGCGGCAACCGCCATACGGATCGCACCCTCGACATCAGACGTATCGATCGACGCGCCCCCCTGCAACCGCCCATAGAGATAATCGAGAGCACGGCGGGCCTGGTTGGTAGCGACGACGTCACCGGAGATCGCGACGGAATTGCCGCGCGGCCGAGCGTCGATGCGCAGGCGCTCTTCGAGAAGCTTCAAGTTCTGATCGAACTGGCCGAAGAGCTCGCTGGCGAACCGATTGTTCTCGAAGGTCAGCACGAAGTGATTGGCGTCTGTCGCAGTTGTTTTCGACTGGCGCGTGGATGAAGAGATCAATTCGTGTCCGTTCAAGCGGTTCAGGCTCCTTGTTTTCGGTCCTTACCCGATCATCTCTGCAAACAGGCTGTTCGGCCCGGCCTTGATGATTCGCACCTTGATAATGTCACCGATTTGCGATGCTTTTGCATCAACATTCACCGGCTGCAGCCACGGCGAACGCCCGACGAGCTGGCCGGGCATGCGCCCTTCCTTCTCCAAAAGCAGGTCGATTTCGCGGCCGACGCAGGACTCGGCAAAGGCGCGCTGCTGGGAAAACAGCAAAGCCTGCAGTTTTTCCAAGCGCTTGGCTTTCACGTCCTCGGGAACCTGGTCGCCGAGCTCGGCGCCCGGCGTGCCGGGACGGGTCGAATATTTGAATGAAAATGCCTGTGCATAACCCACGGCCTCGACGAGGCGCATGGTGTCCTCGAAGTCTTCATCGGTCTCGCCGGGGAAGCCGACGATGAAATCGCCCGACAATGCGAGGTCCGGCTGGACGGCGCGGATGCGCGCGATCAGCGCCAGATATTCCGCCGCCGTATGCCTGCGGTTCATCGCCTTCAGGATACGGTCGGAGCCGGACTGCACCGGCAAGTGCAGGTAGGGCATCAGCTTTACCATCGAGCGATGCGCCTCGATCAGGCTGTCGTCCATGTCGCGCGGGTGGCTGGTGGTGTAACGCAGCCGGGCAAGACCCCCGATCTCGCCAAGACGCGAAAGCAGGTCGCCAAGGCCCCATTCGCGGCCATCGGGCCCGACGCCGTGCCAGCCGTTGACGTTCTGACCGAGCAGGGTGATCTCGCGCACGCCGCCCTCGACCAGCTTTTCCGCCTCCGAGACGATCTGGGCGACGGGGCGGGAAACCTCGGAGCCGCGCGTGTAGGGCACGACACAGAAGGTGCAGAACTTGTCGCAGCCTTCCTGAACCGTCAGGAACGCGGTAACGCCGCGCATGCGGGTCTTTGCCTTGTCGGGTGCCGGCAGGTGTTCGAACTTGTCTTCGACGGCATACTCCGTCTGCACGACACGCTCGCCGCTGCGGGCGCGCTTCAGCGCCTCGGGCAGCCGGTGATAGGTGGTCGGGCCGATCACCAGGTCGACGGCCGGTGCGCGCCGCAGGATCTCGTTGCCTTCGGCCTGCGCGACGCAGCCGGCAACGCCGATCACCATCTCGCGGCCTTCCTTGGCCCTTTCCTTCTTCAGATCGCGCAGGCGGCCGAGTTCGGAATACACCTTCTCTGCCGCCTTCTCGCGAATGTGACAGGTGTTGAGCAGGACGAAGTCTGCGTCTTCCAGCACATCGGTCGAGACGTAGCCGTCGCGCGACAGGGCGTCCGTCATGCGGTCGGAATCGTAGACGTTCATCTGGCAGCCGTAGGTCTTGACGAAGACCTTGCGGGCCGGGGCGCGCTCGTCGCCCGTGGCGGGCGTCGTCGACAGAAGGGCGGTTTCCTGGGTCATGCCGGGTTCTTTAGTGCAAAGCGGTCGGAAGTTGAAGTATTTTCGGCGCAGCGGTCCTTGCCCGGGGCGTTTCAAGCCCGCCCGCGCAGACGATCCGACAGCATGCTGCGGATGCGCTGCTCGACCGTGCGGCTCACCTCCTTGCGATTGGTATGGCGGTCGTAATCGATGGCCTCACCAAAATCGACGTCGACCTCGATCGCGCCCTCACGCAGGATGCCGAGCAAATGCGGCACCAGTTCGGTGTCGCCCGGCCAGGCGGCGATCGGCCGGTTGAAGCGGCCCATCGGCATGCCGTGGATACCGGTATAGGAGATCGCGACCGGCTGCACATGCACGAGACCGGTCGGCGAATGCGGCACGGCGGAAGCGGCAGCCCCGAAAAGCGAGGTCTTGATCTCCAGCAGGCGGTTGCCGTCGGAGGTCGTTCCCTCGGGAAAGAGCACGACGATTTCGCCGGCCGCCATGCGCTCGCCGATTTCGCTCACCTGCTTGCCGGTCGAGCGCTTCTGCTCGCGCTCGACGAAGATCGACGCCTGCAGCCGGGCAAGCACGCCGAAGACCGGCCAGCCCTTCACCTCGGACTTGGCGACGAAGACGACGTCGGCAACCGAGGAGAGCACCAGAATGTCCTTCCAGGAGGCGTGGTTGGCGCAGATCAAAAGCGGCCGGCGGCGATCCGCCATGCCGTGGACGCGCACCTTTATGCCGAGAAGATAACAGGCGAGCCGGTGCCAATATCGCGGCAGACGGCGCCGGGGTTTCAGATCAAGCCAGAGGCAGACGACCTGAATCGGCATCAGCACGAGCGAAACCAGCGCCAGAAGCGCTGCGAAGATCGCGATCCGTAGCCAATTGACCATCCGGGAAGAGTTTTCCTGCGCGAGACCTTGAGAATCGCGATGATCTGGAGCCGAACCGCGGCGCGATCATCGTGACCTGTTCCGATAGGGTAATGCGGGATGCGGGCGGAAGACCGCCTTGGCCTTCCTCATCCTGCCCCTGTCCGTGTCGGGACTAGCGAAGATCGAGCCGCATGACAAGCGCGGCGGTCCGCTGGCCGGCCTTGTCCTGGTAATAGGCGCGGCGTTCGCCGACCTTGTTGAAGCCGAGCTTACGGTAAAGCCCGATTGCCGGCTGGTTGGTCTCGTCGACTTCGAGGAACAGGGCCTCGGAGCCCTTGACCAGCGCTTCACGCATTGCCGCCTGCATCAACCGCCAGCCGAGACCGGAGCGCGCATAACGCGGCTCGACACCGATCGTCAGGATTTCCGCCTCACCGGCAACCGCACGCGACAGGACAAACCCACCGAATGCCGGGCGAAAGCTGCCATTGGTCTGCCGGGCGACAAAGCCGAACACCGTCTCTTGGACCAGAAGCGCATGGATTTCGCCATCGCTCCACGGGGCCGCGAAACGCTGACGGTGCAGCGCCGCCGCGGCAATCAGGTCCGCTTCCTCCAAGGGGAAGATGTCGAACTCGGTGCGGCGGGTGAAGTAATCGGTGAAGCTCATCTCGGTCTATGCTCGGGCAATCGCGAAGCCCGCCTGCGGCTTGGCGTCGGGGCCCCGGAGATATAACGGACGCGGCTTGGCCGAGGCTGGATCGGCAGCGGCACCAAGTTTGGCGACGGCGGCGACATCGATGAGTTCTGAAGGCTTGAGCGGTAGATCGGCAGCGACGAAATGCGCGCCGGAGCCGCCGATGACGCCGTCGAAACCGGCAAATCGTTCGCGCGCACTTTCGACGGAGAGTGCTTCGGGCTCACCCGTGGCGCTACCGGTCGCATCGAAAGCCTGGAGATAGACCTCGTCCCGCTTGGCGTCGATGGCGACAAGGACGGGCTTTCCGGCGGCCGTCCGGCGCAGCCCCTCGGCGACGACCGCAAGTGTCGAGACGCCGACGGCGGGTTTGCCGAGCGCAAGCGCCAGGCCGCGAGCGGCCGCTACGCCGACGCGAATGCCGGTGAAGGATCCCGGGCCGACAGTGACGGCGATGCGGTCGATAGCGTCAAGCGACCGGCCGGACGCAGCCAATGCCTCGTCGACGAACTCCATCAGCCGCTCGGCGTGTCCCTTGCCGAGATCGGCCCCGGAACGCCCGAGCACGGCTTCCGTTTCGCTGTCATAGACGGCAACGGAGCAACCGGAACCGGACGTGTCGAGCGCAAGTACAATCATTTCAACGCAGGATCTTTCAGACGCCACAAGCCGCAAAGCCGATCGGGCTTTGCGGCAAAATCGATACGCGAAACCGGCGCGCCGGACAGGCGCGCGCTATATCAGACGGCCTCGACGGCCTCCACCTCGGGAACGAAGTGGCGCAGCAGGTTCTGCACGCCATGCTTCAGCGTCGCGGTGGACGACGGGCAACCGGAGCAGGCGCCCTTCATGTTGAGGAACACAGTCCCATCCTTGAAGCCGCGGAAGGTGATGTCACCGCCATCCTGGGCGACGGCCGGACGTACGCGGGTTTCCAACAGTTCCTTGATCGTGGCGACGATCGTTTCGTCACCCTCGTCGAAGAACTCGTCTTCCTCGTCGGACTGCTCGGCGCGGCCGCTGCCAGCCATGATCGCCTGGCCCGACATGAAGTGCTCCATGATCGAACCGAGGATCGCCGGCTTCAGGTGCTGCCATTCCTGGCCTTCCTTGCTGACGGTAATGAAATCGTAGCCGAAATAGACGCCGGTGACGCCGGGGATCGAAAACAGCCGTGCCGCGAGCGGCGAGCCGGCGCGTGCTTCTTCCTCGTCGCGGAACTCGGCCGTGCCGTTTTCCAGGACGACCTTGCCCGGCAAAAACTTCAGCGTCGCCGGATTCGGCGTGGCTTCGGTCTGAATGAACATGTCTGTCTCCGTTTCGCCGGAGCGGCATCCGCCCAGCTTTTTAGAATAATTCAAAAGAATATAGGAGCATGGCCGTCTGGTCGCAAGAGCACATAGCGACGCAGGTCAGCTGAGCGCGTCGATCTCCTCATCCGTCAGGGCATCCGGGATGACCGTGACGGGGATCGGAAAGGCCGCGGCCTTGCCGGCAATGGACGACACCAGCGGACCTGGGCCTTCTTTCGCCGAGCCGGCCGCGAGAACCAGAATGGCGATGTCGCGATCTTCTTCGATCGCCGCGTGGATCTGCTCCGTGGCCGTGCCCTCGCGGATGACGACCTCGGGCTCGATGCCGATCCGCTCGCGGACCGATTGGGACACCTTGGCGAGCGTCGCCTCGGCCTCCTCGCGTGCTTCCGCACGCATGATTTCCTCGACCCCCAGCCATTGCTGGAAGTCGCCGTCGGCGATCACATAGAGCAGGACGAGGCCACCATTGGAATTCTTGGCGCGCATGCCCGCATAGTGCACGGCGCGCCCGCATTCCGGGGTATCGTCTATCACCGCCATGAATTTGCGGCGGTGTCCTTCAAGTCGAGAGAGTCGGGTCGAGACCATAGGGTGAACAATACATCCCGCGCGAGCCGCCGCAAGGTCTGATTTTTGCGTTTCGGACGAGGGCACGGAAAAGTGCCCGAGGCTTTCCGGTCGAGGTTCACTTCGGCTAGCGAAGGCCGACCATGAAAATGAAACTGGGTCCGGGAGTTCCCCGGACCCAATCAATTTACTGCAGGAAGCCGATGATTTCGCGCACTTCGCGCATCGTCTTCTCCGCCCGCGCCCGCGCCCGCTCGCCGCCATCCCTAAGGATCGCGTCGATATGGGCGGTGTCGCCCATCAGGCGGCGCATCTCGGCCGTGATCGGCGAGAGAACCTCGACCGCAAGGTCGACCAGCGCCGGCTTGAAGACCGAGAACTGCTGCCCACCGAATTCGGCGAGCACCTGCTCCTTGGTCTTGTCCGACAGCGCCGCGTAGATACCGACGAGGTTGTCCGCCTCGGGACGACCCTTCAGACCGTCCACTTCGCTCGGAAGCGCGTCCGGATCGGTCTTGGCCTTGCGGATCTTCTTCGAGATCGTCTCTGCGTCGTCCATCAGGTTGACGCGCGAGAGATCGGAGGGATCCGACTTCGACATCTTCTTGGTGCCGTCACGCAGCGACATGACGCGCGGCGTAGCGCCACCGATCAGCGGCTCGACCGGCGGGAAGTAGGCATGGATCGGCTCTTCGCCGACAACCATGTCGACACCGTAACCAGCGCTGCGAATATGCTCCATGAAGTCGATGTTGAACTTCTGGGCGATATCACGCGTCAGCTCCAGGTGCTGCTTCTGGTCGTCGCCGACGGGAACATGGGTGGCGCGATAGACGAGAATGTCAGCCGCCATCAGACTCGGATAGGCCAGCAGGCCGAGCGACGCATTCTCGCGGTCCTTGCCGGCCTTGTCCTTGAACTGCGTCATGCGGTTCATCCAACCGATGCGGGCGACGCAGTTGAAGATCCAGGCGAGTTCCGCGTGCTGCGGGACGGCCGACTGGTTGAAGACAATATGCTTGTTCGGATCGATGCCCGAAGCGATGAAGGCGGCGGCGATCGAGCGGATCTGCCCCTTCAGGTCCTCATGCACGAGCTGCGCGGTGATCGAGTGCAGGTCGACGACGCAATAGATGCAATCGTTGTTTTCCTGCAGCGCCACGAACTTGCGGATCGCGCCGAGATAATTGCCGAGATGGAGATTGCCCGTCGGCTGAACGCCGGAGAATACGAGCGGCTTGAATTCGTTCATGTCGTCCTCAATAGGCTGGTGGAGGGCCCCAGGGCCGGCTGGCCCATGTTGCTAACGGCATGGCTTATGCACGGGTGGCGGGAGGCAATCAAGAGGTCGAGAACTGTAGGTTCACGCCGCCGGTTGCAAGAGATCCCAATGGTTGCCGAACGGGTCGCTGAACACGGCTACGGTGCCATAGGGCTCATGGCGCGGCGCCTCCAGGAAGACGACGCCTGCGGCCAGCATCGCCGCATGGTCTCGGGCAAAATCGTCGGTGAACAGGAAGAACCCGACCCGCCCGCCGGTCTGGTTGCCGACCGCCGCCTGCTGGCGCTCGCCGTCAGCCTTGGCAAGCAGCAGCGCCGTTTCGACGGCCCCCTTGGGACGGACGACGACCCAGCGCTTGGTGGCGTCGAGAACGGTGTCCTCCACGAGATCAAAACCGAGCTTGCCGCAATAGAAGGCGATGCCGGCGTCATAATCCGGCACGACCAGGGCAATGCGTGCGATCGTCTGGCGCATCAGTCACCCGCCTCCGGCGTTGCTGCAGGCTCCGCAGGCGCTTTCGCGCCCCGCTTGATGTTGCGGCGGATCATGCCGAGGCTCGCGCCGCCGAGGCCGAAGGCGAGCCCGAAGTAGATCACCATGGCGACTGCGACCAGGCCCGTCAGCGTCGTTGCCCGCGTCAGCAGGGACGCGGCAGAGGACAGTTCGAAAGCGAACCAGCCGACAGCGTAATACAGCGCCGCCGCCATACCCGCCGCCGCGAGGACGAGACGCGGGATACGGGTCAGAAGCGGGATGTCCCTGCCCCAATGGCCGCGCCAGACAAGCGTTGCGAAAAGCAGCACGGCATTCACCCAGCCGGCAACGATCTCGGCGGTGGCGATGCCGCTCGCGCCAAGCCGTGGAAACAGGGTGAGCGCCAGGGACACGTTCACGACGACGGAAATCGCGGCGAAGATCATCGGCGTGCGCGTGTCCTCGCGCGCGAAAAAGCCGGGAATGAAGGCCTTGATCAGCACGAAAGCCGGCAGGCCGAGGCCGTAAATTGCCAGGATATGACCGACGATGATGGTCGATTCCGGCGAGAACTTGCCGCGCTCGAACAGCAACCGGACGATCGGCTCGGACATGACCAGCAAAGCGGCGGCGGCCGGCAGCGTCAGGAACAGCGTGAACTCGACCGAGCGGTTCTGCAGGTTCGAGGCTTCGTTGACATTGCCCGAACGCAGCGCCCGGGCGAGTTCCGGCAGAAGCACGGTTGCGACCGCGATGCCGACGACGCCGAGCGGAAGCTGATAGATGCGGTCGGCATAGACGAGCGACGACACCGCACCTTCCCGGGCAGACGCAATGTTGGTGTTGATCAGCAGGTTGATCTGGGTGATGCCGCCGGTGATCGCCGCCGGCAGCGCCAGTACGAGCAGGCGCTTCACGTTGGCGGTCATCCTCGGGCGACGAAGGCCGATCTTGATGCCGGCATCGCGCACGGCGATCCAGACGATTGCGAGTTGGACGAGGCCGGCGGCCATGACGCCCCAGGAAAGGCCGTAGCCGACCGCGATCGGATCCTGACCCGCATACCACGCATAGCCGAGCACGCCGATGAGGATGAAATTGAGGAAGACCGGCGCGATGGCCGCCGCGAAATAGCGGTGCAGCGAATTCAGCATGCCCGCCATCATCGCCGCCAGCGACATACAGGCGAGATAGGGGAACATGATCGCCGCAAAGACGATGGTGCTTCCGAGTTTTTCCGGGTCGTCGGCAAAGCCGGGCGCGATCAGGTTGCTGACGATGAAGGGCATCGTCAGTTCCATCGCGATCGTCAGGAACAGGAGCACGGTGAAGAGGACGCCAAAGACCTCCTCGGAGAAACGCCGCGCGCCATCCATGCCGTTCGCCTCGATTTCCCGGGCAAAGAGCGGCACGAAAGCGGAATTGAAGGCGCCCTCGGCAAACAACCGGCGGAAGGTGTTGGGCAGACGGAAGGCGGTGTTGAAGGCGTCGGCAACCGGGCCGGTGCCAAGCGCTGCCGCCATGAAGGTTTCGCGGATGAAGCCGAACAGGCGGCTTCCGAGTGTCGCGCCGCCGACGGTTGCAAATTTCTTGACCAGACTCATGTTTCGGCTTTTGTCGTTCTTTGAGCGGAGGAAACGCCCGGGGGCGGCGCGATGATGCCCGAGGGCATGCGGTCGCGCGCCTCGTCCCCCTCCCCGGCCATGACGGCCTTGAGGCGGGCGGCAATGTTCATCTGACGGTTTTCACTCGTCACCTTCTGGCCGACGAGATCGGTGACGTAGAAGGTGTCGATCACCTTTTCACCGAAGGTGGTGATGTGGGCCGAGGCGATGTCGAGTGAAAGATCGGACAGCACCGCGGTGATCTCGGACAAGAGGCCCGGACGGTCGAGGCCTTCGACTTCGATCACGGTGAACTTGTTCGACAGCGTGTTGCTGATCGTCACTTCCGGCGTCACCGTGAAAGCCTTGGTGCGCTTCTTCACCTTGGTGCGGCTGGCAATGACTTCCGGCAGCCGCTTGCGGCCCGAAAGCACGTCCTCGATCAGCTTGCCGATGCTCGCTGCCCGGCGCATCTCGTCCTCGTCGACGGCGAACTCGCGGTTGACGAGGATGGTATCGAGCGCACGGCCGTCCGAGGTCGTGAAGATCTGCGCGTCGACGATGTTTGCGCCGGCGGCCGCACAGGCACCGGCAATCACCGTCAAAAGCCGCGGATGGTCGGGCGAAAGCACGGTGATTTCGGTGATCGCGTGGAACTGGTGGGTGCGCACCATCGTCGCCAGCGCCTTGCCGGCGGCATCCGCCTCGCGGATGAAGCGCGCATGCCGGATCTGGTCCTCCAGCGCCACCGTCAGGAGATAGGGCTGGTAGTGCAGGCGCACATAATCCTCGCGCTCCTTCTCGGACCAATCGGTCAGCGCCTCGCCGAGCATGACGGCGGCATGGGCCGCACGCTCCTTGCGCGACAACTCGGAGAATCCGCCCGACAGCAACAGCTCGGTCTCGTAGTAGAGCGTGCGCAGCAGCTGCCCTTTCCAGCCGTTCCACACACCCGGGCCGACGGCGCGGATGTCGCAGACGGTCAGGACGAGCAGCATTTTCAACCGGTCGAGTGACTGTACCCGCTCGGCGAAGTCGACGATCGTCTTGCGGTCGTTGAGGTCGCGCGTCTGGGCGACCATCGACATCAGCAGATGCTCCTCGATCAACCAGGCGACGAGTTCCGTCTGCTTCGGCGACAGCCCGAAGCGCGGGCAGAGCTTGCGTGCCACCTTGGCGCCGGCGGTCGAGTGATCCTCCGGCCGGCCCTTGGCGATGTCGTGCAGCAGCACGGCGACATAGAGCGCCTCGCGCTCCTCGATCCCCGGCATCAGCTTGGCGACGAGCGGATGGGCCTCCTCCTCGATGCCGCCTTCGATGCGCGACAGCACGTCGACGGTGCGCAGCAGATGCTCGTCGACCGTATAGTGATGATACATGTTGAACTGCATCATCGAGACGATCTTGCCGAAATCCGGAATGAAGCGGCCGAGCACGCCGGCTTCGTTCATGCGCCGCAGGATCAACTCCGGCTTGCGGCGGGACGTGAGGATCGACAGGAAGAGGCGGTTCGCCTCCTCGTTTTCGCGCAGCGCCGGCTTGATCAGGCTCAGCGACCGCGTGACTTGGCGCAGTGCCGCCGGATGGAATTCCAGCCCGTTGATATCGGCGATGTGGAAGAAGCGCAGCAGATTGACCGGATCGCGCTTGAAGACGTCGGGGCTTGCAAGCGCGATGCGACCGCCGTCGTCGACGAAATCGAGCGTGCCGGCAATCTTGCGGCTGCGATGGGTGAAGCGGCCGATCAAGCCGGATATGCCGGGCGCGTCCTTGGCCTGCTGGTCTTCGAGTGCTGCGCAGAAGATGCGGGTGAGATCGCCGACGTCCTTTGCCACCAGGAAGAAGTGCTTCATGAAGCGTTCGACGGCCGAAAGGCCCGGATGGTCGTGATAGCCGAGTGCCTCGGCGATCTCGCGCTGGATATCGAAAGAGAGCCGTTCCTCGGATTTTCCGGTGAGGAAATGCATGTGGCAGCGCACCGCCCAGAGGAAGTCCTCGGCCTTCTGGAAGAGCTGATATTCCTGCCGCGAAAGCACGCCGAGCTTGACGAGGTCGGCGGTGTCCTTCAGCCGGTAGAAGTACTTGGCGATCCAGAACAGCGTGTGCAGGTCGCGAAGCCCGCCCTTGCCTTCCTTGACGTTGGGCTCGACGAGGTAGCGCGTGTCGCCAGCCTTGCGGTGGCGCTCGTCGCGTTCGGCAAGCTTGGCGGCGATGAAATCCGGGCCGGTGTTGCGCACGATCTCATGATCGAAGCGCGTTTCAAGCTCGGCGCACAATGTCTCGGAGCCACAGATATAGCGCATCTCGAGGATGGCCGTGCGGATCGTCATGTCGGCGCGCGATAGCCGGATGCACTCGTCGATGGTGCGGGTGGCGTGGCCGACCTTGAAGCCCAGATCCCAGAGGATATAGAGCATGAACTCGATCGCCGGCTCGGCCCAGACGGCCTTCTTGACCGGCAGCAGGAACAGAAGATCGATGTCTGAACCCGGCGCCAGCGTGCCGCGGCCATAGCCGCCGACCGCCGTCACGGCGATCCGGGACGCGGGCGGCGCATTGGCGGCGTCGAAGATCTCGTTCAGCACGAAATCATGCAGCACTGTGATCAGTTGATCCTGCAGCCAGGAAATACGTTCGGCGCAGAGAATGCCGGCACCATCGGCGTTGAACAGCTCGCGGGCCTTCGCCCGGCCGGCGACATTTGCCTGCTTGAAAGCCGCCAGCAATGCCTGACGCATCGGGTCGCGCTGTTCGGCGTGGGCCGAGGCGATGAAGTCGCATTTTGCCCGGAGCGCTGCGACGTCGAGGATTTCGGGAAAGAAGGTTTCGTGTCTGCCCATGAAGTGCCGAGGGGCGTCCTGTCCGACTGGTTGCGTGGTCGTTCGCTGTCAAGCGCTCCTGCATGATCCTTGCGACCGAGGCCGAATAAAGACCACACAACAATTCGAGCGCCGCGCCCGCAAAAGCGTGCGGCGCTGTATAGCCTTTTTACAGACGGCTTGCACAGGAAAAAGGCGCAGCGCCGCTTCGGCCAACGGGTGATAGAGTGCGAGCGGAAAACCGCACGCACGTCCTGTCATCCCGCCTTGGCGGCGCTCAGTTCCTTCTTCAGCGCATAGAGCGCATCGAGCGCCTCGCGCGGCGTCATGTCGTCGGGGTTCAGCGCCTTCAGCGCCTCGTCGATCTTGGAGTTTCCGGCGGGCTTCACCTCTTCACGACGGATCGCCACCTGGAACAGCGGCAGATCGTCGATCAGTTGGCTCGCCGGGTTCTTGCGATCGGCGTCCTCGAGCTTGGCTAGCACGTCCTTGGCGCGAGCCACGACCGAGGCCGGCAGGCCAGCGAGACGCGCGACCTGAATGCCATAGGAGCGGTCGGCGGCGCCCGGACCGACCTCATGCAGGAAGATCACATCGCCGTGCCATTCCTTGACGCGCATCGTCGCGTTCGAGAGACGGCCGAGTTTTTCCGAGAGCACGGTCAGTTCATGGAAGTGGGTGGCGAAGAGGCCGCGGCAGCGGTTCGCCTCATGCAGGTGCTCGACTGCCGCCCAGGCAATTGACAGGCCGTCGAAGGTGGCGGTGCCACGACCGATCTCGTCGAGGATCACCAGCGAGCGGTCGGTCGCCTGGTTGAGGATCGCCGCGGTCTCGACCATCTCGACCATGAAGGTCGAGCGGCCGCGCGCCAGGTCGTCGGAGGCGCCGACGCGAGAGAAGAGCCGGTCGACGATGCCGATATGGGCGCTCGCGGCAGGCACGAAGGTGCCCATCTGCGCCATGATCGCGATCAGCGCGTTCTGGCGCAGGAAGGTCGATTTACCGCCCATGTTGGGACCGGTGAGCAGCCAGATCGCACCGCCCTCTTCGCCCTCGGGCGGAGAGAGATCACAGCCATTGGCGACGAAGGCATTTGATGCCTGGCGCTTCAGCGCCTGCTCGACCACCGGATGGCGGCCGCCGTCGATGGCAAACATGCGCGAGCGGTCAACGGTGGGGCGGGCATAGGCCTGCTCCTCGGCAAGGACCGCAAGCCCGACCGAGACGTCGAGGGTCGCAAGCGCCAGTGCCGCCGCCTTCAACGTCTCGGCAGCAGCGACGACTTCTGCCGTCATCTGGTCGAAGGCTGCGAGCTCGATCGACAGCGCCCGGTCGGCGGCATTGGCGATCTTGCTTTCCAGCTCGGCAAGGGCCGTGGTGGTGAAGCGCATCGCGTTCGCCATCGTTTGGCGATGGATGAAACGGGCGCGGCCCTCGTCCGTGTCGGTCATCGAGCCGGCATTGCCGGCCGTCACCTCGATGAAGTAGCCAAGCACGTTGTTGTGCTTGATCTTCAGCGACTTGATGCCGGTCTCTTCGGAATATTGCAGTTGCAGCCCGGCGATCACCCGGCGCGACTGGTCGCGCAGGCCCCGGACCTCATCGAGCTCGGCATTGGCGCCTTCGCAGACGAAACCGCCGTCGCGCTTCAGAAGCGGCAGCTCGTCGCCAAGCGTCGCATCGAGCAGGCCGAGCAGGCCTGCGGGAAGCGCATCGATTGCGGCGCGCGCCTCCTTCAGTTCGTCCGAGAGCGTTCCCGCGGCCATCAGCCGTGAAATGGACGCGGATGCATGCAAGCCGGCCTGAATTGCGCCGAGATCGCGAGGGCCACCACGGCCGAGCGCCAGCCGCGACAGGGCGCGCGGCATATCCGGCGCGCGACGTAGCGCATCGCGCAGGTCGCCGGCAAAGGACGGCTGGTCCGCCAAAATCTCGATCGAGTCGAGCCTCTGGTTGATACGGTCCGGATCGGTCAGCGGCGACATCAGCCGCTCGGCAAGTAGGCGGGCGCCGCCGCTTGTCACCGTGCGGTCGAGCGCCTTCAGCAGCGTGCCCTCGCGCGCGCCGGACAGCGTCTTCACCAGTTCGAGATTGCCGCGGGTCGCCGGATCGATGAACAAGGTTGAGGCGGCACTTTCGCGCTCCGGCGTGCCGAGTGCCGGGCGTTCGGCAAGCTGGGTCTTCTCGACATAGGAGATCGCCGCGGAAGCGGCTGCGAGTTCCGCACGGGAAAACGTGCCGAAGCCATCAAGCGTCTTGACGCCGAAGTAGCGGCTGATGCGCCCTTCCGCCGTGGCGCTGTCGAACAAGACCGCCGGCTGCGGCACGGCAACGCGGCCGAGCACGTCGAAGACGGGCCTTAGTTCCGGGTCGTGAAACACGGTGTCTGCAAGGATCAGTTCGCGCGGCTCGATACGCAGGATGTCCGCAAGCAGCCGGCTCTCGGCGGTCTCGGCGAGGCGGAAGATGCCGGTCGAGATGTCGATCCAGGCAAGCGCGTAGGCAGGCTCGGACCCGCTCTTGATGCGCGCCAGCGCCATCAGATAGTTGGTCTCGGACGGCGAAAGCAGTTTCTCTTCGGTGATCGTGCCTGGTGTAACCAGGCGCACGACGTCGCGGCGCACCACCGACTTGCTACCGCGCTTCTTCGCTTCCGCCGGGTCTTCCACCTGCTCGCAGACAGCGACGCGGAAGCCGAGACCGATCAGTTTCTGCAGGTAATCGTCGGCCGCATGTACCGGCACGCCGCACATCGGGATTTCCTGACCCATGTGCTGGCCGCGCTTGGTGAGCGTGATGCCGAGCGCGCGCGAGGCTTCGACCGCGTCCTGGAAGAACAGCTCATAGAAGTCGCCCATGCGGTAGAACAGCAGCGAATCCGGGTTGTTCGCCTTGATCTCGATGAACTGTTCCATCATCGGCGTCGCCGTGGAACGGCTTTCCTCGCTCGCCAATTCGGCTGCGGATAAAACCTCCCCCGCGCGGGTCGAATAGTCTGTCACGAAATTCATGATTGTCCCGAAAAAAGAGATGGCACACTATCGCCAAGGAATTATAGACGACAACCATAAAGAGGCGCGCCGCAAGGCTCGCCCACAGGAGGATTGAGGAAACATGCCGGCCACCGACAAGACCGATCGCACCATGACGAGCGTCACCGCGCAGGAAGCGCTCGATTTTCACTCGCAGGGTCGTCCCGGAAAGCTGGAGATTTCTCCCACCAAGGCGATGGCCACCCAGCGCGACCTGTCGCTTGCCTATTCTCCGGGCGTCGCAGTCCCCGTGAAGGCGATCGCCGAGGACCCCAACACCGCCTATGACTACACGACGCGCGGCAACATGGTGGCCGTGATCTCGAACGGCACGGCCATTCTCGGCCTCGGCAACCTCGGCGCACTTGCGTCAAAGCCTGTCATGGAAGGCAAGGCCGTGCTGTTCAAGCGCTTTGCCGACGTCGATTCCATCGACCTTGAAGTCGATACCGAAAACGTCGACGAGTTCATCAACTGCGTGCGTTTCCTCGGGCCATCTTTCGGCGGCATCAACCTCGAAGACATCAAGGCACCGGACTGTTTCATCATCGAGCAGAAGCTGCGCGAGGTCATGGACATCCCGGTGTTTCATGACGACCAGCACGGCACGGCGATCATCGCCGCAGCCGGCCTCATCAACGCGCTGGCCTTGACCGGTCGCGACTTCAAGACGACGAAGCTCGTCTGCAACGGTGCGGGTGCGGCGGCAATCGCCTGCATCGAGCTCATCAAGTCGATGGGTTTTGCCTCTGACAACATCATCCTCTGCGACACCAAGGGCGTGATCTTCGAAGGCCGCACCGAGGGCATGAACCAGTGGAAGTCGGCGCATGCGGTCAAGACCGACCGCCGCACGCTCGCCGAAGCGCTCGACGGCGCCGACGTGGTCTTCGGCCTCTCGGCCAAGGGCGCCCTTTCGGAAGACATGGTGCGCTCGATGGCGCCGCGGCCGATCATCTTCGCCATGGCCAACCCGGATCCGGAAATCACGCCGGAAGAAGTCGCCCGCATCCGCGACGACGCGATCGTCGCCACCGGCCGTTCTGACTATCCGAACCAGGTCAACAACGTGCTCGGCTTCCCCTATATCTTCCGTGGCGCGCTAGACGTGCGCGCGACGACCATCAACGACGAGATGAAGATCGCAGCGGCTGAAGCGCTGGCGAGCCTTGCCAAGGAAGACGTTCCTGACGATGTCGCCGCAGCCTACCAGGGCAACCGTCCGCGTTTCGGTCCGCAATACATCATCCCGGTCCCCTTCGATCCGCGGCTGATTTCGGCGATCCCGATGGCGGTCGCGAAGGCGGCGATGGAAAGCGGCGTCGCCCGCAAACCGATCACCGACCTCGAAGCCTATGGCCGCCAACTCTCCGCCCGCCGCGACCCGATCGCCTCGACGCTGCAGCGCATCTACGAGCGCGTCCGGCGCCAGCCGAAGCGCATCGTCTTTGCAGAGGGCGAAGAGGTGCAGGTCATGCGTTCTGCAATCGCCTATGCCAACCAGCAGCTTGGCACCGCCATCCTGCTCGGCCGCGAGGAGCGCATGCGCGAGACGGCAGAGCGCGAGGGCATCGACCTCGACCGCCCCGGCATCCAGATCGTCAATGCGCGGCTTTCCAAGCGCGTCGGCGCCTATACGGACTATCTCTATGCCCGCCTGCAGCGGAAAGGCTTCCTCTTCCGCGACGCCCAGCGCCTGATCAACAACGACCGCAACCACTTCGCCGCCTGCATGGTGGCGCTCGGTGATGCCGACGGCATGGTGACGGGCCTGACCCGCAACTATTCGACGGCACTCGAAGACGTGCGTCGCTGCATCGACCCGAAGCCCGGCCACCGCGTCATCGGCGTCTCGATCGCGCTCTGCCGCGGCCGCACGGTGCTCGTCGCCGACACGGCGGTTCACGACATGCCCTCTTCGGAGGAGCTTGCCGATATCGCCGAGGAAGCGGCCGGCCTCGCCAAGCGGCTTGGCTACGTGCCGCGCGTGGCAATGCTTGCCTATTCCACCTTCGGCCATCCCCAGGGCGAACGCTCTGAGCGGGTGCGCGAAGCGGTCAATATCCTCGACAAGCGCCGCGTCGATTTCGAATATGACGGCGAGATGGCCGCCGACGTGGCGCTCAATGCTCGCGTCATGGAGCAATACCCGTTCTGCCGCCTCTCGGGCACGGCAAACGTGCTCGTGATGCCGGCGTTCCACTCGGCATCGATTTCGACCAAGATGCTGCAGGAACTCGGCGGCTCGACGGTGATCGGCCCGCTGCTCGTCGGGTTCGACAAGTCGATCCAGATCGTCTCGATGTCGGCCAAGGATTCCGACATCGTCAACATGGCGGCGATCGCGGCCTACAACGCCGGCATGTAGGACCGGCATTGCCGGTCCGGCGGCTGCTTCATTCTGGTGCAGCCGCCTTCATTCGGGTCAACGCGCGATCTCGATTGGTAGCAATTCGATACAACTATAAAGAAGAAAAGCCCGCTTTCCGAAAAGGAGGCGGGCTTAATAACAGGCAATGCATTTATGTTTAAGGTAATGAAAGACGGAGTCTTGGGAACCCTATACCTGTCGACCCCCGGAAGATCGGCAGTTTCTCCATTTATTTTCTCTATTCGTTCGTCATGAAATTAGAGAAGAACATGACAATACATGTCTCTCTTTCGACCTTGAAAGTCAAATTCATCATTAATAATTGGTTAACCTCACCGGGACCCGGTCAGGAGGCGGCGCCACCGAAACGTCCGGCATCTGCGCCGTAGTAGTTGAGGTAGCGGCCCGAGATATTGCTGATCGGCAAAACGATCAGAACGTCGGTGGTGCGGAACGCATGATCGACCACGGCGCCATCGCCGACCATCGCGCCGAGGCGCATATAGCCCTTGATCAACGGCGGCAGAGCGGCGAGCGCCTTCTTGGCATTGATCGCCTCGGCCGGCATCAAATCCATCGTCCGGTGCAGCTCGGGCCGTGCGCTGACGGCCCAGTCGTCGCGGGCGCGGATGTTGTGGTGCAGGAAGGACAGCGCCAGCGCGTGCTCGGCCGGAACGACACCCGGGAACGAACCGCAGCCGAACATCGCGTCCATGCCGTATTTGAGCGCATAGGCCCAATTGCCCTGCCACAGGAGTTCGACCGTGCGCTTGGTCCGGTAGTCCGGCAGGACGCAGGAGCGGCCGAGCTCCATGAAGCGCTTGGTCGGATGACGGGCGAGAAGCGCGTCGATCGCGAATTCGGAAGACGAGTAAAAGCCGCCGGAGCGCTCAGCCACATCCTGGCGCAGCAACCGGTATGTCCCGACGATCTGATCTTCGGCGTCGCCTTCGATCGAGGTGTCGAGAACCAGCAGGTGGTCGCAGATCGCGTCCCAGCTGTCGACGTCACGCTTGCGCCGATCGGCCTCGGGGCCGACCTGCGCCTTCATCTCCTCGACGAAAACCTTGTAGCGCACGGCCTGGGCAGCATCGATTTCCGATGCCGTGCGGGCAAGGCGCGTCTCAAGATTGGCGATCCGGCCAAGCACGTCGGTCGTCGGGACGGCAGCTTTCGTGCCGATGCAAGCCTGAGAAGTGTCAACCACGTTCGCTGAATCCAGTAGCTCGATGGCCATCCGCGTCATCCCGAATCAAATCTGTCTGCGGGGGCTTAGACCACGTTTCTGCAACAACATAGTGACATGAAAGTTGCGTACAACCCCCGCCGCCCGATCAATACCGTAACCATCGCAAGAGTTACCGTTTGCGTAGCAGACGCGCGATCTCCGAGGTCAGCACCTGCGGGTCGGCCGGCTTCGCCAACACCACATCGGCGCCGGCGGCAAGCAGGCGGTCGCGCATATCCTCGCGGATATCGGAAGTCAGCACGATGACCGGCAACCTTGGCAAGGAGCGTATTGCCTCGTCATTACGGATGTGCCGCATCATGGAAAGCCCGTCGCCACCCGGCATATTGAGGTCGGTGACCAGAAGTTCCGGCAAGGCGTTTCCGGCAGGGGCTCGCAGCGTCTCGGCGACCCCCGCGAAGTCGCTGACGAGCTGCACCGCGTGTCCCGAACGCTGCAACAGCGTGCGGATGATCAACGCATTGATCGGATCGTCCTCGGCCAGCAGGATGCCGTGTCCCGGCCGGCGGACGGGTTCAACGACGGGCTCCTCGCGCAGGACCGGCCTGTTGTCGTTGATCGCGTCGCGTTTTTCGATGCCCTTCAGGCGCCCGAGCAGCACTTCGATCAGCGACTTTTCGCGCAAGGGCCGGATCAGCCAGGCCTCGTAGCCATCCATCTGGTTGACGGGGTGGCTGTTGCGCTCCTCCGGATTGATCAGATAGGTACGGCGAACCTCCAGCCGGCCGATGGCCGGCTGGAGTGCGAGGAGCTGCTCGTACTGCTGCGCATGCCGGTGGTCGACGATCACGTCGGTGAGCGGCGCGCCACCTGCCTGCACATCGGCAAGAACATGCTGGGCTGCGGCAAGCGTCGTTGCGCGGTGACAGCGCCCGCCAAGCGTCGCGATGGTTGCCGCCAGCGCCGCCGAGGCCGGTCCATCGGGAGCCATGACCAGCACATGCGACCCGGCGAGGGTGGAGCGGCGCTCCGACGCAATCGCCTCGACTTCGGCAAGCGGCAGGCGGATTTCAAAGCGGCTGCCGCGGCCGGGCGCGCTTGCGGCCGTGAGACTGCCGCCGCAGGCCTGCATGATGCGCCTGGAGATCGCGAGGCCGAGCCCTGTGCCCTTGGCGCGTTGCTCGTCGTTGCCGGCCTGCTCGAACTCCTCGAAGATGCGCTTCAGGTCGTCGGGCGACATGCCCGGCCCCGTATCGTCGATACGGATCCGCACGCAATCCTCGATCGTGTCGGCGCTGACGAAGACCCCGCCGACTTCCGTGAATTTGACCGCGTTGCCGATGACGTTGAAAAGCACCTGGCGCAGACGCGCCGCATCGAAGGCCATCAGCGCGGGCACGTCGACGGAAACGGTGGCGCCGATCTCGATGCCCTTCTCGTGGGCGCGGTTGGAGAGCATTTCCACGACGCTCTCGATCACGCCGCGCGGATCCTGGCGGCTGGGGCGAAACTGGAAGCGGCCGGCTGAAAGCGACGAGAAGTCGATCAGGTCTTCGACGAGCTGGACCAGAGCGTGGCCGGATTGCTGCATGCCGGCGAGATAGTTCTGCTGCTCGCTCGACAGGCGGGTCTGGCCGAGCAGATGGCTCATGCCGAGAATGCCCGAAAGCGGCGTGCGGATCTCGTGGCTGACGGTGGCGAGCAGCCGCGACTTTGCCTGGCTCGCCTCCTCGGCCCGCCGGCGCGCCGCCTCACGCTCGCGCGCGGCGCGCGCTTCCTCGGTGACATCGCGCGCAATGCTGTGACGCATGAGCTTGCCGCTCGCCGGATCGCGGGCGATCACGTCATGCCAATCGAAAAGGCGGATGCCTTCGGCCGCGGCGATGCGCACGAGGTAATGATTGGGCGCAGCCTTCGGCTCGAAGCTCAGCCCAAGGGCGCCGCAGGCCATGCCCCGGACATCCGATCGGCCGCAGACCTGATGGAAGACAGCATTGGCGTGGACGATCTTTCCGTCCATGCCGCGCATGATCGCAAGGTCACCCAGCGCATCGTGAATGGTCGAAAGCAGCGCCGAGGTTTCGGAGCGGTGCCAATCCTGGTCCCGCTCCACCTCATCGGAAACCGGCACGCTATCAAACGCGCGGATGGCTTCGACGGCGAGCAAAAGCGCACCGACCACGCCGGCCGCGGCAATCGCCGCGGCGAACAGGTGGAAGCCGGCAGTCATGCCGACGACGAGGACAAGGCCGGAAGCGACCAGGCCGAGCAGCGCCATGGATACGTAACTAAGCGCAGAGCGCGCGCCGGAAGCCGGCTGCGCCGACACCTGACGGGACGCCGGCCCATCGAGCGGGAGCGCCGAAACCGACGCAGCCTTACCCGCCCGGGCGTCTCTCCCGAAGCCGGTTTCGATCCGCTCTATCAGTCGTGACGGTTCGCTCATGCGTTCCGGCTAACACGACAGGCGTTCCGAATGGCTTCAAGGCTTCGATAAAATCTTAGCGATCCGCTTTTTTCGCGTGCAGCAACTCGTCAAGAATGATCGCGCCGGCGCCGATGGTGATGAAGGTATCGGCCAGATTGAAGACGGCGAAAGACCACGTCTCCGTATAGAACAGGATGTAGTCGATGACGTAGCCGAAGAGCAGCCGGTCGACGAGGTTTCCGAGCGCGCCGGCGATGATCAGCGCATAGCCGAAATGGGCGAAGAACCGATCCTTCGGCGTGCGCTTCCACAGCCAGAGCACAAATGCGCAGACGGTGAGCCGCATGCCGACGATGAACCAGCCCTCCATGCCTGACAGCATCGAGAAGGCGACGCCGTAGTTGTAGGTGCGGTAGAGCGCCAGCATCGGCACGACATGGACCGCCTGATTGAAGGGCAGGTAAAGCTCGACTAGATACTTGATTACTTGGTCGGCGATGAGCGCGAAGACGATGAAGACCGCGATCGGCAGCGGCCGCGAAAACAGCACCTGCTTCTCGCTCATGCGCGGGCATCCAGGGTCAGAAGGTGGCGGCGCGCCTCGAACAGCATGATGCCGGTGGCAATCGCCAGATTGAGCGAGTCGGCACGGCCGGCCTGCGGGATGCGGGCAAGCGCACCGGCTTCTCGAGCGAGTTCCTCCGGCAGACCCGACTGCTCGTTGCCCATCAGAAGCACGACTGGCTTGGTCTTGTAGTCAATGGTGCGATAGTCGACAGCGCCGGCGAGATGGGTCGCGACGACCTTCACGCCGGCGGATTTCTGCCAGCGGATGAAGTCCTCGACGCTGGCGCGCGCCACCGGCATGGCAAAGACCGAGCCCATGGTCGCACGCACGGTTTCTAGCGAAAACGGATCGGTGGTCTCGCCGACGAGAATGACGCCGGAAGCGCCGGCGGCATCGGCGGTGCGGATGACGGTGCCGAGGTTGCCGGGATCGCGGACGCGGTCGAGCGCCACATAGGTTTCGCCCAGTTGCGGCTTCAGGTCCTTCAGCGACTGGTAACGCTGCTCGAAGATGCCGACGACCATCTGCGGATTGTCGCGCCGGGTGATCGTCGACAGCACTTTCTCGCTGACTTCCAGCACCAGGCCGCCCTTGGCGAAGGTCTTTGCCGCCACCTGCTCCACGTGCGGCTTGCCCTTGGCCGCCTTGGCATAGATCAGCGTCTTGATCTTCCAGCCAAGGTCGAGCGCGTCGATCACCAGCTTCAGGCCCTCGGCCATGAAGGAGCGCGTCTCGTCGCGGTGCTTCTTCTGCGTCAGCGCGCGGATGTCCTTGATGATCGGGTTGGTGAGGCTCGTGACCTCCTTCACCTGACCGACACGACCGGTGCCGTGTTCGCTTCTGTCGTTCGTCATTGCGGTACCCAGCGGCTGAAGAGTGAGGTCGAAAGCGCCCTGCCCGGCTCGCGGCCGTCAAGCCCGCCCTCGCGGATGATGAGCTCGCCCGACTCCACCCGGCCGCCGTGGCCGCGCATCGTCTCGCGCATCAGTTCATGGATCGAGTAGAAGCTCGCCCGGATCGAATAGGCCGTCAGCACCAGGCCGCGTGCCTCCGGCGACAGGATCTCGCGGCAGATGTCGAGCATCGCCGCCAGATGGTCGAAAAGCTGCCAGACCTCGCCGTTCGGCCCGCGGCCGAACTTCGGCGGGTCGGTCAGGATGATGTCGTAGCGGCTGCCGCGGCGTTCCTCGCGTTGGATGAACTTCATCGCATCGTCGCAGATCCAGCGGATCGGCAGGTTTTCGGCCCGCGCCAGCTGCTGGTTTTCGCGCGCCCAGCCGATTGCCTTCTTGGAGGCGTCGACATGGGTGACCTCGGCTCCGGCCCTGGCGGCGATCAGCGAGGCGACGCCGGTGTAGCCGAAGAGGTTCAGTACCTTCAGCGGCCGCCCTGCCCTTTCCACCTGATCCTTCACCCAGCTCCAGTGCGCGAGCTGTTCCGGGAAGACACCGACATGGCGGAACGAGGTGAAGCGTCCGTGGAAATCGGTGCCGAGAAGCTGCATCGGCCAGGTCTCGCCGAGCACGGCGCCAGGAAAGCGCCAGCGCCCCATGCCGTCTTCGTCGGTGTCGCCGGTGAAGATCGCGTCGGCTTTTTCCCAGACGCTATCGGGCAGGCTGCGCGGCCAGAGCGCCTGCGCCTCGGGGCGCACGATGCGGTAGGGACCGTATTGCTCAAGTTTTTCGCCGGCGCCGCTATCGATCAGGTGATAGCCGGATGCGTCCGACGTTTCGAGAATGAGCGGTATGCGCTCGGCCGGCTTTTCGCCCGTTCGCCGCGCGATCACCCGCGCCGGCGTTTCCTGTGCAGGATACTTTGCTGGCTTCTCGCGCGTCTCCGCCGTCTGTGCTGCCGCCGGTCGCGCCGGCCGTTCCTTGAAGCCGCCGCCCTTCGGCGGTGCCGGACGCTTCTGATCGTGGCGGCCACCGCCACGCGCTTCGGCACCGCGGCCCTTGGCCGTCGTCACGGAGGCATTCTTCGACCGCCGGTCCTTTTCCTTCACGCTGAAATCCCTGGGCTTTGTTAGTGCATGGGCCGCCTGCCTGCGCAGTATCCGGGACGGGCCGGCGGACGCCATGAGGTTTGTCGCCGCAGCCTGAAGCCGCGGCATCTCTTGAAGCTGCAAATAGCATCGCTGATGCTCTTGGCAAAGCCGTTTCCGTTTTGCGAAGATAACGCGCAAGAACCCGCTGCGAATTTTCTTGGGCTGGAACCGGCTTCGCGACAAAATTCCGCGGCAGGTCTAGTGTGTCGAAGCGACATTTGCGCGTCGATATCGGGCGCGCGGCGCCGCATGGGGGAGGAAAACGCATGGACATGACCGGCGAAGAGCGGATTGCGGCTGGGCGCGACGCGGTGTGGCGCGGCCTCAACGACCCGGAAATCCTCAGGCGATGCATTCCCGGGTGCCAGTCGCTGGAGATGACGTCGCCAACCGAGCTTGCGGCCGTGGTGAAGATCAAGATCGGCCCGGTCTCGGCCTCCTTCACCGGCAATGTCGTGCTCTCCAATCTCAATCCGCCGCAGAGCTATACGATCTCGGGCGAAGGAAAGGGCGGCATCGCCGGCTTTGCCAAAGGCGGCGCCGACGTCGCCTTAACAGCGGACGGGGACGAAACGGTGCTGCGTTACGACGTCAAGGCGGAGATCGGCGGCAAGCTCGCGCAACTCGGCTCGCGCCTGATCGACTCAACCGCCAAGAAACTGGCGCAGCAATTTTTCGCCGATTTTAGCGCCGCCGTCGGCGGTACGGCGGAAGCTGCGAGCTAAAGAGGCGACGCGGACCGAACGGGCGCCCGTCTCGGTCTTCGCAGGCTTGTGAACTTCTAATCAGTTCTGCGGCGCTGCGAGCGTCGCCTGGGTTGCGAGCTTTTCCGCCTGGCTGCGGTGTTTCTCCGCCTCGCGGTGCCACTTCACTGCTTCGTTCGCCTCGTTGCGCGCGCGCCGCCGGTACTTGCCCTGGCTGAACCAGGTCGCGGCGGCACCGAGGATGACGCCGACGATGACCGCAAGGAACAGGAAGACGAAGAACGGCGCGCTCACGGAAAGCACGCTGTCTTCCGGCCGGAAGGGGTTCAGCGCCAGCGTTACGCTCTGGCGGTTGGCCACGCTCAGCACAATCAGGATGATAGCGACCGGCACGAGAACAACGATGTTGATCAGTTTCTTGAACATTCAATCGCTCCATCTCGCCGACGCCCGTGCGCTTTGCCGGACGCTTGCCGGCAACGGGCCTCGTTTAAAGGGGTCGTTAGGGGTCTCTGGCGACCGCCAAGGATGATCAATCCTCGTCTTCGCCGTTCATGCCCGGGTTGAGCCGCTCGCGCAGTTCCTTGCCGGTCTTGAAAAACGGTACCCATTTTTCCTCGACGAAAACGGAATCGCCGGTGCGCGGGTTGCGCCCCGACCGCGACGGCCGGTTCTTGACCGAGAAGGCGCCGAAGCCACGCAGTTCGACCCGGTTGCCTGCAGCGAGCGCGTCGGTGATCTCATCGAGGACCGCGTTGACGATATTTTCGACGTCGCGGTGGTAGAGATGCGGATTGCGAGCCGCAACAATCTGCACCAGTTCTGACTTGATCACTGTCGCCCCCTCAAATTCTTGTTTGTTTTGCTTTTTCGGTCTGCATTGTGATTTCCGCAAGGCGGTGCGCGGCATTTGCAAAATCACCGACATCGCTCGACGGCTCAGGCTGGGTATATGTCGCCTTGCTCATTGGCCATCAACCTGCCAAACCGAAACAAGACCGTCAAGAAACAACTTGTCGCCTGCAATTTTTTCGAGCCCGCTCATTGCCGGAAAAGCGTCATATCCCAACATCTTGATCCAGTTGCCGACCAGCGCGCCGAGGCCAAAAGGCAGGGTCTTGCGCGGGGCTTCCCAATCGACGATCGGCAGGTCCTTCGACACCTTTTTCTCCGTGAGGAAGGCGCGAATTTCGTCCTCGCCGCCGAGCTTGTCGACGAGCTTGGCCTTTAGCGCCTGGCGACCGGTGAAAATGCGTCCGTCGGCGAGCAGCAACGCATCGGGACGCGGCAACTTGCGGCGGTCGGCAACCAGGTCGACGAACCAGGCGTAGCTGTCGTCAATCATCGACTGGATCATGGCCTTCGCCTCGTCGCTCGCCGGATGGAAGGGCGAAGGTTCCGCCTTCAGCGGCCGCGACTTGATCGATTCCAGGGAGACGCCGAGCTTGTCCATTAACTCCTTGACCTGCGGATACTGGAAGATGACGCCGATGGAGCCGGTGATCGAGCTCTCACCGGCAACGATCGTATCGCCGCCGAGCGCGATCATGTAGCCCGCCGAGGCGGCAAGCGTGCGCACGTCGGAAACGACCGGCTTCTTGGCCGCCACCTTGCGGATCGCCTTATAGATAACCTCGCCGCCATAGGTGGTGCCGCCCGGCGACGAAATGGTCACGACCAGCGCCTTGACGCTATCGTTGTCGGCAATCTTCTGCAGGCGCTCGAGCAGTTCGCGGTCATCCTGGATCAGGCCGGTGATGGCAACGCGCGCCACATGCTGCCTGTTGTGGCCGACGTCGTCGGCAGCCCCCGACCAGGCAAAGATCGCGAGCGCGACGAGGAGAAGCAGCCCCGCGACCACAAAGCGCCAGAAGCTCAACTTCCGGCGCAGGCTGCGGCGATCGGCGATGGCGAGTTCGTCCATGTGGGTTTCTCCCGATTTGTTGGCGCTGCTTCTGTCAGTTTCCGCGGGAACGTGCTATCTGCGCGCGAAGAGGCATATTCCATAGACGCGCTTGACCACGGTTGAAAGCCGCGGCTGGCGTTTTTGCGCTTCACCCGAGTTTTTTTGCGGCGCCATTGTGCGTCAGCAAAAAATATCCATATTTGCGACGACTTACACCAATGTATGTAAATGACCCCCACGTTGGGTCAGCGACAAAAGCAGTAGAACCGACAGGCCCTTCCATGTTGAACCACGCGCCAGCCCCGGGCATCTTTGCCGATACGGGTGCGAGCTCCGCCGACGCCTATGCGCTCGCCGCACGGCATTCCGCGCGCGTGCGCCGCCTGAAGATCATCCTGCCGATCATCGCCGGCGTCATTGCCGTCATTTTTGCCGCCGTGTCCTTCGTGCGCGCTTTCATGCCCGTCGACCTGCAGATCGAGACCGCGACGATCGAGGACGGCAAGATCGTCATGAAGAATCCGGCGATCTCCGGTCGCAACAAGCAGGGCATCAGCTACTCGATGAAGGCCCAGCGGGCGCTTCAGGATATCGCCAACCCCGACATCATCACGCTGCAGACGATCCACGCAGAAATGCCGATGAAGGATTCGATGATAGCGACCGTCGACGCCACCAACGGCATCTATGATCGCGGCGCCAACACGCTCGACATGAACGCCCCGTTCACCATTTCCGTCAATAATGGCATCAACGCCGACTTCCAGTCGGCCTATCTGGACATCAATGCCGGCGAGATGGAAACGAAGCAGCCCGTTGCGATCAGCATGAAGGGTGGTTCGATCATTGCGCAGACGCTGCGAATGACGGATAAGGGACGTATTGTAATTTTCGAGGGTATGGTGAGGGTCAACGTCGAGCCCGCCGCCATCCGCAAAAACGCGAAATAGGACCCGGTGCACTCCATGTCGGTCACAACCGCATCATTTTTCAAGATTTCCGCCAGCCTGGCCATTGCCGGAGCGGGCGCTTTGATTATTGCCTCCGGCGCTTTTGCGCAGGCCACGTCGAGCAAGATGAAGGGCCTTGAGCTGTCCAACGACAAGCCGATCCAGATCGAGAGCGACAAGCTCGAAATCAAGGACCCGGAAAGCAAGGCGATTTTCACCGGCAACGTCAAGGTCGTGCAGGGCACGACGACGCTGCAGGCCGGCAATATGGTCGTCTTCTACAAGTCCGGCGGCGGCTCGGTTTCGAGCGGCGACGCCGACATCGACCGTATCGAGGTCAGCGAGAAAGTATTCCTGAGCTCCGGCACGCAGCAGGCGACGGCCGATACCGGCTCGTTCGACATGACCAAGCAGGTCTTCGTTCTCAAGGGCGACAAGGTCGTCCTCTCCGAAGGCAAGAACGTCTTCGTCGGCTGCCAGCTCAACGTCCAGATGGAAACCGGTGAGGCCCAGCTCGAAGCCTGCGGCGGCCGCGTGCAGATCCAGCTCGACCCGAAGTCCCGCAAGACGAACTGACGTAGACCGCTCGTGCAACTTCCCTTCCTCCACAAGCGCAAACGGGTCCGCAAGCCGTCGGCGACCACTGCGGTCGCTTCCGGCCATGCGGTCGACAAGGCGCGCTATGACGGCACCCTGATTGCCCGCGGACTGACCAAGGCCTATCGCGAGCGTCGGGTCGTCAACGGCGTTTCGCTGGTGGTGCGGCGCGGCGAGGCCGTGGGCCTGCTCGGGCCGAACGGCGCCGGCAAGACCACCTGCTTCTACATGATCACCGGCCTCGTCCCCGTCGACGAGGGCTCGATAGAGATCAACGGCAACGACGTGACAACCATGCCGATGTACCGGCGTGCACGCCTCGGCGTGGGCTACCTGCCGCAGGAAGCGTCGATCTTCCGCGGGCTGACGGTCGAGGAGAACATCCGCGCCGTGCTCGAGGTTCACGACAAGAACCTGGAGCGGCGCGAAAGCAAGCTCAACGACCTGCTCGGCGAGTTCAACATCACGCATCTGCGCAAGTCGCCGGCGATCGCGCTTTCTGGCGGCGAACGCCGCCGTCTGGAAATCGCCCGCGCGCTTGCGACCGACCCGACCTTCATGCTGCTCGACGAGCCCTTTGCCGGCGTCGACCCGATCTCGGTCGCCGACATCCAGGCGCTTGTCCGGCACCTGACCTCGCGCGGCATCGGCGTGCTGATCACCGACCACAATGTCCGCGAGACGCTCGGCCTCATCGATCGCGCCTACATTATCCATGCCGGCGAGGTGCTGACGCATGGTCGCGCCAACGACATTGTCACCAATCCTGACGTGCGCCGGCTCTATCTCGGCGACAATTTCAGCCTCTGAGACCGCCTCGCGGGCGATTCCGCCCGCGAACGCGCTTGACCAAACCTTTCCGATAAGCAATTTTTGGGCCAATTAAGAAAAGGGCCCGACCGGCGACCGGAGAAGCACCGCGGCCCCTGGAGATTTCTCGGGAGTTTCGCGTCAGCATGGCCCTGTCCGCCAGCCTTCATCTGCGCCAGTCCCAGTCCCTGGTGATGACGCCACAGCTCATGCAGTCGATCCAGCTGCTGCAGATGACGCATCTTGAGCTCAACCAGTTCATCGCCCAGGAAGTCGAAAAGAACCCGCTGCTCGAATTTCAGGCAAATGACGATCAGGTCGCCCCGGAGCAGGGCGGGATGGCCGGCGGAGACGAGAGTGGCGGAAGCGACGACGGCGGCCAGGCGGATCTCTATGACAGCGCCACGTCGCAAAGCGGCGAGCGGCTCGACGACCAGCTCGATGCCGATTTCGCCAATGTCTTCCAGGACGACACCACGCCGCAACGCGCCGATGCGCCGGAACTGCTTGGCCAGTGGAAATCGATGCCCGGCAGCGGCGAGGGCGACGATTACGACCTCGACGATTTCGTCGCCGGCCGCAAGAGCCTGCGCGAAACGCTCCTGGAGCAATTGCCCTTCGCGCTGCCGGCTCCTTCCGATCGACTGATCGCGCAGCATCTCATCGACCAACTCGACGACGCCGGCTACCTGCAGGCGGACCTCGGCGAGGTCGGCGAACGGCTGGGTGCCGCCCATGCCGATGTCCTCAGGGTGCTGCTGACGCTGCAGCAGTTCGATCCGCCCGGTGTGTTTGCCCGCTCGCTCGGCGAGTGTCTCGCCATCCAGCTGCGCGCCCGCGACCGGCTCGATCCGGCGATGGAGGCGCTGCTTGCCAATCTCGAACTCCTGGCGCGGCGTGATTTCGCGACGCTGAAGAAGATCTGCGGCGTCGACGAGGAAGACCTGATCGACATGCTGGCGGAAATCCGCAAGCTCGACCCGAAGCCCGGCACCAGCTTCGAGACCAGCGTCAGCGAGGCGATCGTGCCCGATATCGTCGTGCGGGCAGCGCCCGACGGCTCATGGATGGTCGAACTCAATCCGGATGCGCTGCCGCGCGTTCTCGTCAACCAGGACTACTTCGCTTCGGTGTCACGCGGCACGCAGAAAAACAGCGCCGACCAGGCCTTCCTCAACGAATGCCTGCAAAATGCCAACTGGCTGACGCGCAGCCTCGACCAGCGCGCCCGCACGATCATGAAGGTCGCCACCGAGATCGTGCGCCAGCAGGACGCGTTCCTCGTCAACGGCATCGGGCACCTCAGGCCGCTGAACCTCAAGACCGTCGCCGACGCCATCAAGATGCATGAATCGACCGTCAGCCGCGTCACCTCGAACAAGTACATGCTGACGCCGCGCGGGCTGTTTGAGCTCAAGTATTTCTTCACCGTCTCGATCGGCTCGGCCGAGGGTGGCGACAGCCATTCGGCGGAATCCGTGCGCCACAAGATCCGCACGCTGATCCACGAGGAGAGCACCGAGGCGGTGCTTTCTGACGACGACATCGTCGACGTCCTCAAGAAGGCCGGCATCGATATCGCGCGGCGCACGGTCGCCAAATACCGGGAAGCGATGAATATCCCCTCCTCCGTGCAGCGCCGGCGGGAGAAGCGCGCGCTCGCCAAGGCCGCCGGTTTCTGAGCACCGGAAGTTAAGGCGCATTAACTTTTTTGCGACCTTCGATTGACTCTCTCCGACACAGACGATATGAGCCCGCCGCAATTGCCGGGGACTGCTCACCCCGGAAGCCTCCGGTGCGACCGGTGGCTGCGACAGAGGCGCGCTCGCAAGTCTGAAAGGCTTGGATGACGGGACCGCTTGGAATAGACTGGCTGCGCAAATCACGAACGAGAGAGGAAACTCCATGAGTGTGCGTGTATCCGGTAAACAGATGGAAATCGGCGATTCGTTCCGCGCCCGCATTGGCGAGCAGATCGAGCAGGCCGTTACCAAATATTTCGACGGAGGATATTCAAGCCAGGTCACTGTGGAAAAATCCGGGCCGCGCTTCAGCGCCGACTGCAAGCTTCATCTCGATACGGGCGTGGTAATGCAGGCGAACGGCCAGGCGAACGATCCACAGGCTGCGTTTGACGCGGCGTCGGATCGCATCGAAAAGCGTCTGCGTCGCTACAAGCGCAAGCTGAAGGATCACCACAACGGCAACGGACAGAACGCTGCCGAGGTGGCTTACACAGTGATGGATTCGGTGCCGTTCGAGGACGACGAAGTTCCCGAGGATTATGCGCCGACCATCGTGGCTGAGAGCTCGAAACAATTAAGGACGATGTCTGTCGCAAGCGCCGTGATGGCGCTCGACATGACGGACGAACCCGTCCTGATGTTCCGCACTCCCGGCAAGGCCGAACTGAATATCGTCTACAGGCGCAACGATGGAAATATTGGCTGGATCGATGCTGCCAATATCAAAGCATGAGCGAAAAAAGAGGGATGCCGGCGTGCCGGCGTCCCTCTCCCGCAACTCAGCGGCCAGGCCGGAAATGTGACTTTTCTGTGCATGGGATCCGCCATGACAAAGATGGTTAGAGCCATTGCGACGCATTTGTGATGATGTTGTCCGGCTCTAACCGGCGAACGAGGACAAAAGAATGGCATTGGCAGGTCTACTGCATCAAAATGCGATCATCCCGGCCATGAGGGCCAACTCGAAAAAACAGCTCCTTCAGGAATTGGCGGCAAAAGCTTCTAAGATCACCGGGGTTCCCGAGCGTGAAATCTTCGACGTGATCCTGCAGCGCGAGCGCCTTGGTTCCACCGGCGTCGGCAACGGCATCGCCATTCCGCACGGCAAGCTCAACAATCTCCCCTCGATCATCGGCATTTTCGCGCGTCTCGACACGCCCGTCGATTTCGAGGCGCTCGACGACCAGCCGGTCGATCTCGTATTCCTGCTGCTCGCTCCGGAAGGCGCCGGCGCGGACCACCTCAAAGCCCTGTCGCGTATCGCCCGCGTGCTTCGCGACCAGGACATGGTCGCCAAGATCCGCTCGAGCGATTCCGCCAGCGCGATCTACACGCTGCTCGACGACGACGCGACCTCGCACGCGGCCTGAGCTTGAACAACGGGGCGCATCCGGCAGGATGCGCACAGTCGCTCGAAGCCTGCTTCAGTAGAGCTGACGCCTGTTCAAATGATCAATGAAAATCCGGAACAGGGCACCCTGGCTCGAAATGCCGAGCCGGCGATAGATGTTCTTGCGGTGGATGCGAACCGTGCCCTCGGCGATGTTCATCACCTTGCCGATCGACAGGTTGCTGTGGCCCCTAAGGATGAGGCGCACGATGTTGCGCTGCTGCTTGGTCAGCCGATCTGAACACAGGCTTTCGAACGCCGCCTCCATCGCATCGTCGCCCTCCTCGGAGGGCGACGGCGCAATCGTCTGGCCCTGCTGGCGCCAGTTCGACCTGATGGCCTCGCGCACGATCGGCTCGTAGACGCGCAGCCTGGCCAGCTCCGTCTCGCTGAAAGGCTCGCCGCCGCGGCCGCGCATCAACGAGTAGGTCGCCTGCAGGCCGCCATCGAGCGGGATGACGAAGCCCACCTCCTCGACGAGAACGCCGGATTCCATCGACACGCAGGGATGCACTTCCGCCGACGACGAGAAGTCGGACAGGAAGAACTGGTCCGGCGCAAGCTCGCGCATTCGCCAGAGCCCTGCCGGCTGGCCGGCACAACAGGCGACGTAAAAGGGATCGAGCAGGTAGGCGCCGCCGAGATAGGCGGAAAGCGCACTTGCCGACACCTTGGCCGTATAGCCGTCATGCAGGACGATCGGCCTTGCATCGTAAGGATAGGCAAACGCGACCGAGAGATCGAAGCCGGTGACCGATCGGAGCATCCGATCGAGCGCTCGGCCGAAATCTTCCGTGCCGATCAGGCCGATCATCGCCGAGATATCGGCGGACTCGCTTGCGAGCATTCCCTTGTCATCCCCCAACCCTACGTATCCCCCATGGGATATCGACAGCCCCTCACTCGTCAACAATAATTCCAGGGGAGTGAGAAACCGGATCCGTCGCGGGTCGTCATCGGCGACCGCTGCGAAGGATGCGCCAAGGGGAGGATTAAGATGGCAGGCAGGCTTTCAGGCAAGGTGGCGCTGATCAGCGGTGGCGCGGGAGGCTGCGGTCTTGCCGCATCCGAGCTGTTCGCGCGCGAAGGCGCCAAGGTCGGCATCGTCGATCTGCCGCGCAGCAAAGGCGAAGAGGTGGCCGCCTCGATCCGCGCCAACGGCGGCGAGGCGATTTTTGCCCCGGCCGACGTCTCGGTGTCGGCCGAGGTGACGTCCGCCGTCAAGGCGGTTGAAGCGGCCTTCGGCGCCATCACCGTGCTCTTCAACCACGCCGGCATCCTCGCCGTCGGTCCCTTCCTCGAAACGGAGGAGGACGAGTGGGACCGGCTGATGGCGGTCAATGTGCGCAGCATGTTCCTGATGACCAAGGCGGTACTGCCAGGCATGCTTGCGGCCGGCGGCGGCAGCATTGTCTGCACCTCGTCGATTTCGGCCGTGGCCGCAACACCGATGGAGGTGCTCTATGACACCACCAAGGGCGCCTGCCACATGTTCGCCCGCGCCATCGCCGTGGAATTCCGCGACCGCGGAATCCGCTGCAACGCCGTCTGCCCGGGCTTCATCGCCACCGACCACGGCAAGCGCGAGCTCGTCGGGCTCAGCAAATACGGCGTCGACGTTTCGGAAGCGGCGATCGCCGCGCAACAGGGCCGCATGTGCGATCCGAAGGAAGTGGCGAACGCGGCATTGTTTCTGGCGAGTGACGAGGCGAGCTTCATCAACGGCACGCATCTGTTCGTCGACAATTGCTTCACCGCGGTTTGAGGGAGGGGAAAATGCTTCAGGCAGGTGGCCACTGGCGCAACTGGGTCGGAAACCAATCATGCATCGTGCGCCATCGCGGCGCGCCGGAGAGTGAGGCGGCACTTGCCGAAATGGTGCGCGAGGCAACCGCGCAAGGGCTGAACGTTCGCTGCGCCGGTTCCGGACATTCCTTCACGCCAGTGGCGCTTACCAGCGGGCTACAGCTGACACTCTCGAGCATGCAGGGCGTCGTCAACATCGACAGCACCCGCAAGCGCGCGGCGGTCAAGGCCGGCACCACCATCAACCAGCTCGGCAAGGTGCTGAAGGAGAACGGCCTGTCGCTGATCAACCAGGGCGATATCGACAGCCAGGCGCTAGCCGGCGCGCTGACGACCGGCACACATGGCACCGGCGCCAGGCTCGGCAACATGGCCTCGCAGATCGTCGGCATGCGGCTGGTGCAGCCGGACGGCAGCATCCTCGTGGTCGACGAGACCACGCCGGATCTGCTGGAGGCGGCGCGCGTCTCGGTCGGCATGCTCGGCGTGATCTCGGAGATCACATTACAGGCGATGGAAAGCTACAATCTGCATGAAAAGCTCTGGCGCTGCACCTTCGACGAAATGATCGAACAGCACGACGAGCTTGCCGCCAAGCACCGCCACTTCGGTTTCTTCTGGTGCCCGGTTCCGGAGAGCCGCCAGTGCTACTGCCTGCCGGACACGGCCTCGGTGTCGACCACGGACAAGACCTCCGACGTCTGCGAGATGAAGGTGATCGACATCACCGAGGAAGCGCCGATGGAGCGCGGGTTCGAGAAGATCGCCTATTCCTCGGAGATCTACCCGATCGAATACGTGCCGAACTTCCACGAGCTCGAATATGCGGTGCCTGTCGCCCACGGCAAGGAAGCGGTAAAGGCGGTGCGCAAGCTGATGCTGGAAAAGCACCCGACCTGCATCTACCCGATCGAGTATCGCTTCACCGCCGGCGACACCGGCTGGATCAGCCCCTTCTTCGAGCAGGATTCGATCACGCTTTCGGTTTCGGGCGAACCGGGCACCGACTATTGGGAATATCTGAAGGACGTGGACACGATCCTCAGGCAGTACGGTTCGCGGCCGCACTGGGGCAAGCTGCATTTCCTCGGCGCCGAGGATGTGACGGCGCTCTACCCCCGAGCGGGCGATTTCCGGGCACTGAGGGCCAAGGTCGATCCCGAGGGACGTTTCCTCAACGATCACCTGCAGCAACTGTTCAGATAGCGCCGCCGAACGAACGCACACCGCTACGCTTAGCCCAAACAAGAACGCCGCGCGAAGTTCGCGCGGCGTTCTTGTTGAATTCTGATCAGCAGGATCAGGCGGTCGGCGCGTCGCCGTTTTCGCCAGCGACGACCTTGGGGCCGCCCTTGGAAACGCCGACCATGGCCGGACGCAGGACGCGGTCGCCGATGGTGTAGCCGGCCTGGACGACCTGCAGCACCGTGTTGTTCGGCACATCCGCATTCGGGATTTCGAACATCGCCTGGTGGAAGTTCGGGTCGAACTTCTGGCCTTCCGGCTCCAGCTTCTTGACGCCGTGGCGCTCAAGCGCCGAGAGCATCGAGCGCTCGGTCATCTCCACGCCTTCGATCAGCGTGTTGAGACCGGCCTCACCGGCTTCCTTGGCTTCCGCCGGAATGGCATCGAGCGCGCGGCGCAGGTTGTCAGATACCGCCAGCATGTCGCGGGCAAAGCCAGCGACGGAGTAGGACTTGGCATCCTTGACGTCGCGTTCGGTGCGACGGCGCAGGTTGTCCATTTCGGCGGCAAGCCGAAGGTACTTGTCGCGCAGCTCGGCGCTTTCGGCCCGGGCGAGTTCCAACGGATCGGGCTCGGCAACGGCTGCTGCCTCGGCAGCGTCCGGTGCGGCGTCGAATACCTCGTCGGTGGCCTCGGGTCCGTGCTTGTTCGTATCGTCGGTCATGACGTTCTCCGCAGTGTCGTCTCTATTGTCCTTCGCATTTCCACGCCGCAAGCGCGAGCCTGCGTTTCAGCAAAAATGCTTAGGGACTGGATTTGAAGCCGATATCGAGGTTTGGGGCCGAAAAATCAAGGGTTCAATCGCGCTCCTACAGCGCCGCGCGTCTTATCAGACGCGCAAAGGTCGCTGTAGCACTTTGATTTGCTGCATGTCCTTGTCCTTCATCGAGATCGATCAATGAGACATGCAACGACTAAAAGCGCCCTTAGCGCGAAAGCCGCGACATCAGCTGCGCGGTATAATCGACCATCGGAACGATGCGCGAGTAGTTGAGCCGCGTCGGCCCGATGACGCCGACGGCGCCGACGATGCGGTCCTCGCCATCGCGATAGGGCGCGACGATCAACGACGAGCCGGAAAGCGAAAACAGCTTGTTTTCCGAGCCTATGAATATCCGCACACCAGGGCCGCTTTCGGCGAGATCGAGCAGCTCGATCATGCTGTCCTTCTTTTCGAGATCGTCGAACAGCATTCTGAGCCGGTAGATGTCCTCGGCACCCTCGAGGCCTTCGAGCAGGTTGGCGCGGCCGCGCACGATCAGGCGCGCCGGCTTCTCGTCGCCCTCGTTGCACGACCAGATGGCGAGACCGCGCTCGACAAGATCCTGCGACAGCGCGTCGAGCTCGCCGCGCACCGTCAATTTCACCTTTTCGAGCTGCGCCCGCACCTCGGCGATCGTCTGTCCGGCGAGATGGGCGTTGAGGAAGTTCGCCGCTTCCGTGAGCTGCGAACTGGTGACGCCGGCCGGCAGCTCGATGATGCGGTTTTCCACCTGGTCATGTTCGCCGACGAGCACGGCCAACGCCTTGGTCGGCGCCAGGCGGATGAACTCGACATGCTTCAGCACTGGATCGGCCTTGGCGGTGATGACGAGACCCGCGCCGCGCGACATGCCCGACAGCATCTGGCTCGCTTCGGTCAAAAGCGTATCGACCGGCTGGGTATGGTCGTCGCGCCGGACATGGCGGTCGATCGAGGCGCGATCTTCGGGCGATAGATTTCCGACTTGCATGAAGGCGTCGACGAAGAAGCGCAGGCCCGTCTGGGTCGGCAGGCGACCGGCGCTGACATGCGGCGAATAGATGAGGCCGAGATCTTCGAGATCGCTCATCACGTTGCGCACGGAGGCAGGCGACAGCGCCATTGGCAAAAGCCGCGACAGGTTGCGCGAGCCAAGCGGCTCGCCGCTCGTCAGATAGGTCTCCACGATGCGACGGAAGATTTCGCCCGAGCGCTCGTCGAGCGCCGCGGCGATTTCCTTTGCTCCGGGATTGCGCAGTACCATGTCACTCCACATATGCAGGCACATCCTGCCGTGGCCGGAATATAGTGTCCCTGCGGTCCGTTGGCAAAAGGGAAAAAACGGTCGAATGTCCGGCTTTCCACCGGATCCCTTTACCTCTGCCATGCTCTGCAGCGCCGCGCATCCTTGGACGCGCCAAAGGTCGCTGCAGCACCTTAAACTGCTGCATAATTTTGTCCCTAAATCGATTTCGATTTAGGGAATTATGCAGTAGAAGGCTCACGAGATACGATAGGAGTTGACGATGCGGCCATCCGGCAGAAAAACCGATCAAATGCGCAAGGTTTCTTTCGAGCGCAATTTTTCCAAGCATGCGGAAGGCTCCTGTCTGGTGCGGTTCGGCGACACGCATGTGCTGTGCACTGCAAGCCTTGAGGAAAAGGTTCCGGCCTGGCTGCGCAATGGCGGCAAGGGCTGGGTGACGGCGGAATACGGCATGCTGCCGCGCGCCACCGGCGAGCGCATGCGACGCGAGGCTGCCAGCGGCAAGCAAAGCGGCCGCACCCAGGAAATCCAGCGGCTGATCGGCCGGTCGCTGCGCGCCGTGGTCGATCTGCCGGCGCTCGGCGAACGCCAGATCTCGATCGACTGCGACGTCATCCAGGCCGATGGCGGCACGCGCACTGCCTCGATCACCGGCGCCTGGATCGCGCTCCACGACTGCCTGAAGTGGATGGAAGCCCGCAACATGGTCAAGGTCGAGAAGGTCCTGAAGGATCATGTCGCCGCCATTTCCTGCGGCATCTTCGCCAACCAGTCGGTGATCGATCTCGATTACCTCGAAGATTCCGCTGCCGAGACCGACGCCAACTTCGTCATGACCGGCTCCGGCGGCATCGTCGAGATCCAGGGCACGGCCGAAGGCAAGCCGTTCTCGGAAGAGGAATTCGCGAGCCTGATGGGCCTTGCCAAGACCGGCATTGCCGAACTGGTCGCGCTGCAGAAGCAGGCGATCGCCGGCTGAGGAAGGAACGTCAAGATGGCCCCGGCGCTGGAAGGCATTCTCGAGACCGCCCTTTACGTGGGTGATCTCGATGCCGCCGAGGCCTTCTACGGTGGCATTCTCGGGCTCGAAAAGATCACGCGTGCCGGCAACCGCCACGTCTTCTATCGCTGCGGACCGGGCGTGCTTCTGATTTTCAATCCGGCCGAAACGCTGAAGCCGCCGATCCCGCACGGCACGAGCGGCCAGGGCCACATGTGCTTCCGGGTTTCCGCCGCAGCACTGGACGCCTGGAAGGCGAAACTGGAAGCGGCGGGCATCGCGATCGAAGCGGACACCCGCTGGCCGAACGGGGCGCGGTCCTTCTATTTCCGCGACCCGGCCGGCAACAGCCTTGAATGTGCGGAACCGGGCCTCTGGTCCATCGAATGAACACGAAACGAGACACCATGCGCAAACTGGACAACAAGACGCTGATCGTCGCCAGCCACAACGCCGGCAAGATCCGCGAAATCCGCGATCTCATCGGCCCGCTCGGCTTCGAGGCGAAGTCGGCCGCAGACCTCAACTTCATCGAGCCCGACGAGACCGGCACCACTTTCGAGGAGAACGCCGCGATCAAGGCGCTCGCCTCGGCCAAGGCCTCCGGCCTGCCGGCACTTGCGGACGATTCTGGTCTCGCGATCGACGCGCTCGATGGAGCGCCCGGCGTCTATACGGCCAACTGGGCCGAGCGCGAAGATGGCAGCCGCGACTTCGCCATGGCCATGCAGAAGGTCGAAGATGCGCTGCAGGAGAAAGGCGCCAAAACGCCTTCCGAGCGCACCGCCCGTTTCGTCTCGGTTCTTTGCCTTGCCTGGCCGGACGGTCATGTCGAGCTCTTCCGCGGCGAGGTCGAAGGTTTCGTCGTCTGGCCGCCGCGCGGCGGCCAGGGCTTCGGCTACGATCCGGTGTTCCAGCCCAAGGGCTACGAGACCACCTTCGGCGAGATGAGCGCCGACGAGAAACACGGCTGGAAACCGGGTGACGAAGAGGCTCTGTCGCACCGCGCCCGCGCCTTCAAGATCTTTGCCGAGACCTGCCTCGGAGCCTGATCTGAGCGGGATGAGGAAAAGTGCGTGCGGTTTTCCGCCCGCATCCCGCTCTCTACTGAAAGTGACCATGAGAGACGCAATAATGCAAACTGCCACGCTATCGGCGATCGGTGACGGCATGGACCCCGGTTTCGGGGTCTACGTGCATTGGCCGTTCTGCGCGGCCAAGTGCCCCTATTGCGACTTCAACAGCCATGTGCGCCACCAGCCGGTGGACCAGCCGCGTTTCGTTGCAGCTTTCCTTAAGGAAATGGAAGAGGTGCGCGAACTCTCCGGCCCGCGCACGGTCACCAGCGTGTTTATGGGCGGCGGCACGCCGTCCTTGATGGAGCCGTCGACGGTCGACGCCATCCTCCAGGGCATCGCTCGCCATTGGCATGTGCCCGAGGGCATCGAAATCACCATGGAGGCCAACCCGTCGAGCGTCGAAGCGACGCGTTTCCACGGCTACCGCGCTGCCGGTGTCAATCGCGTCTCGCTCGGCGTCCAGGCGCTGAACGACCGCGATCTGAAGTTCCTCGGACGGCTGCACAATGTCGAGGACGCGCTGAAGGCGATCCGGCTGGCGCGCGAGATCTTCCCGCGCATGTCCTTCGACCTGATCTATGCCCGTCCGAACCAGACGGTCGAAGAATGGGAGCGTGAGCTGAAGGAAGCCGTCTCCTACGCGGTCGACCATCTGTCGCTCTACCAGCTGACGATCGAGGAGGGCACGCCCTTTTACGGCCTGCACAAGGCCGGCAAGCTGATCGTGCCTGATGGCGAGCAGTCGGCAGTGCTTTACGAGGCGACGCAGGACATTACCGCCGCCATCGGCATGCCGGCCTACGAGGTTTCAAACCACGCCCGCCCGGGCGCCGAGAGCCGGCACAACCTCACCTATTGGCGCTACGGCGACTATGCCGGCATCGGCCCGGGCGCCCACGGGCGCCTGGGCATCGGCAATGGCAAGATCGCTACCTCTACGGAGCGCAAGCCGGAGGAATGGCTGCGGCTCGTCGAGACCCATGGTCACGGCATGATCGAGCGGGAATCCCTCGATCTCGAAGCACAGTCCGACGAGTTGTTGCTGATGGGTCTGCGCCTCAAGGAAGGCGTCGACTTGGCGCGATGGCAGACGCTGTCCGGCCGCGACCCGGACCCGGAGCGCGAGCAGTTCCTGATCGATCACGGCTTCATCGAGCGGCTGGGCAATTCGCGTCTGCGCTGCACGCCGGCCGGCATGCTGATCCTCGACGCCGTGGTCGCTGATCTCGCCTGCCCCTGAGGGCAGGCGGTCTTCGCCGGCTACAGACTCAATCGAACGTTTCACCTGACAGCGGCGTGGCCTGCATCGACGGCCGGCCTTCGAATGCATCGAACCAGCGGGTCAGCCTCGGACGGTTGCGAAACGACGGCAGGTTGCGAAACGCCATCCAGGACAGTGCCGTCGCCAGCGCGATCTGCCCGATATCCACGTCTTCCTCGGGCGATAACGTCTGCTCCAGCCAATCGTAGGTCGCCTCGATCTTTTCTTCGTAGCCCTTGGCGAGTTCCGGATAGCGCAGATGTTCGGGGCGCCTCTCCCACTCCCAGCGCAAGCCGATCCCGGTCTGGGCAAGAACCTGCGCCACCGACTGCATGCGCAGCGCCCGCCATCGAGGTTCGCCGACCTCGGGAATCCGCTTGCGTCCCTCATGTAGGGTATCGAAATAGGCGCAGATGACATCGCTGTCGAAGATCGGCTCTTCGCCCTCACGCAACAGCACCGGAACCTTGCCGAGCGGGTTTTCGGCATAGACCTCGTCGTTGCGCCGCGTTGGGCTCGTCTCGTGGTGGATGACTTTCAGCCGGTCGGCAAGGCCGATCTCGTGAGCAAAGACAAGCGCCTTGCGGGCGAAGGGAGAGTGGGTTTGATAGTAGAGGATCATGGCTGCCTCGCGGGATCTGGCGTGAATTCCTGTTCCCGTGAAGAGATATTGCATCGCAGCCGATAAAGGCGCTCTGTTTCTTCGGCCACGATGCAAGTTTGTTTCGTCTAGGCGGCTTTCATCGGATCGCCCTTCAGCCGGTTGAGCTCGATGCCCCTAGCCACCAGCCGGGCGACCTGAGCGTCGTCCACGTCATCGGTGGTGCGCAGGCGAATATAGGCCATGTCGCCCTTGCCGCCGCCCTTCTCCAGGCGTGCGTCGAGATCAAGCATCTCGGCGCCGCGCCAGAAACCGAAGGTCACGTAATCCTTTGCCCCCTTGAGCAGACAGACCGCGCCGCCGGCCTCATAGATGGGATGGCCCCATTTGACGGCGTCATTGAGCGCGCCTGTGGCCAGGAGGGCACCATGCAGGCGCTTCGCCACGTCGGCCGGGACACCGGAGAGGCCGGCAATGTAGTCGTTGACTGTTTTGGTCATGGTCGTCTTTCGAGCGCTCCGTTTCTGTCAGTTGCTGAAGGGAATGAGGGCGCGCAGCCGCGGATCCCGAAGCCAGAGGCCGCCCCAGGCGATCACGCCGAGATAGAAGCCGAAAAGCAGATGGGTGAAGAGCGGGCTGCCGGCCCGCAGATGCGTCGCCATCGCCCCGCCGAGATAGCCGGTGAGCAGAATGGCGCCGAGGATCGAGGTGCGCGGGATCACATAGAGCACCGTGCACAACAATGTGAGAATGCCGAGCAGCCGCGCCAGACCCTGGTCGGCGGAATAGCCGAGCGCGACCATGGTTTCGGTGACGACAGCAAGCGGCACAAGCTTGATGACGGCATCGAAAATCAGGAAGGCGACTAGCACGCCGCTGAGGAAGCGGCCGAGGATGATCGACTTTGCCGTTGGGGCGGGCATAACGAGGCTGGTGGTCACTGATTTCTCTCCTTGGATTTCGTTCTCGGTCCAAGGACGAAAGCGCATGAGGGATCCCGACAGGCACCGTCAGATTTTTCTTTCGGAGATCTCGATACCAGGCGTTTCATCGAGCTTGTCGAGCTGCATGCGGATGTAAGCGCATTCGGCCGCGTTGGTCGCAAGCGCAATCGCATGGTCGAAGGCCACACGCGCCTCGCGGACCTTGCCGAGCTGCTTCAGGAGATGGCCGCTCAAGCCATGGAAATAGAAATAGCCGGAGAGCTTTTCCGCCAAGGGCGCGATCATCGCCAGCGCGACTTCCGGCCCCTGACGCTTCGAAACCGCCACTGCGCGATTGAGCGTGATCACCGGAGAGGGCTGCAGCCGCTCGAGCGCCTGGTAGAGCAGGTCGATCTGCGCCCAGTCGGTCTCATCCGCACGCTCGGCGCGGGCATGCAGCGCCGCGATCGCCGCCTGGATCTGGTAGGCGCCCGGTTGGCGGTACTGCATCGCCCTGTCGATCAGCGCCAAGGCCTCGTCGATCAGCGAGCGGTCCCACAGGCTGCGGTCCTGGTCATCAAGCAGGATGACGGCGCCATCGGCGTCGAAGCGGGCGCGCGCCCGCGAATGCTGGATCATCATGAGCGCCGTCAGCCCCTTGATCTCCGGCTCGGCCGGGAAAAGCTGAAGCAGCAGGCGTCCGAGCCGGATCGCCTCCTGGCACAGGTCGGCCGAGACGCTTTCCGGGCCGTTCATCGCCGAATAGCCCTCGTTGAAGACGAGGTAGATCATCGTGGCGACGGCGGCGAGCCGATCTGACCGGTCGGCCGCATCCGGGGTCTCGAAGGCAAGGCCGGCGGCCGCGACACGCGACTTGGCCCGCGTGATCCGCTGTTCCATCGCCGCCTCGCTGACGAGGAAGGCGCGGGCGATCTGCTTGACCGAAAGGCCCGAGACGATGCGCAGCGCCAGCGCGATCTGCTGCGTTGCCGGCAGCGCCGGATTGCTGCAGACGAACAGCAGGCGAAGAATGTCGTCGCGATAGTGGGAGCCGTCGAGCTGGTCGGCGAGCGCGCCCTCCTGATCCTCGAGGTCGGAAAGAATTTCCTCCGGCGGCAGCGCCGTCTCGCGGGACTGGCGGCGCACCTTGTCGATGCCGCTGTTGCGGCCGACGAAGATCAGCCAGGCGGCGGGGTCGCGCGGCGGGCCGCTCTTCGGCCAGGTCTTCAAAGCCCGGATACAGGCCTCCTGAAACGCTTCTTCGGCAGTGTCGAGGTTGCGGAAATAGCGCAACAGCGCGCCCACGGCCTGCGGCCGGGCCGAAACGAGAGCGAGGTCTATCCAGGCTGTGTCTGTCATGAAGCAAGCTCACTGGGTTTGTAGATGGCAAGAGGACGGATTTCATAGGAGCCGGCGGCCGGATTGGCAGAACTCAGATCACGGGCGAACTCGAGCGCATCATCGAGAGACGCACAGTCGATGACATAGAAACCGAGCAGTTGCTCTTTCGTCTCGGCAAACGGGCCATCGATTACGATCGTCTCGCTGTGACTGTGCCGGAGCGTCGTCGCCGCCGTCGTCGGCATCAAGCGCGCCACCGGCCCAAGCCGGCCTGCCTCCGCATATTTGCTCTGTACGGCCAACAGATCATGCATGACTTTTTCGTCCTGCTCCTTGGTCCAGGCGTTCGTGACATCTTCTTGATTGTAGCAAAACACGGCGTAAAGCATCGGAACTCCAGCTCCTGAAACAAAGACGGTGGCGGCAAGCAATAGCCGACAACCCGGATGAAAAAAACAGGGCCGGTGGTGCTTTCGCCCACCGGCCCGCAATGCGTGCAAATCAGAAATGCTCAAGCGTTGTCGCGGCACTCTAACTTGGTGTCGATGGCCGGCCGGGAAAAGAGGCGCAGAAGCCGCCCGTCGATCGCCGCCAGACCGGCCGCGATCAAGGTCATGCCCAGGAAGTGCTTGAGTTCCAGCGTTTCGCCGAGGAACAAAGCGCCAAGCAGGATGGCGCTGACCGGGATCAGGAAGGTCACCAGCATCAGGTTTGTGACACCGGCCGTTTCCAGGATGCGGAAGAACAGGACGTAAGCGAGCGCCGTGGAAATCAGCGCGATGCCGACGATCGCCGCCCAGACGTCGAAGCCGGGTATGGGAAGCGTCCAGGGATGATCGATCAGCAGCGACAGCGGGACCAGCATGATGCTTGCGGCCGAGACCTGACCGGTCGCAGTCACGATCGGCACCACGCCCATGCGCTTGAAGCGGCGGGCAAAGACACCGGCGAGCGCATAGGAGAGCGCTGCGCCGAGCACGGCGACCTGGGCAAGCAGGTTCGAACCGAGCCCACCGAGCGCTGCCGGGCCAATCATCATCGCAACCCCGAGGAAGCCGACGACGACGCCTGCAAACCGGTTGGCTGTCAGCTTCTCGTCATCGGTCAGGAGATGCGCGACGATCACGCCGAACAGCGGCGTGGTGGCGTTGAGGATCGAGGCAAGGCCGCTTGCGATATGCGTCTGCCCCCAGACGATCAGCGAGAAGGGGATGAGATTGTTGAGCAGCCCCATCCCGAAGAAAGCCAACCACACGCGCGGGTCGCGCGGCATCGACAGTCCCATCAGTCGAACGAAGGCGAGCAGCGCGAGCGCCGCGAGACTGACGCGGAGCGCCACGATCGTGACCGGAGGCAACGCCTTGACGGCGACGCCGATGAAGAAGAAGGAGCCGCCCCACAGAATGGAGAGCAGGATCAACATGCCCCATTCCCGGGCGCCCATGACCTTGGCCTGCGTTGCTTGTGTCATTGCCTTAACCCTCGTTTGTTTGTCAGGCTAAACCGTGATGGCATCGACCATCTTGACTTTGTGCCATTATTCTCAGGATATTGAGCTTCGAACAAACGATCATTTCTCGCCACATGATTGAGTTTGGCTAAACCATGTCGACATACCTTCCTTCGCTTGCCTCGCTTCGCGCCTTCGAGGCCACCGCGCGACATCTAAGCGTTACCAAGGCCGCGCAAGAACTGAACGTGACGCCTGGCGCCGTCAGCCTGCAGGTGCGCGAACTGGAGCAGGCGTTAGCAGTGACGCTGTTTGAGCGCCGGCCGAGACAGTTGGCGCTAACGGAGGACGGCAGCACCTATTTCGCAACGCTCAGGCGCGCGTTCCGAATGATGCGCGAGGCGACCGAGGAACTGACGGCGCGCAAGCGTGCGCCGGTGCTGACGGTCAGCTGCACGCCCACCTTTGCCGCGCAGTGGCTGGTGCCGCGCATCGGCGCCTTCGAGTTACAGGTGCCCGGCATCGACGTGCGCATCAGCACCACCAATCGGCTGACCGACTTCAACAGCGATGGGGTCGACATCGCCATCCGTCATGGGCTTGGCCGCTATGACGGTCTTGTGAGCGAACGATTGATCGATGACGACCCGGTGCCGGTGCTTCACCCGGCCCTACGGGCCAGGAACCCACTCGACATGCCGGGTCAGCTTGCCGCGCATGTGCTCTTGCACGACGTCCATCGGCAGGATTGGAGGCTGTGGCTGGATGCGGCGGGCGCCGACGGGGTGGACGCCGGGCGAGGGCCGGTCTTCGTCAACAGCAACGGCGCGATCGAGGCGGCCAAGGCCGGCGACGGCGTTGCATTGGTGCGCCTGTCGCTGGTCACGCGCGAGCTTGCGGAGGGTGTGCTGGAAGCCCCCTTCCCTGAGGGCGTGATGACCGGGCTTGCCTACCATCTCGTCTACCCGCCGGCCGCACTCGACCGCCCGCCGGTCACGGCTTTTCGCGCCTGGATCATCGAACAGGCACGAGCCGAGCAGGGTGTGGGGAATGCGGCGACGAAGCGTCCGCCGCGGCCGGCACTGAAAGCGGTCCGGTAAAATAAAAAAGCCCGGGCGAACCCGGGCTTTTTTTTTGCGGCAATGCGGCTCGACTATTCGTTGATCAGGCGCTTCAGCAGCTCGATCTCATGGCTGAGCTTGGTGTCGCCCGAGATCAACTCCTCGATCTTGCGCACGGCGTGCAGCACGGTCGTGTGGTCGCGTCCGCCGAAGCGACGGCCGATCTCCGGGAAGGAGCGCGGCGTCAGCGTCTTCGACAAATACATCGCGATCTGGCGCGGCTTGACGATGACACGGGTGCGGCGGTTGGAGACGAGCTCCTGGCGCGAGACGTTGTAGTGCTTGGCGACGACGCGCTGGATGTCCTCGATGCGCACGCGGCGGGGTTCGCCGGCGTTGACGAGGTGGCCGAGCAATTCATCGACGCGCTCGAGCGAGAGCTGCGGCTCGAATGAGCGGCGGAATAGGAGCTGGTTGAAGGCACCTTCCAGTTCGCGGCCGCTGGCGGTCACGTTGCGTGCCACATGGCTCAGGATTTCGCCGGGAATGTCGAGCGAACCGTCGTCCTGACGCGCCGTGTCCAGGCGACGCTTCAGCATTTCCAGGCGCATGTCGTAGTCCGGGCCGTCCATCTCGATGGCGACGCCGCCCTGGAGACGCGAACGAACGCGGCTGTCGAGCGATTCCAGTTCCCACGGTGCGCGGTCGGCTGCGACGACGACCTGCTTGGCGGAATCGAGCAGCATGTTCAGCAGGTGGCAGAACTCATGCTGGATCGACTTGCCCTGCAGGAACTGCATGTCGTCGATGATCAGGAGATCGATGTTGCGCAGCGACTCCTTCAAGGACAGTGCGTCGTTGTCGCGGATCGCGGTGGCGAAACGCCACATGAAGTATTCGGCCGTCAGGTAGACGACGCGCGGCGCACGCGCGCTCTGCAGCGCCTGGATGGCAATCGCCTGCAGAAGGTGCGTCTTGCCGAGACCGACGCTCGAATGGATGAAGAGCGGGTTGAACCGCACCGCACCGGCGCCGGCTTCCGCAATCGTCCGGGCGGCGGCAAGCGCCACACGGTTCGAGGAACCCTCGACGAAGTTTTCGAAATTGTAGCGCTGGTCGAGCGGCGAGCCGAAGAGCGGCGCCTGGGTCGGCCTCTGCATGCTTGCGACAGTCGCCGCGGCAACGGTTGCCACCGGCTGGGCTGCGGCCGGACGGCGCGCGGGCTGAGCCGGAGCTGCTTCTGCCGCCTGCGGCAGCGCTTCTTCCTGGGTGGTCGGACGGGCGCCACGGGTTGCCGTGCGCACCAGGATCTCGATCTTCATGATCTCGCCGTCTTCCTGCTGGAAGATCGAGGTGATGAGGTCAAGATAACGGTTGTTGATCCAGGACTTCAGGAACGTGGTCGGCACCGAAAGGCGCACAACGCTCTTGGATACGGAATGGAGCTTCAGACGCCCAAACCAGCTTGCAAAGACATCCGGACCGACTTGAGCTTTGAGACGCGCACTTACCCGCTCGAACAGTGCGTCGTGCCTCATGTCGGTTTTTTCCCCCGCCGCCTGAGATAGATTGCTTCCGGCTTGAAATGCGTCTCCTTCTTTCTGAAGTGCGCCCGCCGTCACCAAATTCATCTGCATTTTGCCGCCTTCCAATTCATGTTCAGATGCCGTCATCGCTGCCGGCCTCATCTCTTATGTCCGTCGACCGCGGCGCCCGTATGGGCCATGCCGCTTTCGCCGAACGTCACAGTCGCAGACGACGCCGGGCTCCTCATCTCCCGCCTCGCTGCGCGCTACGCGCACCCACCTGCCCTGCTGGGCCGGAGGATGTCCCCTCGCGCCTCTCGTCAACAATCCCTTCGACGCGCTCCCGCGCCGTACCGGATCCTCCTCCTCGTCAACAGCTCGTCGCACCCTCGTACGAAGCGATGAGCCGCGCGTTGGACCTTGGCCTCGCGTCGGGCGCCGCTTGCACCCTCCATCGAGGCCTCCTGCATGTTTCCTTTGTCGTAGCCGATCAAAGGGCAAGACAGGCAGCCGTCAAAGCGCCGCAGCGACCTCTAGGCGTCCGACCGGACGCAGGTGCTGCAGATGGCCGCCTCACAATCACAGGACGAAAGTTTCCCGTCCGGAGTGGTATGAACCATCCGGTTTTTTCACCTTCGACTTGTCTGATTGAACGACGCGGAGCCGCCCTGATACAAAGGACAGAAACATCGAAACCATTTCTTCGAAATGGCCTCTTTTGCTTCTTTTTACAGATGTGGTCCGTGTCCCCTGTGGAGGGCATTTAGGCAGGATCGATGGGCAAGATCAATCGCGATTTTTACGCAACCTTAAGCGCTGGCCGTTGACTCTCCGGCCGCCATTTGCTTGCCGCATTCCGAGTCCGAGAAGAATCCCTGTTGAATCAAGGGTTTTGATTTTTCGCTCTTTGCTTAGCTGGCGAAAAAGAAAAAAAATAAAAATTCGCTTGACTCAGAATGGGCCGAACGGACCCCCAGTCAGAGACATCCTTTTGATAAGGACCTCTCACAAGCCATTGAAATAATTATATAAATCTTGTCATCGCACTGACATAAGCCCAAGCCGCCAGATTAACCATCGCGATGACAGAAGTATGAATCCGAAAAGCCCGGCGCAAGGGCCGGGCTCTCGATTAACAGATTTTTCTTAGCCGGATTAGGCCGAAAGCGACTTTACGCGCTGTGCAAGACGCGAAACCTTGCGCGATGCAGTGTTGGCGTGCAGGACGCCCTTGGTGGCTGCGCGCATCAGCTCGGGCTGAGCTGCCTTGAGCGCTGCGGCTGCAACTGCCTGGTCGCCGGTTGCAATCGCTTCTTCCACCTTGCGGATGAAGTTGCGAACGCGCGAACGACGGGCCTTGTTCACTGCGGTGCGGCGTGCGATCTTGCGGGTCGCCTTTTTCGCCGAAGTTGTATTGGCCATTTGTGCCTCTCTTCGAAAACTGACATGAACTCCGCCCCTCGCCGTGCCGGGTCACTGCGACCTGTCATCAAAGCAATTCGGGAGTATTTCCGGAAAGCCCAGAATGGCGTTCCAAACTGAGGGCGGCGTATAGCGGGAAACCGCCGCCCCGTCAACGCGCAATTTCCAGAATCTGCACGCCGTGCTCTGGGCTAGCGATGTTTGAACTCCGGTTTGCGCTTGGCGACGAAGGCGGCCATGCCTTCCTTCTGGTCTTCGGTCGCAAACAGCGAGTGGAAGAGCCGACGCTCGAAACGCAGGCCTTCGGCAAGCGTCAGCTCCAGCGAGCGGCTTACGGCCTCCTTGGCCATCATCACCGCGGGCAGCGAGAAGGAGGCGATCTTTTCGGCAGCGGTGAGCACTTCCTCCATCAATTTCTCCGGCGCCACCACACGCGAAACGAGTCCCGCGCGTTCTGCCTCGGCCGCATCCATCATCCGGCCGGTCAGCACCAGGTCCATGGCCTTCGCCTTGCCGACGGCGCGCGTCAGGCGCTGGGAGCCGCCCATGCCGGGAATGACGCCGAGGGTGATTTCCGGCTGACCGAACTTCGCGGTCTCGGACGCAATGATGAAGTCGCACATCATCGCCAGCTCGCAGCCGCCGCCAAGCGCGTAGCCGGAAACGGCAGCGATCAAAGGCTTGCGAGCTGCCGCCACCTGGTCCCAGCCGCCGATGAAGTCGCCGAGATAGCTGTCGACGAAATCGAGCGTCTGCATCTCCTTGATGTCGGCACCGGCGGCAAACGCCTTCTCCGAGCCGGCGAGGACCACGGCGCCGATCTCCTTGTCGGCGTCGAAGGCCTTCAGCGCCGCAGCAAGCTCGCGCATCACGGTCGAGTTCAGCGCATTCAGCGCCTGCGGACGATTGAGCGTCACCAGGCCGACGCGGCCGCGTGTTTCGACCAACAGCGTTTCGTAGGTCATTTCTGTTTCCTCCGGTTCATGCACCAGACCGCTCACGGACTGGCGTTCATTTCTGGCAGTGCGGGCAATAGAAGGTTGAGCGTCCCGCCTGCACGATGCGGGCGACCGTACCGTCGCAGCCGGGCGTGCGGCAAGCCTGTCCTTCGCGGTCATAGACGGAGAAGGAGTGCTGGAAGTAACCGAGCGAGCCGTCGGCCTGGATATGGTCCTTCAGCGACGATCCGCCGGCGGCAATGGCATCGGCGATGACCTCGCGGATCGCATCCGTCAGGCGCACGAGCCCTTCCTTCGGCTTGCCGCGCTTGTCGACGAGCGCGCCGGCCGGTTTCAGCGGCGACAGGTGCGAGCGCCAGAGCGCCTCGCAGACATAGATATTGCCGAGACCGGCGATGTTCTTCTGGTCAAGCAACGCCGCCTTCAGCGGTTGCGCCTTGCCGGAAAAGCGTGCGGCGAGATAGGCGGCATCGAGCACGTTTCCGGTCGGCTCCTCGCCGAGGGCGCGGAAATAGGCGTGGCTCGCCACCGTGTCGCGGCGAGCAAGGTCCATGAAGCCGAAGCGGCGCGGGTCGTTGTAGATCACCCGCACCGGGCCTTGCGCACCGTCGAGATGGAAGATGACGTGATCGTGCTTTTCATCCTTGCCGCGCGGATGGTGGAATTCGCCGGGCGTTGTTGCCGCCGGCCCCGCCTCGATGCGGAAGGAACCGGACATGCCCAGATGGGCGATGATCACGTCGCCGGCTTCCAGATCGATCATCAGATACTTGGCGCGGCGCGACAGCGAGACGATGCGCTGGCCGGCAACGGTCGAGGAGAAATTCTCCGGGAAGGGAAACCTCAGATCCGGCCGGCGCAATTCCGCATTCACGAGCAGCGCGCCTTCCATGGTCGGCGCGAGGCCGCGCTTGACGGTTTCGACCTCGGGCAACTCCGGCATGAACGCACTCCTTCGATCTCAGCCACCGGATGCGGTGGTTGGCATTTCCTTGGCGGCCTTCTTATCCTATAGGGGTGCGCTATGCCGCAGCCGCAGTCCCGCCCACGAGATAGCGTGTGACGGGCCTTTTCGCTATGGTGCCGGAAAAATTGGTTCAGGTGGAGTTCTTCGTATGACGGATCAGCGCGTATCGGCCGATGGCGGCATGGAAACATCTTTCGGTTTCCGCAACGTCGGCACGGGCGAGAAGCAGCCGCTCGTCAACGACGTCTTCCACAAGGTGGCCAAGCGTTACGACATCATGAACGACGTGATGTCGGCCGGCCTGCACCGCGCCTGGAAGGATGCGATGATCGCGGCCCTCAACCCGCCACGCCGCGAGGGCTACAGGACGCTCGACGTTGCCGGCGGCACCGGCGATATCGCCTTCCGCATCATCGAAGCCTCCGACCGCAAGGCGCATTCGACGGTGCTCGACATCAACGGCTCGATGCTGGCCGTCGGCGCCGAGCGCGCCGAGAAGAAGAAGCTCTCCGCCAATCTCGATTTCGTCGAGGCCAATGCCGAGGACCTGCCTTTCGAGGCCAATACCTTCGACGCCTATACGATTGCCTTCGGCATCCGCAACGTGCCGCGCATCGACGTGGCGCTGAAGGAGGCGTACCGGGTGCTGAAGCGCGGCGGCCGGTTGCTGGTGCTGGAGTTCTCCGAAGTGGAGATGCCGCTGCTCGACCGCTTCTATGATGCCTGGTCGTTCAACGCTATCCCGAAGTTCGGCAAGCTGATCACCGGCGATGAAGCGCCCTACCAGTATCTGGTGGAATCGATCCGCAAGTTTCCGAACCAGAAGGACTTCGCGACGATGATCAAGGAAGCGGGCTTCTCGCGCGTCTGCTTCACCAATTACACCGGCGGCATCGCAGCGCTGCATTCCGGCTGGAAAATCTGATCCCGATGAGCACGCCTGGAGCATATATCCGCCTCGCGCGGATCGGCTGGGTTCTCGTGCGCGAAGGCGTCGTCTCGGCCGTCCCGACGGAGCACCTGCCACCCTTTGCCCGTTTCGCCCAGAAGGCGGCCGGACTTTTGGCGCGGCGCAGAGTGCCGGGAGAGGAGCGTAGCGACCGGCTGTCGCGCGCCGTCGCCCGGCTTGGCCCCTCCTATGTGAAGATCGGCCAGTTCCTCGCAACCCGCCCCGACGTCGTTGGCGCGGAGTTTGCCGCAGACCTGTCGCTGTTGCAGGACCGCATGGCGACCTTCCCGCAGAATGAGGCGAAGGCCGCGATCGAGGGATCACTCGGCCGGACGGTCGATGATCTCTATGCCGAGTTTTCCGAGCCGATGGCCGCGGCCTCGATCGCTCAGGTGCACCCGGCGATCGTGATGCGCGACAGCGGCCCTGAGAAGGTCGCGGTCAAGGTCATCCGTCCCGGCGTGCGGCAGCGCTTCGCCTCCGACATCGAGGCGATGTATCTCGTCAGCCACATGCAGGAGCGTTTCCTGCCCTACACCCGCCGGCTGAAGCCGGTCGAGGTGACCAAGACGCTGGAACAGACGACGAAGATCGAGATGGATCTTCGGCTGGAGGCAGCCGCCCTTTCCGAGCTTGGCGAGAACACCAAGGACGATTCCGGCTTCCGCGTGCCGAAGGTCGACTGGGAGCGGACCGGGCGCGACGTCGTCACCATGGAGTGGATCGACGGCGTCAAGATGTCTGACATCGAGGGCTTGAGGGCCGCAGGCCACGACCTCAACCTTCTAGCCGAAGTGCTGATCCAGTCCTTCCTGCGCCACACCCTGCGCGACGGCTTCTTTCATGCCGACATGCATCAGGGCAATCTCTTCGTCGACGATGCCGGCCATATCGTCGCCGTCGACATGGGCATCGTCGGCCGCCTCGGCAAGAAGGAACGCCGGTTCCTGGCCGAGATCCTCTTCGGCTTCATCACCCGCGACTACCAGCGCGTGGCCGACGTGCATTTCGAGGCGGGCTATGTCCCTTCGCACCACGATGCTGCGAGTTTCGCCCAGGCGATCCGCGCGATCGGCGAGCCGATCCACGGCCAGCCGGCCGAAACCATTTCGATGGCGAAACTGCTCACGCTGCTCTTCGAGGTCACTGAGCTCTTCGACATGCAGACGCGCCCCGAGCTCGTCATGCTGCAGAAGACCATGGTGGTCGTCGAAGGGGTGGCACGCACGCTCAATCCGCGCTTCAACATGTGGAAGGCCTCCGAGCCGGTCGTCGGCAAGTGGATCCGCGACAATCTCGGACCGAAGCGCATCGTCACCGATTTGCGCGACGGCCTGCATGCCGCACTGAGGCTGGCCGAAGCCGCGCCCGAAATCGCCGCCCGCACGGAGAAGTTTTCGAGCGAGATCATGGCGATGAGCGAAAACGGTCTGCGCTTCGACGCCGAGACCGCGCATGCGATCGGCAAGGCGGAAGCGAAACACACGCGCTCCGGCCGCATCGCGCTGTGGCTCATCGCCGCCACGCTTGTCTATATCGCCTGGCAGGTGACCTGATCCCGCCCGCGCCCGAACCGGCGCGGCGGACTTGTCTTTCTACCCACGCTTGCTATCCTTCCCGCATGGATAATCGCTCTATTCTCACCATGGTGCTTTGCACGCATACCCCAGGGGTGTGCGGGAGACCTGTTGCGCTGACTTAAGCGAAATGTCCCCCACCAACCCTGCCGAGGCGAGCAGGGTTGGGACCTGTTTCCTCGGAACCAAAGAGAGGAAACAATGACTGACGCAACCGACCCTTCAGATATCAACATCCGCGCGGCCCGCGTCGTCGATTTCGAAGCGATCGCGGCGCTGATGAGCCAGCCGGGCATCCGCTCGGGCACGCTGCGCCAGCCGTTCGCCACCCCGGAACAGACACGCAAGTGGTTGGAGAGCCTCTCGGACGACAGCGTCGTCATCGTCGCCGAGCGCGCCGACCGGATCCTCGGCATGGCCGGACTGCATCGCAGCAAGGGGCGCCGGCATCATTCCGCGGCCCTTGGGATCAGCGTCGACGACGACCATCGCGGCGAGGGCATCGGTAAGTCGCTGCTGACCGCTCTGATCGACGCCGCCGATAACTGGCTCGGCATCAGCCGCATCGAGCTTACGGTCTTTACCGACAACGAGCCCGCGATCGCACTCTACCGCAAGGCCGGCTTCGAGATGGAGGGTACGCACCGGGCCTATGCGCTGAGGAACGGTGTGCTGGCCGACGTGTTCGCGATGGCCCGCATTCGTGAGCCTGCGGCGCCGAAGGCCGCTTGAAGGCCGCAACGGCCGGCAACCGGCACGGACTGTGGCCGGCCGATTGCGATCCAGCGCAACCGCCGGCAGCATCCTGTTCCATCCGGAACTGCGAATATCTCGGCTTCATGCGACTTTCGTCTCATGGATGACAAAGGTTCATCCCAACCCATCCGGAGGAGAGATCATCATGCGCAAGTTCATCGTCGCAGCCGCTGTCGCCATCACCGCTGCCATCTCCTTTGCAGCACCGTCGCAGGCCGGTGGTATTTCGATCGGCTTCGGCAACGGCTACTACGGTCATGGCTGGAGCGGCCGTGTCGGCTACGTCGGCAGCTATTATGGCGGACCCTACTACTACGAGGACGAACCCTATTGCTTCCTGAAGACGGTGAAGCGCTACGACAGCTACGGCAACCGCTACTACAAGAAAATCCGCATCTGCCGCTAAGCGACAGAATGAGGGAGGGCGCTTGAGAGCCCGGCCGCGGTGCGGCCGGGCTTTTGCATTCCGACATCCACTGACGTCAAAAGGATTCCGCTGCGAGAAAATCTGGTGTAGCTCGGATGCCAAGCCATTCTGAATTCCGCAATCGAGGAGGGTCGGTCATGGATCTTGGTATCGCCGGAAAACGTGCGCTGGTGCTTGGCGGCAGCAAGGGGCTGGGGCGCGGCATTGCCGAGGCTCTCGCCGGCGAAGGCGTCATCGTGGCGCTGACCGGCCGCGACGCGACATCGGCGGCCAAGGTGGCAGGCGACATCAGCCCTTCGGCGCGCGGCTACGCCCTCGACCTCTCGAAGCCCGAAAGCCTCGATGGCCTGCTGGACCAGCTCGAAGCCGATTTCGGCGCGATCGACATTCTGGTGCTGAATGGCGGCGGGCCGCCGCCCTCACCTGCCTCGGTCATCGAACCGGACTTCTGGCGGGCGCAATTCGAGACCATGGTGCTGGCCGGCATGCGCATCGCCGGCCGGCTGCTGCCCGGCATGCGGGAACGCCAGTTCGGGCGCATTATCGCCGTCGCCTCCACCAGTATCCGCGAACCGATCGTCGGGCTCACCGCGTCGAATGCGCTCAGAAGTGCGGTTGCCGGCTGGCTGAAGACGCTCGCCGGCGAGGTCGCTGCCGACGGCGTGACCGTGAACCTGCTTCTGCCCGGAAGGCTTGCCACAGACCGCACGCTCAGCTTCGACCGGATGGACGCCGAAAGCGAAGGGCTCGATATCGAGACGGTCGCAGCCCGCAGCCAACGCGACATCCCGATCGGCCGCTACGGCACGCCGGCGGAATTCGGGGCGGCCACAGCCTTCCTCGCGGGCCGTCAGGCAAGCTACATCACCGGCGTGGCGCTGCCCATCGATGGCGGCCTCAGCCGCTCGATGCTCTGATACCGTTCTGGACATTTCCGCCGACGGATTGGGGTGAGCTACGAAGGCGAGGTCATACCTCGTCCCGACTGTCATCGCCGATGAGCGCCGAGAGGTCTTCGGCCAACCGCGTGACCAGCGCGCCGGCCTCGGGCCGGTAATAGAGGGCGATCTCCATCGTCTCGATCAGCGGCAGTCCTTGCTGCGGCCCCACCGTCCGGTGCCGGTCGTGGACGACGCGGGCCGGCAGCAGGCTGATGCCCAGCCCATCGGCGACCGCCGACTGAATGCTGGCGAGACTGGAACTGGTATAACTCACGCGCCAGCGTCGCCCTGAGGCATCCAGTGCCGCCACCATGTCGTCGCGATAGAGGCCGCGCGGCGGAAAGACGACGAGCGGCACAGGATCGAGCGCCAGAACAGGATGGGCGGCGCTGTCGATCCAGCACAGGCTTTCCTGCCACTGTTTCACGGCATCGCCCGTGCCGCGGCGCTGCTTGACGACGACGATATCGAGCTCGCCGCGATCATAGAGCGACCGCAGCTCGCGGCTGAGCCCGCTCGTCACTTCGAGCCTGACATTCTCGTGGCGGCGGGCAAAGGCCGCGAGTGTGCTGGTCGTGCGGCCGGCGGCAAAGTCTTCGGGCAGGCCGAGGCGCAGCGTCGCAGCAACCGATGCGCCCGAGAGAAGCTGCCGCACTTCCGCGTCCAGCGCCAGCATGCGCCGCGCATAGCCGATCAACTGCTCGCCCGCTTCCGTCAGGCGGACCTGGCGATGGCTGCGTTCGAGCAGCCGATGGCCGGCCTGCTCTTCCAGCCGCAGGACTTTCTGGCTGACGGTCGACTGGGTGGAATTGAGCCGGCCGGCCGCAGCGGTGAAACCGCCGCAATCGGCCACCGCCGCGAAGGCTTTCAGCAGATCCAGATCGAAAGGTTGAGCATTCATATTTCCACTTGATAGCATTCATACATTTAATTTCCAAATGAATGCGGCACTGCCTATGGTCGCACACGGGAGGGCCACGCCGGGCGCGGGAGACGTTCGGCGACGACGCGTGTCTTGCGCCCTTGAAAAGGTCACGGATCGGCTCAAGTAAGCACGAGATTGCGATGAGCAAGAGCGGCACGGATGGAGCCCTTTCGAGGTTTCCTCGTCCGCTCTTAACCGGAACCATTGCGATCGACCGACCCATTCGGCCGGCCCGCATGATCGGAAAGAACAAATGCGACCAAGACTTTTCGGCTCGCTGATCGGCGCATCCATTGCCGCCTTCAGCCTTGCACCTCAAACCGTGGGGGCCTCGATGCTTGAAAACCAGCTGATCTCCGCCGCCGAGACCGGCGATCCAGACAAGGTCAAGGCGCTGCTCAAGGAAGGCGCGAGCATCGAAGCGCGCGACGCCAGCGGTGCGACGGCGCTGCTCGCCGCCACCCATGAAAATCGCGTCGATGCGGCGCGTGCCCTGATCGAGGCCGGCGCCGACGTCAACGCCAAGGACAAGATCCAGGACAGCCCCTATCTCTATGCCGGCGCGCGTGGGCATCTCGACATCCTGAAGTTGACGCTTGCCAATGGCGCCGACCTCAAGAGCACCAACCGCTATGGCGGAACGGCGCTGATCCCGGCCGCCGAGCGCGGCCATGTCGAGACCGTCAAGACCTTGATCGAAGCCGGCATCGACGTCGATCACGTCAACCGCCTCGGCTGGACCGCGCTGCTCGAAGCCATCATCCTCGGCAGTGGCGGTGAAAAGCACACCGAGATCGTACGCCTGCTGATCAAGGCCGGCGCCGACGTGAACCTTGCCGACGGCGAGGGTGTCAGCCCGCTGAACCATGCCCGCCAGCGCGGCTATGGCAAGATCGAGAGGCTGCTGGCCGACGCCGGCGCACGCTAGAAAGAACTCTCATGACCCAGGAACAGACCTATCTGGCCGAGGCAGTAGCGCTTGCCCGCCGCAACATCGAAAAAGGCGGACGCCCCTTCGGCGCCGTCGTCGTCAAGGATGGCGAGATCGTCGGTCGCGGCGTCAACGAGATGTTGTCATCCGGCGACCCGACCTCGCATGCGGAACTGAACGCGTTGCGTTCCGCCGCCCAAAATCTTCGTTCCCCGCGGCTCGAAGGCGCCGCCGTCTATGCCAGCGGCCAGCCCTGCCCGATGTGCCTGGCGGCCATGCGCATGGCCGGGATCACCGAGATCGCCTATGCGAACTCGAATGCCGACGCCGAACCCTTTGGCCTCTCGACCGCAGCGATCTATGCGGAACTGGCAAAACCGCTCGCCGAGCAGGGCATGCGCTTCCGCCATGTGCCGGTCGACGATGCCCAAACGACACCGCTTTACGCCGCCTGGCAAGAGCGCCAGGCCAAGACTTGAGCCGTCGGGCCAACGCCCGGCCATCACGTTGCGAATAGCCCCGAGGCGGCCGACGGCCGCCTCGGGCTTTTCTGTTCATGCCGGGCCCCATTGGGAATCGACGCCCCTTGCCGAACACACGTGCCGGCTGTAATCGCATAGGCGTTTCTTCCTTTTATGCCGCCCCATCCCTTAAGGAGACCGGGCGGTTTCCAGCCAGCAGGTGCCCGTGATGACTGCCTATTCCGAAAAAGCCGGCCGCTTCGTCGCGCTGCTTCTCATCGCGGGCTCCGGTGTGGTGACGATCGCCAAGGGCATGAGCCTGACCTTCCTTGCAATCCGCCTCCAGCGTGACTTCGGCCTCAACCCTGCCAGCATCGGCGCGTTGATCGGCGTGGGGCCGCTGCTCGGCGCGATCGTCAGCCCCTTCGCCGGCACGCTCTCCGATCGGATTGGCCGAAAAGGCGTGTTGACCGTCGCACTCTTCATGGCCGGACTGGCGCTGGCCGGGCTCGGACTGGCACAATCGATCGCCGCCTTCGCGCTGGCCCACATCGTTTCCGCCGTTGCCGCCGCCGTTTTTGAACCGGTCGCGCGCGCCTTGATGAGCGATGCGGCGCCTGAACATCTGCGCCTCAAGGTTTTCTCCTGGCGTTATCTCGCCATCAATGCCGGCTGGGCGATCGGGCCATTGATCGGCGTATGGGTCGGCGCTGCCTATGTGACGCTTTTCGTCATCGCGGGCGTCATCCACGCAGCCTTCGGTCTCGTACTCTTGCTCACGGTACCGGAGGCGAGCAGCAGGCAGGCTATCGAAGCCGAACGAACGTCAGGGAGTGCCGGTGGCTGGCGCGGACTTGTCGCCGCCTTGCGTGACCGACGCCTGGTCTTCTTCGTCGTCGGCGGCACGCTGCTTCTCGCCGTTCACGGTCAGTGGTCCGTGACCCTGTCGCAGTATCTCAATACCGGCTTTGAGGACGGCGTCACGCTTTTTGCGCTGCTGGTTTCGACCAACGCGGTAACGGTGCTGGTCGCCAGCACGCCGGCCCGCTTCGTCATCGAACGGATCGGCGCCCTGCATGCGCTGTCGCTTGGCAGCCTGCTGTTCCTGATCGGCGAAATCGGCTTTGCCGCCTCGTCCGGAATGGAAATGCTCGTCGCCTCGATGATCCTTTTCACCATAGGCGAGGTGCTGGTCGTGCCGTCGGAATATGTGCTGGTCGACGGAATTTCGAACGCCGGCAACCGCGGCACCTATTTCGGTGCCCATTCGCTCTCGACGTTTGGAAACTTCCTCGGGCCGCTCACCGGCGGCCTTGCGCTTGGCGCCGTCGGCGGCGCCGGCATGTTCCTGCTGTTCGGGGCATTTGCGGCGGCAGGTGCGCTTCTGTTTGCGATCGGCCATTCCATGCCGCCGCCGCGTCCTGAGGCCGCGCGCACCACAGCGCTCGACGATGGCGCCGCCACGGGAGACCTGCTGCGGCTGGGGCAGTTCGCTTGAGACCGGTTATCCGCCGGTCGCGGGCGACGCGTTGATCTGCTCCTGTACCCGTTCGAGCGGCCCCGGCGCCAGTGCTGCCGGCGGCTGATATGGATTGGAGAAGGCGTAGATCAGGAACAGGATGATGCCGGTATAGGCGCCGAAGAGGCAGAGCAGCAGCAGGTTCCGCCGCCTCGGCGGATAGGCATAGTAGGCGAGCGCGATGAAGATCACGCCGGAGAGTGCCGCGAACCAGAAGATGCTGTCGATCGAGTCCGCGACGTTGCTTTCCCGCTTGGTTCGGCTCTGCGAAACGTCGTGCAGCCGCTCCAGCATCTGGCTGCGCAGGCTCTCCTGACGCTTGTCGGCCGGCACGAGGTTCAGCACATGCTGGTAGGCCTTGTCCCAGAACGCCCAGGCCTCATTTGAAAGACGGCCCTTGTCGGCCAATGACTGCCACTCGCCGTCGATCACCTGGGACACGTAGGCGGAGATCGCCTGCTGGATCGGTGCCTTGAAGCCTTCGCCGTAGCGTGCGGCATCATAGTAGATGTCGGCGATAGCGCCGGCTTCGGTCGCCATTTCGTATTTGAGCTGCTGGTACTCGACCATCTCCTGCGCGAACACGAGCGCAAGGATCAGGCCATGCAGTGCCGAGATCCGGAAGATGACCGAACTGGCCAGCTCCTTTTCATGGCCCTCGGCCTCGCCGCCCATGATCAGCCGCATCAGGAAGTACGCAGCAAGCGTCAGTGCGACCGTGCCACACACGAAGAGTGCACCGAGCAGCATCTCGACGATCATGTCCCCTCCACAGCCCATTCTCCTGCCGCGGGCCTTCGTCAATTCTGAGCCCACGACCGGCGAAAGACAACTGCACGCCCCGGACCAGGCCCTGGGCGGCTGTCTTGCGGCTGGCCGAAACGCTATGCTTGCAGCGCCATCCGCCCGTCTTGCCACCATTTCGACACTGCCAACGCCTACGCACCCCACCAAAACCGGAGTAATAACAAGATCATGAGTGCGCCAAGCGAACAGACAGTCCTCAAACAATCGATCGCGGCCACCGTGGTCGTCGGGGTGACGGGCGTTATCTTCGGTCTGCTATCGGGCTCGGTTTCCATCGTGTTCGACGGCGTCTTCTCGGCCGTCGACGCCTCCATGACCTTGCTTGCGCTTGGCGTGACGCAGCTTATCCCGAAACCGAGCAAGCGCTTCCAGATGGGCTTCTGGCACATCGAACCGATGGTGCTGCTCTTCAATGCCGGCCTTCTGACCCTGCTTTCCTTCTACGCGATGGTGAACGCCGTCGGCTCCATTCTGTCGGGCGGCAATCACCTCGCCTTCGATTGGGCGATCGCCTATGCCGCCGTCGTCGTGGTGATCTGCGCCTTCATGTTCTTCTATGTACGCCGGGCGAACCGGCCGATCGGCTCGGAGTTCCTGGCGCTCGACGTGCGCGCCTGGGCGATGTCCGGCGCGATTACCTCCGCCCTGCTCGTCGCCTTTGCGATCGCCGCCGCCTTGAAGGGAACGGCCTACGAGTACGTCACGCCCTATGTCGACCCGGCGATCCTGATCGTGCTGACGCTCTGCCTGATCCCGCTGCCGATCCGCACGGTCTTCCAGGCGCTTAAGGAGATCTTCCTCGTCGCACCCGCCGAGCTTGACGAGCGCGTGCGGCAGGCAGCGGCGAACGCCGTCACACGCCACGGCTTTGCCGATTACCGCACCTATGTCGCCAAGGTCGGGCGCTCCAGGACGATCGAGGTCTATCTGATCGGAACGCCCGAAACCAAGGTCGGCACGCTCGACGAACTCGACCGGATCCGCGCCGAGATCGGCGAGGAGATCGGTGATCCCGGCCATGACCGCTGGCTGACGATCGCCTTTACCGGCGACGCGCGCTGGGCGGAATAGTCCCGTCACGAAAGTTCGACCCGCCTGGTGATGCCGATCGCCTCCAGGAAGGCCCGGTCGTGGCTGACGACGAGCAGCGCGCCGTCATAGGCCCTGAGCCCCGCCTCGACCGCCTCGATGGAATCGATGTCCAGATGGTTGGTCGGCTCGTCGAGGATCAGGAGCTGCGGCGGCTTGCTGCCGCTGAGGACACAGGCGAGACCGGCGCGGAGCATCTGGCCGCCGCTGAGGCTCGAGACGACCTGCAGGGCAGCATCCGCCCGGAACATGAAGCGGGCGAGCGCTGCCCGGCAATCGTTCTCGCTGGCATCAGGGTTGAGACCCCGAAAATTGTCGCGGATAGAGAGCGCGGGATCGAGGAGGCTTACCTTTTGGTCGAGCATGGCGTGATCGACCAGCAGGCGCACGCTGCCGGACCATGGCTGCAGATCACCCGTCAGAAGCGACAGCAGGGTCGTCTTGCCCGAACCGTTGCGGCCGGTAAGCGCAACGCGCTCCGGCCCGACGATCGAGAGCGACAGCCGGTCGACGATCGGCTTCTCCCGTTCATAGCCGACGCCGACGTTATCGACCTGCAGGACGCTGCGACCGGCAGGCAGTCCGGTCGGCGGCAGGCGAACAGTCAGCGGCTGCAGGATTTCGATGCGCTCGCGCGCTTCGACGAGATCGCCGACCGCCTGGTCCCGTCGCCGGTCCGCAAGGCGGGCATTGTCGCCGCCGGTCTTTTCGCTCCGCTCCTTCCTGGCGTCGAGCAAGAGCAGGGGTTCGTCGCCCTTGGCGCGCTTGCGGCGGCCGGCGGCATCCTTGCGCGCCTTGCGTTCGGCCGTCTCCTGGGTCTTGCGCTCGACCTCGGCCAGACGCCGCTCGGCATCGGCGAGATCGTGGCGAGCAGACGCCAGCTCGATCGCCTTGCGTTCACGATAGTGGCTCCAATTGCCGCCGTAGGTGGTGGCGCCGAGCGTTGTCAGTTCGACGATTGCGTCCATCTCTTCCAGGAGTTCGCGATCATGGCTGACGACGATGGCGCCGCCGCGCCAGCCCGCCATCAGCGCAGCGACGGCCGCCCGCCCCTCGCGGTCGAGATTGTTGGTGGGTTCGTCGAGCAGGATGAAGTCCGGCTCCTTGAAGACGAGCGCGGCAAGCTTCACGCGGGTCATCTGCCCGCCGGACAAGGCGGAAAGGCGTGTTTCCGCCGAAGCGTCCAGACCGACGCGCGCCAGCGCTTCCTCCATACGGGCCTCCAGCGTCCAGTCGGCGGAAGCCAGTTCGTCAAGGGTGGCGCGCCCCTCTTCTGCTTTCTGCAGAACCGCAAGCGCGTCGGTGACGCCGAAGAGACTGGCGACGGTCTCGTCGGCCGCGACCTGAACGGTCTGGCTGAGCATACCGAGGCTGCCGATGACACTGACCTTGCCGGCCTGCGGCGTCAGCGTTCCCTCGACCAGTCGCAGCAGGGTGGATTTTCCCACGCCGTTGCGACCGACAAGGCCGGTGCGAACGGGACCAAAGCTCAGGTCGAGATCGGAAAGGAGGCTTCGGCCCTCAGGCGTGGACCACGAAATACGGGAGAGTGAAATCGAAGCAGGCATGGATACGGTTTTCCCTGATGGCAAGACGGTTCGGCTTGGCGGTCAGGGTGAAATCCATCGATGCGTGTATCCTGTTCAAATTTCTATCGCGGTCATAGATAGCATCGAATGCGCCCGTTTCAAGGCAGGCCCTTCGATACAGACCTGCGGGGGCCAGGGGATCAGGCGAGGCTGCGCTGCACCTCGTCGTCGCCGAAGACGAGCCCGGAGGCCCGCACGCTCCGGTTTCGGCCGTGGTTCTTGGAGTCGAGAAGAGCGGCATCGGCCCGGGTCAGGAGCGTGGCTACAGGCCCATCGTCCGGCGCCGAGGCAACGCCGACCGAGACCGAAACCGTGCCCAGAATCCGGCCGCGATGCGACAGCGGCGTCGTGCCGATCCGCGTCCGCAGCCGCTCGGCAAGCTCGAAGCCCGCGGCTTCGCCGGCGTCGGGCATGAGCACGGTGAACTCCTCGCCGCCGAAACGGTAGGCACTGCCGGCATCGCCGACCGTGTCGACGATGATCTGCGCGACATACTGCATGACGACGTCGCCGGCATCGTGGCCGAACTCATCGTTGAAGCGCTTGAAGTGGTCGATGTCGATCATGAGGCAGCTGAGCGGCTTGCCGGCCTGCCCGCGCGGCTGCCGGTTCAGCGCCTCATCGAGGCAGCGCCGGTTGAGCAGGCCCGTCAACGCATCGCGGACGGCGAGATTGGTAAGCTTCTCGCGCAGCTGAAGATTGGCGACGGCGAGCCCGATATTTTCGGCGATCAGTTCGAGATAGAGGCGCGACGCCTCGACCGCGAACTCCTCCTCAGACCGTTCCTCGAAGTAGAGGAGCCCGATCGTGTCGCCCTGGGCCGTCAGCGGCACGCAGAGGCCGATCACGCCTTCATCGTCGAGGTGCTGGCAGGCGATGTCGCTGTGGCCACGGTTGCTGACATGCGGCCGGCCGCGGCGGAGCCCCCAGCAGGCGCTGGACGGAAACGTCGGCGCCGAATGCTGCGGATCGAGCCAGGTACCGACGCGCGACAGGAGCGTCCGGCTGTCGTTCAGCACATAGAGATGGCCGGCGAGGTTGGGAAAGACCTGCGGCGCGAAACGGGCGACGACCTCGGCCAGTTCGTCCTGGCTCTGGCAGGCCTGCAGCCGGTGCATCATCTGCAGGATGAGATCCTTGGTCTGCTGGTCCAGCCGCCGCTCCGCGTCCAGACGGTCCCGCTCGAGGCCGTTTTCGCGGAAGATATGGATCGCCTTGTTCATCTCGCCGATCTCGTCGCTGCGGCGATCGAGCGGGACTTCCACGGCGTAATCCTGCTCGGCAAGTCTTGTGACGATGCCGCTCATGCGGGTGAGCGGCATGGCGACGCGACGCTTGAGGATGAAATAGAGCACGCTCAGGAACAGGGCGGCGGTGATGCCGAGCATCGTCTTGGCGGCGGCCGCATACCAATCGCTGCGCTCCTGCGCCTCGTTGAGGGCCGCGCCGGTGCGGACGTTGGTCAGGTCCCTGAACCGCGCCACCGTCTCAAGAAGGGCGGTCTGCAGACGCTCGTGCTCGGGCCCAAAGAGCTTTTCCTGCGCGCCGGCGCGGTCACCCTTCTGATAGGCCTCGATGGCGGTAACCTCGACCTTGTCGAGCGCTTCCGCCTCGCGAACGATATCCTGCAAGGCGGCGATCTCCGCCGGCGTTGCGCCAAGATTGGTCGCGGTCTTGGTGGCCTCCTCGCGCCGGCGTTCTTCTTCCTCGGCGCGGTGGAAGGCTTCGAGATGGCGCTCGTCGCCGCGCATCACATAAAGACGTGCCTCGTCACTTCGCGTTTCAGCCCCGAGCGCAAGCTCTTCGCCGAGCGTGTCAAGCACCAGATGTTGCTCAACCGCCTGGCGTTCCTTGATCGCGCTGTCGGTCGACAGGATGAAAGCGGCACCGGAAAGCCCCGTCAGAAGGACGGTCACGCCATAGGCCCAGTTTGTGATCGCATTTATTCGCATGGAAGAAGCTTAGCCCCCGCGGATTGAGAGCGGATTAACCGCATTATCAGGCTTCGGCAACAGCCCCTGCCCCGGTTGACGCAAGCGGCGCGGCTTTTGTTCCGGCCCCTCCGGACACGTTGCGCCCGGCAGATCGCTCAAGTAGGTTCGACATCAAAGGCGTCGGTGAGGCCGATCGCCTGGACTATTCTGGTATCGCGTAGGCTCGGCAGCCCATGCCGGGCGAGAGGACGGCCGAAGGGCCGGGTGCAAATGACACTGTCGGGCAAGCGTATTCTCCTCATCATCTCCGGCGGCATCGCGGCCTATAAGAGCCTCGATCTCATCCGACGGTTCAGGGAGCGCGGTGCAAGCGTGCGGCCGGTCATGACGGCGGGCGCACAGGAGTTCGTGACGCCGCTTGCCGTCGGCGCGCTTTCGGCCTCGCATGTCTATCTCGACCTGTTTTCGCGCGAGGACGAGCAGGACGTCGGCCATATTCGGCTGGCGCGCGAATGCGATCTGATCGTCGTGGCACCCGCGACCGCCGACCTGATGGCGAAGATGGCGAACGGCCATGCGGACGATCTCGCCTCGACCATTCTGTTGGCAACGGACCGCCCTGTCCTGGTTGCGCCGGCGATGAACCCGAAAATGTGGGCGCATCCGGCGACGCGCCGCAACCGGGCGACGCTTGCGAGGGACGGCCTCCGCTTCATCGGCCCGGAAGCGGGCGAAATGGCCGAAAGCGGCGAGGCCGGCGAAGGCCGCATGAGTGAGCCGCTGGCGATCGTCGCGGCCGTTGAAGACCTGCTCTTAGGCGCGCCAAAACCGCTTGCCGGGCGCAGCGTCGTCGTCACCTCAGGGCCGACGCATGAGCCGATCGACCCGGTGCGCTACATTGCCAATCGCTCCTCCGGCAAGCAGGGCCATGCGATCGCCGCGGCGCTAGCAAAGCTCGGCGCCGACGTCACGCTGGTCTCCGGCCCGGTGACGATCCCGGATCCGGTTGGTGTGAAAGTCGTGCATGTGGAGCGGGCCGAAGAGATGCGCGATGCGGTGCTTGCCGCCCTTCCCGCCGATGTCGCCGTCATGGTCGCCGCCGTTGCCGACTGGCGGG
>NZ_LMJM01000052.1:392111-418114 GCF_001429005.1 Ensifer sp. Root954
AACAAGATCAAGAAGAAGCCGGGCGAGGCGCCGCCGCCGCTGCAGCTTGCTGAAAACCCCGATATCCTGAAGACGGTCGGCCACCATGCGAAGCGGCCAAAGCTCGTCATCGGCTTTGCCGCCGAGACCGAAAACGTCGCCGACAACGGCCGCGCCAAGCTCGAGCGAAAGGGCGCCGACTTCATCCTCGCCAACGACGTCTCGCCGGCAACCGGCATCATGGGCGGCGACCGCAATAAGGTGAAGCTGATCTCACATGCCGGCAATGACGACTGGCCAGAGATGGACAAGGACGCGGTGGCGGAGAAGCTGGCGGCGATGATTGCCGAGCAGCTGGCGCGCTAAACAATCGATCTCCGGATGGCAAATGCCCCTCACCCCTAGCCCTCTCCCCGCAAGCGGGACGAGGGGATGTGGCACACGCGATGCCGCGTCCCGTTGGCTGCGGGCTTAGCTTCTCCCGTCTAACCTCGCAATACGAGCGGTCGAACGTAGAATCACGCGTTAGGACAGCAACGTTCCGGCCGCCAGCTCATTGGCGAGAACGATGATAATCGGTCGCTTTCTCGAAGAGCCAGTCGTGGACGAGCGAGCGCCACGCGTCCCTTCTCCCTGCCTGCGGGGAGGAGGTGGCGGCAGCCGGATGAGGGGCGCGGCGTCCTCGTCGAAGTCGAAAGCGCCGCCGGCTCAGGCCATCTGGCGAGATCTGACCGGCGTGCCCTTGGTCGAAAACAGCCGAACATCGACTCCGTTTTCGCCGACGATGACCGCGGTGCCGTCGGGGATTTCGACCCAGGCACTGTCGTCGTCGTTGAGCGGTTCGGAGACAAGGCAATAGCCACCGCTCGGGCCCATCGGTGCGGCATAGAGCGTCGGCGCCTTCCAGTCGGAGGCGTAGCGCACGGCGTAGAGATCCTGGCCGTCGGAAAAAGCTGCGGTGAAGCGCACCAGCACCTGGCGCTCCAGATGCTCGGCAAGCTGTTCGATAAAGGCGAGCGCCTCGGCGATCGCGCCGAGCGGATCGCGGTCGAGCCCGAACTGCATGGCGAGAAGAAACAGGAGCTCCGAATCCGTCGTGCCGGTGCGCGCCGAATAGAGGTCATTGTCGAGCATGCTCTCCATCGGACGGCGCAGATGCTCGAAGTCGCCGATCTGGCCGTTGTGCATGAAGGACCAGCGGCCGAAGACGAAGGGATGACAGTTGTCGCGCCTGGTTCCGCCGCCGGTCGCGGCGCGCACATGGGCGAGGAAGAGCGGCGAGCGGATCTGCCGTGCGATGCTCTTCAAGTTGCAGTCGGACCAGGCCGGCAGGATATCGCGGTAGCGCCCCGGCTCGGGATGGTCGCCGTACCAGGCGATGCCGAAGCCGTCGCCATTGGTGGCGGTCTTGGCCCGTGTCGCGCAATGGGACTGTTCGATCAGCGAGTGCGCCGGAGAGGTCACCAGTTCCTCGAGATACAGCGGCTCCCCGCGATAGGCTGCCCAGCGGCACATGCTGATTTCACTCCAGCTCCGCTCCGTTCACTGCGGAGCGATTCGTTAACCATGACGAAACGCGATGTTCCAACGGAACATGGTAAAAATGCGTTAACACATTCCCCCTTCGTCAAGGTGAAGCTAACCGGAACGCACAGTTTTGGCTGTTTCAAACGGCACAACGTCGTATCGCCGTCGTATTTCGAACAAACATTCCATATTGACAAAACTTGCAAAATTCATTTCATTTCAGACCAACACGGCAGCGCCGCCAGGGAGGAATTCAGCATGGGCAGCAAGCGCAAACTCGGCATCGGCCTGATCGGCACGGGCTTCATGGGCAAGGCCCATGCGCTCGGCTTCACCATTGCCGCGCGGGTCTTCGACCTGCCCTTCGAGCTCGATCTGGTTTCGGTCGCCGACGTGACCGTCGAGAGTGCCGAACGCGCCCGCGGTCAACTGGGTTTCCGCAAGGCGACCGCCGACTGGCGCGAGCTCTTGACCGATCCGGATATCGACATCATCGACATCACCACGCCGAACCTTTTGCACAAGGAGATGGCGCTTGCGGCGATCGCCCATGGCAAGCACGTCTATTGTGAAAAGCCGCTGGCGCCGACCGTTGCGGAATGCCGCGAGATGGTTGAGGCGGCCGAGAAGGCGAGCGTCGTGACCCAGGTCGGCTTCAACTATCTGAAGAACCCACTGATCTTCCTTGCCAAGGACATCATCGAAAGCGGCGAGATCGGCGAGATCCGCTCGATGCGCGGCATCCATGCGGAAGACTTCATGGCCGACGCGCAGGTTCCGTGGGGCTGGCGCCTGAACCCGGCCAGCGGCGGCGGTGCGCTTGCCGACATCGGCAGCCACATTATCGCCTCCATGCGCCACCTCGTCGGCCCGATCAAACAGGTGCTTGCCGAAACCATCATCCAGATCCCGGAACGCCCGGTTTCCGCGGGCTCCAGCGAAACCCGCGCCGTCGAGGTCGACGACATCACCCGCGCCTTCGTGCGCTTCGAAAACGGCGCCACCGGCAGCTTCGAAGCAAGCTGGATCGCGACCGGTCGCAAGATGCAGCACGATTTCGAGATCTACGGTTCGAAGGGCAGCATCGTCTTCACCCAGGAGCGGCTGAACGAAATCCGCCTCTACAAGACGGGCGATGATATCCGCACCCGCGGCTTCCGCACCATCTGGGCCGGACCGGAGCATCCGCCCTATGGCGCGTTCTGCGTAGCGCCGGGCCACCAGATCGGCTTCAACGACCTGAAGGCCATCGAGGTGAAGGAGTTCCTCGACGCCATCGCCGGCGGCAAGTCTCCCTCGACCGATTTCCGCGAAGGCTACGAGGTGCAGAAGGTGCTTTCGGCGACCTATCAATCGGCCAAAACAAACGAATGGGTGCGGATCTAGGCGGCTTCGACGGCCGGCGTGTCGTAGGAAAACCATCTATTTTTGCACGCACGTCGGGACGCTAAACCGCTACGCACTTTTGCTGGAAATGCCGCCCGTCTTGCTGCGCATTTCGGACGCAAAACCGCTGCGCACTTTTCCTGGACATGCTCTCTGTTTTGGTGCGCATTCCGGACGGAAATCCGCTTCGCACTTTTCCTGGACATGCTCCGAGAAAAATAGAATGCCTGTTCTATCCCGTTCCCGACTAATCGATTAGGGTGAGGCCGAAAGCCAGACTGACATCGAGGGAGACGAGCGAGACATGGCCATGCCGGAAACGACGACAGAGGTGCCGCAGGATTTCGAGGCGCTGAAAGCCGCCATTCTGGAACGCAAGGCGGAGCTGCCGAAACGGCTGCGCCAGGTTGCCGCCTATTCGCTCGACAATCCCGATGAAATCGCCTTCGGCACGGCAGCGAGCATCGCGACTTCCGCCGAAGTGCAGCCGTCGACGCTGGTGCGCTTCGCCCAGCATTTCGGTTTCGAGGGCTTTTCCAGCCTGCAGCAGATTTTTCGCGCCCGGCTGCGTGAGCGCACGCCCGGCTATGAGGACCGGCTGAAGGCGCTCAGCGCCAACGACCACAGCAAGCTCGAAAGCGGTTCGATCTTCAACGGCTTCGTCGCTGCCGCCCACCGCTCGCTCGACAACATCGCCTCCTCGGTGGATCCTGAAGCCTTCGAACGCGCCGTCGATATCCTCGCCAAGGCCGACACCGTCTACCTGATCGCCAAGCGCCGCTCCTATCCGATTTCCAGCTACATGGCCTATGCCTTCGGCAAGCTGAAGGTGAAATACCAACTCGTCGGCACCGCCGCCGGCATCGACGAGGACATGCTGGCGATGGCAACGAAAAACGATGCCGCCTTTGCCGTCAGCTTCTCGCCCTACGCCTCCGAAAGTGCGGCCCAGGCGCGGCTTCTCGCCGAACGTAAGGTGCCCGTCGTGTCGCTGACGGACTCGGCCTTCTCGCCCTTGGCAGAATCCTCGAAGGTCTGGTTCGAACTGGTCGAGGCCGACCATGCCGGCTTCCGTTCTCTTTCCGCCAGCATGGCGTTTGCCATGGCGCTGACGGTCGCCATCGCCGAGAAGCGCCAGCGCCTCGCCGAGGGCGGCTAGGCAAAACGGAACATATAGAATGAAAATTCCATATTGACGAAACGTCGGAATTTATGTTTCATACGGCCATCACCCACAGTACGGAAATGGTCGGGCCCGCCAAGGTGTCCGCGGGGAGGAAGCAGTGAGCCAGAACGTTTCGGCACAGGGAGCAAAGCCGCTCGACCTGATCACCATCGGCCGGGCCTCGGTCGATCTCTATGGCCAGCAGATCGGCACGCGGCTTGAAGATGTTTCGAGCTTTGCGAAGTCAGTGGGCGGCTGCCCCTGCAACATCTCTGTCGGCACCGCCCGCCTGGGCCTGAAGTCAGCGCTTCTCACCCGCGTCGGCGACGAACAGATGGGCCGCTTCATCCGCGAGCAGCTCATCCGCGAAGGCGTCGAAACGCGCGGCATCGTCACGGATCCGGAGCGGCTGACGGCGCTCGCGATCCTCGCGGTCGAAAACGACAAGACCTTCCCGCTGCTCTTCTATCGCGACAACTGCGCCGACAACGCGCTTTGCGAAGATGACGTTTCCGAGGAGTTCATCCGTTCCGCCCGCGCAGTGCTCGTCTCGGGCACGCATTTCTCCAAGCCGAACACCGACGCCGCCCAGCGCAAGGCGATCCGCATTGCCAAGGAAAACGGCGCGAAGGTCGTCTTCGACATCGACTACCGTCCGAACCTCTGGGGCCTTGCCGGCCTTGACGCCGGCGAAAGCCGTTATATCGCGTCGGATCGCGTTTCGGCGCATCTGAAAACGGTTCTTGCCGATTGCGACCTGATCGTCGGCACGGAAGAGGAAGTGCTGATCGCCTCGGGCGAAAGTGACCTGCTCCAGGCGCTGAAGACGATCCGCTCGCTCTCGAAGGCGACGATTGTGCTCAAGCGCGGACCGATGGGCTGCATCGTCTATGACGGTCCGATCACCGACGACCTCGAAGACGGCATCGTCGGCAAGGGCTTTCCGATCGAGGTCTATAACGTGCTCGGCGCCGGCGACGCCTTCATGTCCGGCTTCCTGCGCGGCTGGCTCAAAAACGAGCCGCACGCGACGTCGGCCACCTGGGCCAATGCCTGCGGCGCCTTCGCTGTCTCGCGCCTGCTCTGTGCGCCTGAAATCCCGACCTGGACGGAACTGCAGTTCTTCCTGGAAAAGGGCAGCAAAGAACGGGCCCTGCGCAAGGACGAGGCGATCAACCACGTTCACTGGGCAACCACACGTCGCCGCGATATCCCGCTTCTGATGGCGCTGGCGATCGATCATCGCAGCCAGCTCGAAGACATGGCCGCCGGCGACCAGGCTCTGCTTGACCGCATTCCCGCCTTCAAGGTGCTGGCGGTAAAGGCCGCCGCACAGGTCGCGGCCGGCCGCTCCGGCTTCGGCATGCTGATCGACGACAAGTACGGCCGCGACGCGCTTTACGCCGCCGGCGCCCATCGCGACTTCTGGATCGGCAAGCCGATCGAGCTTCCGGGCTCGCGGCCGCTGCAATTCGAATTCAGCCAGGATCTCGGCAGTCGCCTGATCGACTGGCCGGTCGACCACTGCATCAAGGTGCTCTCCTTCTACCACCCGGACGATCCGGCGGAGTTGAAAGCCCAGCAGGTGGCAAAGCTCCGCTCCGCCTTCGAAGCGGCGCGCAAGGTTGGCCGTGAGATCCTGATCGAGATCATTGCCGGCAAGCACGGCAAGCTCGACGACCAGACCATTCCGCGGGCACTGACCGAACTCTACGATGCCGGGCTCAAGCCGGACTGGTGGAAGCTCGAGCCGCAGGCGAGCCGCGGCGCCTGGGCAGCGATCGATACCGTCATCGAGGCACGCGACCCGCTCTGCCGCGGCGTGGTGCTCTTGGGCCTCGAAGCGCCCTATGAGCAGCTCAAGGACGGCTTTGCAGCCGCCCGCACTTCGAAGACGGTCCGGGGCTTTGCCGTCGGCCGAACGATTTTCGCCGATGCCGGCCGGGCCTGGCTCGGCGGCACGATGAGCGACGACCAGGCGATCGCCGACATGGCCGGAAAGTTCAAGGCCCTGGTCGATCTCTGGCTGCAACTGGGTGAAACAAAGGCGGCATAGGATCGACAGATATCAGTCGATAATGCCGGACAGGGTGGAACGGGACGATTCCACCACGAGGAGGAAACAGATTATGAGCCAGAAAACCGTGCGCCTGACCATGGCCCAGGCCGTGGCGCGGTTCCTGACCCGCCAGATGACCGTCATCGACGGCAAGAAGGTGCCGATCTTCGGCGGCGTCTTCGCCATCTTCGGCCATGGCAACGTCGCCGGCGTCGGCGAAGCGCTGCACGCGATCAAGGACACGCTGCCGACCTACCGCGCCCAGAACGAACAGGGCATGGCGAATGCGGCAATCGCCTTTGCCAAGGCGAGCTTCCGCCGCCGCTTCATGGCCTGCACCACCTCGATCGGCCCCGGCGCGCTCAACATGGTGACCTCGGCAGCACTCGCCCATGTCAACCGCCTGCCGGTCCTCTTCCTGCCCGGCGATGTGTTCGCCAACCGCCGCCCCGATCCGGTGCTGCAGCAGGTGGAAAGCTTCGGCGACGGCACGATCTCGGCGAACGACTGCTTCCGCCCGGTCTCGCGCTACTTCGACCGCATCAGCCGGCCCGAACAGATCATCCCGGCGCTGCGCCGCGCCATGCAGGTGCTGACGGATCCGGCCGATTGCGGCCCGGTAACGCTGTCGCTCTGCCAGGACGTGCAGGCGGAAGCCTACGACTACCCCGAAAACTTCTTCGACGAGAAGGTCTGGGTGCCGCGCCGCGTCGAGCCGGATCTCGACGAACTGGCGACGGCGATCGCGGCGCTGAAGGAAGCAAAGAAGCCGATCATCGTCGCTGGCGGCGGCGTGCTCTATTCGGAAGCGGGCAAGGAACTCGGCGACTTCGCCGAACGCCACGGCATCCCCGTGGTCGAAACGCAGGCCGGCAAGTCGGCGCTGGCGCATTCGCATTCGCTCAACATGGGTTCGGTCGGTGTGACCGGCACCACCGCCTCCAACGCGCTTGCCGAGAACGCCGACGTGGTTCTCGCCGTCGGCTCGCGCCTGCAAGACTTCACGACCGGTTCCTGGGCGCTCTTCAAGAACGACGACCTGAAGATCATCGGCCTCAACGTTCAGCCTTTCGACGCCGGCAAGCACAACGGCCTGCCGCTGATCGCAGACGCCCGCGCCGGTCTCAACCGCATCTCCGGCGGTCTTGGCGGCCACAAGGCCGATCCGAGCTGGACCGCGAAGGCCAAGGCCGGCAAGGCGGAATGGCTGGCGGCGGCCGACAAGGCGACGGCCACGACCAATGCGGCCCTTCCCTCCGACGCCCAGGTGATCGGCGCCGTGCAGCGCGCCCGCGGCGGCAAGAACACGACGCTCGTCTGCGCCGCCGGCGGTCTACCCGGTGAGTTGCACAAGCTCTGGCAGGCGGAAGAGCCCGGCGGCTACCATATGGAATACGGCTTCTCGACCATGGGTTACGAAGTTGCCGGCGGTCTCGGCGTCAAGCTCGCCAAGCCCGAGAGCGACGTGATCGTCATGGTCGGTGACGGCAGCTACATGATGCTGAATTCGGAGATCGCCTCTTCGATCATGCTTGGCGCCAAGTTCACGATCGTGCTGCTTGACAATGCCGGCTACGGCTGCATCAACCGACTGCAGATGGGCACCGGTGGCGCCAACTTCAACAATCTCTTGAAGGACACCCATCACGTCGAACTGCCGCAGATCGACTTCGCGGCGCATGCCGGCGCGATGGGCGCAGTCACCCGCAAGGTCGGCTCGATCTCCGAGCTCGAAGCAGCGCTCAAGGAGACCGCGAGCGAGACGCGCACGACCGTGATCGTCATCGACACCGATCCGCTGATCACGACCGAGGCCGGCGGCCACTGGTGGGATGTCGCAGTGCCCGAGGTCTCGGGCCGCGCCCAGGTCAACGCGGCGCGCGAGGGTTATGAGAAGGCGCTCGCCGCACAGCGCTTCGGCTAAGATTGCCCTTTCGGCGCCCGCGTTTTCGCGCGGGCGCTTTTCCCGTTTATGCTCACAAAATATCCGCCTTCCGCGGATGGCATCAGAAAGTGAAAGACATGATCCGCTACGGAACTAACCCGATCGCCTGGAGCAACGACGACGATCATTCGATCGGCGCGCATTTGACGCTCGAGGACTGCCTGTCCGATTGCCAGAAGATCGGCTTCGACGGCATCGAGAAGGGCCACAAGATGCCGTCCGATCCGGAAGCACTGAAGCAGAAGCTCGGCTCCTACGATCTCGTCTTCGTCTCCGGCTGGCACTCGACCAACCTGCTCACCCATGACGTCGAGGCCGAGAAGAAGGCGATCCAGCCGCATCTCGATCTCCTGAAGCACAATGGCTGCAAGGTGGCAATCGTCTGCGAAACCTCGAACGCCATCCATGGCGACGACGGAAAGTCGGTCGCCAACGACAAGCCGGTGCTGCCGGCCGACCAGTGGAAGAAGTTCGGCGCCGACCTCGAAGCGATCGCGCAATATTGCGCCGACCAGGGCATCGACCTCGTCTACCATCACCACATGGGCACGATCGTCCAGACCGGTGAGGAAATCGATCTCCTGATGCAGAACACCGGCCCGGCGACCAAGTTGCTGCTCGACACCGGCCACGCCTGGTTCGGCGGTTCCGATCCGGCCGAGGTCGCGAAGAAATACATGCACCGCGTGCGCCACATCCATTGCAAGAACGTGCGTCCCGCTGTCCGCAAGGTCGTCGAGGGCGAAGGCCTCTCCTTCCTCGAAGGCGTGCGCCGTGGCGTCTTCACGGTTCCCGGCGACAGCGAAGGCGGCGTCGACTTCCTGCCCGTACTGAAGATCGCCGCCGAGCACGATTATTCCGGCTGGCTGGTGATCGAGGCGGAACAGGATTCGACCGTGCGCAACCCTTTCGAATACCAGTCACTTGGGTTGAAATCGCTGAAGGCCTTCGCCAAGGAAGCCGGGCTCGACAAGTAAGCCGTCACTTTCGGTCGCCGGACTTCACGGGGCGTGCCCCTCATCCGCGCGGTGAGGGAGGCCCTCATCCGGCTGCCGCCACCTTCTCCCCGCCGGCGGGGTGAAGGGATAGGCCGCGCCCTCTGGTCCCTCGCGACGTAGAGGTGGGGAGCGCGACGCAAACTCCGAAAATCCCCTCTCCCCGTAAGCGGGGAGAGGGCTAGGGTGAGGGGCAGGTCAAACATTCGGCGCGGCTCCAGAAAAAGTATCAGGGAGATCGACATGTCCAAGCTGCTCGTCAAACCGAAGGCCAAATCGGGCCTCATGCAAAACGTGACGCCGGAGAGTGCCGGCTGGACCTATGTCGGCTTCGCGCTGGAACGGCTGAAAGCGGGCGAGACGACCGAGGGCGAGACCAGCGACAAGGAAATCTGCCTGGTGCTCGTGTCCGGCAAGGCGAAGGTCGCCGTCGACGGCGAAAGCCTCGGCGAGCTCGGCGAGCGCATGACCCCCTTCGAGGGCCAGCCCTATGCCGTCTACGTGCCGAAGGGCAGCCGCTGGCAAGCAACGGCCACCTCCGACCTCGACCTTGCCATCTGCTCGGCCCCGGGCGGCGACGGCTTCAAGGCGAAGGTGATCGCACCGGGCACCCATCCGCAGATGACCCGCGGCAAGGGTACCAACACCCGCTACGTCACCAACATCATGCCGGAAGATGACGGCTCGGCGCAGTCGCTGCTCGTCGTCGAGGTGATCACTCCCGGTGGCCATACTTCCTCCTACCCCCCGCACAAGCACGACCAGGACGACCTGCCGGCCGAGAGCTATCTGGAAGAGACCTATTACCACCGGCTGAACCCGCCCCAGGGCTTTGCGATGCAACGCGTCTATACCGACGATCGCTCGCTCGACGAGACCATGGCAGTCGAGGACGGCGACGTGACGCTGGTGCCGAGGGGCTATCATCCGGTCGCTGCCGTGCACGGCTACGACGTCTATTATCTCAACGTCATGGCCGGACCGAAGCGCATCTGGAAGTTCCACAACGCCCGCGAACACGAGTGGCTGTTTACCGGCGTGTAAGCGGCGGCGAACCAAACGGTGGCGCTCCACCGCTCTCCGTCCATGCCGAACGGCGGGGCGAGACGCTGTGATCCTTGAGCCCGATCGCCCAATGAGGCTTCGGGCGGATGAGAGCGGCATAGCCTTTCGCCCGGACCGCCCTAGCTTTCCCGCTTTCAGGGAGGGCTCCATGCATATCGACGGGCAATGCCACTGCGGCTTCGTCACCTACGAGGCGGAGATCGACCCGGCCGATGTCGGGATCTGCCATTGCACCGATTGCCAGCAACTGACGGGATCGGCCTACCGCGTCACCGCGGGCACGGAACGGGAGAACTTTCGGCTGACCGGCGGCGAACCGAAGCTCTATGTGAAGATCGGCGCAAACGGGCGGCAGCGGCTGCAGTTCTTCTGCCCGAACTGCGGCTCGCCGATCTACACGACCGGCACCGACGAGGACGCGCTGGAGGTTGGCATCCGGGTGGGAACGATCAACCAGCGCCGGCAGCTCAGACCGCGGTCACAGATCTGGTGTTCCTCGGCGTTGCCCTGGATCGGCGACGTCAGGAAGCTGCCGGGCCGCGATCGCGACGAGGCGTCTCACGCTTAGCCATCTCGGCCTGAACCATCATGCGGCGACGAGCAGACGATCCTTGAACGGCGCCCATGCTTCGCCGATCACGACCGATGCCGGCGTCGCCGTCATCTGCGATGGGCGCGCCTGCGGATTGACAGCAAGATAAGTCTTCACCAGATGATAGCCGATCGTGTAGCCGGCCCAGCGCGGCAGAGATCGATCGGTGCCAAAGAACCAGCCTGCGTGATCATAGGTCTCGGTCCAAAGCTCTCGTTCGGCGCGCTCCAACAAGCTTTCCCAATCCGCGGCGTTGAGCGCATGATTCCACACATGGCCGTCGCCGCCGTTGATCTCGGCATCGAAAGCATCGGCCAGCCCCTCGCTGACCAGCGCTTCGCCGAGCTTGGAACCATAGCCGCAGGTCGCGTGGCGAAAGGAATGATGCAGTTCGTGCGTCAGCAATTTGCGCACTTCTCCCGCACTAAGGCTCGCCTCGAAATTCTCGTTGCCGGGATCGACCGTGAAGAAGACCAGCGCCCTGCGGTAGCAGGCGCCCGCAACACCGAGTTCAGGGATCGTCTCGCCCGCACGATACTCGACGAGGACATCGATGGGGGCGGCGCTGTCCGAGGCAGAAACCGCCGCGCCGACACGCTCGGCGGTTTCCCGCACGGCCTCCCGTATTCGTTCGTGCCACGGCGCCAGAGACCCGTCCGCTTCGAGAAAGTGAACACGAAGATCCAGCATTTCGACCATCTCCTATTGTCTCAGCCGCCTGGCACCGCAACGTAAGGATGCGGCCGGTGATTGCAACGCCGGAAAGATGAAAGTTTCTGCGACCCACCGATGTCAGCCGGAGCAGGAGGCGTCATGAGGCGTCATTGCGATGGCCGGATGCGGCGCCGCGGTGTACAAGACAAAGCTGGAGAACGGAGCAGGCGCGCGGGATGGCGAAGGGCAAGATCAGTATGCTGCGCAGTGCCGCCGCGGGCATAGACGCTGTCGAGGCCGAAACGCGCCAGTCCTTCGCCCGCCACACGCACGATCAGTTCGGCATCGGTCTCATCTATCAGGGCGCGCAGAAGTCGCTCAGCGGCCGCGGCATGGTCGAAGCCGGCGCCGGCGACATGATCACCGTCAACCCCGGCGAGGTGCATGACGGAACGCCGATCGGTGATGCCGGCCGCGCCTGGCGCATGCTCTACTTCGATCCCTCGGTCATCGCGACTGCCGCCGAGGATATCAGCCAGGGCCGCGCGCATTCCGGCGAGTTCACTGCCCCCGCCTTCCACGACCGGGAGGTCGCAGATCACTTTCGGGCACTGTTTGCGGCCATCACTGATCCGACGGCCATGGGCGACGCCATCCGGCACGAGGAGCAGCTCCTGCTGCTGCTTGCAGGCGTTCTTGCCACCGGCAGGCGACACCAGCGTGAACGGCCGGCAACAGTCACGGCGGCCAAGACGATGATCGACGACGATCCGACGGCCGCGATCACGCTCGCCGATCTCGCCGCCGAAGCCGGGCTCAGCCGCTTTCAACTGGTGCGCAATTTCGCAAGCGCCGTCGGCCTGACGCCGCATGCCTATATCGTCCAGCGCCGCATCGATCTCGCCCGCCGCCTGATCGGCGGTGGCGTGCCGCTGGCGGAGGCCGCGTTCGCGGCCGGCTTCGCCGACCAGAGCCACATGACCCGCGTCTTCGTCAGCAAATATGGCCTCTCGCCGGGCATCTATGCCGAGGCCAAAAAGTAACGCCCGCAATTCCGTTCAAGACCCGAGCCCTCCCCCGGAGCATTGCTGCACCGGCTGCGCAGCGACAAGCGCGGCGCAGCAACGGAGAACGGACATGTCGGGAAAATTTCAAGGCTATCTCTATCTGTCGCTGGCAATGATCCTCGTCGGTAGTACGGTGATCGCCAGCAAGATCATCGCAACGGGCTTGCCACCGTTCACGGCCACCGCGCTGCGCTTCGCCGTCGCCTTCCCGCTCTTCCTGCTGTTGATGTGGCTCACAAGGACGTCATGGCCGAAACTTAAAGGCCGCGACTGGCTTCTCCTCATCGCCCAAGCCGGCGCTGGCAGCGTCGGCTATACGACGCTTTTGATCGCCGGCCTCAGCCTGACCTCGGCAACCGATGCCGGCGTGGTGATCGGTACGCTGCCGGTGGTTTCCGCCGCCATCGCCATCCTTCTTCTCGGCGAGCGCCCGGACCGCAAAGTGCTTGCGGCGATCGCACTTGCCGCAGCCGGCGTGCTGACCATCGTCTTCAAGCCCGCCGAAGGCGGCACCCATTCGCCGCTCGGCATCGCCCTCATCTTTGGCGCCGTCATATGCGAAGGCCTGTTCATCCTTCTCAACAAGCGCGTGAAGACGGAGATCTCGTCGCTGGCTCTTTCGACGCTGATGGCCGGCCTCGGCTTCGCGGTCGCCATCATCCCTGCGCTCTTCGAGACGCATGCGACGGCCGAGATCGACAGGGGCGCAATCGTTGCGGTTCTCTACTACGCCCTCATCCCGACCGTTGCCGGCTTCCTGCTCTGGTATGCGGGATCGGCCAAAGTAAGCGGCACCGAGGCCTCCGTCTTCACGGCGCTGGCGCCCGTTTCAGCCGTCGCCTTCGCCTTTCTCCTGCTCGACGAGCCGGTCGGCGCCCCTCAATTGCTTGGGATCGGCTGCGTGCTCGCCGCCGTCCTCGGCCTGACCCTACCCCAGATCCTCGCCGGCCGAAGGACGGCACGCGCCTTTCCGGTCGCGGAGGTTTGAACCAGAATGAACGCATCCAATTCGAGGATTTCCATGCACTTCCAGCACGCAGACGACATCTGGCGCGATTTCCCGGAGCTGAGCGCCGGCGCGCTTTTCATCGATGGCATAAATGGCGGCGTCTCGGTCGCGGACCATGTTCGCCAGTTCCAGGCGAGTGCAAATGGTCGTCTCGGCGCGGGTTCGGAAAGCGACTTGCCCGAGATCCAGGCGTGGCGCCGGACCTTTGCCAAGATGGGATTGAAGCCGACACAATACCGCTCGGCAGCCGAAGCCTTGCTCCGCCGCTTCCGCAAGGAAGGCGACCTGCCCTCGATCCATCCGCTGATCGATCTTTGCAACGCCGCTTCGCTCGCCTTCGCCATTCCGATCGCCGTCTTCGACCTCTCCCGCGTCAGCGGTTTTCTGCACGTCCGCCGGGCGGCCGGCAGCGAACGCTATCTGACGTTCTCAGGAGAAACGGAGAGCCCCGAACCAGGCGAAGTGATCTTCGCCGATGCCGAGGGGCGGGCGCATGCCCGGCGCTGGACCAACCGGCAGAGCGGTCTTTCGGCCATCCGGCCGCAGACGACGCATGCGCTGATCGTGGCGGAAGCGCTGCACAAGACGGCATGCGAGGACACCGAACGCCTGCTCACAGCACTTTCGCAGGCAATCGAACAGACCTGGGGTGCCCGCCCGAGCATCGCCATGCTCGAACGTTCGTCGCCGCGTTTCGATTTTTCGGTTTAGGGATTTCGTTCGGACAACGGCGCTTGAGCGCCGCGAGACCGGCCGATGCCTGGGCACCGGCCGGACACAGGACAATCAGGCCGCCTTGGCGACGTGATATTCCTTGATCGCGACCATCTTGATCGCCGGATAGCGCTCGGCTTCGTAGCGCAGCGAGAAGCTGTCCTGCGCCAGGAACACCGGGTCGCCATCGAGATCGCGGGCGATGTCGCCACGACGGGCCGTGACAAACTTGTCGAGTTCGGCCGGCTGGTCGGACGAAATCCAGCGGCAGACAGAGAAGCGCGACATTTCGAAGGAAACCGGCAGGCCGTATTCGGCACTGAGGCGCTCCTTCAGCACGTCGAGCTGCAGCGCACCGACGACGCCGACGATCGCCGGCGAACCGTCTTCCGGCGAGAAGAGCTGCACGACGCCTTCTTCCGCCATCTGCTGCAACGCCTCTTTCAGCTTCTTCGCCTTCATCGCATCCTCGAGCCGCACGCGGCGCAGGATTTCCGGCGAGAAGTTCGGCACGCCCTGGAACACCAGCGGCTCACCCTCCGTCAGCGTGTCGCCGATACGGAGCGTGCCGTGGTTCGGGATGCCGACGACGTCGCCGGCGTAAGCCGTGTCGGCGAGTTGGCGCTGCGAGGCGAAGAAGAACTGCGGGGCGCTGAGGCCAAGCTGCTTGCCGGTGCGCGACAGGCGCGCCTTCATGCCGCGCTCGAGCTTGCCGGAGCAGACGCGGGCAAAGGCGATGCGGTCGCGATGGTTCGGGTCCATGTTGGCCTGGATCTTGAAGACGAAGGCCGTCATCTTGTCGTCGGTCGCATGCACCGTGCGGATATCCGCGACCTGGTCGCGCGGCGGCGGGGCGATGTCGCCAAGCGCATTGATGAGATCGCGCACACCGAAGTTGCGCAGCGCCGAGCCGAAAAAGACCGGGGTCAGGTGGCCTTCGAGGAAGGCCTTCTTGTCGAAGGGCTTGCAGGCCTCGATCGCCAGCATCAGCTCTTCGGTAAAGGCGTCGCGCTCGTTTTCCGGCAGGCGATGGGAGGCCATTTCCGGGCCGTTGACCTTGGTCGGGATTTCCTGCGTGTCCGAACCGCGCACGGTGTTGTCGGCGAGGTTGTAGGACCCGCAGAAAGTCTTCGAGCGGCCGATCGGCCAGGTCACCGGCGCGCAGTCGAGCGCCAGCTTCTCCTCGACCTCATCCAGGATCTCGAAGGGATCGCGGCTCTCGCGGTCCATCTTGTTGACGAAGGTGATGATCGGGATGTCGCGCATGCGGCAGACTTCGAAGAGCTTTAGCGTGCGCGGTTCGATACCCTTGGCGGCGTCGATGACCATGACGGCCGCATCCACCGCCGTCAGCGTGCGATAGGTGTCATCGGCGAAGTCTTCGTGACCGGGCGTATCAAGAATGTTGAAGACGTTGCCGCCATACTCGAAGGTCATCACCGAGGTGACGACCGAGATGCCGCGCTCGCGCTCGATCTTCATCCAGTCCGAACGGGTCTGGATGCGGTCCTTCTTGGCCTTGACCTCACCGGCGAGCTGGATGGCACCGCCGAACAGCAGCAACTTTTCCGTGAGCGTGGTCTTACCGGCGTCCGGGTGGGCGATAATCGCAAATGTGCGGCGGCGGGAGACCGCCTCGGCGAGAGTTTCAGCCATGTCGTAAAATCCTGTGAGTTGCCGCGTCCTTTACAGGCTCGGCCCCGATTATGCAATTGACCGAGACGCCCGTGGCCCGGCTTATGCGGGCATGAGCACGCACACTTCCCTATCCCGCCCGACCCTCAACCTCGTTCGTCTGCCGCACGGCGAAGGCCTGGAGCTTCCGGCCTACGAGACCGCAGGCGCCGCCGGCATGGATTTGCGCGCGGGCGTCCCCGCCGATCGCCCGCTGATGCTCACCCCCGGCAAGCGCGCCCTCGTTCCGACCGGCTTCATTTTCGAAGTGCCCGCCGGCTACGAGGCGCAGATCCGCCCGCGCTCCGGCCTCGCCTTCAAGCACGGCATCACCTGCCTCAACACGCCCGGTACGATCGACAGCGACTATCGCGGTGAAGTGAAGGTGCTGCTCGTCAATCTCGGCGACGAGGAGTTCATCATCGAGCGCGGCATGCGCATCGCCCAGATGGTGATCGCACCGGTCACGCAGGTCACGGTTCGCGAGGCCGACGGCGCAAGCGAGACGGCACGCGGCGCCGGCGGCTTCGGCTCGACCGGCGTCTGATCGAGCGACGGCTACCGCTTCGCACTTTTCCCGGAATTGGCTTTTAGGCCGTAATCCCGAACGGAAAACCGCATCCCACTGTTCCTGGAATTGCTCCCACTTACGCAATCTCGGACGGAAAACCGCTATGCACTTTTCCTGGGATTGCTCTCGCATGCGCAATTCCGGACGGAAAACCGCTTCGCACTCTTCCTGGGATTGCTTTAAATCAAAGGCGGCAGGCGGCGCTTGACCGGTGTCGACTTGACAATCGAGGTGTTGGTCTGCGCCTTCTCGGCGATCCGGTCGAGGATCGTGTCGAGCTGCGCCATGTCACGCACGTAGAGCTTGGCGATGAAGCAGTCGTCGCCTGTAACCTTGTCGCATTCGACGAATTCCGGCGTTTCCTGGATCAGCCTCTCGACGATGTGCAGCATGCCCGGCATCGGCCGCACGCGGATGACCGCCTGCAGCGGGTAGCCGACTTTGGCGGGGTTGAGGGCGATGGTGAAACCGTCGAGGACACCGCGCTCTTCCAGCTTGCGGAGCCTATCCGCAGCGCTCGGCGAGGAGAGCCCAGCCTCCTGCGCGAGCTCCTTCAGCGACACCCGGGCATTGGCGGCCAGTATGTCGAGGATTCGTCGGTCAATCTCGTCCAGCATCACGACACCATAAGTCACAACAACAAACAGAACTTCGATAATTAGGCAACCTAGCACAATTGCCTTCGTTAATCTATGGGAAAGGCCATGAGCACCGGCTATTCTGCGATCACCAATAGGAGCAGAAATCATGAATACCGAGCTCAAACGCGGCAGCATCGAGATGACGGCAGCGATGCTGATATCCGGCACCATCGGCTGGTTCGTGCTGATGTCGGGGCAGCCGGTGACGAGCGTGGTGTTCTGGCGCTGCGTCTTCGGGGCCATAACGCTCGTTGCCATTGCCTGGGCGCTCGGACTTCTCGACCGTCGCCACTTCAGCCGACGGATGCTGCTGCTTTCGGTCATCGGCGGCATCGCGATCGTGGTCAACTGGCTGCTGCTTTTCGCCGCCTATTCCCACGCATCGATCTCGATCGCGACGATGGTCTACAACACCCAGCCCTTCATGCTCTTGGGCCTCGGCGCCGTGTTCCTCGGCGAAAAGATCACCGTCACCAAGATCTTCTGGCTCCTGGTGTCGTTTGCCGGCATGCTCGCGATCATTTCGGCCAAGCCTGGCCAAGGCTTCGCGCCTGAAGATTATCTGATCGGCGTGGCCCTTTCGATCGGCGCTGCCTTCTTCTACGCGATCGCGGCGATTGCGACCAAGCTGCTCAAGGGCACGCCGCCGCATCTGATTGCGCTGATCCAGGTGATCACCGGCACCGTGATGCTGGCACCGATGGCGCTTGCCGCACCCGCCCCGTCAGGTGCAACGCAATGGTCGATCGTCCTGACCCTCGGCGTCATCCACACCGGGCTGATGTATGTGATGCTCTACGGCGCGATCCAGCGGCTGCCGACGCACATGACCGGGGCGCTTTCCTTCATCTATCCGATTGCCGCCATTGTGGTGGACCGCCTCGCCTTCGGGCACCAGTTGCAGCCGATCCAGATCGCCGGCTCCGTCGCGATCCTCGTTGCCGCCGCCGGCATGACTCTCGGCTGGAAACTTCGCCTTCCCTCTTCTATCAAGAAGCGGGAACGCGAAGGGAGAACTGCATGATCACCTGCTACCTGAAATATACTATCGACCCCTACAAGGCGGCCGAGTTCGAACATTACGCCAAGCTCTGGATCCCGCTCGTCAATCGGCAGGGCGGCACGCATCACGGCTACTTCCTGCCGCATGAAGGGGCGAACAACATCGCCCTGGCGCTCTTCAGCTTTCCGACCCTTGCCGACTATGAAAACTACCGCCGGGAAATGGCCGCGGATCCGGAATGCCAGGACGCCTTCGCCTATGCCGAGAAGACGCGCTGCATCCTCAGCTACGAGCGCAGCTTCATGCGGCCGGTTTTCGAGTAAGCCAGCTCCGGAGTTGAGGGCGGCATCGGCAAGCGCGCGTTAGCGCCGCGCTTCCGAAGCCATGCTCAGCGCGAAGCCGAAGAGCGCCGTCCCCATCGCCCAGCGCTGCACCACCATGAACAACGGCCGCCCGGCAAGAAAAGCGGCGATGCCGCTGGCGGCGAGCGCGATCATGGCGTTGACGGTGACGCTGGTCGCGATCTGGATCGAGCCGAAGACCAGCGACTGGCCGAGCACGTTGCCGAGCTCCGGCCGGATGAACTGCGGCAGCAACGAGAGATAGAGCACCGCTACCTTGGGATTGAGCAGGCTGGTCAGGAAGCCCATGACGAACAGCTTCTTCGGCCCATCCTTCGGCAGGTTCTTGACCTGAAAGGGCGAGCGTCCACCGGGCCTGACCGCCTGCCAGGCGAGATAGAGAAGGTAGGCTGCACCGGCGATGCGAAGCGCATCATAGGCGAGGGGCACGGCCAGAAGCAGCGCTGTGATACCGAATGCCGCCGAGACCATATAGACGACGAAGCCGAGCGCCACGCCGCCGAGCGAAATCAAGCCGGCGCCCGGCCCCTGGCTGATCGAGCGCGAGATCAGGTAGATCATGTTCGGGCCTGGCGTCAGCACCATGCCAAGGGCCAGGAGGGCAAAGCCGATCATATCCTTCAACTCGGGCATGGAGAGGCGCCTTTCGCTCGTTTTCGCCAAGCTCTACGCATTTCGCACCAGCGGACAACGCCAGACTTGTCACCCGGTCAATTTCTTCAGCGGACGCCCGCCGGTCGCAGTTCGGTGATTTCCTTTTTCAGTCGCTTGAGGTAGAAATCGGCATCATCTTCGGAAGGACATTCCATGACGCTCGCGGCCCTCATCGCCTATAGCGGCGCGCTCTTCATCGCTGCGGCCATTCCAGGCCCCGGCGTGACGGCGCTGGTTGCGCGCGCGCTCGGCTCGGGTTTCCGCGAGACCTTCTTCATGGGCCTCGGCATCGCGCTCGGCGACATGATCTATCTAACCGCGGTCATCCTGGGGCTGGCGCTGATTGCCCAGACCTTCACCACAGCCTTCCTGGTGGTGAAGTTTGCCGGCGTCCTCTACCTCGGCTACATCGCATGGAAGCTGTGGAGCGCAGGGCTGCTGCCGGAGGACATCAAGGCGAAGCCGTCGACGAGTTCGGCCATGTCCTTTCTGTCCGGCCTGCTGATCACGCTCGGCAATCCGAAGACGATGCTGTTTTACGTGGCGCTCGTGCCGACGCTAATCGACATTCGGGCGATCGGACCCGGCGACTACGGCCTGCTCCTGACCGCCACCTTTCTGGTGCTCTTGAGCGTTCTCGTACCCTATATGCTGCTCGCCTCGCGTGCGCGTCTGCTGCTCAAGCAACCGAAGGCCCTGAAAGCGCTGAACCGGGTTGCGGCCAGCGTGCTTGCCGGCACGGCGGCCTATATCGCCGTTCGCGCCAGCTGAAAAAACTTTTCCCGAACAACGACTTCGCCAGTGGTTTTTCCTTCGGCGGATCGCTGCGCGGTGTTTGTCGTTCTGGAATTGCGCGATCATTGTTCCTATTCTCATAGCTCGACAATTTACGCCCAAGGGAGAAACCCATGTCCGACACACGCAAGCCCGGCCGCGGCCGCGTCTACTCCTCGATCACGGAAACGATCGGCGACACGCCCATCGTGCGGCTGGACAAGCTTGCCAAGGAAAAGGGCGTCAAGGCGAACCTGCTCGCCAAGCTCGAATTCTTCAACCCGATCGCCTCGGTCAAGGACCGTATCGGTGTGGCGATGATCGAGAGCCTGGAAGCGCAGGGCAAGATTACGCCCGGCCGCACGACGCTGGTGGAGCCGACCTCCGGCAATACCGGCATCGCGCTCGCCTTCGTCGCGGCCGCCAAGGGCTACAAGCTGATCCTGACGATGCCAGAGACCATGTCGGTCGAGCGGCGCAAGATGCTGGCGCTGCTCGGCGCCGAGCTGGTGCTGACCGAGGGCGCCAAGGGCATGAAGGGCGCGATCGCCAAGGCGCAGGAACTGGTCGAGACACTGCCGGACGCCATCATCCCACAGCAGTTCGAAAACCCGGCCAACCCGGAAATTCACCGCAAGACGACGGCCGAAGAAATCTGGAACGACACGGACGGCGCTGTCGACATTTTCGTCTCCGGCATCGGCACCGGCGGCACGATTACCGGCGCCGGCCAGGTGCTGAAGGCGCGCAAGCCTTCGATCAAGGTAATCGCCGTCGAGCCGGAGGAATCTCCGGTTCTGTCCGGTGGCAATCCCGGGCCGCACAAGATCCAGGGCATCGGCGCAGGCTTTGCGCCGGCGATCCTCGACACCACGGTCTATGACGAGATCGTCACGGTCAACAGCGCGGAAGCGATCGAGGCCGCCCGCCTTGTCGCCAAGCTCGAAGGCGTGCCGGTCGGCATCTCCGCCGGTGCAGCCCTGACAGCGGCAATCGAGGTCGGCCAGCGCGAGGAAAATGCCGGCAAGACCATCGTCGTCATCATCCCGTCCTTTGCCGAACGCTACCTCTCGACGGTGCTGTTCGATGGCCTGGGCGGCTGATCAGGCCGACTTCAGTTCCAATCGGAAAGGGCGCCCGTGGCGCCCTTTTTTTTCAAGGCACGCCGCTATGCGGCGACGGGCAAGCGTTCCCCGGCGATCCGATAGGAAATCGCCTCGGCGAGATGGATGCGACCGACGGTTACTGCGCCATCGAGATCGGCAAGCGTGCGGGCGACCTTCAGCACACGATGGTAGCCGCGGGCGGAAAATTTCATCTTTTCGGCGGCGTCCCGGAGAAGCTGCAGGCCGGCCGCATCGGGTGCTGCGATCTTCTCGATCATCGAGGTTGACGCGCGGGCATTGCTTGTCAGCTCTGGATGTCCGAGGGCGGCGAAACGATCGATCTGCATGGCACGGGCGCGCGCGACGCGACGAGCAACGACCTCGCTGCTTTCGGCTGCGGCCGGCTTCAGGAGATCGGCGGCGCTGACGGCCGGCACGTCGATGCGGATATCGATGCGGTCCATCAGCGGACCGGAGATGCGTGCCTGATAGTCGGACATGCAGCGCGGTCCACGGGCGCAGCTGCGGCCGGGTTCGCCGGCCATGCCGCAGCGACAGGGGTTCATGGCCGCGACAAGCTGGATCGCGGCGGGATAGCTGACGCGGTGGTTGGCGCGGGCGATGATGCATTCGGCGGTTTCAAGCGGCTGGCGCAGCGCGTCGAGCACCTGCGGCGAGAATTCCGGAAACTCGTCGAGAAACAGTACGCCGTTGTGCGCAAGCGACGCCTCGCCGGGCTTGGCACGCAAGCCGCCACCAACCATGGCGGCCATCGTCGCGGAATGATGCGGCGTGCGGAACGGCCGCCGGTCCGAGAGCTTGCCGCCCGGAAGCTGCCCGGCGATCGAATGGATCATCGACACTTCGAGGAGCTCGGCCGGGTTGAGCGGCGGCAGGATCGACGGCAGGCGGGCAGCGAGCATCGACTTGCCCGAGCCGGGCGGGCCGACCATCAGCAGATTGTGGTTGCCGGCGGCCGCCACTTCGAGCGCCCGCTTGGCGCTTTCCTGACCCTTGATATCGGCGAGATCGGGCAGGTTAGATGCGCCTGAGCGGATCGCGGCCTCGGGTCGCGAAAGCACCTGCGTACCGCGGAAATGGTTGGCGATTGCGATCAGGCTGCGGGGCGCCAGAATGTCGATCTCGGCCCCGGCCCAGGCCGCCTCGGGTCCGCTTTCGGCCGGGCAGATCAGCCCCTTGCCGAGCGCATTGGCACCGATCGCGGCGGGAAGCGCGCCGGCAACGGCAGCAATGGTGCCATCGAGATTGAGCTCACCGATCACCACATAAGGCGCCAACGCATCGCCGGGAATGGCGCCGAGAGCTGCCATCAGGCCGAGTGCGATCGCCAGGTCGAAGTGGCTGCCCTCCTTGGGAAGGTCAGCGGGCGCAAGATTGACGGTCACGCGCTTGGCCGGCAACGCCAGACCTGAAGCATGAAGGGCGGCCTGCACCCGCTCGCGGCTTTCGGCGACGGCCTTGTCCGGCAGGCCGACGATCTGCATGCCGACCTTGCCCGGCGCGACCATCACCTGCACATCGACAGGCAGACCCTCGATACCCTGAAATGCGACCGTGCTGACGCGCGCGACCATGCTTGCCCCCTCGCCCAGGCAGCCCAGTTATCGGGCGCCACAACCGCCCAGGGTTGCAGGCAGAAGCCTTGCACGGATCGCGCACAAAAACAAGAACAATAACGGAACATTTGAGGAGGCGCGGGCCTGTACCCGGGACGTTTCGGCAAACGGCCGCGGGCGTAGGCCCGCGGCAAGCGCCATCGACCCGAGATGGCTCCTAGGCCGAGATCTTGATCAGGCGCGCTTGCGCTCGATCGCATCCCAGAGCAGGCTCGCGACATCGGCGCCGCCGAACTTTTTCACTTCGCGGATGCCGGTCGGCGACGTCACGTTGATCTCGGTCATGTAGTCGCCGATAACGTCGATGCCGACGAAGAGGAAGCCGCGCTCCTTCAGCGCAGGCGCGATGCGGGTGCAGATTTCCTTCTCACGCGCCGTCAGTTCGGTCGGCTCAGGCCGGCCGCCAGCATGCATGTTGGAGCGGGCGTCGTGGTCTGCCGGAACGCGGTTGATGGCGCCGACCGGCTCGCCGTCGACGAGCAGGATGCGCTTGTCGCCCTTGCGCACCGCCGGCAGGTATTCCTGGGCGATGAAGGGCTCGCGGAACATCTGGCCGAACATTTCGAGCAGAGAGGACATGTTGCGGTCGTCGCGGGTCGAGTGGAACACGCCGGCGCCGCCGTTGCCGTAGAGCGGCTTCAGGATGATGTCGCCCATTTCCTGGCGGAAGCTGGCGATCTCAGCGGGGTCGCGGGTGATCAGCGTCTTCGGCATCAGGTCGGCGAATTCGGTGACGAAGATCTTCTCCGGCGAATTGCGCACCCAGGCGGGATCATTGACGACCAGCGTCTTCGGATGCAGGCGTTCCAAAAGGTGCGTCGAGGTAATGTAGGCCATGTCGAAGGGCGGGTCCTGGCGCAGCAGGATGACGTCCATGGTCGAAAGATCCACGCGCTCGGCTTCGCCAAGCGTGAAGTGGTCGCCCTTGACGTCGCGCAGCGTCATCGGCTGCACGCTCGCATAGACCTTGCCGTCGCGCAGCGACAGCTTTTCCGGCGTATAGTGGAAGAGGCGATAGCCGCGCGACTGTGCCTCGAGGCTCATGGCGAAGGTGGAGTCACCCGCAATGTTGATGCCCGACACATGGTCCATCTGGACCCCGACATTGACGATTTTCGCCATCTACCCATTCCCTCATGGATCACGCTTAGCGTGATCGATTTCAAACCGCCGGAGCGAATGAGGACGGGAAAACCGCTGCCCTCTGCCGCACTGGCAAAGCCCTCGACATGTAGAATGCGGGCGGGCCTTAGGCAAGGAGAGGCGAGCCTATTCGAAGCCTTCGATCACGCAGGTGATGAGATCGTGATCCGAAAGCGGCCGGCCGGTTTCGTCAAGCGAAGGAATGATCGTGGTCTCGCCGATCTTCAGCCCGCGCGACAGGAACCAGTCGAGCTTCATCGCCCGCTCTGGCCAGCGGGTGATCAGGCTCGGCCGCGTGGTCATCACGTCGAGCGGCCCACCATGGCGGGTAAAGCCTCTGATGGCGCTCATGGCAAACAGCCCTTCGGCCTCGAAATCGCCGCCGGCATGGTTGCCGGTATTGAGATCGCCACCGATCATCACCGGCAGGCCGGGGAAAGTCTCGTCGAGTGCATCGATCAATTCCTTGACCTGGCGCGCTCGGTAGACGGCAGTCGTCGCACTCTCGAGATGGGTGGAGACGGCGACGAAGGGTCCGGCTTCCGTCTCGATGACGGCGCCGATCGCACAGCGCTCGCCAAGGCGCGGCTGCTCGCCATCGGTGAACCAGAGGCGTTCGCCCCATAGGCGCAACATGAAGGGCCGGGAGAACGGCACCGCAGCCATCAGCGCATTGCCATGGAACCCCTTGGCGTTGAATTCGTCCTCACAGAACTCACGCTCCGTATCGGAGCCGAGACCCATCTCGATGAACTCGATGCCATACGCATAGTGCATGCCGAGTGTTTCGGCGACTTCGGCGGTCGGGTGACGCTGGCCGGTGCGGGCCATGCCGTTGTCCATTTCTGAAAGAAGGACGACCGGCGCGTTCGTCGCGGCGAGATGGGCGGCGCTTTCGGCCGGAAACAGGCAGCGCTCCAGGTTCCAGGCAGCAACGGTGAACGGGAAGGCGAGCGGCGTATCGGAGGCCGGTGTGCCGCCGACCTCCACGCTGTTCATCTCCGGCCGTGCGGCCATGGCTGCGTCATGGGCGGCAATGGTGCGCACGATCTCGGCAAAGCTGGCGCGGGTTTCAAGCGAAGGAACGGCAAGCTGCTCGACGGTCTTGGAGATCACGATGCGGTCTCCAGGCGTGGCGCTGCAACCGGCGCTTCATTGGCAAACGACGTGCCGCGCTCCAGCCGCTTGCCGGTCTCGGTCGAGAAGAAGTGCAGACGGTCGACGGCGATCGTCACTGCAAGATCACCCGAAAGTGGCGTCTCCGGAGACAGCGCGATGGTGAGCGCCTGGCTCTCGATGGTGCCGTGCACGAGCCGCTGCGCGCCCAGTTCCTCGACATAGTCGACCTGGAACAGCATGGCGTCCTCGCCGACGCCGGCGAGCTTGAGATCTTCGGCGCGAAGCCCAACCGTGACCGGGCCTTCGACCGGCGCACGGTCGCCAAGCGCGATCCTGTAGAGACCGATCTGCAGGTTGCCGCCTTCGATCTCACCCTTGATCAGGTTCATCGCCGGCGAGCCGATGAAGCTGGCGACGAAGGTTGAGGCCGGGCGGTGATAGACGTCGAGCGGACGGCCGATCTGTTCGATGCGACCGCCATTCAGCACCACGAGACGGTCGGCAAGGGTCATCGCCTCGAGCTGGTCGTGGGTGACGTAGAGCGAGGTCGTGCCGAGGCGCTTCTGCAGGCGTTTGATCTCGCCGCGCATGGAGACGCGCAGCTTGGCGTCGAGATTGGAGAGCGGCTCGTCGAAGAGGAAGGCCGCCGGCTTGCGCACGATGGCGCGGCCCATGGCGACGCGCTGGCGCTGGCCGCCGGAGAGCGCGCGGGGTTTGCGGGAAAGATAGGGCTCGATCTCCAGCATGCGGGCGGCTTCGGCCACGCGAGCGTCGATCTCCGCCTTCGGCGTCTTGCGGTTCTTCAGGCCGTAGGCGAGATTTTCGTAGACGGTCATGTGCGGATAGAGCGCGTAGTTCTGGAAGACCATGGCGATGTCGCGCTCGGCCGGATCGACCTCGTTGATCACGCGTGAGCCGATCGTCACCGTGCCCTTCGAAATCGTCTCCAGCCCCGCGACCATGCGCAGAAGCGTGGACTTGCCGCAGCCGGACGGGCCGACCAGCACGATGAATTCGCCGTCCTCGATATCGATCGAGACGGATTTCACCGCCTCGACATTGCCGTGATAGATCTTCGAGACCTCGGCGATGGTAATGGCCGCCATGGCTGCCTCCGTAAGATTGATGTCGTTTCAGGAGCGGGCGGGACTTTTGTCCCGCC
>NZ_LMJM01000052.1:418140-440719 GCF_001429005.1 Ensifer sp. Root954
GCGCTGGAAGATCACGACGATCATGACCGGCGGCAGCATGGCGAGAATCGCCAGCGCAAAGGCCTCGTTATAGTCGGGGATGTTCGAGCCGACCCAGACGAGCAGGATCTGCTTGATGCCGCGCACCAGGGTGAAGAAGCCTTCGTCGGTGGTCATGAGGGTGGGCCAGAGATACTGGTTCCAGCCGTAGACGAACATGATGATGAAGATCGCCGCCATCATCGTGCGCGAGAGCGGCACCAGTACGTCGATGAAGAACTTGAAGGGTCCGGCGCCGTCGATGCGCGCGGCCTCCAGCAACTCGTCCGGCACCGACTTGAAGAACTGCCGGAAGTAGAAGGTGCCCGTCGCCGAGGCGAGAAGCGGCACGATCAGGCCGGTATAGGTGTTGGTCAGCTTCAGCGTGTTCATCACTTCATAGGAAGGAAGGATGCGCACTTCGAGTGGCAGAAGTAGGGTGGTGAAGATCACCCAGAAGAAGAAGGTCGCGAGCGGAAAGCGGAAATAGACGAGCGCATAAGCCGCCAGCATCGACAGCACGATCTTGCCGACGGCGAAACCCAGGCCGAGGATCATCGAGTTCAGCATCATGTTGAAGCCGGTGATCTTGCCGGTGAAGCCGCCCTCGCGCGTCAGTACCGTCTGGTAGGTCTCGACGAAATGGCCGCCCCAGCTGAGGCTGAGACCGTTGCGGTGAATGTCGGCCGCCTCGTGCGTCGAGGTCATGAAGGCGACGACGACGGGCGCCACCATGATGAAGACGCCGAAGAGCAGGATGATGTGGTCGAAAATCTTGGTGCGATACATCGGCCCCACCTCAGTTGTAATGCACGCGCCGCTCGATGAAGCGGAACTGGAAGATGGTGAGCACGAAGACGATCAGCATCAGGATCACTGACTGGGCCGAGGAGCCGCCGAGATCGTTGCCGCGGAAACCGTCCATGTAGACCTTGTAGACAAGGGTGATCGGGTTGTTGGCAGCCTTGTCCTTCACCATCACGTCGATGACGCCGAAGGTGTCGAACAGCGCATAGGTGACGTTAATGATCAGAAGGAAGAAGGCGGTCGGCGCGAGCAGCGGCAGGATCACCGTCCAGAAACGGCGGAACCCGGAGCGGCAGTCGATCGCCGCAGCTTCCCGCACCGAGACCGGAATGCCTTGGAGCCCTGAGAGGAAGAAGATGAAATTGTAGGGGATCTGCTTCCAGACCGAGACGACAATCATCGAAAACGCGGTGTCGAAGTAGTTGAGGCCAACCTTGATGTCCCAGCCGAACCAGCGGGCGAGCTCGACGATCGGGCCGATATGCTGGTCGAAGAACATCATGCCGATCAAGCCCGCGACCGGCGGCGCGATGGCGTAGACCCAGATCAGCAGCGTCTTGTAGGCGGCGTTGCCACGGATGACGCCATCGGCCTTGACGGCGAGCAGCAGCCCGATCGACAGCGCAAAGAAGGTGACCAGCGCCGTGAAAACGGCGGTGAAACGGGCAATGCCGAGATATTCGCCTGATTTCAGCACGTCGGTATAGTTGGTCATCCCGACGAAGGTCGAGCCGAAGCCGAAGGGGTCTTCAAGATAGAAGGACGACTGGATCGCCTGAACCGACGGCCAGTAGAAGAAGATGAAGATGATCGCGAGTTGCGGCGCGAGGAAGAGGTATGGCAAGAACGGCGAGGAGAACTGCACGCGCTTTGCAGCGCTTTCGCCTCCGCTATTCGACTGGCCACCGAAAAGCCGGAAGGCGCCGAAGCGACGCCCCCCGGTCTTTGTTCCGGTCCCTCCCCGCGCTGCGGGGAGGAGATCTGTCGCGGTCGACATCGAGATCAGCCGGCCGTCTTGGCGAAACGGGCGAGCAGCTCGTTGCCTTCCTTCTCGATCGTGTCGAACGCGTCCTTGACGGTTGTTTCGCCCGAGAAGATGCGGCCGTATTCGCGTTCCATGATTTCGCGGATCTGCGGGTAGAAGCCGAGGCGGTAGCCCTTCGACCAGTCGCCGGCCGGCAGCATCAGCTGTTTGATGCCGACTTCGGCAACCGGCTTCTCCTTGTAGTAGCCGTCCTTCTGGGCAAGCTCGTAGGCTGCCTTGGTGATCGCCACATAGCCGGTGGCCTTGTGGTAGAAGTACTGGATCTCAGGCGAGGTCAGGAACTGGAAGAAGTCGGCAACGCACTTGTTTTCTTCATCCGTCTTGCCGGACATGGCAAAGAGTGCCGCGCCGCCGATGAAGGAGTTGGTGCCGGCGCCCTTGATCGAGCCCCAATAGGGCAGGAAGGTTGCCGAGAACGGCATCTGCGCTGTCTTCTGCAGGCCGCCGAACGAACCCGACGAACCGATCCAGAACGCAGCCTTGCCTTCTTCGAAGACCTTCTGGTTGTCGTTCCAGCCGGCGCCGTAGAAGGCGAAGTAGCCTTCATCCTTCCAGGCCTTCAGCTTGTCGAACATCATGACGAGGTTCGGGTCGGTGACCTTCAGCTCAGTGTCGACGACGGCGTCGTAGCCGTTGTTGTTGGTGGCGAACTGGATGTTGTTGCGGGAGAAGAAGTTCTCCGTGAACTGCCAGGTGAGCTGCGACTGGACGAGCGGGATGTAACCGGCTTCCTTCAGCTTCGGGGCGACGGCCTCGAACTCTTCCCAGGTCTTCGGCGCTTCGACGCCGGCCTTCTTCAGGGCCTCGTCGTTGATGTACATGATCGGCGCGGAGGAATTGAACGGCATGCCGACGAACTTGCCTTCGCTGTCGGCGTAGAAGTAGCGCACGCCATCGATGAAGGCGTTGCGGTCGAAGTTGTGACCAGCCTTGATGATCAGGTCTTCGGCCGGGATGACCGCGCCCTTGGCGTTGATGATCGTGGCGGCACCGGCGTCGAAGACCTGCAGGATGTTCGGCTGTTCACCCGAGCGGAAAGCGGCGATACCGGAAGCGAGCGCTTCCTCGTAGGTGCCCTTGGAAACCGGGGTCAGCGCGCAGGCGCTCTGGGCTTCATTGAACTTCTTGGAAACTTCATTGATGACTTCGCCGTTGCGGCCGGCCATGCCGTGCCACCAGGTAATGTTGGTCGCGGCAAGCGACGAGGTCGCGGAAAATGCAAAGGTAAGGGCTGCGAGCGTAAACTTCTTGAACATGACTAATCCTCTCCACCGGGTTGCGGATGGCAGTGGACTAGTGACCTTCAATGACAGGCCCGTAACGCTTTTATGTCGGAACGATTACAAATTCGAGAATATGTTCCAACGAGGGGCACCCGCGGAACAACGCAATCATTTTCCTTCATTATGCGCCGATTCAGAACGCGTCCGGCAGGTGCCGCGGCCAGCCCCAAGGGGTCACGGTGACGATGTCGTAGCGCACGGAAAGCCTGCTGAAATCCGGCTGTTTCGCCAGCCAGAGATCGCTCGCGGCACGGATACGCCTCTGCGCTGTCGCCGTCACGGCGAAGACGCCGTCTTCGGCCGAGCGACGGGCCTTGACCTCGACACAGGCGATGAGATCGCCGCGCCTTGCGATGATGTCGATCTCGCCAAGCTTGGTGCGATGGCGCATGGCGACGATGCAGTAGCCCTTGAGCAGAAGGCAAAGCGCGGCACGGTATTCGGCGAGATGCCCTCGCCTCAGCGCCTTCAGCTTCCGCTTGTCGCCACCATCAGTCGTCATGGCGCTCCTTCAGGTGAAGAAGCCGTTCATAGAGTTCCTTGCGCGGCAGGCCCGTCTGGCGGGCGGCTTCGGTTGCCGCCTTGCCGGTCGGCATGTCGGCGACCAGGCTTTGCAGCAGCGCGTCGACGTCGGCCGCTTCCGGTTCGGGCGCGGCATCAGGAGGGCCGATGACGAGCACGATCTCGCCCTTGACCGGCCCCGCCTGTTCATAATGAGCCGCAAGCTCGCCGAGCGTGCCGCGGCGAAATTCCTCGAAGGTCTTGGTCAATTCGCGGCAGACGGACGCCCGCCTGCCCTCCCCCAAAACGTCGGCCGCCGCCGCAACCGTCGCAGCGATCCGGTGCGGCGATTCGAAGAACAGGATCGTTGCCGGCACGGCGGCGAGTTCCCTGAGGCGATCGCGTTTCGCCTTGTCCTTGGTCGGCAGGAAACCGGCAAAGAGGAAAGCATCGTTCGGCAGGCCGGACCCGACGAGGGCTGCAAGCGGCGCCGAGGCGCCGGGAATCGGCACGACGCGATGTCCGGCCTCGATCGCAAGCTGCCCCAGGCGGTAGCCGGGGTCGGAGACCAGTGGCGTGCCGGCATCGGAGACGAGTGCCACCGAACGTCCTTCGGCGAGCGCTGCCAGCAGGCGCGGACCGGCCTCGTCGGCATTGTGCTCGTGGTAGGCGTAGGGCCGATTGGTGATGCCGTAGCGATCAAGCAGAACACGGGTGACCCGCGTGTCCTCACAGGCAAGCACATCGGCGCCGGCCAATGTTTCCAGCGCGCGCAGCGTGATATCGCCGAGATTGCCGATCGGGGTTGCCACCAGATAGAGCGCGGCATCAAGGGGGCGGGCCGGAACGCTCACATTGTGCAGCCGGTAGCTGCGCTCCCTCTGTCCGCCTGCCGGTTCCGCTGTCTTTTGCTTTTCCACCTGTAACGTCCTGATCGTGCTTACCGATGTGTCTGTCCGGTCTTTATGAGTGAGCCACCATGGCAGAGCAAGGGCAAGACGACGGGCCTACGTGCCGCATCTGGGGACAGAAGCCCTCAAACCCCTTGCTTTCCGGGCGCTCTTTCTGCCATTTTGCCGGTCCACATCTATCCGGTCGGTCGGCCGGGGCACTCGCAGTTGACGCTCAGGCGGACGTTTCGCCCGCCGGGCAATGGTTGAAAGCGGCATCCCATGCGCATTACTCTCGAGCGATCCAACCTCCTGAAATCGCTGAACCACGTGCACCGCGTGGTGGAGCGGCGAAACACGATCCCGATCCTCTCGAACGTGCTCCTGCGTTCCGACGGCGCCAGCCTCGAAATGAAGGCGACCGACCTCGACCTCGAAATCACCGAGGCGACCCCGGCGCAGGTGGAGCAGGCGGGCGCGACCACCGTGCCAGCGCACCTGCTCTACGACATCGTGCGCAAGCTGCCCGACGGTTCGGAAGTGCTGCTCGCCACCAACGCCGAGGGCACGGCGATGACCGTCGCCTCGGGCCGTTCCAAGTTCTCGCTGCAGTGCCTGCCGCAATCCGACTTCCCGGATCTGACCGCCGGCAGCTTCTCGCATTCGTTCCGCCTCAAGGCGACTGACCTCAAGATGTTGATCGATCGCACCCAGTTCGCGATCTCGACCGAGGAAACCCGCTACTATCTCAACGGGATCTTCGTACACACGGTCGAAAGCAAGGGTGAGCTGAAACTGCGCGCCGTCGCAACCGACGGCCATCGCCTGGCGCGCGCCGACGTCGAGGCGCCATCCGGCTCCGAAGGCATGCCGGGCATCATCATCCCGCGCAAGACCGTCAGCGAATTGCAGAAGCTGCTCGACAACCCGGAACTCGTCGTCACTGTCGAAGTCTCGGACGCCAAGATCCGCCTGACGATCGGCTCGATCGTCATGACCTCGAAGCTGATCGACGGCACTTTCCCCGACTACCAGCGCGTCATCCCGGCCAACAACGACAAGGAACTGCGCGTCGATTGCCAGTCCTTCGCCCAGGCGGTCGATCGCGTATCGACGATCTCGTCGGAGCGCGGCCGCGCCGTCAAGTTGGCGCTGAACGAAGGCCAGATGACGCTGACGGTCAACAATCCCGATTCCGGCAGTGCTACGGAAGAACTGCCCGTCGGCTACGACCACGATCCGCTCGAAATCGGCTTCAACGCCAAGTACCTGCTCGACATTACTTCGCAGCTGACCGGCACCGATGCGATCTTCATGCTGGCAGACCCGGGCTCGCCGACGCTCGTCCGTGATCTGGCCGCTGAAGATGCGCTCTATGTGCTCATGCCGATGCGCGTGTAGCCGGGCCTGACGCGGCGCGAAATGCCAACCCGTCACGCCCGCGCGTGACGGGTTTTTTGTTGGCCGCGGCATCTGCGGACTGTTGATAAGCGAACGCTTTCAGGCGCAGACAGACTTGTTTTTGCCGCAGATGGGGACACATTATGATGACCGCCGCCGCGGCCGGCCCGAATCACCGGGCGAGGAATTTTGAGCGGACGGCCTGTGCGAGGAGAGGACAGCGGTTTTGAGGGGTTCAATGAATTTGCGCGTGAAGGTGAAGGAACGGCTCGGACGGAAGTTCGACGAAGAGATTCGCTTTTTCAAAGGATGGATGAGCAATGCCAAGGCCGTCGGCGCGATCCTGCCGACCTCCTCCGTCACAGCGCGCCGAATGGCGAGCGTCATCAATCCGGCCTCAGGCCTTCCGGTTCTTGAGCTCGGCCCCGGCACCGGCGTCATCACCAAGGCGATCCTGGAACGTGGCCTTGAGCCGTCCAATCTCGTGTCGATCGAGTATTCGACCGATTTCTACAATCAGCTCAAGACCAACTTCAACGGCGTCAACTTCATCAACGGCGACGCCTTCGATCTGGAACACACGCTCGGCGAACTCAACGGCCAGACCTTCGACAGCGTCGTCTCTGCCGTGCCGCTTCTGAACTTCCCGATGCATCGCCGCGTCGAACTGATCGACGATCTGCTGTCGCGCATTCCGGTCGGCCGGCCGGTCGTGCAGATTTCCTATGGGCCTTTGTCGCCCGTCGTTGCCATGCCGGACCGCTACAGCATCCAGCATCTCGACTTCGTCGTGCGCAACATTCCACCGGCGCAGCTCTGGGTCTATCGCCGGGCGCACTGACGGGATGTTCGGCGTCTACGTCACCCATCCGCAGGTCCAGATCGATCCGGACGTGCCCGTCCCGCAATGGGGACTTTCCACTGTTGGCCGCGAACGCGCGGTCATCACCGCCGCATTGCCCTGGGTGCGTTCGCTCGGACGGATCGTTTCGAGCGACGAAACCAAGGCGATCGAGACGGCACAACTTTTGGCCGATGCGGCCGGCGTGACGGTCGAGGTCCACCACGACATGGGCGAGAACGATCGCTCGGCCACCGGCTTCCTGCCGCCGCCGGAATTCGAGAAGGCGGCCGACTGGTTCTTCGCCAATCCCACCGAAAGCTTCAAGGGCTGGGAGCGCGCGATCGATGCCCAGAGCCGCATCTCGAACGCGGTCTTTCGGATCCTCGGCGATCACGATCCGAAAATCCCGATTGCCTTCGTCGGCCATGGCGGCGTCGGCACACTTCTGAAATGCCGCCTTACCGGCGCGCCAATCTCGCGCGCAGCCGACCAGAAGGGTGGTGGCGGCGGCAATGTCTTCGCTTTCCGCCTTGCGGATCGGACTGTTGCATGCGACTGGACCCCGATGGAACACTGGCAGGGGATTTAGACGATGACCGAAACCGCGCGCGACAGACTGATCGTAGGCCTCGACCTTCCGACGATTGCGGATGCCGAGAAGATCGTGTCGACGCTCGGCAACGACGTCTCCTTTTACAAGATAGGCTACCAGCTGGTCTTTGCCGGCGGCCTGGAATTCGCGCGCGACCTGGCCAAAAGCGGCAAGAACGTCTTCCTCGACATGAAGCTGCTCGACATCGACAACACGGTGGCCAAGGGCGTCGAGAACATCGCCAAGATGGGCATGTCGATGCTGACCCTGCACGCCTATCCGAAGGCGATGAAGGCGGCTGTCGAGGCTGCGAAAGGCTCCGACCTCTGCCTGCTCGGCGTCACCGTGCTCACCTCGATGGACGAGCAGGACGTGATCGATGCCGGCTATGAATACGATCCGCACACGCTGGTGCTGCGCCGGGCCGAACAGGCGCGCGCCGCCGGCATGGGCGGCATCGTCTGTTCAGCGGAAGAATCGGCGGCGGTACGCAAGATCATCGGGCCGGACATGGCACTCGTCACCCCGGGCATTCGCCCGGCCGGCGCGGACAAGGGCGACCAGAAGCGGGTGATGACGCCCTCCGAGGCGCTCAAGGCCGGATCCAGCCATCTCGTCGTCGCGCGCCCAATCGTCGCAGCCGCCGAGCCGCTTGCGGCTGCCCGCGCCATCCTTGCCGAAATGAACGGTGCGCTCGCCCGCTGATGCCGGGCGACACCCGTCGGACCAGCGCGCCCGGTCGATCCGCTTGACCTCGGCCCAAATTTGCCGGAAGTAACACTCCCGTCAGCCTTTCGTGCTGCAAGACGAGGAGCTCAATATGGCCAAGGGATACTGGATCGCACGGGTCGATGTCCGCGACCCCGAGCGCTACAAGGACTATGTAGCGGCCGCAAAGCCCGCCTTCGAGAAATACGGCGCCAATTTTCTGGCACGCGGCGGGCTGCATCATCGGTTGGAGGGTGGCGTTCGCGCCCGCAACGTCGTCATCGAATTTCCATCCCTGCAGGCAGCGATCGACTGTTATAACTCTCCCGAGTACCAGATTGCCGCTGCGATCCGCCAGGAAGTCGCCGACGCCGAGATGGTGGTCGTCGAAGGCGTCTGATCCCACCGCCCCCAACCTTCAGCAGGCTCTGCACGCAGGCGTCGATTGGCCTTCACCTCTCGCGGCTGTTGGGCTATGTAGCAATCAATTCTTTCCGATCCGATCAGGAGTGCACATCCCATGACCTTGTCCAACCTTCCGCCGCTGGTGACGATTTTCGGCGGATCCGGGTTCGTCGGCCGTCATGTGGTGCGCGCGCTCGCCAAACGCGGCTATCGCATCCGCGTCGCCGTTCGCCGGCCGGACCTTGCCGGTCATCTCCAGCCGCTCGGCAATGTCGGCCAGATCTCCTTCGTTCAGGCGAACCTGCGCTACCGTAAATCGGTCGACCGCGCCGTTGAAGGCTCCGATCACGTCATCAACTGCGTCGGCGTGTTGTTCGAGAGCGGCCGCAACACCTTCGATGCGGTCCAGGATTTCGGCGCCCGTGCCGTGGCTGAAGCGGCCCGCGGCGTCGGCGCAACGCTGACCCACATCTCCGCCATCGGTGCCGACGCCTCCTCTGCATCGAACTACGCCCGCAGCAAGGGCCGCGCCGAGGCCGCTATCCTTGAGACCAAGCCTGACGCGATCATCCTGCGTCCGTCGGTCGTCTTCGGTCCAGAGGACGGCTTCTTCAACAAATTCGCCAACATGGCCCGCTTCTCGCCGGTCCTGCCGCTGATCGGCGGCGGTGAGACGAAATTCCAGCCCGTCTACGTGACCGACGTCGCCGAAGCCGTGGCCCGCGCCGTCGACGGCAAGATCGCCAAGGGCAAGATCTACGAACTCGGCGGCCCTGACGTCTTGAGCTTCCGCGACTGTCTCGAGATCATGCTCAACACGATCGACCGCAAGCGCACGCTCGTCTCGCTGCCCTTCGGCGTCGCGTCCCTGATCGGCAGCGTTTCGTCGCTGATCCCCTTCGTCACGCCGCCGCTTACCGCCGACCAGGTGGTGTTGCTGAAATCCGACAATGTCGTCTCCGCAAAGGCCGTATCGGAAGGCCGCACACTTTCCGGCATCGGCATCGACCCGACGATGCTGGAATCGATCCTGCCGACCTATCTGGTGCGCTACCGCCCGCAGGGCCAGTACACCCGTAGCGGCCGCGCCGCCTGATCGGCAGCAGCCCAACGATTTTTTTGAACGGTCGCCGGAACCACCGGCGACCGTTTTCTGTTGTATTGCGGTAACAGCGTTGCAGTTCTGCCGCAGTCGGAAAAGCGATTGGCATTTACCGCAAATTCAACATGTCCTGATATTGATCATGTCATATCCACCAACTAAACACCGCCTCGCGCCCCCGATCCCAAGGCATGACGGCGGGCGGCGGCATCAATCTCGAAAGGCATAGCGTCCATGGGCAAGTCGATCGCAATCTTTTTTGCGTGTGCGGCACTGATCATTCTGGCTGGCTCGTTCATGGCGCCGAACACGGTCGCCAGCAGCGGCAAGGATTGCGCACCGGCCTATGGCGTCGATCCGTGCACCACGGCATCGATCGACCTTTCCGGCCACTAAGGGCCGGCGCCTCGACGAGGCATCAAAAGTTATTGGCGGGGGCCAGTAGCCGCGTGCGTTTCACCATGAGACGCACGCGGCTTTGTTTTTAGCGCCTGACAACAGGTCAAAGAAAAAGGCGCGTCCGGGACGCGCCTTTTGTCATTCTGAGATCGTCGGTTCCGCTCAGCCAAGCAGCCACAGACCGATCAGGCCGGCGATCCCGACGATGATGCGCCAGATGGCGAAAGGCGTGAAACCGCGCCGCGAGACGAAGTCGAGCAATGAGCGCACAACGAAGATGCCGGCGACGAAGGCCGCAATGAAACCGACTGCAATCAGGGTAAAATCGTCAAAGGAGAGCGCATCGCGGTTCTTGTAGAGGTCCAGCGTAAAGGCGCCGACCATGGTCGGCATCGCCAGGAAGAACGAGAACTCGGCGGCCGAACGCTTGTCGGTGCCCATCAGCAGGGCGCCGGCGATCGTCGCGCCGGAACGGGACGTTCCGGGGATCATAGCCAGGCACTGGAACAGACCGATCTTCAGCGCCAGCGACGGCGGGTAGTCCATCACGTCGGTATAGCGCGGCTTCAGCGGCAGATGGTCTATCGCATAAAGGATGACGCCGCCGACGATCAGTACGACGCAGATCAGGACAGGCGTCTCGAACAGCACCGTCTTGATGAAATCATGGGCAATGGCACCAATGACCGCCGCCGGCAGGAAGGCGAGCAGCACTGACACGACGAAGCGGCGCGCCTTGATGCTTGTCGGCAACGCCAGCGCGATCGACAGAAGCTTCTGGAAATAGACGAGCAGGATCGCCAGAATGGCGCCGAGCTGGATGAGGACGGCGAAGGTGTTGCCCGGCGACTTGAAGCCGAGGAAGTGGCCGGCGAGAAGGACGTGCGCCGTTGACGAGACGGGGATGAACTCCGTCAGGCCCTCGATCAGACCGAGGACAAGCGCACTGATGATCGATTGATCCGCCATATATGAGAATTTCCTGACAAGTTTTGGAGTGGGAGGAAAAGGCTGATTCGCTTGTGTTTGCCACCACAAATTTCTATAGCTCTAACACATGAGCCGTGGCCAGACGCTTGCGCCGCCACGCTGACGCCCCCAAGCCAAAGCCCTGAGAAGCCAGATCATCGATGCCGACACTGTATCACCACCCCATGTCCGCCGCTTCACGCTTCGTTCGCCTGATCCTTTCGGAATACGGCTACCAGACGGAATTGACGGACGAGCAGCCCTGGGAGAACCGGCGCGACTTCCTGGCTTTGAACCCGGCCGGAACGCTACCGGTCTATGTTGACGACAGTATGAGGGCGCTCTGTGGGGCGACGATCATCTCGGAATATCTCGACGAGACGAATGGCATCATGAAGCGGGATCGCCGCCTTCTGGCCGAGGATCCGTTCCAGCGCGCGGAAATCCGCCGGCTGGTCGAATGGTTCCTGCAGAAGATGGAAGCCGATGTGACGCGGCCGCTGGTGCGCGAGCGGATCTTCAAGCTGCAGATGACGCCGGACCAGGGCGGCGGCGCACCCGACAGCAAGGTCCTGCGGACCTCGCGCGCCAACATCCGCCAGCATATGAAGTATCTCTCCTGGCTCGCGGGCACGCGCACCTGGCTTGCCGGCGACCGGATTTCCTATGCCGATCTTGCCGCCGCCGCGACGGTGTCCGTGCTCGATTATCTCGGCGAAATCGACTGGTCGGACGCCCCGAGCGCCAAGGAGTGGTACCAGCGGCTGAAGTCCCGCCCCTCCTTCCGGCCGCTGCTTGCCGAGCGCGTGCGCGGCGTCACCCCCGTTCCGCACTATGCGGATCTCGACTTCTGAGGCGAATACCGTGCCCGGCATCGATGCCAAGGCAGACAGTGAGGAACGGCGCCGGCTGAAGCTGACGGCGTTTCTGAAGGCAGAGGCGGCAGACAAGGGCTTCGATCTCTGTCGCATCACCCGGCCGGATGCCATTCCGCAAGCACCGGCCCGGCTTCGAGACTTTCTCGACGAGAGCTTTCACGGCACGATGGACTGGCTCGAAGAGACAGCCGAGCGCCGTTCCGATCCGCGCACGCTCTGGAGCGAGGTGCGCTCCGTCGTCATGTTCGCGATGAACTACGGCCCGGAACACGATCCGCGTGGCATTCTTGAGCGGACCGATCGCGGTGCGATCTCGGTCTATGCCCAGAACCGCGACTACCACGACATCATCAAGGGCAAGCTCAAGGAAGTCGCGACCCGCTTTGCCGCGCGCGCTGGCGAGGACGTCAAGGTCTTCGTCGATACCGCCCCGGTGATGGAAAAGCCGCTGGCGGAGCAGTCCGGCCTCGGCTGGCAGGGCAAGCACACCAATCTTGTCAGCCGCGAATTCGGCTCCTGGCTTTTTCTCGGCAGCCTGTTCACGACGGCGGACCTCGCCTTCGACGAAGCCGAGCGCGACCATTGCGGCTCCTGCCGCGCCTGCCTCGATGCCTGTCCGACAGACGCTTTCCCGGCGCCCTACCGGATCGACGCGCGACGTTGCATCTCTTACCTCACGATCGAGCACAAGGGGCCGATCGATCCCGAATTCCGGCCGCTGATCGGCAACCGCATCTATGGCTGCGACGACTGTCTTGCCGCCTGCCCCTGGAACAAGTTCGCGCAGGCAGCCTCGGAAATGAAGCTCCGAGCACGCGACGATCTGAAGGCGCCGTCGCTCGAAACCCTGCTTGACCTCGATGATCCGAGCTTTCGCAGCCTGTTCTCAGGCTCACCGGTCAAGCGCATCGGTCGCGACCGGTTCGTGCGGAACGTGCTGATCGCCGCCGGCAATTCCGGCAGCCAGGCGCTGGTGCCCGCAGTCAAGGCCCGCGTCAACGACACCTCAGCCGTGGTGCGGGCGATGGCGGTCTGGGCGCTGTCACGATTGGTCGCGCCTGCGGCGCTTGCGGAATTTGCCGAACAATGCGAGCCAGAGACCGACGAAGACGTCCTCAACGAATGGCAGATCGCGGGAGTGAGCCGATGCATGTCTTGATCCTTGGCGCCGGTTACTCCGGTATGGCAATCGCAAAAGCGATGGTCCCAACGGCCACAAGCGTTATCGGCACCACCAGGAGCGAGGAGAAAGCGGCAAAGCTCGAAAGGGCCGGCATCCGCCCGGTCCTCTTCGACGGCAAGACGATCTCCGACGACCTTGCCGCCGCCCTCGGCAAGGCAACTCATCTGATCCAGTCGATCGCGCCCGGTCGCGATGGCGATCCCATGTTCCGCACCACGAGCCCGGACCTCACGCAGATCGCGCCGAACCTCAAATGGATCGGCTATCTCTCAACGGTCGGCGTCTATGGCGACCATGGTGGCGAATGGGTCACCGAGGACATGCTGCGCAAGCCGGTCTCGGCCCGCTCTGTCGAGCGCGTGGAAGCGGAGGACGCCTGGATCGCCTTCGGCAAGAACCAGGATATTCCGGTCGCAGTGCTCAGGCTCTCCGGCATCTACGGACCCGGACGCAACGCCTTCTGCAATCTCGAAAACGGCACGGCACGGCGGCTGGTCAAGCCCGGCCAGGTGTTCAATCGAATCCGCGTCGAGGATATCGGCGCCGCAGTGCTGTTCCTCGCCAACAATGGCACCAGCGGCGTCTTCAACATCACCGACAACGAGCCGGCGCCGCCGCAGGACGTGGTCGCGGAAGCCGCCCGGCTGATGGGCGTCGAGCCGCCGCCGGAAACGCCTTTCGAGCAAGCCGAGTTGTCACCGATGGCCCGCACTTTCTATGGAGAAAACAAGCGGGTTTCGAATGCCCGCATGCGTGCGACCGGTTTTGAATTTGCCTTTCCGGATTATCGCGTCTCGCTTGCACAGCTTTGGCAGTCGGGCGCGTGGCGCGGACAGTGAAATGCAATACGGCACCCGCCAGATAGCATAACCCGTAATGCTTATAGAACGTCGATAGTCAGTCCGTCAGTAATGGCCAGGGCTCGGCCATCGCAATTGTGACATTCTTTGGATATTCGTTCGATACTTGGCTAATTTCATACAACCTGCGCGCTAGTAACGAATTTTCGACCATCCGGATTCCGGAAAATTGGTGCAATTCGAAATTTTTAATGAAATTTTTCGTTTACGGGCGGGTTCGGCTCGCGTGCGGAGGCTGGCGAACGCTCAACCCCTGATTCCAAAGAACTCCTGTCTGCGTTTAAACTATTTCAAACAATCTTCGTTTTTGAAATTTCGTCATTTTTTAATAAATCCTAATAGAGCGTAAATGGTTGAAGCACGTTTTTGCCATTTTTCGCCCCAATTAGCGGTTCTCAGAAGTTTTTAACCAAGTGTTTTGACCGAGGGGATCGCCAGTTTGACGCCAGCGAAGATCAAGACGGCTGCCGCTGCAGCGCTATTCACGGCCACTATCGGTCTCGTCTCCGTTTCCGATAGCCATGCAGCCGGCGCCGGCTGCGGCGGCGCATCCTGGTATGCGCTGAGCTCCAAGACCGCCTCCGGCGAGCGCATGAATGCCGCTCACCTGACGGCCGCCCATCGCAGCCTGAAATTCGGCACCAAGGTGCAGGTCACCAACAAGCGCAACGGCAAGAGCGTTATCGTTCGCATCAACGATCGTGGCCCGTTTATCCGCGGTCGCGTCATGGATCTTTCCAAGGCTGCAGCATCGCAGATCGGCATGGTCCGCTCCGGCACTGCCAGCGTCTGCTATCGCGTCGTCAATTCCTGATCTTGAAATACTGCTACCCGGCCTGCGGGCGGGTGGATCTACTTCGCTAAAGACCGTTCTCGGCGGTTAATCTTCTCCGCCGTCTTGCTCTTCGATGCCATCGCCGTTACCACGGCGAAAAAGGAGTTGATCGAAGATGCGTTTGGGCGGCAGGCTCGCTGGAGCCATTGAGGTTCTTGAGGATATCGAAAAGCGGAAGCGCCCGGTCGCCGACGCGCTCAAGGATTGGGGCCTTGGCCACCGTTTCGCCGGATCCGGCGATCGCTCGGCGATCGGCAACATCGTCTACGACGCCCTTCGCATGAAGCTCTCCCACGCCTACCTGATGGATAGCGACAGCGCCTCGGCCCTCGGCCACGCGGTGATGTACCGCCAGTGGGGCTTTTCGCCCGAGGCGCTGGCCGCCGAGCTCGATGGCGACAAGTTCGCGCCGGAGGCACCGGCCGAACAGCTTCAGGCCTTCAGGTCGCGCCGGATCGAGGACGCCCCGGCCCATGTACAGGGCGACATCCCCGAATGGGTCCAGGCCTCCTTTGAAGAGAACTTTTCCGACGACTGGCTGGAAGAAGCCAAGGCGCTCGCCGGCCGGCCGACGCTGGACCTGCGCGCAAACACGCTGAAGGCGTCGCGCGCCAAGGTCCTGAAGGCACTGGAGCGCAGCGGTGCCGAGGCCGCAACGATCGCCCGCAACGGTATCCGCATTCCCGCCGGCGAAGGCGCCTCGCGCCTGCCGAACGTCACGGCCGAGCTTTCCTTCCAGAAGGGCTGGTTCGAGGTCCAGGACGAGGGCTCGCAGATCGTCGCCGATCTCGCCTATCCGCAGGAAGGCGAACAGGTGCTCGACTATTGCGCCGGCGGCGGCGGCAAGACGCTCGCCATGTCGGCGGCGATGAACAACAAGGGCCAGGTGCACGCCTACGACACCGACCGCAAGCGGCTAGCCCCGATCATCGAGCGGCTGAAGCGCGCCGGCACCCGCAATGTCCAGGTGCATGAATCCACCGACAGCCTCGCGCCGCTTGCCGGCCGTTTCGACCGCGTGCTGGTCGATGCGCCCTGCACCGGCACCGGTACCTGGCGCCGTCGCCCCGACACCAAGTGGCGGCTGAACCAGAAGAACCTCGAAGAGCGCATCTCCCAGCAGGAAGAAGCGCTGGCAAGCGCTGCCCAGTTCGTCCGTCCCGGCGGCCACCTGATCTACGTCACCTGCTCGGTACTGCCTGAGGAAAACGAGGCGCAGGTCTACGGCTTCTGCGAAGACAATCCGGAATTCGAGATCCTGTCGGCCGCCGATATCTGGGCGACGCTGTTCGGCACCGACAAGCCGCAGCCCTGGTCGGCGGACATGAAGACGGTGACGCTGACACCCGCTTCCACCGGCACGGACGGCTTCTTCTTCTGCCTGATGCAACGCAAGGGTTAACGCCGTTTGACGATCGGCAAAAGACGCGCATCAGATTGAAAGCGTTCTAAACTATACACTTTGACACAAGTTTGCTTTTGGTTCATGAGAAGCGGGCTCGGCGGGGCCTTTTCTGATGGCTCGACGGCTGAACGACGCCATGTTTTGCGGCTCGTTCGACGGCGCCGGGGGACGCAACAGGAGAGGGTCATGACCAAGAAATTTTTCCGGGGCGCCGCGCTGGCGCTGATGACGGCGACCTCGGCGATGGCCCTGCAGCCGGCCCATGCCGCAACCGATGCCGCCGCCGTGGTGAAGCACTACACCGCCGTCGCCCACGCCAAGTTCGAAGATGCGCTGACGACCGCAGAAGCGCTCGACAAGGCCGTTGACGCGCTAATCGCGACGCCGAGCGAAGAAACGCTGAAGGCCGCGCGCGACGCCTGGAAGAAGGCCCGCAACCCCTACCAGGAAACCGAAGTCTACCGTTTCGGCAATGCGATCGTTGACGAGTGGGAAGGCAAGGTCAACGCCTGGCCGCTCGACGAGGGCCTGATCGACTATGTCGATCCGAGCTATGGCACCGAGAGCGACGAGAACGCGCTGTTCACCGCCAATGTCATCGCCAACAAGACGATCAAGATCGACGGCAAGGACGTCGACGCCTCCAACATCACGCCGGAATTCCTGGCGGGCACGCTGCAGGGAGCCGGCGGCATCGAAGCGAACGTCGCGACCGGCTACCACGCGATCGAGTTCCTGCTCTGGGGCCAGGACCTGAACGGGACCAAGGCCGGCGCTGGCAACCGCCCCTACACCGACTACGACACCAAGGCCTGCACCGGCGGAAATTGCGACCGGCGCGCCGCCTACCTGAAGGCTGCGACCGAGCTGCTCGTTTCCGACCTCAAGGAGATGGTTGCCAACTGGACGCCGGATGGCGCCGCCACCAAGGCGGTCGAGGCCGACCCGAAGGCTGGCCTCGTCGCCATCCTCACCGGCATGGGCTCGCTCTCCTATGGCGAACTGGCGGGCGAGCGGATGAAGCTCGGCCTGCTGCTGCACGATCCGGAAGAAGAGCATGACTGCTTCTCCGACAACACGCACAACTCGCACCTGCACGACGCGATCGGCATCCAGTCGGCCTATACCGGCGAATATACCCGCGTCGACGGCACGAAGATGACCGGCCCGTCGCTGTCCGAACTCGTCGCCGCCAAGGATGCAGCGCTCGACAAGGAAATGGCCGGCAACCTTTCGACCACGGTCGAGAAGATGCAGGCGATGGCCAAGCGCGCGGAAACGACCGAGGCCTACGACCAGATGATCGGCGAAGGCAATGCCGAGGGCAACGCCACCGTTCAGGCGGCGATCGACGGCCTGATCGCCCAGGCAAAGACCGTACAGCGCGTCATTGCGTCGCTGGATCTCGGCACCGTCAAGCTTGAAGGTTCCGACAGCCTGGATAATCCTAACGCCGTCTTCCAATAAGCTGAAAAGGCGGGCCGCATCGACAAAGACGCGGCCCGATCCTCCTGAGATGAAATCTGGCGCTTTCCGCCTTTGCGCGCTTGTTCTCGTTCAAGCGCTTTTCACGGCCCTGCCCGCCTTCGCCGGCGACGGCCTTTTGACCGAACGCTCCGACCTCAACGACAAGGACCGCCAGCGCGTCCAGGCGGTGACGCGGCCTGCGACCGATTTCTCCAAGGCAGAAACCTTCGAAGCAATGTCCGGCGGTGCCGCGACCTCGATCGCGCCCGTCAATGCCGACAGTTTTTCGCAATTCTCGGCCAATCTCACCTTCCAGGAGGAAGAGGGCTTCAAGCTCGGCAACGCGCTCTTTCGCAAGCTTTGGGTTTCCTCCCCCTCCTCCACACAGGCCTCCGACGGGCTCGGCCCACTCTACAACGCCCGAGCCTGCCAGAGCTGTCACCTGAAGGACGGGCGCGGCCGGCCGCCGGAAGGTGCCGTCGATACAACCTCGATGTTCTTCCGCCTGGCGCGGCCGCCCCGCGACGACGAGGAGCGCCGGATGATTGCGGCGCACGAGGTGGTGAACTTCGGCGACGCTGTTTATGGCGCCCAGCTTCAGGATAGCGCCGTGCCCGGCCTTGCCGCCGAAGGCCATCTGAAGATCAGCTACACCGAGGAGCCCTTCACTTTCCCCGACGGCGAAACGGCCTCTCTGCGCCGACCAGGCTATTCGGTGGCCGATCTCGCCTATGGCCCGCTCGATCCGGAAACCACGCTCTCGCCGCGTGTGGCGCAGCCGATGATCGGCCTTGGCCTGATCGAGGCGATCCACGAGGCGGATATCCTCGCCCTTGCCGACCCCGACGATAGGGATGGCGACGGCATCAGCGGACGGCCGGCGCTGACGCGCGACGCCAGGACCGGCAAGCTCATGCTCGGGCGCTTCGGCTGGAAGGCGCAGAACGCCACCGTGCGGCAACAGAGCGCCGATGCCTTCGCCACCGACATCGGCATCTCTTCACCCGACGCCGACCGCCCGCATGGCGACTGCACCGCGGCCCAGGCACAATGCCTGACCATGCCGACCGGCGAGCAGGCACGCCTTGGCCCCACAGAAGCGCCCGACCCGGTGCTCAACCTCGTGACCTTCTATTCGGAGAACCTGGCCGTGCCGGCGCGGCGCAAGGCGAGCTTTGCGGAGACACTGCGTGGCAAGAAGGTCTTCTACGAACTCGGCTGCACCAGTTGCCACACACCGAAATTCGTCACCCGCCGGGACGCGGCCAACAAGGCGCAGTCGTTCCAGCTGATCTGGCCCTATTCCGATTTCCTGCTGCACGACATGGGCGAGGGTCTTGCCGACGGACAGCAGGTGGGTGTGGCCACCGGCCGCGAGTGGCGCACGCCGCCGCTTTGGGGCATCGGCTTGACGAAGACCGTCAGTGGGCACACTTTCCTGCTCCACGACGGACGCGCCCGCAATTTCACCGAAGCGATCCTCTGGCACGGCGGCGAAGGGCAGAAGGCCCGTGACGCCTTTGCCGCCCTTGCCGCAAGCGATCGCCGCGATCTCCTTGCCTTCCTGGAGTCACTCTGATGCCCCGCACGCATACGCTTACTCTCTCTTTTGCCCTGACCTTGACCGCCGTTTTCCCGGCGGTCGCCCAGGAAGGAAGCGCGCTCTCGCCGCGCGTCGTCAACGAGGCGGCCGTGCCCGCGGTCATGGCCAAAGCCGTCGACGACTTCATCATCCCTGGCTATCGCAACCTCACGGAAAAGACCGCTGCCGCCACGCAGGCCACGGCCAAGCTCTGCGCGGCGCCGTCGCAGGCGACGGTCGATGGCGCTCGCGTTGCCTTTTCCGAGATGGTTGGCGCCTGGTCGGCGATCGAGGTGGTGAGGCTTGGTCCGGCACTTGAGCAGAACCGCTTCGAGCGGTTCCTGTTCTACCCCGACCGCAAGAGCACGGGCCTGAAGCAGGTGCAGGCGATCGTTTCGAAGCACGATGAAAGCGCAACGGACGAAGCCAAACTCAAGGGCAAGAGCGTCGCCGCACAAGGGCTCGGCGCGCTCGAATACGTGCTCTATGGCACGGGCGCCGAGTCGCTTCTGAACAAGGACGGTGATTTCCGCTGCCGCTACGGCCTGGCGATCACCAAGAACCTCGACACGATCGCCAACGAGTTCCTGGCCGCATGGCAGAAGCCCGATGGCATTCAGGCGGCCTGGAAACATCCGGGCCCTGACAATCCCGAGTTCCGCGACAACCGCGAAGCGGCAACCGAACTGCTCGGCATTCTCGTCCATGGCGTCGAGACGGTGAAGGACCAGCGGCTGAAGCCGTTCTACGAGGGCAGGGACGACAAGGGACATCCGAAGCTCGCGATCTACTGGCGCTCCGGCAACACCATGGCGTCGATCGCCGCCAACGTGCGGGGCCTGAAGACACTGTTCGACGTTGCCGACATGCAGAGCCTTTTGCCGGAAGACAGCCGCTCGGTCGCGGGTTCCGCCGACTTCGTCTTCAAGTCGGTGATCGGCATGGCCGGCAACATCGACGGACCGATCGATCAGGCGCTCGAGGACAAGGACAAACGGGCCAAGCTCGCCTTCCTGTCGCTCAATACCAATGACCTTCTCGATCGGCTGAACAAGGATTTCGGCGGCGCGATCGGGCTTGGCGCGGGCTTCTCCTTTGCCGACGGCGACTAGGGCGGGATGAGGAATCGTGGGCGCGGTTTTCCGCCCGCATCCCGCTTAAGCGCCCAGTGTTGACAATCAAGGCTTTTGGGCGCAAAGCGCTTCCCGTGTCCGCTCTCGCGGGCACGTTTCACCACAAGGACCAACTCCCAATGAACCCCGACAGTCGAAGTCGAGCCTTCACGCTCACGGCCGTCCGGTCCTGATTGATCAGGGCTTCAGGCGGTCGGATGACTCGCCCTATGGAGCCCAATATGCTGCGCATCTACAAAAGCCAGAACAGCCACCTCGTGCTTGTCGACATGATCGACGGCATCGCCCTGCCGACGCCGGCAATCTGGTACGACCTCTACAATCCATCGGCCGAGGAAACGCGGCTCGTCGAAGGCCAGCTCGGCATCGAGATCCCGACCCGCGACGAGATGCAGGAGATCGAGCTTTCCGACCGCCTCTACCAGGAGGCCGGCGCCGAATTCATGACGATGACGGCCGCCGCCAAGCTCGACAGCGATTATCCGGTCAAGGTGCCGGTGACCTTCATTCTCAAGGGCACGACGCTGGTTACCGTGCGCCACGCGGACCCGAAGCCGTTCCAGAATTTTTCCAACCGCATCCAGAAGGCCAACGGCCAGATCTGCGAAAGCGGCGAACTGGTGATGCTCGGGCTGCTTGAGGCGATCATCGACCGTACGGCGGATGCGCTGGAGCGCGCCGGCAGCGAGGTCGACGGAATTTCGCGGGATGTGTTCCGCAAGACCAATGCCAGCGCCACGAAGAAGACGCGCGACCTGCAGTCGCTGATCGAGCAGATCGGCCAGAAGGGCGATCTTTTGACGGTCATCCGCGAAAGCCTGGTCAGCATCGGCCGGCTCGTCGCCTATCATGTGGCGCTCGAAGGCATGGGGCCGCGCAAGGCAGGCAAGGAAAGCCGGCAGCGGATCAAGCTGATCCAGCGGGACGCGACGTCGCTTGGTGATCACGCGCTGTTCCTGTCGAACAAGATCAATTTCCTGCTCGACGCGACGCTTGGCCTCATCAACCTCGAGCAGAACCAAATCATCAAGATCTTCTCGGTTGCCGCCGTCGTCTTCCTGCCGCCGACGCTGGTCGCCTCGATCTACGGCATGAACTTCGGGGTGATGCCGGAACTGCAATGGGAATTCGGCTACCCTGCGGCACTGATGCTGATGGTGATCTCGGCGATCGTGCCCTATTTCTACTTCAAGCGCCGGGGCTGGCTCTGAGCGCGCAACCTGCTGCATCGCAGCCCTGAGCGGGCACTCCGCCCAGGGCTTGCAAATTTCCATGACGAGCGAGGATGGCATGACAGCCGCCACGGGCCTGATCGACCGGCGCAGTTTCCTGAGGATGGCGGGCGCGGCCTGGGTGGCGAGCCTCGCGCCTGAGCGAGCCTTCGCCCTGACCAGGGCCGACGCCGTCTTTGCCTCGGCCTTCATGGCGCCGGACGGCAGCTATGGCGTCGCGACGCTCACGGAAGCGGGCGAGATCATCGACCGCACGGCGCTGCCGGCCCGTGCACACGGCATGGCCTATTCGCCCGTCAGCCGCCGCATCGTCGCCTTTGCCCGCAGGCCGGGCACCTATGCGATGATCCTTGCAACCGACGGCACGGCCGAGCCGATCGTGATCACCGCTGCCGACGGCCGGCATTTCTACGGCCATGGCTGCTTCTCGGCAGACGGCAAGCTGCTCTACGCCACCGAGAACGACTTTGCCGCCAATCGCGGCATGGTCGGCATCTATGACGGCAGCGACCACTTCACCCGCATCGGCGAATTCCCGACCTACGGCATCGGCCCACACGACATGACGCTGAGCGCCGACGGGAAACTGCTGGCGATTGCAAATGGCGGCATCGAGACCCATCCGGATTTTGGCCGCACCAAGCTCAATCTCGACCATATGGAGCCGAGCCTGACGCTGGTCGATACGCGAACCGGCGCGCTCGTACAGAAGCACGGTCTGCCGGATGATCTGAGCCGCCTGTCGACCCGGCATGTCGATATCGGTCCGAAGGGCGAGATCTGGTTTGCCTGCCAGCACGAGGGTGCGCGCAGCGACCTGCCGCCGCTCGTCGGCTCGTTTTCCCAGGGCGAAGACCTGAAGTTCCTGTCTCTGCCCGAGCGCACGACGGAAGCGCTGGCGAACTATGTCGGCGCCATCGCCGTCAACCGGAACGAGGGGCTGATCGGACTGACTTCGCCGAAGGGCGGCGTGGCGGTGACCCTCGATGCACGAACCGGTACCGTGCTGAAGGAAGAGCGCGTCGCCGATGCGGCGGGGG
>NZ_LMJM01000052.1:440771-599827 GCF_001429005.1 Ensifer sp. Root954
CCGCGTCGCCTGGGACCAGCACATCGTGCGGTTGGCTTAGGCCTAAGACGATCTCAGGCGGAAAAACGGCCGTCGCCGGAGAGTTTTGCCAGATCGCTCCAACGATAGGCGGTCTGGTCGTGGTTTTCGCCGCCGAGGCTCACCTGGCCCTGGCCAACGGCAATGGCGCCGAGATGCTCGTAGAAGCCCCGATTCGGGTTGCTGGAAAGCACCCAGGCAAAGAGCGACTTGCCGCCAAGCTCCCGGCAGTGACCGGCGACGCTGCGCACCAGTGCCGAGCCGATGCCCGCGCCTTGGAACTCTTTCAGGATGTAAAGCGCATAGAGCTCGCGGTCGAACCGCGGCGGCATCGAGCGCGCCTTGCCGTAATTGGCAAAGCCGATCACCTTGTTCGTGCTCACGTCAACCGCAACCAGATGGAAGACGTCGGCGATGCGCATGCGTCTTGCGTGGCGCAACGCCTGCTCCTCGATGCTCATGGCGTCGAGAAAGGCATCGGAAATCAGCCCGCGGAAGGTCGATCGCCAGGTTTCGACGATAACGGAGGCGATCATCATGATGTCATCCGGGCCGGCCGGCCGGATGTCGATACGTCGGAAGGTCTTCATGGCAGCTCATATAGGTGGTGCATGATGGCTTCAAAACGGCGGCCCCGCTGGAAAGACGGAAAGTCTGTTCTATCTGGCGAGATCATGAACAAAACCATCGTATACGTAGTCTTCATCGCCGCCGTTCTCGGCCTCGGCCTTCTCATCGGCACCAACAACATCCCCGGCGAATGGTACCGATCGCTCACAAAGCCAGCCTTCAATCCACCGGACTGGATCTTCGCGCCGGTCTGGTCGATCCTCTACGTGATGATCGGCGTTGTCGGCGCCCGCATGTTTCTCGATCATCGGCGCAGCGCCGCCATGCGCCTGTGGCTGGCGCAGATGATCCTCAACTTCCTCTGGTCGCCACTGTTCTTTGGCATGCAGGATATAGCGTCGGCGCTGATCGTGATCATCGCGCTCGTGATCGCGGTTGCCGGCTTCGTCGTCGCAAGTTGGCAACGGGATCGCATTTCAGCCCTGCTGTTCCTTCCCTATCTCGCCTGGGTTGCGTTTGCGACGGCGCTCAACAGCGCGATTTTGCTCATGAATTGAACTTGTCCGACCTTCACGACCGTGCCACTGTCCCGCGGTCATAATGATGCCGCCCGACACAAAGGCCCATGGACTGATGGACGACCGTGATCCCCCCGATTTCCGAAAGCGCATTCGCGAGAGCTTCGCGCGGCAGGCGGCGATGCGCACGATCGGAGCCGAACTGACACTTGTCGAGCAAGGCACGGTCGAAATCGAGCTGCCCTTCGACGACAAGCTGACGCAGCAGCACGGCTTCCTGCATGCCGGCGTGATCTCCGCGGCGCTGGATTCAGCCGGCACCTATGCGGCCTATTCGGTGATTGATCCGGATGCCTCGATCCTGACGATCGAGTTCAAGGTCAACCTGCTTTCGCCCGGGCGCGGCGAACGCTTCCTCTTCCGCGGCGAGGTGACAAAGCCCGGATCGACGATCATCGTTTCCGACGGTCGCGGCTATGCGATCCGCTCCGACGGACCGGCAAAGCTGATCGCCTCGATGACCGGAACGATGATGGTTGTGCGCGGACGCGAAGGGATCGAAGGATGAGTTTTGCCGTCAAGGACGTTGCCGGACGCAAGGTGCTCTACGTCATGGCCGTGGATGCCGAGTACGGTCCGCACCTGAAAGGCCGGATCAAGCCGCTGATGACCGGCGTCGGGCCGGTCGAGGCGGCCGTCGTGTTGACGCGCACGCTTGCCGAACTCACCGCCGAGCGGGCCCTGCCCGATCTCGTCGTTTCGCTCGGCTCGGCGGGTGCCGCCACGCTCGAGCAGACCGAAGTTTACCAAGCGGTTTCCGTCGGCTACCGCGACATGGATGCCTCGCCGCTCGGCTTCGAGAAGGGCGCAACGCCGTTTCTCGACCTTCCGGCCGTGGTGCCGCTGCCGCTGCGCATCCCCGGCGTTCCGGAAGCGCGGCTTTCGACCGGCGCCAACATCGTCTCGGGCGCTGCCTACGAGGCGATCGACGCCGACATGGTCGAGATGGAGACCTTCGCGGTGCTGCGCGCCTGCCAGTCCTTCGGCATTCCTTTGATTGCGCTTCGCGGCATTTCCGACGGCAAGGCCGAACTGAAGCACGTCAACGACTGGACGGAGTATCTTCACGTCATCGACGAGAAGCTTGCAAGCGTGATCGACCGGTTGGAGAATGCGGTTTCGAGCGGCGTGATCCCGCTCTAGACCCCGATGGCTTCGGGTCTGGTCGACCCAAAGCCATAAACGTGATCGATGCTCACAAGTCAGAGCGGGATGCGGGCGGAAAACCGCACGCACTTTTCCTCATCCCGCTCCAAAACCCCGGAATTGTCCGGGTGCAATTGAATCGTTGCGTCGATGGCGGGCTTTCATTAAAGGCTCGCCATGATCAAGCTTGTTTGAAGGCACCCAATGACCCAGACAGCCCATCCCGACACCGTCCTTATCGTCGACTTCGGCAGCCAGGTAACGCAGCTCATCGCCCGGCGCGTGCGCGAATCCGGTGTCTATTGCGAAATCGTGCCGTTCCAGTCGGCCGAAGAAGGTTTTCAGCGGCTGAAGCCGAAGGCCGTCATCCTTTCCGGCAGCCCGGCCTCGACGCTCGATATCGGCTCGCCGCGTGCGCCCTCGGTGATCTTCGATTCCGGCCTGCCGGTGTTCGGCATCTGCTATGGCCAGCAAACCATCTGCGCCCAGCTCGGCGGCAAGGTCGAGAGCGGCCATCACCGTGAATTCGGCCGCGCCTTCCTGGAAGTCGAAAAGGAATGCGCGCTGTTCGACGGTCTCTGGTCCCTCGGCTCGCGCCACCAGGTCTGGATGTCGCATGGCGACCGCGTCACCGCGATCCCCGAAGGCTTCGAGGTCGTCGCGACCTCCGCCAACGCCCCCTTCGCCTTCATCGCCGACGAGAAGCGCAAGTACTACGCCGTGCAGTTCCATCCGGAAGTCGTGCACACGCCCGATGGCGCCAAGCTGATTTCCAACTTCGTGCACAAGATCGCCGGCATCAAGGGCGACTGGTCGATGTCGGCCTATCGTGCCAAGGCGGTCGAGGCGATCCGCCGTCAAGTCGGTGACAAGAAGGTGATCTGCGCGCTCTCGGGCGGCGTCGACAGCTCGGTTGCGGCACTGCTGATCCATGAAGCCGTTGGCGACCAGCTCACCTGCATCCTCGTCGACCACGGCCTGATGCGCAAGGACGAGGCGAAGAACGTCGTTGCGATGTTCGAGGAGCACTACAACCTCCACCTCCTGCACGTCGACGCTTCCGACCGGTTCATCGGCGAGTTGGAAGGCCAGAGCGATCCGGAAACCAAGCGCAAGATCATCGGCCGCCTGTTCATCGAGGTGTTCGAGGAAGAGGCAAAGAAGCTCGGCGGTGCGGACTTCCTCGCCCAAGGGACGCTCTATCCCGACGTGATCGAAAGCGTCTCGTTTACCGGCGGCCCGTCGGTGACCATCAAGTCGCACCACAATGTCGGCGGCCTGCCGGAGCGCATGAACATGCAGCTCGTCGAGCCGCTGCGCGAACTCTTCAAGGACGAAGTGCGCGTGCTCGGCCGCGAACTCGGCTTGCCCGACAGCTTCATCGGCCGCCACCCCTTCCCGGGTCCGGGCCTTGCCATCCGTTGCCCGGGCGGCATCACCCGCGAGAAGCTCGAGATCCTGCGCGAAGCGGATGCGATCTATCTCGACGAAATCCGCAAGGCCGGCCTCTATGACGCCATCTGGCAGGCTTTCGCTGTGCTTCTGCCGGTGCAGACCGTCGGCGTCATGGGCGATGGCCGCACCTACGAGTTCGTCTGTGCACTTCGCGCCGTCACCTCGGTCGACGGCATGACGGCGGACTTCTACCACTACGACATGGAATTCCTCGGCCGCGCGGCGACGCGTATCATCAACGAGGTCCGCGGCATCAACCGCGTCGTCTACGACGTCACCTCGAAGCCGCCGGGCACGATCGAGTGGGAATAAACGCGCGGACGCATCTGCTGCGTCGGTGATAAAAAATGTTAAAGGGCGTGCTTCGGCGCGCCCTTTTTGCTTCCCGGCACAGTCGCGGCCCGGGTGCAGCGCTACTTCACCGCGTCGCGCATGCCATCGCGGAGTTTCCGCACCCGCTCGTTCAAATCGATCATTTCCGGCACCGTGAAGCCGGAGTTTTCCAGAAGCGCATCGGTCAGGCAGCCGGTCTTCACGTGGAGGCCGCGCCCTTTCGCGGTGAGGTGGACCTCGACCTGCCGCTCGTCGGTGACGCTGCGATGCCGACCCAGGAAGCCGGCAGCTTCGAGCCGCTTCACAGCCGGCGTGATCGTGCTCGATTCCAGACCCAGCCGATCGGCAATCGCCGAGATCGTCAACCCATCCCTCTCCCAAAGCGTGCTCAGGACGAGATACTGCGTGTAGGTCACACCGAGCGCATCGAGCATCGGCTTGTAGACGCGGTTGATGGCGATCGACGCCGAGTAGATCGAAAAACAGAGCTGGCTGTCGAGCGGCAGCGTTGTCGGTTCGTCAGGCATTCCAACCTCCTTGTGGCGCTTTGCGGCTTCTTCCGCGAAAATAGATATCGCGATAATTAATATCTTTACAAGAAACCGGAGTCGCCGTATACGATGCTTATCGCGATAATGAATATCGCAAAACAACTCAACGAAGGAGACCCGAAATGCTCAAGTCCCTCATCACCGCCGCCGCTTTCGCCCTCTCCGCAAGCGCGCTGACGCCGGCCCAGGCCGCCCCCGCCACCAAGAATGTCGTGCTCGTTCACGGCGCCTTTGCCGACGGCTCCGGCTGGCAGGGCGTCTACAACATCCTGAAGAAGGACGGCTATAACGTCACCATCGTGCAGAACCCGACCCTGACGCTTGCCGGCGATGTCGCGGCCACCAAGCGTGCGATCGCCGCTCAGGACGGCCCGATCGTGCTCGTCGGCCACTCCTATGGCGGTGTGGTCGTTTCGGAAGCCGGCACCGATGAGAAGGTGAAGTCTGTCGTCTACATCGCCGCCTTCGCGCCGGATAAGGGCGAGTCCGTTTCCTCGCTCATCGCCAACCCGCCGGCCGGCGCGCCCGTTCCGCCGATCCTGCCGCCGGTCGATGGTTTCCTCTCGCTCGACAAGGAAAAGTTCGCCGCCGCCTTCGCGGCCGATGTCGATCCTGAGATTGCCGCCTTCATGGCCGACTCCCAGGTCCCGTGGGGGGTCGAAGCGGCAGCCGGCGCCGTCACCGCTCCGGCCTGGAAGGAGAAGCCGAGCTTCTATCTGGTCGCGACCGACGACCACATGATCCCGCCGGCCGCCCAGCGCCAGATGGCAAAACGCGCCGGCTCCACCGTGATCGAAACATCCGGCAGCCACGCCATCTACGTCTCGAAGCCGGAAGCGGTCGCCAAGCTGATCGAGCAGGCAGCGCAGGCGAGCGAATAAGCGATATCAAGCGGCAACGAAGGCAAAAGGGCGAAGCGCGACGCGTCGCCCTTTTGCTTGTCCCGAAGACAATCCGGAAGATCCTGGTGGACGCCGTTGCCGGCCCCGTTGCCTCCAGATCTTTGGTTAGAATTTCTGACCGCCCCATGCTCGATCGGCACCTCGATCGAACGGATCGCCCTTTCTATCTTCTGTCTCACCGGCGCTCAGGCCCAACGCCCGAGCCGGACTCAAACAGAAACGCACCTTTCGAAAGGGCATATCCATGGAAAATGTTCACGGAAAAGTCGTGGCCGTGACCGGCGCAAGCAGCGGCATCGGCGAAGCCGCTGCGAAGCTGCTGGCGGCTGCCGGAGCCAAAGTCGTGATTGGCGCACGCCGGTCCGACCGGCTGGAACGCATCGCCGGCGAAATCGCCGGCGCCGGCGGCGAGGTCCGCTTTCGCGTGCTCGACGTTACCGACCGCGGCGACGTCGCGGCCTTCGCCCGCTTTGCCCAGGCCGAATTCGGCCGCCTCGATGTCATCGTCAACAATGCCGGCGTGATGCCGCTGTCGCCGCTGGCAGCGCTCAAGGTCGACGAGTGGGATCGCATGGTCGACGTGAACATCAAGGGTGTGCTCTACGGTATCGCCGCGGCCCTGCCGATCATGAGCGCGCAAGGGGCCGGGCAGATCATCAACATCTCCTCGATCGGCGGCCATTCGGTGTCGCCGACGGCCGCCGTCTATTGCGCCACCAAGTTCGCCGTCCGGGCGATCTCGGACGGCCTGAGGCAGGAGACCGACCGCATCCGCGTTACCGTCATCTCGCCCGGAACGACGACCTCCGAACTCGCCGATACGATCAGCGATTTGACCGCACGAGAAACCATGAAGGAATGGCGGGCCGTCTGCATCAGTCCTGACGCCATCGCGTCGTCGATCGCCTACGCCATCGGACAGCCCGACGATGTCGACGTCAGCGAGATCATCGTGCGCCCGACGGCGAGCCCGCATTGAGGCAATGTGCTCCGGGGATCAAAGCGACGGAAGGCACGCCTCGAGCGTGCCTTTTCGTTCTGCAGCAGCATTCAAATCAATAGCGTTGACTAATCAATTAGTATCCGCTATTTATTTATCCATGATGATCGAAACCGCTCCCATCACCGCCGTCATGCGCGCCCTTGCCGATCCGACCAGGCGCGCCGTGTTCGAGCGCATCGCCAATGCCGACGAGATCACCGTCGTCGAACTGACGCGCGGCAGCGGCGTGACGCAGGGCGCGATTTCACAGCACCTCAAGTCGCTGAAACAGGCGGGTCTCGTCGCCGAGCGTCCGGAGGGCCGCAACGTCTATTACCGCGCCGAGCCCGAGGGCCTGGCGCCGCTCGTCGACTGGATGAGCCACTACGGTACCTTCTGGCGTGACCGCTTCGCCAATCTGCGCACCCTTCTCAAGGAGATCGATCCATGACCGACGCAGCAGCCTTGAAACTCGAGACCCAGGATATCGTCGTCGACGAGGTCTTTCCGCATACGCCCGAGACGATCTGGAGGACACTGACCAACGGCGAATTGATGGGCCGATGGATCATGCCGCCGACCGGCTTCCAACCGGTGGAAGGCACCCATTTCACCTTCCGGACGACGCCCGCCGGCGCATGGGACGGGACCATCCGTTGCCAGGTGCTGGAGGTGCGCCCGCATGAGCGTTTCGTCTACTCCTGGAAAGGTGGCGACGAAGGCAACAGCGGCTATGGCTCGCGTCTCGATACGGTCGTCACCTGGACGCTGACGAAGGTCGACAACGGCACCCGCCTCCGGCTCGTTCATTCCGGCTTCGTCACGCCGAAGAACGACAGTGCCTATGCCAACATGAGCAATGGCTGGCCGAAGGTCCTGTCGCGGCTCGGCACCATTACCGACGAACAGCATTGAAGCCCAGGCCGGGTCGCCATAGCGATCCGGCCCCCCCGAAACAGGCAAAGTGATTGGTCGGCGTCGCCCTCGCAGCCACGCGAAAGGCTTTGCCGTGCCCGAGACTGGAGCGAATGTATGAGCAAGTCCTATATCGGCGGATGCGCCTGCGGTGCGATCCGCTACGAGATCTCAGGAGAACCGGTCTTCTCCAACGACTGCCAGTGCCGTGATTGCCAGCACGAAAGCGGGACCGGGCACGGATCGCATATGACGTTCCGCCGCGAGGGCGTGAAGCTCGAAGGTCAGGCCTCGCATTGGGACATGGTCGCCGACAGCGGCCATGTGAAGACGCGCGGCTTCTGCCCCAGTTGCGGCTCTCCGGTCTACATGACCTTCTCAGCCATGCCGAAGTTCTTCAGCGTTCGCGCTGCAAGCCTCGACGATCCCAGCCGTTACAGACCGCAAGCGGTGACCTACGCCGTGCGCGGCCTTGCCTGGGACCGTCTCGATCCGAATTTGCAGAAATTTGGCCGGATGCCGACGGAGTAGCGAAGCAACAGCGTCAGCCAACGGGTGAAGTCTTCCATTCCCCGCCGGATGTCCTTGGCATTGTCAGCCGGCATCCCCATCTCCGGTCGAGACCACATGTAGTGGCGCGCGACCCGGGCGGCGGAGGGTACCATGTCGTCGAACCAATTCGCATTCGATCTCGGCTGTCCCCAGCCAGCGCCGGCAATCGACATTCTCTACTTCGCTTCCGGACGAGCCGGCTGCCACGAAGGCACTGGCGATTGCCGAAAGGGATTTTGCCGACCAGATGGCGGATGGCTTCATCTATCGGCCCGATCGCCTGCACGTCTCTGTCGACAAGCGCTGGCAGGGCCGCGGCTTGCCCGACTTCGCGGTTGCTGATGCGCTGCGGCAGGGTGACCGCGTCGACGTGCCAGCGGTCGAGATCCGCCTCGACAGGTTGGTCAGCAACGGCAATGGCCGCGACCGACCGCGCGCCCTGACGGCGCGCGACGCCGCACCGGGCTTCAGCGCGCTGGTCCGGCAGATCGAGGCGCTCAAACGCCCGCTCATGGCAATCCCCCATATGACGCTCTACCGGAACGATCGGGTCGCGCCGGATCTCCGCGTTTCCGAACCGGTCTCCTGGGTGGCGCGCGAACTCGTTCTGATCCATGCCCGCAAGGGGGCGGGCTCTGCGAAGATCCTCGCCCGCTGGCCGCTATTGCCGTCGCGCTGAAGTCCAGGCGGGGTAGCCGTACACCTTGGTGATGTGCCAGCCCGGCTCCGACGGGGAGCCACCCCCCTTACGCGGGCGGAATGAAGGGCTGGCTGATCGTCTGGAACACCGGAAGCGCTTCAAGCATGTCCGCATGCGCCTGCAGACGCGGATAGCGCCCCATCGCGACCAGATCGGGATGCACCTCCTTGAGGAAGCGCAACACGGCCGCAACGGCGATATCCACATGGCCGATGCGCTCGCCGAACCAGTAGGCGCCCGTGCTTTGCGCGCGGCTCGTTTCGAGCACTTGAAGCGTCTCTTCGATCTGGCGGCGGCAGCGGTCGACCCAGAGTGCCGAGACCGCCCCGTGCAACCGCTTCTCGTAGAACAGGCTGACGGCCTTGTCGCCGAGGCCCGTGGCAAGCGTCGCGATTCTCAGCACCCGATGGCGCGCCGGTTCCGTTCGCGGGAACAGGACCCGGTCGTCGGAAACGAGACTGTCGAGATAATCGAGAATGATATGGCTGTCGGTAAGCACCGTCCCATCGTCCAGCACCAGCGTCGGCACGCGCGTCAGCGGATTGTAGGCCCGAAGCTCGTCGGCATTGCCGAAGGACGACCAGGGACGGTGTTCGAACGGGATGTCGTAAAGGCTGAGCGCGATGCCCACGCGTCGCACGAAGGGGGAGTCATATTGGCCGATCAGGATCATCTTGGTGTCTCCACCTGTGCTGGATGCTTCACAGAACAATAGGACTGCCGATCATGTCAAAGCCAGAGCGACGTCGGCGCAACCCGAAACCGCACCCTAGTTCTTAGCGACTTGCGGAGCGCCTTGGGAATGCCGATAAGCGCGACCAACGAACGATACGGGAGGAGCCCATGGACGTTTCCGAAATCATCATCGCCGGCGATACGCCCGGTATCGAATGGCGCCTGCCGGTTTTCCGTTTCAAGGGCAGAACGGCCGCTGCACCGAAGACCTACATCCAGGCGGCGCTGCACGCCAACGAACTGCCGGGCACCGCACTTGCCCATTTCCTGCTGCAGCGGCTGCAGCAGGCGGAGAAGGACGGCGCCATCCTCGGCGACATCACCGTCGTGCCCCAGGCAAACCCGATCGGCACCGCGCAGTCGCATTTCGGCGAGTTGCAGGGCCGCTTCGACCTCGGCTCACGCACGAACTTCAACCGTGATTTTCCGCTGATCACGCTTGGCGACCGTGACCGGCTGATCGACGATCTCGACCGCTACTCGGCGACGGATCGGCTGAAACGGCAGCTGCTGCATATGGCGCTCGGCGCCGACCTGATGCTCGATCTTCATTGCGACGACGAGGCGCTGCAATACGCCTATATCGACGACGCCTTCTGGCCGGAAGCGGGCGACCTCGCCTCGGCGCTCGATATGGAGGCGGTCTTCCTTTCGGACGGCGAAAGCTCCGCCTTCGAGGAGGCTGTCGCCTATGCCTGGAAATACGAAACCGGGCAGAAGAAGACACGCCTGCCGGGACGCCTCTCGGTGACGGTCGAGCTTCGCGGCACGCGCGACGTCTATCCGGAGCTTGCTCGCAAGGATGCCGAAGGGGTCTTCCGCTTCCTCGTCGCCCGCGGCGTCATTACCGGTGACGAAGAAACGATTGCACCCTTCGCTGGCATCATCGCACCGCTCGACAACATCGAGATGATCCGGGCCCCTGAGGCCGGCGCCATCCTGTTCCACCGGGATATCGGCGAGAGCGTGAAGGCAGGCGATCTGCTCGCAACGATCCTTACGCGCCCCGGCCAGGCGGACGGCGCCCTCGAGGTGCGCGCGCCCCAAGACGGGCTGATTGTCACCCGCGTCTCGACCCGCCTTGCACGCCGGCGCTCGGACTTGATGAAGATCGCCTGCGCTGCGCCGTCGAGCGCCGGGCGCAAACCCGGGTCGCTCGAAGCCTAGGACTTGGGATTGAATGTTCAAGCGGCCGTCACGCCCCCGTGGCGGCCGTCATCTTTGGGCTGTCGAGCAGAATGGTCGAGCGCAACGTCTTGATCTCGGCGATCTGCTCGAATTCGCTCCAGAGCAGGCGTTTGTAATCCGCGACGTCGCGCACCGCGATCTTCAGAAGAAAATCGAAATCGCCGGCGACCGTGTGGCATTCCACCACCTCCGGCATGCGCGACACCAGCTCGATGAAGCGCTGGCCGACCTTGCTTGCGGTGCGCTCCAGCGTCACCTCGACGAAGGCCTGGAAGCCGATGCCGGCTGCCTTCGGATCGACGACCACCGTCTGGCGGATGACGCCGGCCGCATAGAGCCGGGCAAGGCGGCGCGACAGCGGCGCCGGCGAGAGCCCGACTCTCGCCGCAAGCGCGTTGTTGCTGAGCGATGCATCCTCCACCAGAAGGCGGATGATCCGCCGGTCGATCTGATCCAGTTCCACCGCCATCTTCTCGACCATCATCGCCCCCAACGCTTCGATTTCGGCTTCAGGAAATATGCCGCAGCACGCAAATCAGCAAATGAATTGCAGAATTTTGCGCAAATAGCACGCTGTCGATATTGTCTCTGTGGCAAATATCGCATCGATTTTGCGCTTGCGCTGACTTAAGAAGAAAGCCGCAGGGCAGCCGGAGGAACGGCGGCCGGCAGGCTTTCTCGACCGATAACGCATCGCTGCCACTCAAGGGGGAATTTCCGGCATGTTCGACGCTCTGACCCGCCAACCCGATGATCCGTTGCTGGCCCTGATCGGGCTTTACCGCAAGGACGAGCGCCCCGGAAAGGTCGATCTCGGCGTCGGCGTCTACCGCGACGAAACCGGCCACACCCCGATCTTTCGCGCCGTCAAGGCAGCGGAGAAGCGCCTGCTCGAAACGCAGGACAGCAAGTCCTATGTCGGCCCTGAGGGCGATCTCGTCTTTATCGATCATCTCTGGACGCTGGTCGGTGGCGATACCATCGATCGCAGCCATATCGCCGGCGTGCAGACGCCGGGCGGTTCCGGCGCTCTCCGGCTCGCGGCCGACCTCATCCACCAGATGGGCGGCAAGCGCATCTGGATCGGGCTGCCGAGCTGGCCAAACCATGCCAGCATCTTCAAGACCGCTGGCCTTGAGCCCGCCGGTTACCCGTTCTTCGACGTGCCGACGCAGAGCGTGCTCTTCGACAACATGATAACGGCGCTCCAGAGCGCTGCCGCCGGCGACGCCGTGCTGCTGCATGCGAGCTGCCACAACCCGACGGGCGGCGTCATCACGCAAGCGCAGTGGATGGAGCTTGCCGCCGTCATCGCCGAGCGCGGCCTGCTGCCGCTCGTCGACCTTGCCTACCAGGGCTTCGGCCGCGGTCTCGACGAGGATGTCGCCGGTCTCCGCCACCTGATCGGCGTCGTTCCGGAAGCGCTGGTTGCCGTTTCCTGCTCCAAGTCCTTCGGGCTCTATCGCGAGCGCGCCGGCGCGATCTTCGCGGTGACGGCCTCGCCGTCTTCGGCCGATACGGTCCGCTCCAACCTCGCCGGCCTTGCCCGCACCAGCTACTCGATGCCGCCGGATCACGGTGCTGCAATCGTGCGGATGATCCTTTCCGACGCCGAGCTCAAGCGTGACTGGCAAGCAGAACTCGAAACCATGCGGCTGCGCATCACCAACATCCGCCGCGCGCTCGCCGAAGGCTTGCGCGATCGCTGGCAGGCGCTCGGCGCCGTCGCCAGCCAGGAAGGCATGTTCTCGCTGCTTCCGCTTGCCGAGGTCGACGTCATGCGGCTTCGGAACGAGCACGGCATCTACATGCCCGGTTCCGGCCGCATCAACATTGCCGGCCTGAAGACGGCGGAAGTCGACGGCGTCATCGCCAACTTCAAGAACCTCTGAGGACCATGATGGCCGAGCACAGCATCGACGCGACAGTAACCCCGACTGAACGCCATCGCCTCTACGAGGATGCGCTGGCGATCCTGACGGGCACGCTGATCATGTCGCTCGGCATCATCATCTACAGCAAGGCGATGCTGCTCACGGGCAGCACGTCGGGCCTGGCACTGCTTCTGCAATATGCGACCGGCGCCGAGTTCTGGCTGGTCTTTTCGCTCGTCAACCTGCCCTTCTACGTCCTGGCGGTCAAACGGCTCGGCTGGATGTTTGCACTGCGCACCTTCATCGCCGTCAGCCTCGTCTCGCTGTTTTCTCGGCTGACGGCCGGCTGGGTGGAGATTGCCCGGCTTGACCCGATCTATGCGGCGGTCGTCGGCGGCGGGCTGATGGGCATGGGCCTGTTGATCCTCTTTCGCCATCGCACCGGGCTTGGCGGCATCAACATCGTCGCGATCTATCTCCAGGAAAGGTTCGGCGTCCGAGCCGGCTATTTCCAGCTGGCGGTCGATCTCACCATTCTGGCTGCCGCCTTCTTCGTGTTGCCGCCATCGAACCTGGTGCTCTCGGTGATCGGGGCCGCTGTCGTCAACATGACGCTGGCGATCAATCACAAGCCGGGACGCTACGCCGGCGTGACCTGACGCAAGGTCTCGGTCTTCCCTCCCGCGCATCGGGCGGCTATCACTCCTGCCACGCTTTGAAATTGCGCGATTCCCAGCGGCGCGGCCGTTCGGAATTGCTCGCTGTGGCTGGAGCATGGGAATGACGGTTACGATTTACGGCATCAAGAACTGCGACACGATGAAGAAGGCCCGCACCTGGCTCGACGGCCGGGGCATCGCCTATCGCTTCCACGACTACAAGGCCGAAGGCATCGACCGCCCGCATCTCGAGCGCTGGTGCAAGGAGGCCGGATGGGAAACGGTGCTGAACCGCGCCGGCACGACCTTCCGCAAGCTCGACGAGGCCGACAGGCAGGACCTCGACGAACACAAGGCGATTGCGCTGATGCTCGCCCAGCCCTCGATGATCAAGCGTCCGGTGCTCGAAGCGGACGGCAATCTGCTGATCGGCTTCAAGCCGGACCTCTACGAGGCCGTGCTCGCCAAAGCCTGACCCCCATTTGGAGCGACGACGATGTCGAAGACCACGCGCGCCACGCAGATGCTTTCGAAGGCCGGCGTCACCTTCAGCGTGCATGCCTATGACTATGATCCCAATGCGGAGCGCGTCGGCCTGCAGGCGGCCGAGGCGCTCGACGAGGATCCGAGCCGGGTGCTGAAGACGCTGATGGCTGAAGTCGACGGCAAGCCGGTCTGCTGCGTCGTTCCCTCCGATCGTGAGGTCAGCATGAAGAAGCTCGCCGCCGCCTTCGGCGGCAAGTCGGCGGCGATGATGAAGCCGGCGGATGCCGAGCGGCTGACCGGTTACCATGTCGGCGGCATCAGCCCGTTCGGCCAGAAAAAACACGTGCCGACGGCAATCGAGGAGGCCGCACTTGCCGAAGTGCAGGTCTACGTCAATGGCGGACAGCGCGGTCTGCAGGTGCGGCTTGCACCCCGCGACGCCCAGGCCGCGCTAAAGGCGATCGCCGCACCGCTCATCGCCTGAGGCACTGCCATCAAAATATCACAGATGCCTTATACGAGCCGCTGATGCGGGGACGAAATGTGCAATTTTTGCATGCACGCCCGCCTTGGAACGGCGTCGGGTCTCTCACATGGCATTTGCAAGATTTCCCAGCGCGAAGCGTCTTTTGAAGCGCCTCGCCGTCGGCACGGCTGCGCTCGTCGCGGCCCTGGTCATCTACCTCGTCGGTCTTCAGTGGACCGGCAATTTCCATACGCTCGTGGCCGGTGAGGTCTACCGTTCGGCACAGCCGACGCCGGAGGCGATCGCCGCCTATTCCAAGGCCTACGGCATCCGCACCATTCTCAACCTGCGCGGCGAAAAGCCGGACGAGCGCTGGTATCGCGAAGAGGTTGCCGCCGCCGAGCGCAACGGTATCCGGCTCATCAACTTCCCCATGTCCGCTTCGGCCGAGATCGACCGCAAGGAAACCGACGCGCTGATGGCGATCCTCAGGGACGCGCCAAAGCCGCTTCTGATCCACTGCAAGGCCGGCGCCGACCGCACCGGCCTCGTCTCGACGATCTACCTGCAGCAGATCGCAGGGGTCGACGAGGAAACGGCCGAGTGGCAGCTTTCGCCGCTCTATGGACACGTGGCCATTCCCTATCTCTCCGGCACCTTCGCCATGGACGAGACCTGGGAAGCGCTGGAGAAGTCGTTCGGGCTGAGCAGCTAGGCGACGACGGCGTCCCAGATTGACGCTCGACCCGTCGGGGCCCCTCATCCGGCCTGCCGGCCACCTTCTCCCCGCAAGCGGGGCGAAGGAGACGCATGGCACCCGTTCGTCTCAGCAACGACGACCTCCCTCTCCTGTGACGGCTCCGGTCGGCGGCGCTACGAACAGCACGCCAGCACGCCCCCTCTCCCCCCTGCAGGAAGAGCGCTAAGGTGAGGGGTAACTTGCCTGGAAGGCGCTACCCGATCGTTCGCCGGTACCCTCTTTGAGAACTGACGTGCTCTACCTGAGCTTCGCCAGCAGCCCCGTGAGCTGCCGCGCCTCCGCTTCTGTCAGCCGGGCGCCGACATGGGCCTCTATCGAAGGCCCATAAGTCTGCCACATGCGCGCGCGCAGCGCCCTTCCGGCCTCGGTGACGACAACCCATTGGCCGCGACCGTCGGCGTCGAAGGCTTCGCGACGGACCAACCCCTCTTTGACCAGGCGATCGATCAGGCGCGACAAGTTATACTGCGCGAGCAAGGTGCGCGCCTCGATCTCGAAGGGCCGCAGCCGGCCGTCTTCGGCCTGAACCAGTTCCCACAACACGTCGTACCAGCCAAGCGGTGGCAGGCTGGCCCCCTTGAAATCGGCCTCGATCCGAGCAAGCACGCATTCCCGTGCGCGCATCAGGCAGATCCAGGCCGCGGTCGTTTCGGGGCCAGGGCCCTTCTCGTCGATTTTCGTCTCTTTGCCCATAGATGCAATTACATCCATCTTGAAAGTCGAAGCAAGCCCACATACATGCATATGCATCTACTTTACCTCAACCGGGAGATTGCCATGCTTACCCTCGTCAGCCACCATCTCTGCCCCTATGTGCAGCGTGCCTCGATCGCGCTCGACGAAAAAGGCGTCCGCTTCGAGCGGACCTATATCGACCTCAAGGCCAAGCCCGACTGGTTCCTGAAAATCTCGCCGCTCGGCAAGGTGCCGCTGTTGCAGGTGCCGCAGCAGAGCGGCGAAACGGTACTGTTTGAAAGCTCCGTCATCGCCGAATATGTTGAGGAAAGCCAAGCCGGCCCGAAGCTTCACCCCGAAGATGCGCTGGAGCGCGCCCGTCATCGCGGCTGGATGGAATTCGGCTCGTCGATCCTTTCGGATCTCTGGGGCTTCGAGACTGCGAAGGACCGGGAAACCTACGAACAGAAACGCCAGGCGGTGGCCGGCAAACTTGCGACCATGGAAGCGGCACTTGGCGAAGGTCCCTACTTTGCCGGTACACAATTTTCGCTCGTCGATGCGGTCTTCGCACCGATCTTCCGTTACTTCGATCTCTTCGACACGCTTGCAGATCACGGCATTTTCGACGGACTCGATCGTGTCGGCGCCTGGCGCAAGGCGCTCGCCGAGCGGCCGAGCGTCAAGGCGGCCGTGACGCCGGATTACGTTGAGCGGCTGATGACCTTCCTCAGGGAGCACGACGCCTATCTGCTGCGCGCCGGACAGGCATAGCGAAGAGCGCGAGATCACGCCGTCCTTCAGTTTGGCGCGCGCCTGCTCTATGACAGGGCGCAAGCCATGCTGGAGGAGCGCCTCGTGACCGACATGATCTCGACCCTTACGGTTCTTGAGCCCTATCCCGGCGTCTATGCCTACTATGACGGGCGCGTTGCCGGAGTGCGGCTCTATTCGCAGGCGGCGAACTGGCTCGATGACGGCGCCTACGAACTCGGCGTCGCCTCCTATGCCATCGTCGACGGCACGCAAGCGCTGGTCTACGACACGCATATCTCGCTCGATCACGCCCGGGCGATCCGCAACCATCTCGAAAGCCTTGGCGTCACCGCGATCCGCGCCGTGCTCAGCCATTGGCACAAGGATCATGTGGCCGGAAATGCGGTCTTTGCCGATTGCGAGATCATCGCCCTCAAGCTGACGGCAGCGAAACTTGAAGAAAACCGCGAGAAGATTGAAACGGCGACGCCGCCGATCCAGCCCCTCGTGATGCCGAACCGCCTGTTCGACGAGACGCTTGCACTGACCGTCGGCGCACGCCGGGTCGAACTGCATCACTTCGCCATCCATAGCGCCGACGGCAACGTGATCTGGCTGCCCGAGGAGAAGCTGCTGCTGGCGGGCGATACGCTCGAGGATACGACGACCTTCATCAGCGAGGCTGATCAGACGGCGACGCACATCGCGGAACTCAAGCGCCTGCGGCAATGGCCGATTGCTCGGATTCTACCCGCCCATGGCGACCGCGAACGCATCGCCAGCGGCGGCTACGGACCGAAACTGATCGATGCCAATCGCGGCTATCTCGAGCGGCTGACCCGCGCGATCGCGACCGGTGCTGCCATCGGCGCACTCAAGGAATTCGCCGCCGAGGATATCGCCTCCGGCGCGATCCTCTATTTCGCGCCTTATGAGGCTGTGCACAGGAGCAATGTCGAGCGGGTGCGTGCGGGGCTCGGCGCGCGCTGATTGCACTAAACCTCCCGGGCTCAGCCTTCATTTTCGCCGCAAAGCGCTCTAAGTCTTCTTCTTCCGATTTCAGAAAGACAGGTAGATCATGACCTTTCCCGCCAATACGCCCGATCCGATCGACCCGGTGAAACTCGACAAGCTCGCGGAAGTCGCGATCCAGGTCGGCCTGCAGCTTCAGCGCGGTCAGGACCTTGTCATGACTGCGCCGGTCGCGGCGATGCCGCTTGTTCGCCTCATCACCAAGCACGCCTACAAGGCCGGTGCAGGCCTCGTGACGACTCTCTATTCGGACGAGGACACGACGCTTTCGCGTTATGCCTATGCACCGAACGAGAGCTTCGACCGGGCAAGCGACTGGCTGTTCAAGGGCATGGCCGAAGCTTTCGCCGGTGGTGCAGCGCGGCTCGCAATCTCCGGCGACAACCCGATGATGCTTTCGGCGCAGGATCCGGCCAAGGTGGCGCGGGCCAACAAGGCAAATTCCATTGCCTATAAGCCGGCGCTCGAAAAGATCTCGAACTTCGACATCAACTGGAACATCGTTTCATACCCGAACCCGTCCTGGGCGAAGCTCGTCTTCCCGAACGACCCGGAAGAGGTTGCCGTCGAGAAGCTCGCCAACGCCATTTTCGCCGCCTCGCGCGTCGATGTCGCCGATCCGGTGGCCGCCTGGAAGGAACACAACGCCAACCTCGCTCGGCGCTCGGCCTGGCTGAACGGCGAGCGCTTTGCCGCGTTGCACTTTACCGGCCCGGGCACCGATCTGACCGTCGGGCTTGCCGATGGCCATCTCTGGTGTGGCGGCGCATCGGAGGCCAAGAATGGCGTCACCTGCAACCCGAACATCCCGACCGAGGAAGTGTTCACGACGCCGCATGCGCTGCGCGTCGAAGGCCATGTCTCCTCGACCAAGCCGCTGTCGCACCAGGGCACGCTGATCGACAACATCCAGGTGCGTTTCGAGGGCGGCCGGATCGTCGAGGCCAAGGCATCGCGCGGCGAGGAAGTACTGAACAAGGTGCTCGACACGGACGAGGGCGCGCGCCGGCTCGGCGAAGTGGCTCTGGTGCCGCATTCCTCGCCGATCTCGGCAAGCGGCATCCTGTTCTACAACACGCTGTTTGACGAAAACGCCTCGTGCCACATCGCGCTCGGCCAGTGCTATTCCGGCTGCTTCGTCGACGACACCAAGCTGACGCCGGAACAGATCCGCGCCCAGGGCGGCAATTCCAGCCTGATCCACATCGACTGGATGATCGGTTCGGGCCAGGTCGACATCGACGGCGTGCGCGCCGATGGTAGCCGCGTCCCGGTCATGCGAAAGGGTGAATGGGCCTGATCACGGCCCCTCCCCGGTCTCGTCCGACCTGAAAGGCTTGTGGCCGCCGCAACACATGCGGCGGCCTTTTCTATTGGGGGAACTGCCCCTTCAGCCGTTGGCAGCCCGCTTCAGACGCGGCATCTCCGCCGATTGGTAGAGAGACAGCACGTGGCCATCGGGATCGGCGAATTCTGCCGACCAGCCGCCGGGCGCATGGCTCACCGGCGTGACGATGGTGGTTCCCTTTTCAGCGAGGCCCGCGACCACATCGTCGATGCCGCCCTCGGCGAGATCGAACACAACGATCGGTGTGTTGCCCGGCTTGCTCTCCACGACGAAGAAGATCAACTCGACCTCGTCTTCTATCTTCGCCATCAGCCAGGAGCCGGCTTCGTCGTCCTCCATGCGCTGGACGTTGAGACCCAGAACATCACGGTAGAAGGCTTCCGTGCGGGTGAGATCCGAGACGAAGTAGCAGATGGCCCCGATACGTGGTTTCGACAACATTGGTTGCTTCCCTTGTGTTTGTTACGCCGGCTTGTTGCCGCCGGTTGCCGTTTCGTGAGACACGCGCGGCGAAAAATTGATCGCGAAGAGATGGCCGTCCGGATCGTGGCTGGCAAAGGCGGCGCGGCCGCCGCGGGTGACCGGCAGCAGGGCCTGACGAATACGGCCGCTTTCGAGCGGATAGCGAAGTCCGGTCAGCTCCAGATTGGTCTCGACATGGCCGGCATCGCGCCAGGCCCGGCGCAGCATCAGGATGCGCTGGCGCAGCGCTTCATCGGAAATGCCGAGGAGATGACGGATTTCGAGGCGATTGTGGCCGCCGATCGCCAGCAGCATCACGATCCTGAGGCTCGGGGAAAGCGTGACGGCGAAGGCCAGCGGATCGCCAGAGCGCCGCTCTTCCACTTCGGGAACGTCCGCTTGCAGCTCCCGGCGCAAACGGCGAGCAGCGGTGCGCGCCTGCATCGCGGCGAGCTTGCGGAGAACACCGCAGAACCAGGCGCGATCGCCGCCGGTTGGAAAACGCCCTGCCTTGAGCGCGACGATCAGCGCCTCATGCAGCAAATCCTCCGCTTCGGCCGCACGGCGGCTTTGCCGCCTCGCGAAACGGAGGAGATCGGAATAGTGCGCTGGCGTCAGATGCTCGGTCAGGGCGTGCGCTTCTTTGAGGAATGACGTTGCCGGCAATGTGAAGCGCATGCGCTGTGGTTGCAAGCCCTGCTTTCAGGCGCGCGCCGGTCGCACCTTCGGGGCGAGTTGCGCGCGCTGGCTGAGCCAGACGCTGACGAAGACGACGAGGATGCCGAGCGCCTGCACCGGCGTCAGTTGCTCGCCGAGCACGCCCCAGCCGAGCAGGATGGCAACGACCGGGCTCAGGAAACCGAGCGGCGAGACGGCAGAAGGTTCGAGGCGCGACAGGCCGCGGAACCAGAGCAGATAGGTGAAGGCGGCGCCGATCAGGCCGAGATAGGCGAGACCGAGGACGTTGGCGGTGGTCAGCGACGGCAGCGACGGCTCGAAGAACAGCGCCACCGGCACGAGCATGAGGCCACCGGCGGCCAATTGCCAGGCAGTGAAGGTGAGCGGCGGAACCGGCGGCGCCCAGTGGCGGCTCAGCACCGTGCCGAAGGCCATGGAGACGGCTCCGGCGAGACCAGCGAGCACCCCGAGCGGATCGAGCGCGGCGCCCGGCGTCAGCACCAGCAGGGCGACGCCGGCAATGCCCGCAAGGCCGGCAACCACGCTGAGCAGGCGGATCGGCGAGCCCAGGAAGACGCGCGACAACAGGATGACGATCAGCGGCTGAACGGCACCGACGGTTGCGGCGACGCCGCCTGGCAGCCTGTAAGCGGAAACGAACAGCATGGCCCAGAAGAAGGAGAAGTTGAGCGCGCCGAGCACGAAGGTCCGCGGCCACCAGATACCGTCCGGCAGGCGCCGCACAATCAGGAGCAGGAGTAACCCCGCCGGCAGCGCCCGCAGCATGGCAACCGTCAACGGATAGCCAGACGGCAGGAACTCTGTGGTGACGAGATAGGTGCTGCCCCAGATGGCCGGTGCCAGCGCGGTCAAGGCAAGGTCGATGGTGCGGTTCGAACTCATATCTTTACCTCAAGAATCTCTATGTCAAGATAAAATGAGGATAGCGCGGTTTATCTCTAAGTCAAGATACTCTATGCTGAGATAAATGCATGGAGGTTTTGATGGATCGCGTCGACAGGATTTTGGCCCAATGGCACCGGGAGCGGCCGGACCTCGATGTTTCGGCCATGGGCCTGCTTGGCCGGCTCTCACGGGTTTCGACACATATCGCCCGGGAAATCGAGAAGTCGTTTTCCGAGCGCGGATTGAATGCGTCGAGCTTCGACGTGCTCGCGACGCTTCGTCGGTCCGGACCGCCCTATCGGCTTTCGCCCGGAGACCTTCTGGATACGACCATGGTCAGCTCCGGCACCATGACCAACCGCATCGACCAGCTTGAAAAGGCCGGGCTCGTCGAACGGATCGCCAATCCCGAGGACAGGCGGGGGGTGATCATCGCCTTGACCGACGAGGGCTTGCGCCGTGTCGACGAGGCCGCGACCGCGCATGTGGCCAACCAGCATCGCGTCGTTTCCGCGCTGTCGCCCGAGGAACGCGTGGTGCTCAACGCATTGCTGCGCAAATATCTCGCGACCTTCGAGTAGCCGCGATCACAAACTGGAGGCAAGCCGACGGACACGCTGCAGATGCGCCTTGCGCTTGGCGTCGGTCGCCCGGTCCATGTCGTGCAGCGCGAGCATGCGGAAGTTCAGTCCCTTGGCGCAGAAGGCGGCGATGCCGCGCTTCAAAAGCCGCTTCACCGGATTGCCCATGTAGAGATGCACCACCCACCAGGGCGAGCCGGTCGTCGTCAGCGCCCAGAAGAGCTTGATATTGTGGAGCCGCGGGATGATGCGGCCGCCGGCCGGGTCGTTGTCGAAGGCGATGCCCGGCGCAAAGACGCGATCGAAGAAGCCCTTCAGGATCGCCGGAAAATTGAACCACCATTGCGGGAAGACGAGCACCAGCCCATCGGCCGCCTGCAGCCGGCCGATCCAATCTGCCGCGCCTGACCGATCATAGGTGTCGGTGAAGTAACTGCCGCGCTCGGCGACGCTGAGGCGCGGATCGAAATCCTCGCGATAGAGATCGAGCAAGTCGACCGAATGTCCCCTCGCCTCCAAGGCGGCGCACGTTTCACGCGCCACGTTCGCGGCAAAACTGTCTTCGAGCGGGTGGGCAAGCACGAGCAGGATGCGCATGCGGTGTTCCTAACATATTGATCTGGAATCAAGATCCGTCGCCGGGAAAATGAGCTGAAAAATCAACCGAATACAATGCCGTTTTTCGCGACCATCAGGCCGCGCCGAGGAGGCAGTCATGCTCGCTCCCTAGACCGCCAGCAGCCGCCTTCTTCAGAACGGGGATTTGCCCGATCCTGGCCGGGCTTCCAGCCCCAGTGTGTCGAAGACGGAGGGCGAGCGGCGCACCGACCAGGCGGAAATCAACTGCGCGGCGGCGTCATCGGCGGCCTGTCCCGAACCAAGCTCCAGATCATAACACTGTCCGACGTGAATGCGGTGAAAATCATCTGCGGCGCTGCCGATCGGCCGGTCGGCGCGAAGCCGTTCGCGCCGGACCAGTTCGTCGAGTTCACAGTGAAGCGCGACAAAAAACACATCGAACGGCTGAAGCATCACCGCGAGCTCAGACGCCCAGCCGGGCTCTTCGAGAATGTGCTCCAGCAGGAGATTGTTGCCGGCTGACGCATAGGCGACCAGCGAGCGGTGAAAACCGTCGAAGAAACGCGCCCGGTGTTCCTTCCAACGAAAATCGCCGCGGCGGAACCTTTCCATTGGCACCGTCCCCGAATCGCGAAGATGGTCGATCGAAACATGCCAGAACGGCGCGCCGATCTGCGCCTGGACCGCCCGCGCCAGCGTCGATTTCCCGCTGCTGGAAGCGCCGTGGATGAAGATAATCTTGGCTCGCTCGACCATGCCGGGCTCCGTCACTTTCTTGCGAACGCTGGCGTTATGTCGTCGGCATGACAGCGGGATGACGCGCTAGAACAGGTTGCCCTGTTTCGGCGGGTCTCCCGCCGGGTCTGCGGGCTTCGGCTGCTTCTTGCGGGGCGCCGTCGGCGGAGAACCTGGCTCGCCCTCCCCGTCGCCGGCAATCGCCGACACGCGACCGTCGGCAAATTCCAGGCTGAGCGTCATGCCGACCGAGACGGACGCAGCCTGGCGCACCGGCCCGCCTTCGGCATCGCGCACCAGCGCAAAACCGCGCTGCAGGACGTTGCGATAGGAAAGCGACTGCAGGATGCGATCCTGGGCGACGATGACGCTGCGCAGGCGTCGCACGTCGGCGCGCACGGCCGCATCGGACCGGGCAGCAAGCCCGGCGACGCGATCGGATGCCCGATGGATCTGGCCGATGAGGCGCGAGGGTAAGGCGCGCAGCGCAGCGTCGGCCGCAGAAACCCGCGCCTCGCCGCGATGTACCTGCCGCTCGACGATGCGGTCGGCCTTGTTCATGGCATCGACCAGGCGCTGGCGACGCTCGGAAAGCTTGCCCTTGAGAAGGTCGGCACGCAGCTCGGTAGACACGCGTTCGAACTGACGACGCTTGTTCGCCGTGTTCATCGTGAGCCCGCGCCCGAGCCCGAGTGCAGCCTCGTCGAAACGGCGGCGCGGCAGCGCCAGCAACTGGTCGAGCGACGGCAGCGCCCGCGCCAGAGACCGCACCGCCTGGCGGCGATTGTCCATCTGGCGTCCGACAGCCGACTTGAGGCGTGCCGACAGGCCGGAGAGACCGGCTTCGAGATCGGCCCTGACCGGCACCGCCATTTCCGCTGCACCCGTCGGCGTCGGCGCGCGCTGGTCGGCGGCATAGTCGATCAGCGTCCAGTCCGTCTCGTGGCCGACGGCCGAAATCAGCGGGATCCCGGAGGCGGCGGCGGCGCGCACGACGGCCTCGTCGTTGAAGCCCCAGAGGTCTTCGAGGCTGCCGCCGCCACGCGCGACGATCAGGACATCCGGCCGCGCAGTCGGCCCGCCGGGCTCGATCGCGTTGAAGCCGCGGATCGCCGCTGCCACCTCGTCACCCGAGCCATCGCCCTGCACCCGAACCGGCCAGACGACGACATGGACGGGAAAGCGGTCGGCGATGCGGTGCAGGATGTCGCGGATGACGGCACCGGTCGGCGACGTCACGACACCGATCACCTTGGGCATATAGGGCAGCTGCCGCTTGCGATTGGCGTCGAACAGCCCTTCGGCGGCGAGCTTGCGCTTGCGCTCCTCGAGCAGCGCCATCAGCGCGCCGGCGCCGGCCGGTTCCATCGTCTCGATGACGATCTGATACTTCGAAGAGCCCGGGAAGGTCGTGACCTTGCCGGTCGCGATCACCTCCATGCCCTCTTCCGGACGGAAGCGCAGGCGCGAGAAGGTACCCTTCCAGATGACTGCATCGATGCGCGCCCGATCGTCCTTGAGCGCGAAATAGGCGTGGCCCGACGAATGAGGGCCGCGATAGCCGGAGATTTCGCCGCGCACGCGCACCTGGTCGAAGGCCTGTTCGACCGTTCGCTTGATCGAGCCCGAAAGCTCGGACACCGAATATTCGGTGAGGTTGCTCGGAGAATCGCTGTCGAAGAAAGAGGCCATTGCCTCTTTTACCGCACCCTTCGCCGAAGGCCAGCACATCCCTCACGCTTTCCACGCGCCAGGGGCGTGGCGCTCAAGGCGCCAGCGTATAGAGCCGGATGGGCGAGCCTTCCGAAACCGGCAGGGGCGACAGGAATGCCGGCACGCGCCCGGCGGCGAGATCCGCATAGAGACCACGCGGAGCGCGGGCAGCTATGACCTGCGTTTGAGCGTCAACGGCGCAGAAGGCGAGCACCGGCTGCCCGAGCTGGTGCAACAGGACGGCGGCGGCTCCAGGCTCGGCCAGGCCGATCTTCAGTTCGCGGAGCATGCCGGCGGCATTGCGATGATAGGGCGCGCTGAGCACGCGGTGTTCGGTGCGGCGAAGCAGCGTCGCGCCGATATCCGACGGTCCGACGACCAGCGACGGCGCCAGCCGCCCAATATCGGCAAGGGCGGCGTCGGTCAGGCACGCCTCGCCGTTCGTGACCGCTGCTTCCGCGGCAGCAAACCCGCTGATCCCCTTTTCCGCAAGCGTTCCGGCAACGGCCCACATCGCCGGAACGGAAACGAGCAGTGCTCCGACATAGAGAAGGGAGGCGCGGGCGCCAGCCGTTCCGCCGCTCGACCGCGCACGCAGGTCGGTAAGCAGCAGGGCCATCGGCACGATGGCGAGCAGGTTGGAAAATGCCATGCCGCGGACCTGGACGAGGGCGATCGCCAGGCTCGAAAGCACCAAGGCAAGGAGCACCAGATGGAGATCGATCCGGTCGCGACGCAAGATGCGCCAGAGGCAGATGGCCGAGGCAAAGGCGCCGGTGAAATAGTAGGCGCCGATATTGGTCGGCTCCTGCACAGCGATCAGCGTGACGGAACGGGCTTCGGAGATATGGTCGAGCCAGAGCTCGATGAGCAGCGGATCGAGACCGGCCAGTGGATTGCCGAGGCATTGTGGCGCCACAGACAGGGCGACCGCGGCGACGACGAGACCGCAGAGAGCGAGCGCGCCGAAGCGCAGCGCTGGCGCGCGGTGGCTGACAGTGGCGGCGGCGAGCGCGAGGAGGACGCCTCCCGTCAGCGCCAGCGAATAGAAGGCGATCGAGAGATTGTCGCAGGTCGCGACGAAATAGAGGCGCGGCGGCACGGTCGAAAAGAAGATGACGCTGAGGCCGGCTGTCAGCGACAGGCCGAAGGCGACGGTCGAACGCGCGGCCGTCTGGCCGGCCCAGAGCCACTGGCAGGCAACGATTGCGCAGACGATCGCCACGAGTGGCGTGGTTTCGGCACCTACGGCGATCGCGAGTGCGGCCGCCGCTCCCGCAAGCGCATAATTTAGGGCACGATACCGTCGATCGACGAGCATCGCCGCCATGACCGCGGCCAGCACCAGTTGCACATTGTGGTGATCGATGGCGCCCCCGAGGAAACGGTTCGAGGTGGCGATGAAGATCGCGGTCAGCCCCAGGCAGAAATGCATGGCGACCGTGCCGCCGGCACGGCGTCCGGCGAGCCCCATCGCCGCAAGCAGCCCGACCGCGAGCGCCATCGGCCAGATCGCAAGCGCCAGGACTTCCGCCTGCTCCACGCCGACAAAAGGCCGAAAAATCGACATGAGCCCGGCGATCGGCAGATCGATCAGGCGCGACCAGTGCATCAGCGTTCCGCCCTCGAGCCCCAGGCGGGGCTGGGTGAGGTCGAACCAGCTCTGTCCGGCGAGGAGGTCGCGCACCTCGACCAGGCGCATGGCATCGTCATTGTCGCGGCCGAGATAATCCGGCGCCCGCATGAACTGGGTGACGAGGAAAAGAACCGTGGGCACGCCATAGGCGAGCACCATCCCAAGGAGGCTCGACGAGAGCCGCCGCTGCCTGGGCGTAGCCGCCATTTCCGGTAGTGCCGCCATTCCGCTCGACATAGGTTCCCGCCCTCTAGATCGCGTGGATCTTACGTCCCTGCGATCAAGAAAGCGTAAAGCGCGCGGCGGCGAGGCCGGTCGCTTCAACCGGCCCGCGCGGCGCACCTTGGCGTCTTGTTAACACCCTGATCCTATGATGGCGCGATCCAACAGCAACCGAGCCACCTTGATGTTCGACCGCTTCAACATCGCCGTTCTCCTGCCTTGCTACAACGAAGCATCGACCATCGGACAGGTGGTCGAGGGTTTCCAGACGGCACTGCCGACGGCGCGAATTTACGTCTACGACAACAACTCGACCGACGGCACGGCGTTGAAGGCGATGCTTGCCGGCGCGACCGTCGTACGTGAACGCCGGCAGGGCAAGGGGCACGTGGTGCGCCGCATGCTCGCCGATATCGACGCCGACATCTATGTCATGGCCGACGGCGACAGCACCTATTGCCCGACCGATGCGGAAGACCTGATCCGCACCTTGATCACCGAGCGCGCCGACATGGTCGTCGGCACGCGGCGCGGCGTTCACGACGATGCCGGCAGGCAGGGTCACGCCTTCGGCAACAGGCTTTTCAACATTCTGTACCGGGAAATTTTCGGCACCGATTTCAACGACATCTTCTCCGGCTACCGCGTGCTCTCGCGCCGCTTCGCCAAGAGCTTCCCGGCGATTTCCAACGGCTTTGAAATCGAGACGGAGATGTCCGTCCATGCCTCGCGTCTCAAACTGCCGGTCGCGGAGCTTGAACTGGACTATGGCCGGCGCCCGGAAGGTTCCCATTCCAAGCTGTCGACATACAAGGATGGCGCCAAGATCCTCTGGACCTTCGCCATGCTCATGAAAGAAACGCGGCCCTTCACGTTCTTCGGCGTGATCGCCATGGCGTTCTTTGCGACGAGCATCGGCTTCATGATGCCTGTCTTGCTCGAATATTTCGCCACAGGCCTCGTGCCGCGCATGCCGACCTGGGTCCTCGCCCTGGCCATGCTGATGATGTCGATCATCATGTTCACCGCAGGCCTGATCCTCGATTCGGTCTCGCGCGCACGCACCGAGCAGCTCCGGCTGCACTACATCGCGACACCGGTACGGGCTGCGCCGCTGGAGAAGGTCGATAGCGGCGTCGCCCTGCCCCGGAGCGAGGACCAGGAAGCCGGCTTGCAGTCGGCACCACGCATTGTGCGGGAGCGCCGCGGATGAACCGGGAAACGACCAACCGCATACGCTTCCTGATCGAAGACGTAATTCCGCCGATCCTCAGGGATTCACGCCTGTTCAAGGGCATGGCGAGCCTCGCCTGGGGCAAGCACATCGCCCACCTCGCCGACTTTCGCGCACGGGCGCCGTTCCTGTCGGCGAACGAGTACGAGGACCTCTACCGGCAGCACCCGAGAGTGCACGAGGGAACGGACAATTCCGAAGCCTGCGTGCGCAAGATCGCGGCAAGCGTCGTCGGCGACAGCGTCTGCGACGTCGGTTGCGGCACCGGCGTTCTGTTGAAGCGTATCCGGGAAGCCAAGCCCGACCTTAAACGCCTCGCCGGTGTCGACTTCGCCATCGACGATGCGGCCCGGATCGAAGGCATCGAATATCACGCCGCGATGATCGAGGACCTGCCCTTTGCGGACGGCGAATTCGACACGGTCGTCTGCACGCATGTGATCGAGCACATTCTCGACTACCGCAAGGCGATCGCCGAGCTTCGCCGGGTCACCCGCCGGCGCCTGATCATCGTCGTGCCGCGCGAGCGCGAGTACCGCTACACCTTCAATCCGCACTTCAATTTCTTTCCCTATACCCACTCCTTCCTGCGGGCGATGCATCCCGTTCCGGCCGAGCACACATGCGTCGATATCGGCCGCGATATCTTCTATTGCGAAGACAGAACTGCCGCGGCGGAGTGAGGCATGGCGATGAACCTCAATCTCACGCCCACCGTCTGGTTCGGGCTGTTCTTCACGCCGGTGCTGATCTCGGCCGGGCAGATCCTCTTCAAGCTGACAAGCGCGAAGACCGGGAATGCCAGTGCCCAGGGGCTCTTGGCTCTGGCCCTCAGCCCCACCCTGCTGATCGCGCTCGCCGTCTATGGCATCGGCACGATCATCTGGATCTTCACGATCAAGTCGGTGCCACTGACGATCGCCTATTCCTTCATGGCGCTTACCTTCTGCATCGTGCCGCTGCTTGCCGCCGTCTTTCTCGGCGAGGCGGTGACGCTGCGCTACGCCTTCGGCGCCGCGCTGATCATCAGCGGCATGATCATCATCAACTCCTAAGGGGATAAGCGGGCCTCATGATCGTCACCGCATCCTTCGTCCTCGGCATTGCCGTATGCGGCCTCAAATCCGCCCGCGCCTGCCTGTTTGCCGGCACGGGGTTGCTGGCGCTTGCCGGCGCAAGCGGCGACTGGATCCAGGCGGCGGCAGCGATCGGCGCTTACAACATGGGCGTCGCGCTGATGATTTGCGGCGCGATTGCCATCGGCCTGGAGCGCGACCGATAGCCGATCATCCCTTGCGTTCGAAAAACGCCTTGGTCTCCTCGTCGGCCGGAAAGAAAGATTCGATCAGCACCCCCTCGACCAGCGCATCCTGGGTCGAGCCGAAGGTCTGAAGCGTGGTGATGAAGCTTAAGCGCAAGCCGCCGATGTCGAGCTCGATCGGCAGCACCGGCAACCGGTCAGTGTCCGGATGGTTTTCGGTCGCACGCGCCACGGCCGGATTGGACGCCGCTTTTTCCAGCCGCTTGCCGAGGCGGCTGCGGGGACCCTGCAGCCAGGCTTCGGTTCTGACCCGCTGCACCAGATCGGCGGCCGCGGCCTCCCAGTTGACGACCAGCTTGCGCACATTGTCGTTACCGAGAAACGTGTCGAGAAAGTTCTCGCCGGGCTGGAACGGAATGTCGGCGGCAACCGCGAGGCTCGCCAGCGCCGGATTGACGACCAGCAGCGTATACTCGTGGTCGAGCACCAGCCCCGGATAAGGATCGTGGCGCGCCAGGATCAGCCTGATGGCATTGGCAACGACCGGCGGCATGGCGTCCAGCCCGGCGGCGGGCCGCGTCGCCATGCGCGGTCGATAGCCGGCTGCCGAAAACAGCGTGCCCTGGTCGCGGGCGGGGACTTCCAGCACGGAGGCCAGCCGCAGGATCATGCCCTCCGACGGTTTCGAGCGGCCGGTTTCGAGAAAGGACAGGTGGCGCGCCGAGATGCCGGCGGCAACCGCAAGATCAAGCTGGCTCATGCGGCGATGCCCGCGCCATTCCTTCAGATGTTCACCAAACTGCATGGATCGTGATTCTCCGTTCTGCCGGAGAGTGGCGCGCGCCGGTCGTAAAATCCATTACCTCAGAGGTAATTGGTTTGATGACACCGAACCGGCAATCTCCGGTCATCGACAAACCGATGGAGCCGACGATGAACCTCTCGAACCGCAGCCTGCTCAACAAGACCTTCCTTGCCGACGGCGTCTACTCTCTTGCCGTCGGCGCCGTGCTGATCCTTTTTGCCGCCCCGCTTGCTTCGCTCTTCAGCCCCGCCGCGACAGCGCCGATGATGAAGACCCTCGGCGTCGGGTTGGTATTTTGGGGGATCTTCCACCTTGCCGCGGCGCGCAACGGCGGGCCGGTCGCAGCAGCGGCACGCGTCAGCATCGCTGGCGACATCCTTTGGCAGGTGGCAAGCGTAGCACTGCTGGTCGCGGCTTACCCGTTCCTCACAGTCGCGGGTATCGGCTTCATCGTCATCGGCCTGATCACGGTCGCCGACTTTCTGATCTTCAAGCTGCGCGGCCTTGCGCGGGAACAGGCAGCGATTGCCTGACGGGATGATCGCTGGAGATGAAGAGGAAAGGGCCTGCCGGCAAAACCAGCGGGCCCTTTCCGTTGATCAGATGGTCTCCCAACCGTCCCTGGCGCTGGCGCGGTAGATCGCGTCGATGAATTTCTGATTGAGGCGGGAGTTTTCCAGCGTCACCACTTCCTCGTCCTCGCCCTTGGCCGCGCGGGCGAAAGCCTCCGCCTGGAGCTTGTACTGGCGCGCGTCCTGGAAGCGGAAAAGCTGGGATTGGGCGTGGTTCTGGTTCGTCAACTCCACTTCCTCGCGGCCATAGCGGTCAGCGTTGAAGGGCGACTTCACCTCGATGAAGCCCTTGTCGCCGTGGAAGACCATGACCTGGCGGGCCGCCAACTGGGTGGAGATGTAGAAGCTCAGCTCGAAGTCGCCGAAATCGGCGCGCACGCTCGAATAGATATCCGTGCCGAATTCCGGATCGCGATCGGTGTTTGCCTGGACGCGCACCGGCTCCTTGGCCGTGACGAAGCGGGTGGTGATCGTCGGGTATACGCCGATATCCGGCAGGCCGCCGCCACCGAGCGCCGGGATGTTGCGCATGTTGTTGGGGTCGCGGTTGAAATAGGTGAAGGCGCCCTGGACGTGGCGCAGCCGGCCGATCGCGCCTTCGGCGATCAGGGAGCGGACCTTTCGCCAGACCGGGCTATAGGTGACCATGAAGGCTTCGGCGATTACGACGCCGTTGCGGTCACGTGCGGCGATGAGCTGGTCGATCTCAGAGGCGCGCAGGGCAATCGGCTTTTCGCAAAGCACATGCTTGCCGGCATTGGCGGCCTTGACCGACCATTCCACATGTTGCGCCGTCGGCAGCGGAATGTAGACCGCATCGATGACATCGGAAGCGAGCATCTCTTCGTAGGAACCGAAGGCGTGCGGCGCGGAGAAGCGATCGGCCATTGCCCGGGCCTTGGCGAAGTCGCGGCTGGCGACAGCCGAGACGACGGCGTTTTCCGCATCCTGAATGGCCGGCACGACGAGGTCGCGGCCGATCCTGGCCGTGGACAGAATTCCGAAACGTAACATGACAAGGCTCCCTGATTTGGTGGCAGAGACTAGCGCCGAGGTACGTACCTAGCAAGCGGCAGTGAGCGGTTTGGCGAAGAAGTACGACGTGCAGAAAATTGCCGAAAGGCGGGTGACAATGTCAGCTTTTCTGCCCTATCTTTCCTTCGCAATCCTCCCGATCGCAACATGCCCTCATCCAGTCCAATGGAGCGAAACCATGGAAAAACTGAGACTTGGCCGCACCGACCTGACAATCGCGCCCCTCGTCTTCGGCGGCAATGTCTTCGGCTGGACCGCCGACGAGAAGACCTCTTTCGCGCTGCTCGACGCCTTTTTCGATGCCGGCTTCAATGCCATCGACACCGCCGATGTCTATTCCTCCTGGGCGCCCGGCAATCAGGGCGGCGAGTCCGAAACGATCATCGGCAAGTGGCTGAAACAGTCGGGCCGGTCGCGCGACAAGGCCGTCATCGTCACCAAGGTCGGCTCGGAGCTCGGCCCCGACCGCAAGGGGCTTTCGCGCCGCTGGATCCTGCAGGCGGTCGAAGATTCGCTGAAGCGGCTACAGACCGACCATATCGATCTTTATCTCTCGCACTGGCCAGACCCCGACACGCCTTACGAGGAGACGCTTGCGGCCTACGACCAGCTGCTGTCCGAAGGCAAGGTGCGGGCGATCGGCGCCTCCAACCTGAACTCGCTGCAACTGCGCGAGGCGCTCGACGTGTCCGCCAACCAGGGCCTGCCCCGCTATCAGGTGCTGCAGCCGGAATACAATCTCTACGACCGCGACGCATTCGAAGGACCGCTGCGCGACCTCTGCATCGCCGAGGAGATCGGCGTCATCAGCTATTTCGGGCTGGCGCGGGGCTTCCTTTCGGGGAAATACCGCACCCACAAGGACCTCGAAGGCTCCGTGCGCGGCAGCGGAGTCGAGAAATATCTCGACGGACGCGGCATGCGCATCCTTGGCGTTCTCGACGACATCGCGGCCGACACGGGCGCGACCCAGGCGGAAATCGCGCTCGCCTGGATCCGGACACGCAAGGGCGTCACAGCGCCGATCGCCAGCGCCACCAGCCTTGAGCAATTGCAAAGCCTCATTCGCTCCGCGGAACTCAAGTTGTCGGACGAGGCGGTGCAAAAACTCAACGACGTCGGTGAGTGACGGGAGCAAAAACCACACAATGGCATTGACGATACGCGCCGCGACTGGCGGCGACGAGGCGGACTGGCGCCGCCTCTGGGCTGGCTATGTCGCCTTTTCCGGCACCGATCTCGCCGAAGACGTCATCGACCTCACCTGGAAGAGGGTTATGGATCCCGCCGCACCGCTCTTTGCGCGGCTGGCGATGCTCGACGGGCAGGTGGTCGGCTTTGCGATCTGCCAGGAGCAGCTCGCCACCTTCTTTCGCCGGCCGATCTGCTACATCGAGGATCTCTATGTCGATCCTGCAGCGCGCGGCCAGGGCGTGGCGCGGGCGATGATCGACGATCTCATTGCGCATTGCCAGGAGAAGGGCTGGGACCGGCTCTACTGGTACACCGAGGCCGACAATGCGACGGCGCGGCGGCTCTATGACCGCTACTCCGGCACCGACGAGCATGTGCGCTACAAGGTGAATATCGGCGCGGCCCTCAAATCCGGAAACCCGGCATAGGCCTCGGCGTGGCGGCCGGCCTGGTTCGCCATGCCGGCCTTGGTCAGGACACCGCGCGGCTCAACGAAGCTCATGATCCGGCGCGCCGGCCGCTCGTGCCACTGGATGTTGAAAGCCCATAGCTTTGGGAAAAAGCAGAGCGAGGCGTAGGGCAGATGGTCGTGGATCCACCAGGCGATCGACTGCCAGCCGCCGATCTCGCCGCGTCGATCCCAGACCCAGGGAATGACGATGCAGGCGGTGGCGCCGATGCACCCGTCGGCATCGCGCATGTCCCAGATGTGGTCGGCGGCAGAGGCCGCATTGGTCGAGCAGTTGAGCCCATTGGCATTGCCGAAGCCGTTGACGGCGCGGTTGCGGTAGCCCGAGCGGATGACGAGGCGGCCGAAGGTCGCTTCCAGCGGTTCCAGCAGTTCCTCGCAGAGACGGCGCCCGGCCTCGATCGCCAGATCCGGATCATCGGGAATGTTCGGGATACGGTAGAAGTCGGCGATTTCCGAATGCAGGAAATCGCGAAAGAAGAAGTTTCGAGAAAGCCGCACCCGGCCGAGATCTTCAAGACCCTTCATCGAACCGGGCTTTTTCATAGGCCTTCCTCTCATCAAGACACGAAACCAATGGCATTCCAGATCCGGGCCCGTCGCGCCACCCGATTTTGCGCCGGCTGCTATCCGCTGTGCCGGAAGAAGTCGATGAAAGCGCGCAGTGCCGGCCGCATCTGCCGGCGGCTCGGATAGTAGAGATAGGGGCCGGCATAGGGCGCGCACCAGTCCTCCATGACGCGCACCAGCTTCCCTTCGGCAATCGCGGTCTCGACCCGTAAGAGGAAGAGATAGGCGAGACCGGCGCCGCCCATTGTCGCCTTGATGATCGGCCGGTCCTCGCCAAGGATCAGCGGTCCCTCGACCGATACCGTCAATTCCTCGCCATGCTTCTCGAATTCCCAGCGATAGAGCGTGCCGTTGGAGAAGCGCCGGCGGATGCAGCGATGCTGCGCGAGGTCGCGCGGATGCTGCGGCCGGCCATAGCGTTGGAAATATTCGGGAGACGCGACGACGGCGCTTTCCAGCTCCGGGCCGACCTTCACCGCGATCATGTCGGCCTCCAGGCTCTCGCCGAGCCGGATGCCGGCGTCGAAACCTTCTTCGACGATATCGGTGAAGCCGTCCTCGTTGGCGATTTCGAGCACGATCTCGGGATACCGATCCAGGAAGGCGCCCAGGCGCGGCGCCAGGATCAGATCGGCAGCGAACCGCGGTGCGGTGATGCGCAGATTGCCGGCCGGGCGCTCGCGGGCGTCGGCGGCTGCCTCCAGTGCATGGGCGATCTCGTCGAGCGCCGGCGCCAACCGTTCGAGCAGCCGGCGCCCCTCCTCCGTCGGGGCGACGCTGCGGGTGGTACGGGCCAGCAGACGAATGCCGAGGCTCGCCTCGAGGCTGCCGATGGCGTGGCTGACGGCCGAAGGTGCGACACCCAGTTCGCGCGCGGCACCACGAAAGCTGCCGTGGGCGGCGACGGCGGCCAATACCGCGAGTTGGGAGAGCTGTGTTCTGTTCATTGATCGAAATAATAGAACAGCCCGTGAGAATTGACAGTGATTTTCAGCCGCCCCATCGAGCCCTATTCTTCACATGTCGCCAGCGTCAGGACGAAGCGAGGAGCTCGTCTGGCGATGAGGCAGAGGAACCCGTCGCGCCGCCACAAAAGGGCGTGGGCGGCGGTGCCACCCACCATTTCATGCCTCGGAAGATAGACGTGCGCTCCCAACGCGCTAGCTCCGACGCATGGCAGCCATAAAGGACACGACATGAAGACCCGCAAACTCGGAAGTGAGCTTACCGTCTCCACCATCGGCCTTGGATGCATGGGCATGAGTTTCGCCTATGGCGCTGCGGACGAAGCGGAATCGATCCGCACGCTGCAGCGCGCCGTCGATCTCGGCGTCACCTTCTTCGACACGGCCGAAGTCTATGGTCCCTTCGAGAACGAAAAGCTCGTCGGCAAGGCGCTCGGCCCGGTGCGTGACAAGGTGGTCATCGCCACCAAGTTCGGCTTCCGCATCGAGACCGGCGTGCCGAGCGTCCAGGCGATCAGGGGCGTCGACGGCCGGCCGGAGCATGCGAAGGCGGTAGCGGAAGCCTCGCTCAAGCGGCTCGGCACAGATGTCATCGATCTCTACTACCAGCACCGCGTCGACCCTGACGTACCGATCGAGGACACCGTCGGCGCCATGGCCGAGCTGGTGCGCGAGGGCAAGGTGCGCGCGCTCGGCCTTTCGGAAGCGAGTGCCGCCACCATCCGCCGCGCCCACAAGGTTCATCCGATCGCCGCGGTGCAGAGCGAGTATTCGCTGTGGACGCGCGATCCGGAAGAAGACGTGCTTGCCACTTGCCGCGAACTCGGCATCGGTTTCGTGCCATACAGCCCGCTTGGACGCGGCATGCTGACCGGCGCGATCCGCAAAGCCGAGGATCTGGAAGCCGACGATTTTCGCCGCTCGCTGCCGCGGTTCCAGGCGGAGAACTTCGACGCCAACGTCCGACTGGTCGAGACGCTGCAGGCGCTGGCCGAGGAGAAGGGCGTGACCGCCGCCCAGCTGGCGCTCGCCTGGGTCATCAACCAAGGCGATTTCATCGTGCCGATCCCGGGTGCCCGCAAGCTCGACCATCTGGAGCAGAACGCCGCCGCTGCGGAAATCCGGCTCACGGTCGAAGAAACCACCCGGCTGTCCGACGCACTCTCGCCGACCCTGGTCGCAGGAAAACGCTACACCGACGCCTCGCTGGCACTCACCAATCGTTGAGCCAAAATTTCTCTCCGCTCCCGCAGCGGAGAGAATGCCCATCGAAATTCCCGCTGAACGCACTACCTCTGAGCAACAAGCAACTGGGGAGGAGCGGGATGTCCGACGAGCAGGCGATCAGTGCAGTGGTGCACCTCTATGTGGACGGCATGGCATTTGCCAACGAAGGGGCGCTGCGCAAGGCGTTCCATCCCGATGCGGCGATCATCGGCAACTACCAGGGCGCGCTCGAATGGATGACGCGTGACGGCTTCATCAAGGCGATCCTCGATACCGGTGCGGCACCACCCGGAACACAGCCGGAAATGGACGTGCAGATGATCGACATCACCGGCGACGCCGCCACGGTGAAGGTCATCGACAGCTTCGCCGGAGAGCGCTTCTCCGATTACCTGTCGCTGGTGAAGATCGACGGCCGTTGGCTGATCGTCAACAAGATCTATCACCTGCACGCGCAATGACGGACGGCGGACCCGAGGCCAGATCGGCCAGCCGGCTGCTTGCCATCGACCATGTGCAGCTTGCGATACCGGAAGGCGGCGAAGACTTGGCGCTCGGCTTCTATGGCGGGTTGCTCGGGCTGACGGAGGTCGCCAAGCCCGCCAATCTGCTTGGCCGTGGCGGCTGCTGGTTCGAGCGGGGCAGCATCCGCCTGCACCTCGGCATCGACCAGGATTTCGTGCCGGCGCGCAAGGCCCATCCGGCCTTTTTGGTCGACGATCTCGAGCGGATGATCCTCAGGCTCGAAGCCGGCGGCGTGACGATCGCCGAGGACGAGCCGCTTGCCGGCTACCGCAGATGTTATGTCAACGACCCGTTCGGCAACCGCATCGAGCTGATGCAGCGCGCGCAATAGGCCGCAACGAAAAAGGGCCGCTGCGGTGCAGCGGCCCTTCGGTATCCGTTTTGTCGATCGGATCAGGCGCGCAGTACGCCGCCGGTCGTCTTCGTCACATTGGCGACGATCTTGGCGGTGAGCGCCTCGAAATCCTCGTCGGTGAGCGTACGCTCGACCGGCTGGATGGTCACCTCGATGGCGATCGACTTCTTGCCTTCGCCGAGCGATGCACCCTCGAAGACGTCGAAGACGCTGACGCCGGTCACCAGCTTGCGGTCGGCACCCGAAGCGGCGCGCAGGATTGCGCCGGCTTCCACGGCCTTGTCGACAACGAAGGCAAAGTCGCGCTTGACCGCCTGGAACGGCGAGAGATCGAGCGCCGGCTTGGTGCGGGTCGCCTTCTTCTTCGGCTCCGGCATGGCATCGACATAGATCTCGAAGCCGCAGAGTGCGCCGGAGACGTCGAGCGCTTCCAGCGTCTTCGGATGGAACTCGCCGAAGGTGCCGAGAACGATCTTCGGGCCGAGCTTGATCGTGCCGGAGCGGCCCGGATGATACCAAGCGGGACCGCCCGGTTCGAACTGGACGTTGCCCATCGGCACGCCGCAGGCTTCGAGCACGGCAATCGCGTCGGCCTTGGCGTCGAACACGTCGACCGGCTTGCCGCCGCCCTTGGCGGCGTTCGACCAGAGACGACCTGCACCGTTCAAGGAAGCCGTGCCGCGACGAATGCCGCCGGCTACGCGGCGCTGCGCGTCCGCCGTATCGCCTTCATAGGTGCCGGAGACTTCGAAGATCGCGACGTCGCCGAAACCCTTGTCGGCATTGCGCTGGGCAGCCGTCAAAAGGCCCGGCAGCAGCGACGGGCGCATGTCCGACATGTCGGAGGCAATCGGGTTCGCAAGCTTCAGTGCCGGTGCGCCGCCGCCAAAGAGCTTTGCCTGCTCTTCGGAGATGAACGACCAGGTAACGGCTTCGAGCATGCCGCGGCTGGCAAGCGCGCGCTTGGCAAGGCGCGTGCGGATCTGCAGCGTCGTCAGGATCTTGCCGTTGACGGTACCATGGCTCGGCAAGGGGGCTGCGACGATGTTGTCGACGCCGTGGATGCGCATGACCTCTTCGACGAGATCGGCCTTGCCGTCGACATCGGGACGCCAGGAAGGAACCGACACCTTGAAGCGGTCGCCAGAACCTTCCACGCCGAAGCCGAGCTTTTTCAGGATCGAGACGCTTTCCTCGGAGGAAACCTCAAGGCCCGTCAGGCGCTTCACTTCGGAAACCGGGAAGTCGACGATCTTCGGCTCATGGCCGGCATAACCGACCACTTCCGCCTTGGCGGCGGTGCCACCGCAAAGCTCGAGCACCAGTTCGGTGGTGCGCTCGAGACCGGGCACCATATATTCCGGGTCGACGCCACGCTCGAAGCGGTAGCGCGCATCGGTGATGATGCCGAGCGTGCGGCCGGTCTTGGCGATGTTCATCGGGTCCCAGAGAGCCGATTCGATCAGGACGTCGGTGGTGTTCTCGTCGCAGCCGGAATGTTCGCCGCCCATGACGCCGCCGATCGACTCGATCGCCTTTTCGTCGGCGATGACCACGTTGTTGGGACCGAGCTTATATTCGCGCTGGTCAAGCGCCAGCACCGTCTCGCCGTCCTTGGCGCGGCGGACCGTCAGGTTGCCCTCGACCTTGGCGGCGTCGAAGACGTGCATCGGCCGGCCCTGGTCGAAGGTCATGTAGTTGGTGATGTCGACCAGCGCATTGATCGGGCGGAGGCCAATTGCCAGCAGGCGCTGCTGCATCCACTTCGGCGACGGGCCGTTCTTGACGCCGCGCACCAGGCGCAGCGAGAAGCCCGGGCAGAGATGCCTGTCTTCGCCGAGATCGAGCGTCAGCTTGGTGGGCGTGTCGCCTTCCACCTTGAAGGCCGGCGCCTTGCGCGCCTTCAAGGTGCCGAGGCCGGAAGCGGCGAGGTCACGGGCAATGCCGTAGACGCTGGTGCAATCCGGCCGGTTCGGCGTCAGGTTGATCTCAATCATCGGATCGTCGAGGCCGGCATAGGCCGCATAGCTGGTGCCAACGGGTGCGTCGGCCGGAAGGTCGATGATGCCGTTGTGGTCCTCGGAGATCTGCAGTTCCTTTTCCGAGCACATCATGCCGCGGCTTTCGACGCCACGGATGGTGCCGACGGCGAGCGTCACGTCGATGCCGGGAACATAGGTACCGGGGGCTGCAAAGGCGCCGATAAGGCCGGCGCGCGCATTCGGTGCGCCGCAGACGACCTGGATCGGAGCGCCGGCGCCGGTGTCGACCATCAGTACCCGCAGCTTGTCGGCGTTCGGATGCTGCTCGGCCGAAACGACCTTGGCGATGACGAAGGGCTTGAAGGCGGCCTTGTCGTCGACGTCTTCCACTTCGAGCCCGATCATCGTCAGGCGCGCGCAGATGTCTTCCAGCGAAGCGTCGGTTTCAAGGTGGTCCTTGAGCCAGGAAAGCGTGAATTTCATGATTTCACCTGTGTCCTAAATATCTACGCGCGATCAGGCCGAGAGACCGCCGAACAGCGTCGGCATGTCCAGCGGGCGGAAGCCGTAATGGGTCATCCAGCGAACGTCGGCGTTGAAGAAGTCGCGCAGGTCCGGCATGCCGTATTTCAGCATGGCGATGCGATCGAGGCCCATGCCCCAGGCGAAGCCCTGGTACTCGTCCGGATCGAGCCCGCCCGAGCGCAGCACGTTCGGGTGCACCATGCCGCAGCCGAGGATCTCCATCCAGTCGGTGCCCTCGCCGAATTTCACGATCGGGCCGGAGCGGTCGCACTGGATGTCGACCTCGAAGGACGGCTCGGTGAAGGGGAAGAAGGACGGGCGGAAGCGCATCGTCACCTGGTCCACCTCGAAGAAGGCCTTGCAGAATTCTTCCAGCACCCAGCGCATATTGGCGACGTTGGCCGCCTTGTCGATGACCAGGCCTTCGACCTGATGGAACATCGGCGAGTGGGTCGCGTCCGAATCCTGGCGGTAGGTCTTGCCGGGGATGATGATGCGGATCGGCGGCTTCTGCGCTTCCATCGTGCGGATCTGCACCGGCGAGGTGTGCGTGCGCAGCACCTTGCGATCGCCGTTCTCATCCGGGTTGAAGAAGAACGTGTCGTGCATCTCGCGGGCCGGATGACCCTCGGGGAAGTTCAGCGCCGTGAAGTTGTAGTAGTCGGTCTCGATATCGGGACCTTCGGCGATCGAGAAGCCCATGTCGCCGAAGATCGCGGTGATCTCGTCGACGATCTGGCTGATCGGGTGGATGCGGCCGCGCTCGGCGGGCGACGAGCGGACCGGCAGGCTGATATCGACGGTCTCGCGCGCCAGGCGCTCGGCGATCGCCTGGTCCTTCAGCGCCGACTTGCGGGCGGCGATCGCTTCGGCGACCGTGTTCTTCAGCGCGTTGATCTGCGCGCCGCGGGTCTGGCGCTCTTCCGGCGTCATGGTGCCGAGCGTCTTCAGGAGCTCGGAGATCGAGCCCTTCTTGCCGAGCGCGTTGACGCGCACCGCCTCGATCGATCCTTCGTCGCCGGCGGCGTCGATGTCCGCCAGGAGTGTCCGTTCCAGTGTTTCCAGTTCGCTCATTCTGTCCTGCCTCGATGCGGGAATGGGTTCGGTTCTATATCGGTTCTTGTCTTCAGGAATGTGATCGCGTTGCACCCGCCAGATAGTCCGTCGCAGCGATGAAACGGATGATATCGTTGCCCTTGCGGAAGCGCAGGACGAAGCGCGCCAGCGGCAGGAAGCGGATGAAGAGCGGCATGATTTCGGTGAGCGCCCGGCTGGCTTCCGCCGGCGCTGCGCGCCTCCAGGCGGCAAAGGCCGCGGCCGGGGTTTCCGGCTGCACGGCCCGGCTCGCCACCTGCAGGAACAGGAGCCAGAGGTCGCGCGCCTGGGCGGTCGCCAACGGCATGACGCTCGCAGGCACCTCCTCGAAATCGAGGAAGCCGAATTCGCCGTTGTCGATGATGAAATCGCGCGGATGCGGACGTCCGTGGCAGAGACCTGCGCGGTGCAGGCGCCCGAGTTCCGCAGCGCAGCGCACCAGCAGCTGATCGTGCGCGGCGGCGTCGCTGTTGCGCAGCGGCCCCATATGCTTGCTGACCGGCAGACCAAGATGGGAGAGAACCAGCACCTTCGGCCCACGGTAGACAACCTCGGGCGTCATGAAACCGGCCGCGGAGAAGGTCGCGATCTGGCGAACTTCGCGCTCGATCATGCCCTCGACGTCGAGAAGCGGGGACGGCAACAGTACCGGAAGGCCACAGACCCGCGCGACGAAGGCTTGCGTGCGCAGCCAAAGACGAGGGCCCTGACGATGATAGCGCTTGATCCAGACCATACGATCCTTGAGCTCGCAGCGCTCAACGCGCTCCCGGCCGGCTGCAAGCGCTGCCAGCAGAGACGTCATATCGTCGTCATCAAGCTCCGGGACCGCGCATGGTCCCCTTCGATCGTGGTACACTTTCGTCCCGTAAAACAAGAAAAACCCGCGCCAGCCCTGCCAGCGCGGGTTTCCCAACTAATTTCAAAAACGATTTTGGGAAAACGCTGGCTTAACGAACAGCGCTTTCAAACTCGTTTGCCGTGCCGGCTTCCTTGAGATAGGCGAGCGCCTTCTTGGAAGCTTCGACGAGGGCGCCGAATGCTGCCGGCTCATGGATAGCCATGTCGGACAGAACCTTGCGGTCAACTTCGATGCCAGCCTTGTTCAGGCCGTCGATGAAGCGGCCGTAGGTCAGGCCGAATTCGCGGACGGCAGCGTTGATACGCTGGATCCAGAGAGCGCGGAAGTTGCGCTTGTTGACCTTGCGGTCGCGGTAAGCGAACTGCTTCGAACGGTCAACCGCTGCCTTGGCGGCGCGGATGGTGTTCTTGCGACGGCCATAGAAGCCCTTGGCTGCCTTGAGCGTCTTCTTGTGCTTGGCGTGAGCGGTTACGCCGCGTTTTACACGTGCCATGTCATGATCTCCTTAACGTGTCCAATATGCCTGAAAGTCTTAGAGACCGTTGGGCAGGTAGTTCTTGATGACCTTCTTGCCATCAGGCTCCGCGAGAACCATGGTTCCACGTGCGTCGCGGATGAACTTGTTGGAACGCTTGATCATGCCGTGGCGCTTGCCAGCAGCTGCTGCACGAACCTTGCCGGTCGCGGTGATCTTGAACCGCTTCTTGGCAGACGATTTCGTCTTCATCTTGGGCATTTTGCTACTCCATTGTTCTTAAGAATCGAAACGGACAGACGAGGTCCATTTCCAGCGTTAAGAACGGCCACGGCATGCCCTGCCGGACCGTTCGGACGGGGGCTTATAACCGCACATCCCGAAAAGCGCAACTGGGGAATCGAAAGAGCGGGCTGCAAGCGGCGATCCAGTGCCTTCGCCGCCTGCGCATGCCGCCTTTTTTTGCGACGACGCATTGCGCCTCAGGTCGGATCGCGCGGACGCCGGCTGCCGCCGCCGACGTCGAAGATCAGCGCGACCTCGAGACCGCCCAGGGCCGACTGCCCGAGCGACATGGTCGCGCCATAGGCCTCCGCTATATCGGCGCTGATCGCCAGCCCCAGGCCATTGCCGGAGGCCTGGCCCGGCGCGGCATTGGCACTATGCCCCCCGCGGCACATCGCCTGCTCGCGGTCGCCCTCGGCAACCCCCGGCCCATCGTCACCGACCGTGATCCGCACGCGCCCGTCGACCACCTCGGCCGATAGCCGGATCCGTGCCCGCGCCCATTTGGCGGCATTGTCGAGCAGATTGCCGAGACATTCGGCAAGGTCGGCCGGATCGACGTCGAGTGAAATCGACGGATCGATGTCGACCTCCCAGACGACGTCGCGCTCCGCGGTCACGGGACGCAGGACGCTGACCAGCTTGTTGCCGAGATCGGCGAGTAAGGTCGTTGCCATGCGCTCGACGCCCATGCGGGCCGCCTGAAGCTGGCGGTCGGCGCGCTGGCGTACGAGGTCGACCTGTTCGAGCGCGATGTCGCGCTGGTGTTTCGGCAGGCCTTCGGCGAGTTGCGCCAGCACCGTCAGCGGCGTCTTCAGCCCGTGGGCGAGGTCGCTGGCGCGCGCCCGGGCCTGCGCCAGCGCCGTCGCGCGCTCCGCAAGCAGAAGATTGATTTCGCTGACGAGCGGCTGCACCTCACTTGGCCCGGCCAGGCCAAAATCCTTCTCCTCGCCGGACCGGACGCGGGCGGCTCGCTCCCGCAGCCGCACCAGTGGCAGAAGGCCGAGGGCACCCTGCAGGAATGCGGCGCCGGCAAGCACGACGGCCGTCGCCAGCAGCATCAGCCGGATACGGCCGTGAAAGGCGGAAAGAGCGTCATCGAGTTCGCTGCGCGCAAAGCCGGCAGTAACCGCGAACTGCCTGGCATCCGCGCCTTCGCCAAGCGTCAGGGCCTGGCGGTAGACAAGGATCGGCGCGCCATCCGGCCCCTCCGCTTCGAGGAAGCCCAGGTGGTGCGGCGCCGACGGGCGATCGGCATCGATTACCGTGTCCCACAGGGAGCGCGAACCCAGAGGAGTGCCGCCGTCGCGGTCGAGCTGCCAGTAGCGGCCGCCGGCCGGCAGGCTCAGGCGCGGATCGGCCGGCGCGCGCGGCAGCACCAATTCACCGTTGCGCACCCGCACCTGGGCGGCAACCGTATCGACGAGCGTTGCCATTTCGGCGCGGTAGCGCCCGGCAACGTAGTCGGTAAAAAGCCGGCTCAAGGAGAGCCAGACCACCAGCAGAACCAGGCAGATGGCGACCGATGCGCCGATTGCCAGCCTCAGCCGCAACGAGCGGATCATGCGCCACCGTCCGGCAGGACATAGCCAAATCCGCGCCGCGTTTCGATCGCACCGCTCTCCGTCTTTTTGCGCAGACGGGCAATCATCGCTTCCACCGCATTCTTGGCGGCATCGTCGTCGCGGCCCTGAACGTGGCTTGCCAGCTCGAGCGGCGTGACAACCTGCCCCTTGCGCTCCACGAACAGTGCAAGCATGCGGTATTCGAGCGGGCTGAGGTCGAGCGGCAGCCCGTCGAAGGTCACCCGGCGCCCCGCCTCGTCGAGGGTGAAGCGTCCGGCAGCACGCACCGACCCAACACGCGGACCGGCGCGCCGCAGAAGGGCGCGCAGCCGCGCCAGAAGCTCCTCGGCCCGAAAGGGTTTCGGCAGATAGTCGTCCGCCCCGGCATCGAAACCGTCGACGCGCTCCATCCAGGAGCCGCGCGCCGTCAGAACCAGAACCGGCGTCTCCAGCCCCGCCTGCCGCCAACGCTTCAGGATCGACAGCCCGTCCATGCCCGGCAGGCCGAGATCGAGGATGACCAGGGCGTAGTTACCGCTCTCCCCTTGCTCCCAGACATCCGGGCCATGGGTGAGCGTATCGACGCCGTAGCCTTCCGCCTCCAGCCGGCTTGCCACATGGGCCGCGATGTTGGGATCGTCCTCCGCCAGAAGAATCCGCATGTCGTTCCTCTAGAACCCGAAAATGTTCACGAACTTGCCGGTTCGAGCATTGATGCGCAGGTTGCGGATCGTGCCCTGCTCGTCGCGGGTGCGGAGCCGGTAAATCTCGCTGCCACCCGATCGCTTGAGATCGACCGCAATGACCTGGCCGTACCTGTCTTCGTCGACCAGCCGGAGAACCTCCTTCAGCGGCAGGATGTCGCCCTTTTCGACGCCGTCGCGCGCCCGCTCCTGATCGCTCCGACGGATACCGCCGGCACCGTCCGGCCCGAGGTCTTCGTCGTCATCATCATCATCATCGTCTTCGTCGTCATCGTCGTCATCGTCGTTGCCGTGCCCGCCGCCGCCATGCGAGCCACCGTCATCATCGTCGTCGTCATCCTTGGCGAGAGCCGCCATGCCGCCGGGCTGCGGCGCGAGCGAAAGCAGGAGCGAGCAGCAGAAGAGCGCGATCAGGTCTCGTCGTGTCATCGCCATGGCTTCATCCTGTCGCAACTGCTCCTCAGCGTCGGGTCCTTCCAAATGCGTTTGCGCAAGCATCCGCCAGGTGGTTCGTCTGCGGCGACGCCGCGGGCATCGTTCGGGGCGAGCCTATGCCAGCCTTGGCGAGAACGCCAGCGACGCGCATGCCCCCAGCGCCGTTTCGGGCACAGGGGGCATGCGCTTGCCGGGTCGGGCCGCCGGGCGGGCTGGTGACGGCCGACCATCGCTCCGGCGCATGGTGTGGGGCGAATGCGCCGGGCAAATTGTGACTTGATCAGAATGCCGGCCGGATGGAGACGCTGCCGACCGGTCCCGGATTGCGCCGGATATCGCTGTCGTGCGGCTCGACCGTCACGACGCGAACGCCATGTTCGTATTCCACCTCGACCTCGAGCACACGGCCGAGATTGTCGACGGCAACCAGCGAACCATTGCGCAGGCCCCGGAGATTTTCGTCGGTCACCCGCAGTTCAATCTCATGATCATCTCGGGCATCATCGAAGTCGTCGTCGATGTCGTCGAAGCGGTCATCATCATCGTCGTCGCGATGACCGGGGCCACGATCATCGTCATCGTCTCGATCGTTGTGACGACCGTCGTCGCGGTCGTCATTGCCGCCACCACGACCGCCGTTATCGTCGCCGTCATCGTCATCGTCGGCGAGCGCCGTGGTCGAGAAGGGATTCGACGCTCCGGTGGCAACGAGGGAAGCGCCAATCGGCGCCGAAACGAGGCCGCAGACGGCGACCGTAGAAACGAGCAAGGCCTTGCGCAGTACTGAAGTCATGATCTCGGCTCCTTCTCCCGATGCGATGCGGAGAGAATGGCACGGGACGCCTGACAGCTCGCTGAGGGCGATTGTCAGCATTCTGTCAGCAAAGCCCGAAGGATCCCGCAAACGAAAAAAGCCGCCCGGAGGCGGCTTTCGTCATCTCGACGGATGGGCGGCACGCGCTTAGCGCGGCGCGAGAACCATCATCATCTGGCGGCCTTCGAGCTTCGGCTCGGCTTCCACCTTGGCAATCGCCTGGGTGTCGTCCTTGACCTGCAGCAGAAGCTTCATGCCGAGTTCCTGGTGGGCCATTTCGCGACCGCGGAACTTCAGCGTGACCTTGACCTTGTCGCCGTCCTCGAAAAACCGGTTCATCGCCCGCATCTTCACGTCATAATCGTGCGTGTCGATGTTGGGACGCATCTTGATTTCTTTGATTTCGACGATCTTCTGCTTCTTGCGCGCTTCGGCCGCCTTCTTCTGGTTGGCGAACTTCAGCTTGCCAAGATCGAGGATCTTGCACACCGGCGGTTCGGAGTTCGGCGCGATTTCCACCAGATCAAGACCGGCTTCCTCCGCCATACGGAGCGCCTGGTCGATCGGGACGGCGCCGATGTTCTGGCCTTCGGCGTCGATAAGCTGAACCCGGGGCACCCGGATTTCCTTGTTTGAGCGCGGCCCCTCCTTGACGGGGGCGTCCGCTTTGAACGGTCTGCGAATGGTCGTACTCTCCTCGAGCTATTTCGAAAAATGTTGTTTAATTCGTTCGCCGGCGCGATCCCAAACGAAGCGCCTGAATCTGTCACCGACGGCAATGTGTGAATTGCGACGGGAGAGTCAATAGCACGGCTTGCAAGGAAAATCACCACCTGTCGATAGCAAGACGAATCTGTTTTAGAAAGAAAATCGCCAGCGAAACGGGCCTTTGGAGAGAATTTGCATGCAGGATACGCCAGCCGAGACGGAAATCAGCTTCATCGAGGTCGGCGCAGCGGAGGCCGCGCGCAAGATCGCGATGCGCGTGCGGCACGCCGCCAAGCCGGCGGATGGGCAGCCGACACTGGTCTGGCTCGGCGGCTACCGCTCGGACATGACCGGCACCAAGGCGGTCGAAGTCGAGCGCTATGCCATGGAACGGGGGGCTGGCTGCGTGCGCTTCGATTATTCCGGCCATGGCTCCTCCGGCGGCGCCTTCACCGACGGCACGATCTCGCGCTGGCTGGAAGAAAGCCTCGCCGTCATCGATCAGGCGGCACCGGGGCGCGTGGTGCTGATCGGTTCGTCGATGGGCGGCTGGATTGCCTTGCGGGTCATCCAGGAGCTCAGGCGCCGGGGCGACGGAAACCGGCTCGCCGGTCTCGTCCTGATCGCGCCGGCACCCGACTTTACCGCCGAACTGATCGAGCCCAACCTGACGGGTGCCGAGCGGGCCTCGCTTTTAGAACGCGGCTATTTCGAGGAGCCTTCCGAATACAGCCCCGAGCCGAACATCTTTACCCGCGCGCTCATCGAGGACGGGCGGGCCAACCGGGTGCTCGACGGCACGATCTCCACCGGCTGCCCGGTGCACATCCTGCAGGGCATGCGCGACCCGGATGTCCCCTACTCCCACGCCCTGCGGCTGATGGAGCACCTACCCGCCGACGACGTCGTCATGACGCTCATTCGCGATGGCGACCATCGCCTCTCGCGTGAAGAAGACATTGCTAAAATGAAACAGGCGATCGGCACGATGCTCGCCTGAGCCCATGCCGGAATAGCCCTTCCTTTTCGACCGAACCTCAAGGACAAAACCCGTCCTGTGCCGCAGATCCCCTGCGGCGCAACGGTTCGCGTGCACCCCGCTCCGGTTTTAACCATAAAGTCCGATGCCCCGATTCCGGAGATTGACTCCGCAGCCCCGACGTTATTAACTCTTTATTAACGATTAGAGCAGCGCCGGGGACGAACCTAAACAAGCTGCCTTCAACTCAGGATTGCGCGAATGGGTCCGGACAAAGAGCGTCCGGCATACCGCGCCGCAGGGGACTTGTATGGCGTCTTGGACTGGGGTTAAGGGAAGTATCGCGGCGTTCTGCGCACTTTTCATTTCAGCAAACACGGTAATCCCCGCACAGGCGGGATCGCCTCCCTGGATGCAGACCGGCTCCGCGACCTCGCAGCCGATCGGCCACTACGAATTCTGCCAGAAGTACAAGAGCGAGTGCAACGTACGCTCCAAGGGAACCGTCGCTGCGCGTGTGACCGAACGAGGCTGGGCAACGATCCGGCAGGTGAACGCGGCGGTCAACCGCGAGATCACGCCGATGACCGACCTGGAACTGCACGGCCGGGACGAAGTCTGGTCCTATCCGGACGGCGCCGGCGACTGCGAAGACTTCGTGCTCGAAAAGCGCAAGCGCCTGATGAGCAGGGGCTTCTCGGCAAGCGACCTGTTGATCACCGTGGTGCGCAAGCCTGACGGCGAAGGCCATGCGGTTCTGACCGTTCGCACCTCGCAGGGCGACTTCATCCTCGATAACCTCGAAAACGGCGTCAAGCTCTGGACCAACACGCCCTACCGCTACCTGAAGCGCCAGGCGTCGAACCACAGCGGCCGCTGGGTCACCATCCAGAACGGCGCGGAAGTCCTCGTCGGCTCGGTCGGCAACTGACCTCAAGGCGACAGAAGAGTTTCAAAAAAGGGCCGGTCGAACCGGCCCTTTTTCGTATCTCCCGCTCGCCCGTCAGGCGTTGCCGATCAGGATGCCGGCCGCGAGCACCAGACCGCCGCCGAGCACCACCTGGAATGCGGCCCTGAGGAACGGCGTTTCCATGTAGCGGTTCTGGATGAAGGCGATCGCCCAAAGCTCGACGAAGACGATTACCGCTGCAGTCGCGGTCGCCGTCCAGAAATGCGGGATCAGATAGGGCAGCGCATGGCCGAGACCGCCGAGCGCGGTCATGATGCCGGAGGCAAGGCCGCGCTTGATCGGTGAGCCGCGACCGGAAAGCTTGCCGTCATCATGGGCGGCTTCGGTGAAGCCCATGGAGATGCCGGCGCCGACGGAGGCCGAGAGACCGACAAGGAAGGTCTGCCAGGTATCCTGGGTGGCAAACGCAGCGGCGAAGATCGGGGCCAGCGTCGAGACCGAGCCGTCCATCAGGCCGGCGAGACCGGGCTGAACGTAAGTGAGGATGAACTGGCGGCGCGCGGTCTGGTCCTCCTCGGCGCGCACGTCCTCAGGCGTATGCTCTTCGCCAAGCCGACGGGCGAGCGATTCATGCGACTTTTCGGCGATCGCGAGATCGCCGAGCAGTTTGCGGGTGGCGGCATCCTGGGTTCTGGTGGCGGCCTCGACATAGAAGCGGTGCGCCGCCTCCTCCATCGCTTCGGCCTCCTCGCGTGCCTTTTCGATCGGCATTTCGGCAATCAGCCAGTCAGGCTTGCGCTCGGGGAAGTCGCGCACATGTTCGCGCCGGATCAGCGGGATGCGGTTGCCGAAGCGCTGGACGTGCAGATCGATCAACCATTGCCTGTGGTGGCTTTCCTCCTCCGCCATCTCCTCGAACACTTTTGCCGAGTGGGGGTACTGCGCCCGAAGCGCATCCGCATATGCGAGATAGATGCGCCCGTCGTCCTCCTCGGAGGAGATGGCGAGCGCCAGGATTTCCTGTTCGCTGAGAGACAAAAACGGGCGTTTGGAACGGGAGAAGAGACGGGAAAACATTGGGAGGAAACCTTCTTTAGAATAATTCTAAAATAGAAATGCAGGATCGCACCGTCAAGCCCAAAGCTATGCAATCATGTAACAATCGCTCGACAGAGTGTCGCGGCTCGGCCACCATGCCCGCCAGTTTCGAATCCCTATCCCCTCCCCGGAGCGATCGCCTCGATGAGGACCATCTATCCACTTTCCGAAAGCAAGGACACGCTGCTCGATCGTGTCGGCGCCAGGCTCGCCGCCCGCCTGCAGGCGCAGACGTCGGGCTACGAGCCCTACACGCCATCCGATCAGGAAACGCTGGCGCGCACGCTGCGCCCGGGCGACATTCTCCTGATCGAAGGCAACCAGAAGGTTTCGGCAGCGATCAAGTATCTGACGCAATCGACCTGGTCGCATGCCGCCTTCTTTGCCGGTGACCAGATGCCGCTGACGCTCGATCAGGCGACACTACCCGTCATCGAGCGGCCGCAACTGATCGAGGTAAACATCGGCGAGGGCTGCGTTGCCGTGCCGTTGAAGAAATACGCCTCGTTCAACACCCGCATCTGCCGGCCTATCGCGCTGACGCCGGATGATCGCACAGCACTCGTCGGCTTCATGATCTCGAGGCTCGGGATGAAATACGACCTGAAGAACATTTTGGACATGCTGCGCTATTTCATGCCGACGCCGCCGGTTCCGGTGCGCTGGCGGCGGCGCCTGCTTGCCTTCGGTTCCGGCGACCCGACGCGCGCGATCTGCTCGACGCTGATTGCGGCCGCCTTCGAGCAGATCCGCTATCCGATCCTGCCCGAGGTTACCCGCGCGCCCGGACGGGCGTCCGCGACCTCGACCTATTCACGCGAGGAGATCCTGCATATCCGCCATCATTCGCTCTACACGCCCAGGGATTTCGACCTCTCGCCGTTCTTCGCGATCGTCAAGCCGACGCTGGAGTTCGGCTTCGACTACAAGCGATTACGCTGGCAAGGTGACGGAGAACACCCGTTCAAAGGTTGAGAGCGAGCGCCTGTTCGCGGGCCATGTAGTCGCGCTGGCGGTCGGTGATGTAGTCGCGAACGATCGGCGCCGCATCACGCGAGCGCGACAGCTGCATGTGGAAGACAAGCTGGCTGCCGGTGCGGAACATCATCTCGGCACTGATCAGATAGAACTCCCACATGCGGGCAAAGCGCTCGTCGTACAGGGCGATCACCTTGTCGCGGTTCGCGTCGAAGCGCGCGCCCCAATGGGCAAGCGTCGTCGCGTAGTGCACCCGCAGGAATTCGAGATCGCTGACCCAGAGGCTGTTGCGCTCGACGACCTCGAAGACCTCCGACAGTGCCGGCGAATAGGCGCCCGGGAAGATGTACTTGCGAAGCCACGAGCTCGCCATGCCGGGCGGGCTCATGTGGCCGATCGAATGCAGCACCGCCAGGCCGTCGTCCGGCATCAGCGCGTTCAGCTTCTTGAAGAACTCGTCATAGTGATGGACGCCGACATGTTCGAACATCCCGACCGAGACGATGCGGTCGAACGGCCCCTGCACATCGCGATAGTCCTTGAGCTCGAAGCGCACCCGGTCCGACAGGCCCGCCTTGCGCGCCCGTTCGGTGGCAAGCGCCTGCTGCTCCTTGGAAAGCGTGACGCCGAGCACCTGAACATCCGCCAGCTGCGCCAAGTACATCGCGAGATCGCCCCAGCCGCAGCCAATATCCAGCACCTTCATGCCGGGCTCCAGGCAAAGCTTGGAGGCAAGCAACCTCAGCTTGTTGCGCTGCGCCGTCTCGAGCGTCTCGTTGGGCTCGCGGAAGTAGGCGCAGGAGTAGAGCATGTTCTCGTCGAGGAACAGCTTGTAGAACTCGTTGCCGAGATCGTAGTGATGCGCGACGTTCTGCTGGGCCTTGCCCTTGGGGTTGGCCTGCTGACGCTTGCGGAAGCGCATTTTTACCGCGCGCAGCAACTTCTGGATCGGGTAGGAGCCGAGCGACAGGCGGTTGACCGAAAATAGCGTCAGGAAATCGCGAAGGGTGGAGCCCTCCTCGAAGCGCATGGTGCCGTCCATATAGGCTTCGCCGGCGGCCAGTTCGGCATTGAAGACGAGGCTGCGATAAAGCTTCTTGTCGGTGAGACGCATCGTCACTTCCGGTCCTGGCGTCCCGGAATAAACGTGCCTCTTGCCATCGGCATCGATCACCGTCAGGCGACCCTTGCGAATGAACGACTTCATCATATGCGACAATGGGAACATGCAGGCCCTCTCGTGACACGTCGTAACGGCGCCGCATCCTAGCACCCGTTTTTCGAAATACGCCCCTTAAATTTCTGGTTGCTCATGCGGCCTGCCCGAAACGAAAACGGGGACGGCAACCTTCGCTGCCGTCCCCGTCCAAATTGACCTGGTCGATGCCTCAGTCCTTGGCGCGCTCGACGTAGGAGCCGTCTTCCGTCGCGATGATGACGCGGGTGCCGGCCTGGATATGTGGCGGAACCAGCGTGCGGACGCCGTTCGACAGAATGGCCGGCTTGTAGGACGACGAAGCCGTCTGGCCCTTGACGACCGGCTCGGTCTCGGTGATTTCGAGCGTCACGTGGCGCGGCAGGTCGATGGCGATCGCCAGGCCTTCGTGGATCGAAAGAATGACGGCCATGCCTTCCTGCAGGTAGGCCTTGAGATCGCCGATGTCCTCGGTGGTCATGACCAGCTGGTCATAGCTTTCCGGGTTCATGAAGTGGAAGCCTTCGGCGTCTTCATAAAGGAAGGTGTGCTCGCGGTCTTCGACGAAGGCGCGCTCGACCTGTTCGGTCGTGCGGTAGCGTTCGGAGACCTTCACGCCGTCGGAAATGCGGCGCATGTCGACCTGGGTGACCGGCGTGCCCTTGCCCGGGTGGAAGTTCTGGGCGGTAAGCACGACATAGAGCTTGCCGTCGACGTCGAGAACGTTGCCCTTACGGACAGATGAAGCGATGACCTTGACCATTAGTCTTCCTTGTAACAGAGGTATGCGCGACACCGCGGGCCGGAAACACGGGCCCTGAAGGACGCGGAAAGAAGGATTTCGCGCCGCCACTACCCTAATTTCGCGCAAATAGCCAGCCTGAGCCGGTATCTGCACGAAGAAAGCCTGGACTGAACCGATCATGTCGCATGCCTCACCCTGGTGGACACCCGATGTCCATGCCGACCGGCGCCCGTTTCTTCTCGGCCGCAACCGGATCCAATCGGTATTGCGCCGGTTCTTCGAGACACGCGACTTCATCGAGGTCGATACCGCGACCCTGCAGGTCTCGCCCGGCAACGAGGCGCACCTGCATGCCTTCGCGACCGAGGCGCTCAACCACGACGGAACCGGCCATCCGCTCTATCTGCACACCTCGCCGGAATTTGCCTGCAAGAAGCTGCTGGCCGCCGGCGAAGAGCGCATCGCCTGCTTTGCCCATGTCTACCGCAACCGCGAGCGCGGGCCGCTTCATCACCCCGAGTTCACCATGCTCGAATGGTACCGCGCCGGCGAAAGCTACGAGGCGTTGATGCGCGACTGCGCCGAGATCCTGGCGCTTGCGGCGGAAACCACCGGCACCAAGCAGTTCATTTTCCAGGGGCAGGACTGCGATCCCTTCGCCGCTCCGGAGCGCCTCAGCGTGGCGGACGCCTTCGAGCGCTTTGCCGGCATCGACCTGCTGGCCTCGATCGCCGCCAATGGCGAGACCGACCGCGACCATCTGGCTGCCACGATGGCGGCAGCCGGCCTTCGGGTCGCCCATGACGACACCTGGGCCGATCTTTTCAGCCGGGTGCTTGTCGAAAAGGTCGAGCCGCACCTCGGCTTCGGCCGCGCAACGATCCTCGACGAATATCCAACCGCCGAGGCGGCACTGGCGCGTCCTGCCGCACGCGACCCTCGCGTTGCCGAACGCTTCGAGCTCTATGCCTGCGGCGTTGAGCTTGCCAATGCCTTCGGCGAGCTGACGGATGCGCCGGAACAACGGCGTCGCTTCGAAATGGAGATGGCGGAGAAGGCCCGCGTCTACGGCGAGACCTATCCGCTCGACGAGGATTTTCTTGCAGCGCTCGCGATCATGCCCGAGGCAAGCGGCATCGCGCTCGGCTTCGACCGGCTGGTGATGCTCGCAACCGGAGCCTCACGCATCGACCAGGTGCTCTGGGCGCCAGTGGCGGAGACACGAGCATGAACGTCCACCGCCCGATCAAGACCGCACGCGAGCTGGTCGAAACTGGCCTCGTCGACAGCGCCAAGGAGGCGGCGGTTGCCGCCGTTGCCGAGCGTTATGCCGTTGCGATCAGCCCCGTCATCGCCGGTCTCATCGATCCCAACGACCCCAATGACCCGATTGCCCGGCAGTTCGTGCCGGATGCCGCCGAGTTGATCCTGCTGCCCGAAGAGCGCGAGGACCCGATTGGCGACAAGCCGCACAGTCCGGTGACCGGAATCGTCCACCGTTATCCCGACCGAGTGCTCCTGAAGGCCGTGCATGTCTGCCCGGTCTATTGCCGCTTCTGCTTCCGCCGCGAAATGGTCGGGCCCCAGGGGCTCGGCACGCTGACGCCAGCCGAACTCGATGCCGCGATCGCCTACATCGCCGAACACAAGGAAATCTGGGAGGTGATCCTCACCGGCGGCGATCCGCTGGTACTGTCCCCGCGGCGGCTCGCCGAACTCATGGAACGGCTGAAGCCGATCCCGCATGTGAAGATCGTCCGCTTCCACACCCGTGTGCCCGTGGTCGAGCCGGCACGCATCGACGCCGACCTGATCGCTGCACTCAAAGCCAGCGGCAAGGCGACCTATGTGGCGCTGCATGCCAACCACCCGCGCGAGCTGACGGACGAGGCACGTGCCGCCTCTGCCCGACTGATCGATGCCGGCATCGTCATGATCAGCCAATCGGTGCTCTTGAGGGGCGTCAACGACGATGCCGAGGTGCTTGCCGGCCTGATGCGCGCCTTCGTCGAAACGCGGATCAAGCCCTACTACCTGCACCACCCGGATCTCGCCCCCGGCACCAGCCATTTTCGCCTGACGATCGAGGAAGGCCAGGCGCTGGTTGCCGCCCTGCGCGGCCGCGTCTCCGGCCTCTGCCAGCCGACCTATATCCTCGACATTCCTGGCGGGCACGGCAAGGCGGTGATCAGCGCTGCCTCGATCGCGGACGAGGGCGGCGGCTGCTACACCGTCACGGATTTTCGCGGTCGCGAGCACAGCTACCCACCGAAAGCCTGATGCACGGCGAGAAATCGCGACTCTCCAAATTATTGAAACTTCTTCAAAATAATCAGCTCATGCATTTTTCTTCGCGTCCTGCGAGAAAAATCATCGTGCCCGCGTCACAGCTGTCCGGCGTCGATCGTCAATTGGTCATAGGCACCACGACAACGATGGAGTTGAGACCATGACCGATACCAAGGCCGTCCGCTACGAACAGGAAATCTCCGATGTGCTCGGCGCGCTCGCCGACGTGCACAAGACCATGGACCTGCACGGGCTCGACCGCACGATCCACAATCTCGTGCAGCTGCGCGCCTCGCAGATCAACCGCTGCGGCTTCTGCGTGAAGATGCACACCAAGGAATCCCGCACCGAGGGCGAGAGCAACGAGCGGCTCGACCGCATCATCGTCTGGGACCAGGTCAATGATTTCACGCCGCGCGAGAAGGCAGCGCTTGCCTGGACCGAAGCTCTGACCGAACTCGAGCCGCGCACCGACTTTGCGCCGCTTCGCGCCGAGCTGCGCCAGCATTTCAGCGAAAAGGAGATCAGCGTCATCACCGCGACGGTGGCGATGATCAACCTTTGGAACCGCATCCAGATCTCGAGGCACTGACATGAACGACCGGCAGCACATGCAGATCTTCGAGGAGGCGCGCCCGCGCCTTCTCGGCCTTGCCTACCGCATCCTCGGCTCGCGTGCCGATGCGGAAGATGCGGTGCAGGATACGTTCCTGAAATGGCAGGAGGTCGACCGGACAACGATCGAAACGCCGGCGGCGTGGCTGACGACCGCCTGCACGCGGCGCTGCCTCGACCTCCTGAAGGCGGCGCACCGCAAGCGCATCGATTATGTCGGCGCATGGCTACCGGAGCCGATCCATACGGCGAGCGATGACAATGCCGAGGAGAAGCTTGCGCTGACATCCTCACTGACGACGGCCTTCCTGTTGATGCTCGAACGGCTCACACCGAAGGAGCGCGCCGCCTATCTGCTGCACGAGATCTTCGGCCAGCCCTATGAGGAAGTGGCCGAAACGCTCGACATGCAGGAAACCGCCGCCCGCAAGCTGGTGTCGCGCGCCAAGACCAATATCGGGCTCGAAAAAGCCCGGCACCAGACGCCGCGTGAGCGACAGGACGAACTGCTTTCGGCCTTCCACCAGGCAATCCACGGCGGCAATGTCGCTAGCCTCTCGGCCCTGCTTTCGGCCGATGTGAAGCTGACAGCCGACGGCGGCGGCAAGGTGGCGACCGTGCTCGGAGTGCTCTCGGGCAAGGAGACGGTGCTCGCCTTTATCATCGATCGGCTTACCGAATACTGGTCGCATTACGTCTGGGAAATCGGCGACATCAACGGCGGCCGCGGCATCGTGCTTCGAGACGAAGCGAAAAACGAGATCGCGGCAACCGTCGCCTTCGGCTATGACGGCGACGGAAACGTCAACGACATCTTCATCATGCGCAACCCGGACAAGCTCACGCATTTCGGCGAGGCTGCGCTCCACTGATAATGGCGGCATCGCCCTTGCAAACGTGATCCTCCCCACCGGCCAGGCCGGCCGCACGTTTTCGGCAATACCGCTGCATGAGGTACTGACATGCTCGAAAAAACATCCGCAGCCCACCAGGAAACCGGCTGGCGCGCGCTTTTGACCGGCGGGAACGCCGTGCATTCGCTGGTGCTCAGCGGCGGCGTCGCGCTGCACGCGCTCAACATCTACGTCGTGACGACGATCATGCCGTCGATCGTGCGCGAGATCGGCGGGCTCGAATATTACGCCTGGAGCACGACCGTCTTCGTCGCCGCCTCGATCCTCGGCGCGGCCCTGTCGGCCCGGCTGCTTGGTGCCGTCGGCGCCGGCGGCGCTTATGCGATCGGTGCGCTGGTCTTCGGGCTGGGCACATTCCTCTGCGCTGCGGCCCCCTCGATGGCGATGCTGCTCGCCGGCCGCGCGATCCAGGGTTTCGGCGGCGGGCTGCTCTATGCGCTTGCCTATGGCGTGATCCGTGAGGTCTTCCGGCCAGAGCTCTGGACCCGCGCCATCGGCCTGATTTCGGCCACCTGGGGTACGGCGACGCTGGTCGGTCCGGCGATCGGCGGTATGTTCGCGGAGTTTTCCACCTGGCGCGTCGCCTGCTGGTCGCTCTTGCCGCTGACGGCGCTGCTGGCAACCCTCGCCTTCTCGACCTTGCCGCGCAAGGCTGCCGGCGAAGGCGCACGCACGCCGCTTCCCTTGGTGCAACTGGCACTGCTCCTCGCCATCGTGCTTGCGCTTTCCATCGCCAGCACGCTGACCACGGCGGTGGAGCAGGTAGGCTGCGTCGGCGCGGCGATCCTCATGTTCCTGGCACTGCTCGTCGTCGAGAAACGGGCGACAGGCAAGCTGCTCCCCTCCGGCAGTTTCACCCCGACCTCCCCGCTGGCAGCCCTTTATGCTACGATCACCCTGCTGATGGTCGGCCTGCAGCCGGAAATCTATGTGCCGTACCTCCTGCAGGAGCTGCACGGATTGTCGCCGCTGGTAGCCGGCTACATTGCGGCGCTGATGTCGATCGGCTGGACCGCCGGGTCGATGACAAGCGCCCACTGGCATGGGGAAAGGGCAAAGCAGACGATCTTTGCCGGCCCGGCCTTCGGCTTTGTCGGCCTGGCACTGATTGCGCTGTTCATGCCGATGGCAGGATCGGAATTCATGGTGATCGCCGCGCCGCTCAGCCTCGGCATCATGGCGGTCGGCTTCGGCATGGGCTTTGCCTGGCCGCACATCGTGACGGCCGTCTATGAATTTGCGCCGGAAGGCGAAGCGGAGAAGGCGTCGAGTTCGATTACCACGGTCCAGCTCTTCTCCGCAGCACTCGGCGCGGCGCTGGCCGGGCTTACCGCCAATCTCGCCGGCATCGAAACGCCGTCGACGGAAGGCGTGGCGATGGCGACACGCTGGCTCTTCTGGCTGTTTGCGCTGATGCCGGCGCTGGCCGTTCTGACAGCCGGACGAGTCTGGCGGGCGCGCCGAACGGCGAAATAGGCGCCATTGCGGGCCTTCCCCGGGGTGGAGGGCCTGCAAAATGCAAGCTGTGCGGCGGGGTGCATCACGCCCTTGGGAGGAGAGGATGGAAGCCGAGGAGATCGGCCTTCACGGCGTACGGGAGACCTTGCTGGTCACGCTCCAGGCCAAAGCCGCAGAGAGCGCGTTCCCGGATTCCCTGCTCAACGATCACTTTGCCGCCGATCTCATGCGGCAGCTCGCCGGCAGGCCGAAACCGCCCGATGCCGGCCACGACATGACCATCGGCATTGCCGTGCGCGCCCATATGCTCGACCGCTGGGCGCGCGCCTTTATCGGGCGCCACCCGGACGCAATCGTGCTCAACCTCGGCTGCGGTCTCGACACACGTATATTGCGGCTCGATCCGCCGGCGTCCATCGGCTGGTTCGATGTCGACTTTCCCGATGTGATCGCCTTGCGGCGACAGCTTTTCCCGGCGCGCGCCGGCTGCACGACGATCGCCTCCTCGATAACGGAGCGTGAGTGGATCGACCTCGTTCCGGCGGACCGCCCGGCGATCGTCGTCGCCGAGGGCGTGTTTCCCTATCTCTCAGAACACGAGGTCCGCGACCTCTTGCGACGGCTGACCTCCTGTCTTGCCGGCGGGGAAATCGTCTTCGACGCCTACAGCCATCTCGGTATCGAGCTTTTGCGGCTGAGCCCATCGCTGCGGGCAACGGGGGCGGAGCTTCGCTGGGGGCTGGAAAACGCGCAAACGCTGGAACGCGACGTGCCCGGGCTGACGTTGCTCGACGAGATCAGCGAGTATGATTCAGGCCAGGTCGCACGCCTGTCGCCGATGGCGCGGATAGCGGCGCATGTCGTCAGCGCCCTGCCGATGCTGCGCCGGATGGGCCGCCTGTTGCGCTACCGTTTCTAGCCCGGCAAGGCATGAAAAGGGCCGCGCCTTGCGGCGCAGCCCTTCGATTGCAAGCGGTCGCTTTCGGCCGATCAGGCCTTGATCGGCGCGATCGAGATTTCGACGCGGCGGTTCTGCGCGCGGCCGGCTTCGCTTCCGTTGGACGCGATCGGACGCTCCTTGCCGTAGCCCATGGCCGACATGCGGCGCTGGTCGACGCCCTGGCCCGCCAGGTAGTTGGCGACCGAAGCGGCACGGCGCTCGGAGAGGCCCTGGTTGTAGGAGGCGCTGCCGGTCGCGTCGGTGTGGCCATCGACGTCGATCATCGTCTTGTTGAACTTGCGCAGCACGATCGCCACCGAGTTCAGCGTGTCGTAGAAGGCCGGGATCACCTGGTCGCGGTCGGTCGCGAACGTGATGTTGGACGGCATGTTGAGGATGATGCGGTCGCCGGCGCGGGTGACCGATACGCCGGTGCCCTGCAACTGGGCGCGCAGTTCGGCTTCCTGGTTGTCCATGTAGTTGCCGATCAGGCCGCCGCCGAGACCGCCGATTGCGGCGCCGACGAGTGCGGAGTCACGCCGTCCTGCGGCACTGCCGCCAACCAGCAGACCGGTTGCCGCGCCGAGGCCTGCGCCGATCAGCGCGCCACCGGCCGTGTTCGACATCTTCTGCTCGCCCGTATAGGGATCGGTGGTGGTGCATCCCGAAAGATAGATGGCCGCGACAGCCAGAATGGCGCATTTCTTGATCATGGAATCAGTTGTCCCCATTGGTGCTCGAAGTTGCTTCATACTCGCGATTGCGGCAGGAAGATGAAGAGGCGTCCCATTCACGCCAAGGTTTACCGGCAAATCCAGCTTCGCCAGCGGCTGGCGTGGCCATCAGGGCACACAATAACCGATCCTTGACACGCTCTTGATAGGACGGGCACCAAAGAAAAGAGAGGCAAGCTCCAATGGCAATCGAGTTCGGCGACACGCAACGCAGTCTCAGCGACACGCTCAACGGCATGATTGCCTCGATCCGCGGCGAGACGATCACGCTACGCGAGCTGATGACGGAAATCGGCGAACAGGGCTTCCTGCTGCTGTGCGCCCTGCTGACGCTGCCGTTTCTGCTGCCGGTATCGATCCCGGGCGTCAGCACCGTCTTCGGCGCAGCGATCATCCTGATTTCCGTATCGGTCACGCTCAATCGCCTGCCGTGGATGCCGCAGCGCATTCTCGATCGCCGGATCGAAACCGAGAAGCTGGTGCCGACGCTGCAGAAAGGCGCGGATCTCGTTTCCAAGCTGGATCGTTACGTCCGTCCGCGTCTCGGTTTCCTGACGCAGGGCGCGCTGATGAACCGATTCAACGGCCTGATGATCATGGCCGGCGGCATTCTCCTGATGTTCCCGCTCGGCCTGATCCCGCTGTCGAACACGCTGCCGGGGATCGCGATCCTCTTACTCTCGCTCGGTATCATCCAGCGCGACGGACTGATGGTGGCCGGGGGCTATCTCTTCCTGATCGCGACCACGGTCTACTTCACCGTGCTTGCCTATATGGCCTTTGCCGCCGGTCAGGGCCTGTCATCGTTCTTCGTCTCCTGACACATATTCACATCAGGCGTGTGGATCGGCCCGGCCAACTGCCGGGCCTTTTCGTTCTGACCATCTGTGGCACGCAATTCCGGACCGAAACCGCTGTACACGTTTCCTGGAATTGCTCTAGGCAGCCAGACCGCCGAAAGCCCGGTAGCTGGCAAAGTCGGTGCGGATGTCGAGCACCTTCATCAGCGCCTCGCGATCGAGGCCGAGCTGGCGGTCGAACTCGATGAGCGCGGCTGCGACCTTCGGCGCGACGTCGGCATTGGCGAATTCGATCATGGTGATGAAGTCAAACTGGCCAGGACCGGCGTGCTGCTCCAGGAACAGGTCCTTCACATATCCATCCTGCTTGCGGATGACGGCCAGCGTCTTGTCGACCAGCTCGACGAACTGCGGCCGCGCTTCCGCCGGCACGGTGTATTTGTTGATGCGGTAAAGCGGCGCCACGCTATTTGATTGACTGCTCATAGCTCTTTTCCTCTCATCTCTTTTTGAACGAGAGCAGTCGTACGACCTCAAGTATAGTTGAGGTCAATAGTGGCAAAACGCTTTTCCGATGACGGAATCCTAGCCGGAAATACCTCTCAGCACGTTGGCGACGTTGAGGCCGATTTCCGGCACGCCGTAGCCCCCCTCCATGCAGACGACGACCGGCAGGCCGGTGCGCCGCAACGCCTCGCCCATGCGCAGATAATCTTCGGACTTCAGCTGGAAGAACGAGATCGGGTCGCGCTCGAAGGTATCGACGCCGAGCGAGACGACCAGGGCTTCGGCACCGAAGGCCTCGATGCGCGAGAGCGCGTCGGCCATGGCGCCCGACCAGGCATCAAACAGGGTGCCGCGCGGCAGCGGATAGTTTTTCGTCGTGCCGAGCCCGGCACCGGCACCCTCCTCGTCGGCAAAGCCGAGGAAATGCGGGAAGGCCTCGACCGGGTCGCCATGCAGCGAGGCGAAGTAAACGTCGCCGCGTTCGTAGAAAATATCCTGGGTGCCGTTGCCGTGGTGGAAATCGACATCGAGCACGGCGACCTTCTGGGCACCATGATCCCGCAAGCGCTGCGCGGCGCAGGCGGCATTGTTGATGAAGGAATAGCCGCCATAGAGATCGATCGCCGCATGATGGCCGGGCGGGCGGCAGAGCGCGAAGGCGGCACGGCTCCTGGCGTGGATGTGGTCGGCCGCCGAGATGGCGCAATCCATCGCCGCGCGGGCGGCGGCGTAGGTACCCTCAGTGATCGCCGTTTCCGCCGCGAAGGAATAGTAACCGAGCGCGCCGTCGATATCCCTCGGCGGATGCTGGCGCATGCGCCGCGCCGGGAAGCAGGCCGGGATCGCCTCCCCCCTGTAGCCATCGGCGACCCAGCGCGACCAGGCGGTTTCGAGGAAGTCGAGGTAATCGGGCGCGTGCAGCTTGAGAGCGACATCGAGACCGTGACGCTCGGGTGCCACGACATCAAGGAACCCCGCTTCCTTCACCGCCGCCAGGATCCATTCGGCGCGGAACGGCGCCTCGAAAGGCGGCACGAGTTCGCCGCCGAAAAGTTCGGTCTTGGCGTCGCGGAGCTTGTGGTCTTCGGAGTAGTAGATGCGCATGGGGGTATCCTGTTCGGGTGCGACTGGCGGGCGCGGGCAACCTACGACAGGAGTCGGGCTGCTGGCTATCTCGGCGTGCGCCCTCATCCGGCCTGCCGACCACCTTCTCCCTGCAAGCGGGGCGACGGAGACGCGCGGCACCCGCTCGCTTCAACAACAGCACTGTTGAAGGGCGATGGCTTCGCCCGACAGCTTTGCGAACTGGCACGTCCCCTCTCCCCGCCTGCGGGGAGAGGGCTAGTCCTCGGTTTCAACCCGAGGAGAGGGGCAATCGCGAGACACAATAAATGCCGCTAAGCCGCAATCCGCTTGTAGAAGAATGTCGTGGCGCAGAGGCCGCCTTCCGGCCACATCGCATAGTCGGGGATGACGCCGACGCGCTCCCAGCCCAGGCGCGGATAGATCGCCTCGGCATCGCTGCCAGTCGCGGTGTCGAGCACCAGTAGCGTCTTGCCACGGGTGGCGGCTTCGCGTTCGACCGCGTCCATCAGCCGGCGTGCCAGCCCTTTGCCGCGGGCGTCGCGATGCACCAGCAGCTTCTTCAGATCGCCGCGGTGCGGCTGGTTCGGCATCTGCGCGACACCGACCTGCACGGTGCCGAGGATGCGGCCTGCAACCTCGGCCACCATCAGCAACGTCTCGCCGCCAGCAACCGCCTCGGCGACGCCGCGCCAGTAGGCAAGCGCGCTCTCGGGCGGATAGGGCTGCATGAAGCCGACCGAGGCGCCACCCTCGACGCAATCGGACAGCACCTCGGCGAGCGCAGGGATGGCGGCCAGCGCTTCATTCGCAGACAGCAGGCGGATCTGAATATCGGACATGGTCAAACCTTGGTGCGGCAGAGGATGACGGCGTAGTGAGCCGGCTCATCGTGGGGGTTGTGAAAGATGTGTCCCGCCTCCAGCCCCATGAACAGGCAATCGCCTGGCTCGAGCGAATGGAAGCCGGATTCGGTCGTCATTTCGAGCCGCCCGGAAAAGAGCCAGAGGTGCTGGGTAATGCCGCGATCGGAGGGTTGCCTCTCGAAGACGACACGGGCACCGGGCGGAAACTCGACCTCGACGATATCGATCGGCGAGCCAAGACCATCCGGCGAGACGGAGCGGCGCAGATAGCCGGATTCCGGATCGCGCCAGAGCCGCTGGTCGGCGCGCCTGGCAAGCGGTGACGCCTCCTCGGCATCAAAGGCAAAGAGTGCTGAAAGCGTGGTTGAGAGCGCGCTGCAGAGCTTGGCAAGAAGCTGGGCGGTCGGGCTCGCCTCGCCTCGCTCGATGCGCGAAATCATCGCCCGGCTGACACCGGAACTTGCAGCAAGCTCGTCGAGCGTCAGGTTCTGTTGCGTCCGCAGCGTGCGAATGCGCTCGCCGATGGCATGTTCGAGGGGATCGGTGACGTTTTCCATTATTTGAGATTGCATTTCTCATATAGTGGAGTCAAGACTGCGAAAGACCGAAAATACAGGCATGCGATGCCGCTTTGGCGACAGCGCAACAAGGGTATTTCGGCTAAGGTGGCAGCTTCGGACCCAGAAACGAGAAAAGCTTTCACTTCAATACTTTAGACAGCCCTCATCCATCACGCCAGCGCACCCGCACGGGCGGCCTCATCGACAGGTTGGACATGACAAAACAGCCCTCCTCGCTGACCTCGATCGCCAGTATCGTCGCCTCGATGACGGCGGTGGCGATCGGCAACGGCATGATGCTCGCCTATGTGCCCTTCGCGCTGACGCGCTCGGACGCGCCGGACTGGGTGCCGGGTGCTGCGGTCACGATGATCGCCTTCGGCGGGCTGATCGGCTGCGTCATCGCCGGACCGATGATCCGTCGTGTCGGCCATGCGCGCGCCTTCTCCTGCTCGATGGCGCTCGTCATCCTCTCGGCGCTGACGATCGCGCTCGGCATGCATCCGCTCTTGTGGGTACTGGCCCGCGGGCTTTATGGCGCGTCCGGCAACACCAATTTCATCATCGCCCAAAGCTGGCTCAACCATGCGAGCGAAAACCACTGGCGCGGCAAGGCGATGGCGCTGTTCTACATGGCCTATGTCATCGGGCTCGGCACCGGCGCCTGGCTGTTCGGACAGATCCCGGCCGACGGCAACCTGCCGCCGCTCGTCACCATCTTCTTCACAGCGCTCGCGCTCTTGCCGATCGGGCTGACGCGGCTGCCGACGCCACCGCCGCCGGCCAAAGTGAGCATCGACATCCCGATGGTCTGGCGCAATTCCCCCGTCGCCTTCATCGGCGTGCTTGCCGCCGGCGGCCTTTCGATGGTGGTGCAGGGCTTCACGCCGATCTATGCGGCCGCCAACAATGTCAGTCAGAGCGACGTCGCCAATCTGATGTTCGTCATGCAATTCGGCCTCATCGCCATCCAGTATCCGATGGGAACATTGTCGGACCGGATCGACCGGCGCCTGGTGTTGATCGGCACGTGCCTGTTGATCCTTGCTGCCGGCTTCTTCGCGCTTTCGGCGTCGTTCAGCAATCTGCTCCTTCTGATGCTGGTCTTCGCGCTCTTTGCCGGCGCGGTCGAGACCGTCTATTCGATCGCCAATGCGCATGCCAACGACCGCACGGATCCCGCCGATTTCGTGCCGCTTGCCAGCACCATGCTGGTCGCCTGGTCGATTGCTGCGACCGTCGTGCCGATGCTGGTGACGCTGCTGACACCGGTGTTCGGGCAGCGCACGTTCATCTATGCGGCGATGGCCGTTGCCGCGCTTTATGCCTTCTTCGTGCTGCTCAGGTTGCGCAAACGTGATGAGGTGCCGGCGGCCGAGCGCGAGAGCTTCGAGATCAGGAGCGCGCAGGTGCCTAATGCCGGTGCGCTCGTCGATGCGGAAGCGGGGGCCGAATAGGCCGATTTATAGTGAACGAAGCCTTCATTTCCCGCTTTGCGGCGGTTGAAGGCACTGCTATATGCGGCCCATGAGCACAACATCTTCGAAGACGCCCCTTTCGCATATCCGCAACTTCTCGATCGTGGCCCACATCGACCACGGCAAGTCGACGCTTGCTGACCGGCTGATCCAGTCCACCGGTGGCCTCGCCGAGCGCGAGATGTCCGAGCAGGTGCTCGACAGCATGGATATCGAGCGTGAGCGCGGCATCACCATCAAGGCCCAGACGGTGCGCCTGCACTACAAGGCCAATGATGGCGAAACCTACGTGCTGAACCTGATCGACACCCCCGGCCACGTCGACTTCGCCTACGAAGTCTCGCGCTCGCTGTCGGCCTGCGAAGGCTCGTTGCTTGTCGTCGACGCGTCGCAGGGCGTGGAAGCCCAGACGCTCGCCAACGTCTACCAGGCGATCGACAACAACCACGAACTCGTCACCGTGCTCAACAAGATCGACCTGCCGGCGGCCGAACCGGACCGCATCAAGGAGCAGATCGAGGAAGTGATCGGCATCGACGCGTCCGACGCCGTGCTGATATCGGCGAAGACCGGCCTCGGCATCCCTGATGTCCTCGAAGCGATCGTCACCAAGCTGCCGGCGCCGAAGAGCGACGGCGGCGATGCGGCGCCCTTGAAGGCCCTGCTCGTCGACAGCTGGTACGACACCTATCTCGGCGTCATGGTTCTCGTGCGCATCATCGACGGCACGCTCAAGAAGGGCATGACCATCCGCATGATGGGCACCGACGCCAAGTACACGATCGAACGTGTCGGCGTGCTGACCCCGAAGATGGTGGCGATGGATGCGCTCGGCCCCGGCGAGATCGGTTTCATCACCGCCTCGATCAAGGAAGTGGCCGACACCCGCGTCGGCGATACCATCACCGAGGACAAGCGCCCGACCGCAACCGCGCTGCCGGGCTTCAAGCCGGCACAGCCGGTGGTCTTCTGCGGCCTGTTCCCGGTCGATGCTGCCGACTTCGAGGACCTGCGCTCGGCGATGGGCAAGCTGCGCCTCAACGACGCCTCGTTCTCGTTCGAGATGGAATCCTCGGCAGCACTCGGCTTCGGCTTCCGTTGCGGCTTCCTCGGTCTGCTACACCTCGAAATCATCCAGGAGCGTCTCGAGCGCGAGTTCGACCTCGACCTGATCGCGACGGCCCCGTCGGTCGTCTACAAGCTGTTCATGACGGACGGCTCGGAACGCGAGTTGCACAACCCGGCCGATATGCCCGACGTCGTCAAGATCGCAGAAATCCACGAGCCGTGGATCCGCGCGACGATCCTGACGCCCGACGACTATCTCGGCGGCATCCTCAAACTCTGTCAGGACCGCCGCGGCATCCAGATCGAGCTGACCTATGTCGGCACCCGCGCGATGTTGACCTACGACCTGCCGCTCAACGAAGTCGTGTTCGATTTCTACGACCGCCTGAAGTCGATCTCCAAGGGTTATGCCTCGTTCGACTACCAGATCACCGAGCACAAGGAAGGCAACCTTGTGAAGATGTCGATCCTCGTCAACGGCGAGCCGGTCGATGCGCTGTCGATGATGGTGCACCGGATGGCAGCCGAAAAGCGCGGCCGCGAAATGTGCGAAAAGCTCAAGGAGCTGATCCCGAAGCACATGTTCAAGATCCCGATCCAAGCGGCGATCGGCGGCAACGTCATTGCCCGCGAAACCATCTCGGCGCTGCGCAAGGACGTGACCGCCAAGTGCTACGGCGGCGACGCCACCCGCAAGCGCAAGCTGCTCGAAAAGCAGAAGGCCGGCAAGAAGCGCATGCGCCAGTTCGGCAAGGTCGAGATCCCGCAGGAAGCCTTCATCGCCGCCCTCAAGATGGGCGACGAGTAAGCGGCAGCGCCGCATGTTTCAACGTTTGAAAGGGCGGCCCTCGGGTCGCCCTTTTTGGTTTGTGAAGGTGAGGCGATGCTGGAGCAGCAGGATTGGTCGCACGCAGGCGTGGTTTCCCGGACTAGCTACTCCGTTATTCTGGGCCACGGCGTCTCACAGTGACCTCTCACGACGGTTACTCCGGCAGCTTCTTCGGCAGCCAGAGCCAGGCGATGATGCCCAATGCGAGCAGCGACAGGGCGCCGACGCCGGTCGCGATGTGAAGACCGGTGAGGAAGGCTTCCTTGGCCTGCAGCACCGTTTCAGAAGCAAGGCCCGGCTGATCGAGGGTTTCGTTCAGCGTGCCGGCCACGCCGGGGCCGAGCAGCCGGAAGCTGAGTGCCGCCAGTGAACCCAGAAGCGTGATACCGAGCGCATTTCCGAGTTCGTTGCTGGTCTCGGCGATCGAGCCCGCGGCACCGGCGCGTTCGGCAGGCACCGCCGACACGGCGATCTCGGCGACGAGGCTGAAGGAGAGGCCGTAGCCGATGCCCGCAACCACAGTCGAGGCGATGAGCGCTGCCACGCCCGCCTCGGTGCTGGTGAGGAGCAGCAGAAAGAGGCCGGCTGCGATCAGGAAATGCGTCGCAACAAGCGCCGTCTTGCGGCCGACCACATCGACGATGCGCGCTGTCCCGACACAAGTCGCCATCAGCACGACGGCGCCGGGCAAGGTCAAAAGTGCTGCGGTAAAAACATCGAAGCCGAGGACCGATTGCAGATAGATGCCCGAGAGGTAACCGACGGCGGACCAGACGACCAGCGGCAGGAGGCCGGTGAGAATGGCGATAGAAAAGATGCGGTCCCGGAAAAGGCCGAGGTCGAGCAGCGGATAGGCGATCCGCGTTTGCCTGCGAAGAAACAACGCGATGGCGAGGACGCCGACGAACCCGGAGAGCGTCTGCAGCGGCGTGAAGCCGTAGGCGGCTGCGGTCTTCAGCGAATAGGTGGTGAGCAGGATACCGGCAAAGGACAGGACAAGGCTTGGCAGGTCAATGCGGCCATAGGTCGTGGAGCGCACCTCGCGAAGCAGAATGGGTGCGGCGACCAGGAAGCCGAGCACGACGGGAACGTTGATCAGGAACACCACGCCCCACTCGAGCCGCTGCAACAGGATGCCGCCGATAACCGGACCGATGGCGAAGCCGGCTGCAAAGGTGGCGGCGAAGATGCCGATCGCCTGCGCCCGCAGTCGCGGATCCGGAAACAGCGCGCTGACGATTGCCAGCCCCGAGGGCAGCAATGTCGCGCCGCCGAGCCCCATCAGCGCCCGGGAAGCAATCAACGCCATGGGCGACTGCGCATAGGCCGCACCGAGCGATCCTGCACCGAAGATCACCGCGCCGATCATGATCAGCTTCAACCGCCCGTAGCGATCGCCGATATTGCCGAAGGCAATCAGCAGCGAACCGACGACGAAACCGTAGATATCGAGGATCCAGAGCGCCTGGTCCGCGGTGGGCAAGAGAGCCGAGGTCACGCGCGGCATGGCGAGATAGAGGATGGAGCCGTCCATGGCCACGATGAGGACCAGCGGCAGCACGGCGATGAGGCCGAGCCATGCGCTTCGGCCTTGGGAGTGAGGGAGTGAGACGTCAGTCATTGGGCACGAATCCTTTGCAAACGGCATGCGTCGGCATGCCGCTTCGCCGCCGCCCGTCAGGCAGGCGGATGGTTGTGGTTAGGAGATATCTTCTATATACTTAAGGTAAGTTACTTTTGGTATATAGTGATGTCAAGCACCATGGAAACAGACACGGTCACCGCCAAACGCGTTCGCCTCACCCGCGAGCAGCGGCTACGCCAGCTGCTGGACGTCGCCTGGAGGCTCGTTCGCGAGGAAGGGACCGATGTGCTGACGCTGCCGCGCCTGGCCGAGGAAGCGGCCGTCGCCAAGCCGGTCGTCTATGATCATTTCGGAACACGCAACGGACTGCTCGCCGCGCTCTACCAGGATTTTGATGTGCGCCAGACGGTGGTGATGGACGCTGCCATTGCCGCGAGCGACCCAACGCTGGAAGCGACAGTCAGGACGATTGCCGCCTCCTATGTCGACTGCGTGCTCACGCAGGGTCGCGAGATGCCCGGCGTGCTGGCGGCCCTCGCCGGCTCGCCCGAGCTTGCGGCCATCAAACGGGACTATCAGCTGGTCTATATCGAAAAGTGCCGAAAGGTGCTGGGCCCGTTCATCGGGCAGAGGGGCATCGCACAGGCCGGTTTCTGGGCAATGCTCGGCGCAGCCGATGGCTTGTCCCACGCTGCAGCGACGAGCGAAATCACCGCCGACGAGGCTCAGGACGAGCTTTACGAGACGATCATTGCCATGGTGAACAGAAGCTGCCGTTAGAGCGGCACGCTTTCAAGAGATGCCCTTTGCGAGCGTCGGCGCTCTTTTATCGCCGACGCCTCTCGCCAAGGCGTGGGCCGATCTCCTCAAGACCGATCCAGCCTATGATGTCAGCTGCCTCCCGGACTGAACTTCAGGCCCGGGGATGAAGACCGGGAGGGTGGCGCTGCCAGAGCGGCAGTGCTCGCCTCATCCGTCCTCAAGCACGTACCGCTTCGAAATGCGATCCACCAACTGCCCGTCCTTCAGCGGCACCGCCTTGTCGACCTTGTAGTCGACGAAACCCATCTTGCCGTAATAGGTGAGCCCGCTGACATTGTCCGCACGGATGGTGGCGTTGAGGGCTTTCAGGCCGATCGAGCGGGCGAAGTCGCAGGTGGCATTAAAGAGCGCCGTGCCGGCGCCGGGCACCTTGTTGTCGGGGCGCGAGAACGTGCCGATGTCGGCCCAATCCTGCGGTATGCCGTCCCACTGGTCGAGCGCCTGGAAGGCGCAAGGCTCACCCGCCTCGTCCTCGGCGACGAAGCAGCTGACGAAGCCCGGGCCGGCGAGATAGTGCGCCACGAAGCTCTCAGGCGTGAACGGCGTCTGATGGGCGGTGGTGCCACCGATCGCGATGATCTCGTTGAGGAAAGCGCACAACGCAGGTGCATCTTCTGGCCGCGCCGGGCGCACATGGATCGTCTTCATCTCATTCGTCATCAAAAATCATTCCTCCTGAAATCGCCTTACGTAGACACGCGGCGGAGCGGCCGCGCCGGGTTGCCGGCGACCACGGCGCCGGCCGCCACGTCCTTCGTCACCACCGAGCCCGCACCGACGATCGCGCCATCCCCGATCGTGACACCGCCGAGAATGATCGCGCCGCCGCCGATCCAGACATCGGCACCAATCGTCACCGGCTTGGCGACTTCGAGGCCTTGGCTGCGAAGCACGGCATCCCTGTGGTGCTCGGCGCAATAGATCTGCACGTTCGGCCCCAGCATCGTCCCCGACCCGATCGCCACGCGGCCGCTGTCGAGGATTGTGCAGCCGGCATTGAGATAGACGCGGGCGCCAAGGTGGATGTTGATGCCGTAGGAGCAATGGAATGGCGCCTCGATGAAGACGTCGTCAGCGACCGCACCGAACAGCACCCGCAGCGCCGACGCCATGTTTCCACGCTCGATCGGCGCCATGGTGTTGTGCTGATGGACAGCATCGCGCGCCGTCATCCGAAGCGCCTCGAGTTCGTCGACGAGGCAGGAGTACCATTCTCCGGCTGCCATCTTGTCGCGTTCGCTGGCTGTCACGCTTTTGCTTTCGCTTCCGCGGCTTCGCGCCGTGCCAGGCTTTCCGGCGGCCACATCGTCTTGATGTCGTAATAAATCTCGAAAGCCGGTGCGCCGCCCTCGAGCGACAGCCAAGCAACCTTGGAGCGGGTGAAGATATGCGCATCTGGCGGGAAGTCCGACGGGCGGTCAAGGCTTGCGATCCGGACGAAGGAAAGCCAGCCGCGCCGGCCGTAGTCGCTCCAGAGGGCCGTCTGGCATTCGGCACAGCGGTAGACATCATGCGGACGGCCGCTGTCCGTCGGAAGCGTCACGACGACCGGCTCGCCCTCAATGAGTTCGATATTGTCGCGCTCGATCACGCCGTTGACGACGAAGGCGCTACCGACCTGGCGCTGGCAATCGCTGCAATGGCAGCAGTTGACGAACATCGGCGCCGCCTTCAGCCGATAGCGGATCCTGCCGCAGAAGCAGCCGCCGTTTAATGCCTCGCTCATCCGGTAACCTCCTCCAACGCCGGTTCCTCATTCACCGCGCCGCCCTGATGGCGAACGATCGTCGCGACCCAGGCGCGAGCAAGAGACAGGCCCGCGGCATCCGCCTGGCGGCCGTGGCGCGCGGCGTGTTCGCGATAGCGCGCAAGCCAAGTGGGATCGAGCCGCTTGATGGTGTCCGGGAAAGCGCGGTTCCAGTCTTCGACCAGGTGTGTGTCGGCCTCGAAGTGGAATTGGGTGCCGTAGGCGGCGCGGCCGACGCGGAAGGCCTGATGTCGGGTGACGGCGTTTTCGGCGAGATGGACAGCCCCCTCAGGCAGCGTGAAAGTGTCTCCGTGCCACTGGAAGATCGGGAAGCTCTCACCGACGCTGGAAAGGACCGGGTCCTCGGCGCCTTCGCCGCGCACCTGCACCTCGCACCAACCGAACTCCTTGGCCTCGCCCAGCAGGTTCCGGCCCCCATAGGCGCGGGCGAGAAGCTGGCTGCCGAGGCAGATGCCGAGCACGGAACGGCCGCTGTCACCGAAGCGGCGCATCAGCGCGGCAAGATCAGGCAGATAGGGATAGGCGGCATCGTCGAGCGCGCTCTGCTCGCCGCCAAGCACCACCAGTGCGTCGTATCCTTCCGGTGTTTCAGGAACGGCCTCGCCGAGATAGGCGCGGCGGATCTCGATCTCGGCCTTTGCCTCGCGAAGCGCCGTGCCGACCTGGCCGAGCTCGGTCTTCGCCATGTTTTCAACCACCAGCACCCGCATCATCGCATTCCCTTCGCATCGACCGTGGAGATTGACCACGAGCGCGGCCACTGTTCAAGAGGTCACATAGCGATGCGATGATGCGGACGGGTTCATGCGGGCCTTGACTTCGTGAGCGAACTTTCCGACCCTTGGGGCATGATGATGCCGACGATTTCTTCTCATTGCTGCTTCCGGGTGTGCCCGATCGCAGGAACCTGACCCCAGCCCGGACGCTTGCGCTCTCCGGGTCAGGGGAGCCTTTCGCGTCGGCAGAAGAAATTTCCGAGCGCGGCTGAACGAGCGCCTAATCTCCAGAAAACCTATTCGATTGCGCCCTGTCGTGCGCTTCGATTGAACGTGTCAGGTCCCATCATGGCGGCAACCCGCAAGAAACTTCCCCCGATCATCATCAATGCCGAAGACCACAAGCGGCTGACGGCGCTCGCCTCCTCCGCGCTCGAGCGCGTGCCTGATGTGGCCGAGGCACTGCTCTTTGAACTCGACCGCGCCCGGGTCGGCGCGCCCGACGCGCTGCCCGCCGACAGCGTGCAGATGGGCTCCACCGTCGCCTTCGAGGCCGACAATGGTTTTGCCAAGCAGGTAACGCTCGTCTATCCCGGCGAGGCCGATATCGAAGCCGGCCGCATCTCTGTGCTGACCCCTGTCGGCGCGGCGCTGATCGGGCTCTCCGTCGGCCAGTCGATCGACTGGCACGACCGGTCGGGCAAGGTCCACCGGATGACCATTCGCAGCGTGACGGCGAAGGAAAGCGCCTGAGAGATCGCGACGGCGAAAGCCTCACCAGCTGCAAGACGAAAACGGGGAGGCCGGTTTTCACCGCCTCCCCGTTTTTCTAAGCGTCGTTCGTTCGATCAGAACTGCTTGCCGAGTTTGGCGTCGACAGACTGGCTGTTGGCGCCGCGGATGGCGAGGAAGAACAGGATCGCTGCCCAGAGGATCGACTTCTCTGCGCCGAAGAGGCCCTCACCCTGCACGATGCCATGGAAGTAGACGGTGACGAGCAGAACGATCATGCCGGCAAAGGCAGCCGGGCGCGTCAACAAACCGATCGCGATCAAAATGCCGCCGAAGAATTCGGTCGCGGCGAGCAGCGGCGACCAGAAGACGCCGGGATAGAAGCCGAGGCCCTCGACCATGCCGATCGCGCCGAAGGGATTGGTGATCTTGCCAAAACCGTGAACCGCAAGCAGAGCGCCGGCGAGCACACGCAACAGCGTTTCGGCGGATGTATTGAGCGGCAGATAGATCTTTTCCAGCGCCGGCAGGATGGCGCGCGGGCGGGAACTGGAAACGGTGACGTCGGTCATTAAGGGGCCTCTCCGGCGGTTGGGTGCGACAATTTGTGCAATGCCGCATTGTCTCGCCGCGACGACCGCGCAAAGCAAGCTATCCGCCGATAAAAACATGACTAAATTGGTTGACAATCGTGTGAGCGCAGCGTGAGCGTGAGCCCCGGAACGCAGTTGTTTCCAACTGAGGCGACCGCTATGGTCGCCGCCCGAAGCACATCCGAGACACCCGATGGACCAGAAGCCGCGCATCACCATCCTTTACTGCACCCAGTGCAACTGGCTGCTTCGCGCCGGCTGGATGGCGCAGGAACTGCTGCAGACGTTCGGGCAGTCGCTCGGCGAAGTGGCGCTCATTCCCGGCACCGGCGGCAATTTCGAGATCCGCGTCGATGACGCGCTCATCTGGGAGCGCAAGCGGGACGGCGGTTTCCCCGGGCCGAAGGAACTGAAGCAGCGCATCCGCGACATCATCGAGCCGGAGCGCGATCTCGGTCATACGGACAGGAGCTGATCCTGGATTTCGGAATTCTTGCCGGCGTCTTTTCCGCGGCCTTCCTGTCGGCGACGTTGCTTTTCGGCATGTCGGAAGCTGCGATCGTGGCCGCCGCCCTGCACGGCGAAACGAGCCGCCCTGCCCTCTTCATCGCCGCGACATCAGGCAACGTGCTCGGCGCCGTCGTCAATTTTGCGCTCGGGCGTTTTCTGATCCGCTTCGAGGGGCGCCGGTGGTTTCCGGTTTCGCCCACCAATCGGCAAAAGGCAGAGGCGCTCTTTGCCCGCTACGGCCAGCCGGTGCTGCTTCTTTCCTGGCTGCCGGTCATCGGCGACCCACTGACGCTGGTCGCCGGATTGCTGCGCATGAAGCTGCCGCTGTTCCTGCTGTTCGTCACCATCGGCAAGGCCGCACGTTATGCGGTCGTCCTTTACCTGACGCCATAACAGCCCCGCGCAACTCAGCTGTGCGCGAAGATATCCGTCTCGTCCCAGCCAAGCAGGTCAAGCTTGGAGCGCGTCGGCAGGAAGGCGAAGCAGGCTTCGGCATGCTCGATGCGACCATCGCGGATGAGGCGCGCCGTCAGCTTGTCGCGCAGCGCATGCAGGTGCAGCACGTCGGAGGCGGCATATTCGAGCTGCGCCTGCGACAGGGTCTCTGCTGCCCAGTCGGACGACTGCTGCTGCTTGGAAATGTCGACGTCGAGCATTTCCTTGAGGTTGTCCTTGAGGCCGTGGCGATCGGTGTAAGTGCGGGTCAGCCGCGAGGCGATCTTGGTGCAGAAGACCGGCGTCGTCGTCACCCCGAAGGTATGGAAGAGGACGGCGATATCGAAGCGGCCGAAATGGAAGATCTTCTGGCGGGCCGGATCGGCAAGCATGGCGACGAGGTTCGGCGCTTGCTTCTGGCCGGCTGCGATGCGGATCACGTCGGCCGTACCGTCGCCCGGAGACAGCTGCACCACGCAAAGGCGATCACGGCGGGGGATGAGGCCGAGCGTTTCCGTGTCGATCGCGATTGCGCCTCGATAACGATCGGCGTCGGCTGCGGAGATATCGCCTTCATGGAACCGTATTGCATTCGCCATCGAAAATCCCCAGATCAAACGAAGTGGTGTGGCCTATAGCGCAAGTTTGGCGTCGGCGATACCGTTGTCACGTTCCGCCCGCCGGCTGCCCTTTGAAAGTCCTGACGATGACGTCTTTTCAACCCGCCCTCGCTCTCTCCACGCTCGCGCTGGCGATCGGGCTGACGGCCATGCCGGCACCGGCGCAGACCTATCGGGACCTGCCGGGCGTGCGCCAGATGGATCCGTTGAATGGTGGTGGCGACCAAACCGTATGCGAGCAGACCTTTGTCGACCGAAACTATCCGTTCGAATCGTCGGCCCGCGGCGGCCCCATCTACGACACGATCTACAACTGCCGCCGTGGCGACGGGCCGGTCTTCCAGGGCAGCGACCTGCCGCCTTCGCTCTATCGGCAGAAGCGTGGTCTCGGCTACTAAGCAAAAACACGACAAGCAATCCTCGTGCGAAGACAGCATCGGGACCGCCACGCCGCTTGGCAAGCGGCGGAACTGTTCCTAGCCTCACGGCCAGAGCATGGGCGTCCTCCGTCTCAGCGCCGCGCAAAGGTCACGGTAGCGCTTTGAGGTGCTGCATGTTTTTATCCTTCGATCGACCCGATCAAAGGAAACCTGCAGTGGGAGGAACCATGCCCGACAACCGGCCGCTTGCCATCAGTGCACCCGCACCACGCACGCTCGATCTCATCTTCACACCGGAAACCCTCAAGGACCTGCATCGCCGCTACCGCATCGTCGAAGCGGACCCGGAGGATATCGCCGGCCTTGGCGACGACGTGCTCGGCAACGCCCACTACATCATCGGCCAGCCCCCGCTCGACCACGCCACCCTCAGGCGCATGAGCCAGCTGAAAGCGATCCTCAACGTCGAAAGCAACCTGATCAACAACATGCCCTATGAGGTGCTGTTCGAGCGCGGCATCCATGTGGTGACCACCGGGCAGGTCTTTGCCGAGCCGGTGGCGGAACTCGGCCTCGCCATGGCGCTCAACATCGCCCGCGGCGTCGTCGACGCCGACCTTTCCTTCCGTGAAGGCCGCGAACTCTGGGGTGGCGATGGCAACCGTTCGGCGCGCCTGCTTTCCGGCTCCGAGATCGGCATCATCGGCTTCGGCGATCTCGGCAAGGCCCTGAACCGCTTGCTCTCCGGCTTCCGGGCGAAAATCCGCGTCTTCGACCCCTGGATGCCGGCCTCGATCCTGCGGGACAATGGCGTTGAACCGGCATCGCTCGAGACCGTGCTGGGCGAAAGCGACTTCGTCTTCGTCGTTGCTTCCGTTACCAGCGAGAACGAAGGCTTCCTTGGCGAGAAGGCGTTTGTCCGCATGCGTCCGGGTGCCGCCTTCATTCTCCTCAGTCGCGCCGGCGTTGTCGATTTCGAGGCGCTGATGGCCGCAGTCGCAAGCGGCCATATCGTGGCGGCGAGCGACGTCTTTCCGGAGGAGCCCCTGCCGCTCGACCATCCCGTTCGCCGCATGCCGGGCTTCCTGCGTTCGGCGCACCGCGCCGGCGCGCTCGACAGCGCCTTCAAGAAGATGGGCGACATGGTGCTCGAAGACATGGACCTGATGGATCGCGGCCTGCCACCGATGCGCTGCAAGCGTGCCGAGCGCGAAACCGTCGCGCGCATGCGCTCGAAGCCGGTAACGGTGAACTGAGACATTTTTCGCTGCGGATCTCGGCGGGATCGTGCATCCCGCCAATTAACGTGTTTTATGGGATTCGCATTTAACTTTTCTTGCACATGCGATCAACCTTGCACGTTAAGGTCGTCGCCGAGGCATCGTTACGGATCAGAGAAACGCGATGGTAGACACGGCGCCCGGCGCTCGACAAGGCAAAGCACGCGATGGCTGGAACAGTTCGCTGCGATCGCTGTTCAGCCTCGTCATGGTCGCCATGCTGATCGTCGTTTCCGCGACGCTTGTCGGGCTCGACTACCATCGCTCGCGCAACGCCGCGATCGCTGATGCCGAGGCCAACATGCGCGGCTTCATGAACCGCCTTGTCGACCGGCTGGGCGTGCTCTCGGGCGACACTTCCGCCCTCGTCAATCTCGTCTCCTCCGTCGCCAATTCCTTCCTCGTGCCCCCGCCTGAACGCATGAACGACAAGGTGGCGGTGCTTCGTGAAGGCATCACCCGCTCGCCGCACATCGATGGGGTCTATGTCGGCTATCCCAACGGCGCCTTCTTTCAGGTCGTCGACCTCAAGCAGGTTGCCTGGCGCATGGCGCTCGACGCGCCCCGTGGCGCCGCCATTGCGGTGCGCTCGATGGAAAGGGACTCAAACGGCAAGCCGCTCCAGCGCGTTCTCTTCGTCGACAAGGACGGCACGCAATTCTCCGAACGGCGGCTACCGCCATCGAGCTTCGACCCGCGCACGCGGCCCTGGTATCGCGCGGCCGTCAACGGCAAGGCCGCGGTCTCGACCGGCCCTTATGAAAGCGCCACCACCGAAACACTGGGCATGACCATCTCGCAGGCCCATCGCGGCAATCCGCAGATCGTCATCGGCGCCGATGTCGTGCTCGATACGATCACCGACTTCCTCGCCCGCGAACGGCTGACTGCTGGTTCGGTGTCCTTCATCCTCGATGCCGTCGGCCGGCCGATCATCCATTCCGACCGGGTGATGATGCGACGCATCATGGCTGCCAAGGATAAGGACGCCCCGATCGTGCAGGCCGACAGCGACCCGCTGATCCAGAGCATCCGCCAACATCCACCAGCGCCCGACAAGGCCGACTTCGTCCAGGTCGGGGACCGCACCTACCTCGTCATGGTAACGCCGCTCGAATCCGCGCTGCTTCTCTCCGGCAACCGCGCCGTGGTGGCCGCACCGCTCGACGAATTGATGGCGGACGCCAACAAGACGCTCGTTCAGGGGCTGGCGATTTCCGGGGCCGTGGTAGCCTTGGCGGTACTCGCCTCGCTGGTGCTGGCGCATCTGATTACCAAGGGGCTCAACCAGCTGACCGCCAGCGCCAACCGGCTGCAGGACCTCGACTTCACCACCCCGATCGATGTTTCCTCGCATGTCAGCGAAATCTCGACCCTCGGCGGCGCCATGAATCGGGCCCGCGATGCAATCTTCACCTTTGCGCTCTATGTGCCGAAGGAACTGGTGCGCAAGGGCATCGAATCCGGCCATTTCAGCGGCCGCTCCGCCTGGCGTCAGGAAGTCACCGCGCTCTTCACCGACATCTACGATTTCACCACGCTCAGCGAACGGCATTCGCCCGAGGAGGTGGTGGCGATGCTGTCGGAGTATTTCGATATCTTCAGCGAGACGGTCGGCGAGCACGACGGCACGATCATCCAGTTCCTCGGCGATTCGGTCTTTGCCATGTGGAACGCCCCGGCACCGGACGACAAACACGCCGAGAATGCCTGTCGGTGCGCGCTCGCGGTCCAGCAGCGCCTCAGCATCTTCAACGAAGCACAGCGCAAGAAAGGACTGCCGGAGTTCCGCACACGCTTCGGCATTCACACCGGCACCGCCGTCGTCGGCAATGTCGGCGCCAAGGAGCGGCTGCAATATACCGCCATGGGCGACACGGTGAACGTCGCCTCGCGCCTCGAGGGCATGAACAAGAACTACGGCACGATGATCATGGCGAGCGGCGCGGTCGTTGCCCATACGGGTGGCACGATCCACTTCCGGCCGCTCGGCACAGCGCAGGCCAAGGGCCGGGCCTCGGCCCTGGAGATTTACGAAGTGCTGGGCGCGGAGCCGAAAGAGCCGGAAGCCCTCGATGACGGCCCGAAGACACACGACAACTTGTCGGCCGGCTCCGAAAGCCGCGAATAGACGTCAGGAGCCGAGGCGGCGGTTCTGCCGGGTGACCCAGCGAATGCCGCCGACCACGGCGAAGGCGAGCAGTGGCCAGACGGCCCAGAAGACGCCGCGCCAGGTCAAGAGATTGATGGTGAGAAGCACCAATCCCGAGAGCACCAGTATGCCGATGCTGCGGTCCACCCACGGGTTGGTCTTGATCCAGGCAAGGCCGGCAAGGATGGCGAGGCCAAGCAGCGGCCAGACGGACCAGAAGGTTCCGTTCCAGGTCAACAGGTTGAGAGCGACCAAGCCAGCGGCAACGATGTAGAGAACCGGGAGCGATCCGCTCCTGATTGCCGCAATCACGCCCACCGGCTCCGGACGCGGCTTGGCCGCCTCGGCAGCGGCTGCTTCAGCACGGCGGCCGAAGGTCTCTGCGGCAAAGGTCGGACGGGGATCGTCCGCGCCGATGCGCACGGCATAGCTCGGCACACCGCCATCGATGTTCTTGACCTCAAGAGGCCCCAGAAAATCGAAACCGACGGCGACCTTGTTGCGCACCTGGTCGTACACGGTATTGGAGATGACGATGCCGCCAGCCGGCGCGGACGCCTGCAGCCTGGCTGCAACATTGACGCCGTCGCCGTAGAGATCGTCGCCCTCGGCGATCACGTCGCCGAGATTGATGCCGATGCGAAACAGCATCTGCTCGTCGGCCGCGCATTTCTCGTTGCAGCCGGCGAGTTCGTTCTGCACGTCGATCGCGGTGCGCAGCGCTTCCACGACGCTCGGAAACTCGGCGATCAGTCCATCACCCCAGGTGTTGACGACACGGCCCTCATGCGCCTCGATGAGCCTTCCCATGGCATCGCGATGGCGCTTCAACGTGGCGAGCGTGCCCTCCTCGTCGGCGCGCATCAGCCGCGTGTAGTCCTGGACGTCCGCGGAGAATATGGTCGTCAGCTTGCGACGTGTCTCAGACATCGCTTCGTCCTTCTCAAAGCCGCCGCCCCGGCGGACGATAACATGGGGACGGCCCTCACGCGGAAAGCCTGCCCTTCATAGCCGATAGAATATCAATGCTGCCGGCCCAAGCTTCAAGGCGCACCACGCGAAAATATCCTGGGCATGCAACCATCCTGGTCGAAGAGCGAGGCTCGGAAGGCAGGAAATCGCCACGGAATCCGGCCAAACGCCAGAAACGAAAAAACCCCGGCGAACCGGGGTTTTTCAAAACCAAATCAAAGATTTGGTTTGGGAATTTGGTGCCCAGAAGAGGACTCGAACCTCCACACCCTTTCGAGTACCAGCACCTGAAGCTGGCGCGTCTACCAATTCCGCCATCTGGGCGACGAGCGGGTGTGTAAAAGGCTCGAGTCGAAGTGTCAACAGGCTTTTTGAAGTTTTCGTGTCGGAGGACAAAAAACTCAGTTCGAGGCGGTTTTTGCCCAATGCCGGATTGTGGATAGACCGCTCGACAGCAGTCCCTCGGCCGCCTCGGCCGTGTCCGCCTCGACATAGCAACGCATCTCCGGCGCATTTCCGGAGGGGCGGAAGTGAATGATGCGACCGTCGTCGAGCGTCACCCTCAGCCCGTCGATGTCACTGACGGCGACCGGCCGGCCGATCGGCGCCAGGAATGCCGCGAGATTTTCGTCGCCGCCGCGCAAATAGGCCATCAGCCGGGCGCTGGTTTCGACCGGGAAGTTTTCGAGCCGGTCGCTGAGCGCCACGGGAAGCCGATAGGAGGCGGCCAGCACCGACAGCGAGAGTTTGGCCTCTGCCGCCGCAGCCAGTGCGGCGACGATCGGCAGGACGCAGTCGCGGGTGGGCAGCGGCTGGAGGGTTGCGCCGTTGACGACGAAGGGGCTGGCCGTCAGCGTGCCGCCATTGGCCTCGAAGCCAGCGACCTTGGTCGACCCCTCGTCCAGGGCCTGCTGCATTCCGGCGATCACGAAGGGCGACCCGACGCGGGTGCGCAGCACGGAGAGCCCTTCCCTGCGCTCCAGGCCCGAATTCGAGGTGACCGGCGTGACGACAAGCGTCGCACCGAGGAAGCCGCAGGCAATCAGCCCGAGGAGATCGCCGCGCAGCGGCAAGCCGTTCTCGTCCGCGACCAGCGGCCGGTCGCCGTCGCCGTCCGCCGATACGATCGCATCGAGCCGGTGTTCGCGGGCCCATTCCTGAAGGCGTTCGATCGTGTCGGTGGACACCGCTTCGGTATCGACGGGGATAAAGTGTTCCGAACGTCCAAGGGCGACGACCTCGGCGCCAAAGAAGGCGATCAGATCGGCGAGAAGATCCCGCGCGACGGTGCTGTGCTGGTAGACGCCGACCTTGAGGCCGGCGAGCGCGCCGGCGGGCAACAACTGCCGGTTTCGCTCGATGAAGAGCGAGGATGCGCGGGACGCATGGTCCTCACCAATCCGCTGAGAGGCAACCGGCTCGATCTGCCCGGGAATTTCATCGGCAATCCGGCTGATGGCGACTTCATCTTCCTTGTCGATTTCGCCATCCGGCCGATAAAACTTGATGCCGTTTCGATCAGCCGGGATATGGGAGCCGGTGATCATCAGACCGGCCGCTCCGCATTCGCGGCCATAAAGCGCAAGCGCCGGCGTCGGCACCGTGCCGCAATCGAAGACGCGCAGTCCTTCGCGCGCGAGTGCCGAGGCACAGACTGCCGCGATTTCCGGGCTCGAATCGCGAAAGTCGCGGGCGATCACGATCGGGTCACCCGGCTGGCTGCGCCCGGACGTCAGAAGATAGCGCGCAAACGCGGTCGCGTAGCGGGCCGAAGGCTCACCCTTCAGTTCCTCTGAAAGGCCACGCAGGCCGCTGGTACCAAACTTCAACTGCATCGCATTCTCCGCTGCCCGCTGCCGGGCGAAAAGGGACAAAAACAAAACGGCGCGCACGCGGGACAAGCGCTTTCCGGGCAAGTTGGCCAAAGGCCGGAGCTCCGAGGCTCCCTTCTGCACGCTCCCTGCCCATTGCCATGAATAAACCAAGAAATGCAAACGTAATACAGGCAGGGACACAACCGGAAGGCAGTGCTTTCCGAAAGCGAGGACAAAATGACGGGATTTCGCAATTTCGTTATCGGCTGCAGCTTGGCCGCCGCCTCCCTGATCACCCCCGTCGGACCTGTACAGGCGATGCCGCTTCAGGCGCCCGACCTTCAGATCAAGGCACAAGGCGACGTCCAGAATGTGCAGTATTACCACCGCCGTTACGGCGGATATGGCGGATACGGCTGGCGAGGCGGTTGGGGAGGCCCCTATTACAGACGCGGATGGGGTAGCCCCTACTATGGCGGCTCCGGCCTGACCCTCTACTTCGGCTCGGGCGGATACTACGGTGGCGGTTACTATGGCGGCGGATACTACCCCCGCTACGGCTACAATCGCGGCTATTATCCCCGCCGTTACTACGGCGGCAACTACTACTATCGCGATCGGTATGTCGGTGGCGGCAACGCCCATGTCAGCTGGTGCCTGTCGCGCTACCGTTCCTACAATCCGGCAACCAACCGGTTCTTGAGCTACGGCGGCGCTTACAAGGTCTGCTATTCGCCCTATCGCTAGAGCGCGGCGCGTCCGCATGAACGCACGAGAAACGCTCTAGCGCCCTAATTGGGGCGCGGCCTGGCCGTACCGCCTGCGCACCTTCTCTCCGCCCCGCATTAGCGGGAGTTGGAAGTTTTGCGCGCCATCACCGGCGCTTGCGTGCCCCAACATCTCGGCAGCGCCAGTTAAACCGGCATTAACTGCAAGAGCCTACCGTTTCAAAACGATCCACTGTGCTGCCAGGATGAATCATGCTACTTCCGACCCAGCAATCTGCCGCCACCGCGACGACCAATCTGGTCGGCTCGATCCTCAAGGACATCGAAAAGCGGCAGACGGAGGAAGAAGAAAAGGCCAAGAGCACAAAGGACGACCGGCTCCTGAGGGCGCAGGTCGAGCCCGATGGCGCTCAAAAGGCCGCCAACGAGAAGATCAACGGCTACTTCTTCGATCATGCTCGTAACGACGCCAACAACAACCGCGCCGTGCTCATCCGTGAGGTCGGAAAATTTTTCGACATCGAGCGCGAAACGTTCAAGTCCGATTCCGCCTTTGCAAGGGAAATCGAGAACCAGCTGAAGCAGCTGGAATCGCCCGCCATTGCGAAAATCGAGGAAGAACTGGGGCTCGACAAGCTCGGACTGTCGCTTACGGAGCTGGTCGAGGCGCTCAAAAACCCCGGCGGCCCGGAAAACGACGCACTGAAGGTTGCGCTCGGCGAAACGAGTGACAAGGGACCTCAAAGCGCTGCACAAGCCGCAAATGCCGTCGACCGCCTGAAGAGCGCGACGGAGCCTGCGTCGACCGAGGAAGCCCAGCTCAACAGCCTGCGCGGTGACCCGACGCGCAGAACCGACAAGCTGTCGCTCGACGAAGAGGAGCAGCATCTGCGGGCGCTCCAGCTCAAGGACGAGATGGAAGATATCGCCGACCAACGCACGGCAGCCGGCCCCTTTCTGCGCTTCGACGACAACGGCCTCTATAGGCTCGCTGCGCTAAGCCTCTGACGGCTTTCGGCGCACGATGCCGAGCCGCGCCATGACCTCCTTGGGTATGCCATAGCGGCGAACCACATCGCGGCTGTCACGCAGGCCGCAAATCTCCCGCTGAATGAGGAAGGCCCATACGGCATCGGCCGCCTCGTCGAGGGCCCGCTCGCGTAGATCCCTCGCCACATCTCCCTTAAATGCCGCAAGCGCGGCAAGCGCCTTTTCGACCTTGAGGCCATGCCGGCCAAGCGCATCGGCGCGCTCGGACATCAATTCGTATTCGAGCACGTTGAAGGCGCCGGCCGTCGAGAAGTTCGGGCTTAGGGCTTTTGGGGGACGGACTGTCATCCGAAACTCCTGGCACAGACACCATTCGAGCCTGCAGAGCGGCTCCCTTAAAGATAGGCCCTGCCGACCCGTGCGCAAGCTGGGTCGCGACATGCCGGAAGCCGACATGGTTAAGAATTCATAAACCTCTTTGCCCTAACCTCAAACCATCATGCCGATTCTCCTATCCGCGGCCGAGCCGCGGCTGTCTGGCCATTCGCCACGACGCGCATGAGGCGCCAACCCGCAAGTGATGAACAGAAAGTCGCGCGCAAGCCGAAAAATCGGACCGCGCCCGAGCGCGTTTCGTCGTTCCACGACGAATGGTCAAACCGAGGTCAAGCGAGATGGAGACCAGAATGCTGATACCCATCCAGGCTCGAACCGCGGCCCCCACGGAAGAGACGAGCGCAAGGACGCTGCAGCCTGCAGCACCATTGACCGCCAGCCAGCGTGGCGAAGCCATACAGAAGATCCTCGATGCGCTGACGCGGCATCTTTCCGGTCGTGAGATCCTTTCGAAGGACGCGCTGGTGCGGCTGATGGAGGATCTCGCGCGCATCCTGAAGTTCCCGCCACTCCCGCAGGAGGGGGGGCGCGATTTCGTCCGGCGGTTGGTGGCCTTCCTCGAATCGATGCCGACGTCCGACCGGCTGCTTCTGGAGCGTCAGCTTGGCGGGCGCAATCTTTCAATCCGCGTCGGCCTGCTAGCGGACCTGCCGGCGATCCGCAACGGCACGAGCGCGCCGGGCGGCACCGCGACACCCATGCCGGCGCAGGCGCGCGACCTCATCCTGCGCAACCCCTCGCTCCAGCCGGCGCTGCCGTTCAGCCAGACCGCGGCACGCACGCCGCTTGGTGGTGAAGTCGCACTTCTACAGGCTGTGCTGCGGAAGACCTTTAGCGTCGGCAACGATGTGACCGAGCCGCAGGGCGAGGATCTGGACGCGGCCGGAACCGAAGCGCCATCAAAGAGCGGAAGCGAAAAGCCCACGGAGCGGGGTGAGGCGCGCGCGAACGCCGCGAAGAGCGCTTCATCGGGCGACACGCCGATCGGGAGCGCTGCTTCGCTGCTTGCGGGCGAAGGCGAGATCGCGGAAGCGGCATCGCTGTCTGGCCCCATCGCAACACCGCTTGAAGCGCATGGCGCCGATGAAATGGAGGCTGCCGACACGATCGAAGGCGAGGATCCCGACGGCACCTACGGCCCGCTGCCCGATGCCGACGAAGAAGACGGCCATAGGACCACCGCTGCCGGTCGCAACGATCCGGAGGTGCGCTCGGCACGGGTGCTCTCCGAGGCCATCAAGACGCTCATCCGCGACAGCGTGGCCTTGCCTGCCGGCGCGGCCGATGGCGATCCGAGATCGGCGACGCAGCAGACGGACGAGCCGGCTACGCAGCCCCAGCCCGCCGCCAAGGAAGCTGGCATGCGCGTCGCTGATGCCGCCGCCCGCCAACGCGCCGTAACGGACGCCGGCACGACCTTGCCGTCGCTGCTCGACGATCGCTCCGAGGAGACCGCTGCACCACCGCGCGGACCCGCGGACATTCGCCCGCAACGCGCCACGGACGAGCAGACGGTGCAGCAGATGATCGCCAGGCTGGTGGAAAACGGCCTGCCGCGCGAGGCCATCCCCTTCGCGATGATCCCCTATCCAGTGGCCGCCGGCGAGGTGGAAGGCGAAGACCATTCGCGCGGCATGCCCGGAGGCTCGGGCGAAGATGCAGCGGGTGAGGACGATACGACACAAGAGGGAAGCGACGGAAATCCGGAAGACGGAGAGCCGACCGGCGAAGCCATGCTGGAGGGCGAGGCACCGGAACCGCCCGACGCCTACGATCTTTACCGCAGGCTCGGCGGTCTCGGCTAAGACGCCGGTTCAGCCTTAAATTCGGGCCTAGCCCCATCCAGGGCTGGGGGCCGATTTCACAATTCGGACTGGTTAGAAAGAAAAACCCGCGGAGATCGCTCTCCGCGGGTTTTCCAATTCAAACGGCAGGCAACGATTACTCGTTGTTCTGGCGGTTCTTCAGAGCGGCGCCGAGGATGTCGCCGAGCGAAGCGCCCGAGTCGGACGAACCGAACTGAGCAACGGCTTCCTTCTCTTCAGCGATTTCCAGAGCCTTGATCGACAGCTGGATCTTTCGGTCCTTCTTGGAGAAGTTGGTGACGCGAGCGTCGACAACCTGACCAACCGAGAAACGCTCCGGACGCTGTTCGTCACGATCACGCGACAGGTCAGCGCGGCGGATGAACGAGGTGATGTCTTCGTGGTTGACGAGCTTCACTTCGATGCCGCCATCGTTGATCGCGATGATCTCGGCCGAAACAACGGCGTTCTTGCGCAGTTCGCCCGAAGCAGCGGCGTCGCCGACTGCATCCTTGCCGAGCTGCTTGATGCCGAGCGAGATGCGCTCCTTCTCGACGTCGACGTCAAGAACAACAGCGCGAACGACGTCGCCCTTGTTGAACTCTTCGATGACCTGCTCGCCCGGACGGTTCCAGTCGAGGTCGGAAAGGTGAACCATGCCGTCAACGTCGCCGTCGAGGCCGATGAACAGGCCGAATTCGGTCTTGTTCTTGACTTCGCCTTCGACTTCGGTGCCAGCCGGATGGCTATGCGCGAATGCCTGCCACGGGTTCTCGAGCGTCTGCTTGAGGCCGAGCGAGATACGACGCTTGGTCGGATCGACTTCGAGAACGACAACGTCGACTTCCTGGCTCGTGGACAGGATCTTGCCGGGGTGTACGTTCTTCTTGGTCCAGGACATTTCGGAGATGTGGATCAGGCCTTCGATGCCCGGCTCCAGCTCGACGAACGCACCGTAGTCGGTGATGTTCGTGACGGTACCGGAGATCTTCTTGCCGACCGGGTACTTCGCACCGATGCCATCCCACGGATCCGACTCGAGCTGCTTCATGCCGAGCGAGATGCGGTGGGTTTCCTGGTTGATGCGGATGATCTGAACCTTGACCTGCTGGCCGATGTTCAGGATCTCCGACGGATGGTTCACGCGGCGCCACGCCATGTCGGTGACATGGAGCAGACCGTCGATGCCGCCGAGGTCGACGAACGCACCGTAGTCGGTGATGTTCTTGACGACGCCTTCGACAACCTGGCCTTCTTCAAGGTTCTGAACGATTTCAGAACGCTGCTCGGCGCGGGACTCTTCGAGAACCGTACGACGCGATACGACGATGTTGCCGCGGCGCTTGTCCATCTTGAGGATTTCGAAGGGCTGCGGGTTGTGCATCAGCGGGGTGACGTCGCGGATCGGACGGATGTCGACCTGCGAGCGCGGAAGGAAGGCAACGGCGCCGTCGAGATCGACGGTGAAGCCACCCTTGACCTGGTTGAAGATGATGCCTTCGACGCGTTCGCCGGCTTCGAACTTCACTTCCAGGCGCATCCAGCTTTCTTCGCGGCGAGCCTTTTCGCGCGACAGAACAGCTTCGCCGAGCGCGTTTTCGATGCGCTCAACGTAGACTTCGACTTCGTCGCCGACCTTGAGCGAGCCGTCCTTCGCCTTCGCGCCGAATTCCTTCAGAGCGATGCGGCCTTCGACCTTCAGACCGACGTCGACAACGGCGACGTCCTTTTCGATGGCCGTGACAATGCCCTTGGCAACATAGCCTTCGGCGAGATCGGTCTTCGCGAAGGATTCTTCGAGAAGCGCTGCGAAATCGTCACGGGTTGGGTTGGTAGCAGACATGGAATCTCCTGCATGCATCTCACGGGGGAGACGCATATGCGCCGGGGGCTGGTGTTGAACAGGCCTGAACCCAGTCCGCCCCATCGAAGGGACAATCCGGCGCGTGGACGGAATTTCAGGCTTATGCAAGAAGAGCGATCCTGACAGTGTCGGGGATGGGCTCTTCTTCAGATCTTCTTGATCAGGGCCGCATCGATCAAAGACTTCGCGGCCTGAAACGCCGCCTCTATACTCATTTCAGACGTATCAAGCAAGTGCGCGTCGTCGGCCGGGCGCAAAGGACTGTCGGCGCGGCCCATATCACGCTCGTCGCGCATCTTCACATCTTCGAAAATCGTCTGGTAGTCGGCCGGCTGACCATTGCCGGTGATCTCGTTATAGCGGCGCTGCGCCCGCACTTCCGGCGATGCTGTGACATAGAGCTTCACCGGCGCATCCGGGCAGACGACCGTGCCGATGTCGCGGCCGTCGAGCACCGTGCCGGGCTCGCGCAGCGAAAAAGCCTGCTGCGCCTCGACCAGCGCCCGGCGCACGGCCGGCATGACCGCGATCTTCGAGGCGGCCTCGCCGATCGCGTGGGCGGAAAGCACCGAGCGATCGAGCCCGGCCAGTTCAACCTCGCGCGCCACCTTCTCGGCGACCGCCTCGTCGTCGAGCGGCAAGCCGCCATCGAGCAGCGCCTTGGCGGTGGCGCGGTAGGTGAGGCCGGTATCGAGATGATGGAAGCCGTATTCCTCGGCGATGCGGCGCGAGAGCGTGCCCTTGCCGGCTGCGGCCGGTCCGTCGATAGCGATGGTGAACGTCATTTTCCAACCTGCATATGTATGTGGTCGTCGTGCCTGGCGGCCCGGCAACCCTGAAACCGAATGGACTCCGCTTCGACGCCAAGTCTCTGCGCCAGATGCGGCTCCACGAAAATCTTCTCGATGCCGAAACCGCTCCCCTCGGCCGAGAGCCAGCGGAGCGCCTCTGCGGTCCGGCCTTCTTCCAGCGGCAAGGGCCGCCACAGCGATTGCAAGAAGTCCAAGTCCCAGCGCAAGGTCAAGAGGTCTTCGCGATCCCGGCATGGGAGAATGCTGTCCGGTCGCGGCTGCTCGAAGGCAAAATAGCCGATCGGCGAGCGGGTCGCCTTATCCTTATAATCGCCCTCGGCATCCTGATAGAAGAACGCGACATCGAGCTTCCGACCGTCCGAATGGGACAAATGCGGGAAGAGCGGAAAACCGTCGAAGAACGGAAAGTTGGCGTCGAGCGCCAAGGTGGTCGTTCCGGGGAATACCTGATCCACATGGCGTGACAGGGCAGCGGCCGCTTCCTTCAGTTCCGGAACGACATATTGGCGGTTCAGGACACAGAAGAGCGGCGACTGCATTTTCAGCCGCGACGTGCCGTCGTCGAAACAGGGCAGAGGAACGCGGCCGAAGATCGGCGCAATGGCATAGCTGAGCGCGGTCCCTGCCGCATAGAGGCCGAGAAAGAGCGCCAGAAATACGGCAACGCCGGCTCTCCTTCGACGCAGGAGCCCAAGAGTGACGATCCAGACGGCGCCGCCGACCTGCGTCAGCAACGTCAGAAGAACCACGACCGCGAGTGTCAGCAGCCATCTCATTGTTACCGCCGGAATCGTGGGTCTCACGCGATCCTCGCGCCGAGGCTGGTCATGAGGTGCATGAATTCAGGAAAGCTTGTCGCGACCATCGACACGTCGTCGACGGTGACCGGATGTTCGGATGCAAGCCCGAAAATAAGGAAGCTCATGGCGATGCGGTGATCGAGATGGGTGTTTACGGTCGCGCCGGCAGCGCTTCCGAGCCCCTTACCGTCGCGACGGCCGCGCACGACCAGCGACGAGGCGCCCTCCTCGCAATCGACGCCATTGCGCTTCAGGCCCGCGGCGATGGCGGCGAGGCGATCGGACTCCTTCACACGCAGTTCGTCGAGCCCGGCCATGACGGTATTCCCCTCGGCGAAGGCGGCGGCGATGGCGAGAGCCGGGTACTCGTCGATCATCGAGGCGGCGCGCTCTTCGGGAACGGTGACACCGCTGAGTTCCGAGTGCCGTACGCGCAGATCCGCCACGTCCTCCCCGCCAACCTGCCTGCTGCCGATCACCTCGATATCCCCTCCCATCTCCTTAAGCGTCAGGATCAGGCCCGTGCGCGTCGGGTTCATCAGAACGTTGGTGATCGTGATGTCGGAGCCTGGGACGATCAGGGCTGCGACCAGCGGGAAAGCCGCGGACGAGGGATCGCCGGGCACGTCGATCTCCTGGCCGGTAAGCTTGCCGCGACCGTCAAGGCGGATCGTACGGACGCCGCTGACGTCGGTCTCGACAGAAAGTGCGGCGCCAAATGCCTCCAGCATCCGTTCCGTATGATCGCGCGTCATGACCGGTTCGATGACAGTGGTGATGCCGGGCGCGTTGAGACCGGCAAGCAGGACCGCCGACTTCACCTGTGCGGAGGCGACGGGCACGCGATAGGTGATCGGGGCAGGCGTCTTCGGTCCGCGTAGGGTCACCGGCAGGCGATCGCCTGCGGCGGCCCTCACCTGCGTGCCCATTTCACGCAAGGGCTCGAGAACCCGCGCCATCGGCCGGCGGCTGAGCGAAGCATCGCCAAGGAATGTCGTTTCGAAGTCGTAGACGCCCGCCAACCCCATCGCCAGACGGCAGCCTGTGCCAGCATTGCCGAAATCGAGCGGCGCTTCCGGCGCAAGCAGCGCACCGTTGCCGACGCCATCGACGATAAAGGTATCGGCCTCCTTACGAATGCGGGCCCCCATCGCCTGCATCGCGCGGCCGGTGGCCATCACGTCCGCGCCTTGTAGCAGGCCGGTAATGCGCGTCTCGCCGCTAGCAAGCCCGCCCAGCATCAGCGCCCGGTGCGAGATCGACTTGTCGCCGGGGATGCGGATCGAGCCGCGCAGATCGGCGGACTTTCGGGCAGTGGCGGGTCTCGGGCCCGATCCATGAGACATGCGGCATCCTCTGGCCCGAAAGGGCGTTCTTACCGAAGGGCACAACCGCGCCCGCACCGCGGCACTCCTATCACACCCTCGCTGCGTGTTTCCATAAATTGCGGCCGCTCGAGGAGCGCCACAAGGGGCGGGCAAGAGCCGGAAAGCCAGCAACGCCGGGGCTTTGGCGATTTGTCTTTGACAGATGCGGCCAAGACGATTATGGGGACCGGCTAATCATCATAAGCTTGATACCCTTTCCACCCGCCGGCTTTCCGGCAAGCGCCGGCTCGGCCGGCCATTCAAGAGGCTTTGACTGTGGCAAAACCGGAACTTGGAACAAAGCGCATCGACCCGGAAACGGGGCGCAAATTCTACGATCTGAACAGTGATCCGATCGTTTCGCCTTACACCGGCAAGTCCTATCCGCTGTCCTTCTTCGAAGAAACCTCGGTCGCCAAGGTGCTCGAGAAGGAAGAAGAAGAAGAGGTAACGGAAGTCGACGCAGAGAACACCGAAGTCGAACTCGTTTCGCTCGAGGATGCCGATGATGAGGCAGCGGGCGGCGACGACCTGCCGGATCTCGGCGACGACGACGTCGAAATCGACGGCGACGACGATGACGACACCTTCCTGCAGACCGACGACGAAGACGATGACGACGACATGAGCGACCTCATTGGCGTGTCGGACGACGAAGAAGACGTCTAAGCGCTTCAAATGACAAAGAAATGCTCCCGTCCTCGGCCAAAGTGGCCCGGACGGGAGAAAAACGGCCCGGACAAAAAATAAATCCACGGGCCACGCATTTTTCGGCTTGCCATCCTCAAAAAGGGGAAGTAATAAGCCGCCACTCGCCGAGCACAACAGCTCGACGAACTTCCCGGACCGGCCTAGCCGGAACCCGATATGGGGCTATAGCTCAGCTGGGAGAGCGCTTGCATGGCATGCAAGAGGTCAGCGGTTCGATCCCGCTTAGCTCCACCAAAACCTTCCTTCGATTGATCAGTACCCAGTCCTCAGGGACCCTCGTTCGCGGCCATTTCGTCCAGCGAATCCAGGATCATCGTCAGCAACCGGATGATGTCGGCGGATTCGAGTAGAGCATTGCGGATTTCGCGCTCGGACCGTTTGGGTATGGAACCGGCAATGTCCAGCAGGATGTTGGTCACGTCCGGCGCTTCGGTGTTCGGTTCCATGCCTGTCTGCTCGCGCATGCAGCGGATCAGCGCCACTGCGCCTTCAAGCAAACGCTGTGCCTGCACCGGGGTGAGGTCATGGACCTCGTTGGCGGCACGAAACAGCTGCGATCGGAAGCCGGCTATCGTGGTCATCTCGCGGATGATACTCCTTTCGGCTTCAAATGAAAGTGGTGGCCGGGGCCGCCCACGCAACGTTCGGATGAACATGGTGCATGCGTTACCTTGCGCGAACGCGAACAGCCGTTTCGCGCGCAACATCCGGCCGCGCGCCATGCATTCATGATTTGTTAAGCAGCGGAACGCAGAAGCTGGTGCCATGTTTCTGATCTCGAAAATCTTCTGGCTCATTGTGCAGCCGCTGTCGTTCTCGCTGCTCGCCGTCATCGCCGGGCTGCTTGCGACGGCCATCGGCTGGCGCCGCATCGGCGCCGTTCTCGGCAGCCTGGGCGCGCTGGTTCTTTTCGTCAGCCTGTTCACCACCGCTGGCCCCTATGCCCTGCAAGCGCTTGAGGATCGATTTGTGCGCCCGACGCCGCCGACAGCGCTTTCCTGCATCATTGTGCTCGGCGGCGCCTTCGAAAACGAAGTCATGGCAAGCCGCGGCGGCACGGAGCTCAACCAGGCAGCAGACCGCTTCATCGAGACAGCGAGCCTCGCCAAGCGCTATCCCGAAGCACGAATCCTCGTCTCCGGCGGCGATGGCTCGATCAGCGGCGCCTACGAGGGCGATGCGCTGGCCTCGAAGGCGTTCTTCGACATCTTCGGCATTGCGGCCGATCGGGTGATCCGCGAGGAAGATTCGCGCACCACCTTCGAGAACGCGCGCTACACCAAGGATCTTCTGGCTGCAAACGGGCTGACGCAATGTGCGCTCGTCACCTCGGCGTATCACATGCCGCGCTCCGTCGGGCTGTTCCGCGCCAACGACATCGACGTCCTGCCCTGGCCGACCGACTACCGCACCAGCGGCAAGGTGCGGCTTGGCTTCGATTTCACCCAGCCCTCACTGAACGCGCAGCTGACGACGACGGCCGCCAAGGAATGGACCGGGCTCGTCGCCTATTACCTGCTCGGCCGCACTCAGACGGTGCTGCCGCGCTAGACGACCATGACACGCCCCAGTGCAGCAAACGGCAGCGCGCCTCCTGACTTCATCCCGACGGTGCGCTAATGATCTGCGGGAGCCAATCGGGCTGAAACGGAGCGCCCATGCCGATCCTCGAAATCCTCGACTATGCCGGTGTGGCCGTGTTTGCCGCAACCGGGGCGCTGTCGGCCTCGCGCAAGCAACTCGACATCATCGGCTATCTGTTCCTGGCCTCGGTCACCGGCATCGGCGGCGGCACGATGCGTGACGTCGTGCTCGGCGCAACGCCCGTCTTCTGGGTCACCAATCCGACCTATCTTCTGGTCTGCGCGACGGTCGCCGTTCTCCTGTTCTTCACCGCCCATCTCTTCGATTCCCGCTACCGGGTCCTCGTCTGGCTCGATGCGATCGGGCTGTCGGCCTATTGCGTGATGGGTGCGGCGAAAGGCTATGCAGCGACGGGGTCGCCGAGCGTCGCGCTCGTTACCGGCATGCTGACGGCGACGTTCGGCGGCGTGCTTCGCGATCTGCTGGCCGGAGAACCCTCGGTGCTGCTGCGGCCGGAAGTCTATGTGACGGCAGCGCTGATCGGTGCCAGTGCCTACGTGCTGGCGACGATGGTAGGACTACCACTTGTGGCCGCCTCAACGCTCGGCGTGGCCTCGGCCTTTGCCGTGCGTGCCGGTGCGCTCAAGTTCGGATGGACGCTGCCGACCGGCAAGGCGCTGCCGGGCCGCGATCCGGACGACGTGATGTGAGCCTTTCGCACGTGCGTGCCTATGACAGGCGGCGGACAGCGCCGGTATCGTAGTTGATGCGGTGTCGGCCGCCACCCGGGCGGCTTCAGCGAAAGGGATACAGCATGCGTTTCTTCAGCAACAAGCTTGCCGCACTCGCCCTTCTTTGCATGGCCTCGCCGGCATTTGCCGCCACGACCGTCAAGGTCGTCGAAGGTGGTGAAGCGGGCGGCCCGATGACACTGACACTCGACCAGTCGACGATAAAGGCCGGAGAGACTGTCTTCCTGGTGCACAACGACGCCATGACGGAAGAGCACGAGATGGTGCTGGTGAAGCTGAAATCAGCCGACCAGAAGATCAATCTCATCGCGGCCAAGCATCGGGTCGACGAAAAGCAGCTCAAGAGCCTCGGCGAGGTTTCCGAGCTGAAGCCCGGAGCCGACGGCCAGCTGAAAGCCAAGCTCGCGCCGGGCAGCTACGTGCTCCTTTGCAACATCAAAGGACACTACGAGGCCGGCATGCGCGCCAATCTGACGGTGACGGAATAGCGGCGATCGATCGCCATCGCGGCCACCATGACGGTGGCCGCCGGATCAGCGGTCGTTTTTACGGCGCAGACGAATGACCACGTCGACATGGGCGATCTCCATGCCCTCGGGCGGTTCCGGCAGATTGTCGATGTGGATGTTGCTGACCGGAATATCGAGAACCTCGTTCTGGCCCTCGACGAAGAAGTGATGATGGTCCGACACGTTGGTGTCGAAATAGGTCTTGGCGCTTTCCACCGCCAGCACGCGGATCATGCCGGCTTCGGTAAACTGGTGCAGCGTGTTGTAGACGGTCGCCAGCGACACTGGCACGCCGGCCATGACGGCCTCTTCGTGCAGTTCTTCGACGGTCAGGTGGCGATCACCCTTGGCAAAGATCAGATCGGCGAGGGCAACGCGTTGACGGGTCGGACGCAGGCCTGAGTGGCGTAGCCTTTCTTCCGAACTCACTTCTGTTGCTTTCGTCATCAAGGGTCGTTCCATGTATCCCGGCGAAATTCACAATACTTCCTCCGCGATATAACTTTTACGTCCTCGCCTTTCAATAGATTCCAGCCCTGACAGGCGTTGCAAAGCCCGAAAAACCGGTCAAACTCGGGGAATGCTGGCAATTAACTCTGGTCGCGCCCACATTGATCCTGTAAGCGACGGCGGAGTGAAATCGCCATCAGAAGCGATGGAGACCGGACGGAAAACCGCAAGATCCGGGTCGCCACGCTTCATTTCAAGCCGAACTTGCTCTAAAGCAGGTCGGACAACACAATTTGTTACGCGGGGAAACATCTATTCATGACGACCAGACAATCCAGCTTCAGCTACGAGGAAATCCTGGCCTGCGGCCGTGGTGAGTTGTTTGGCCCCGGCAATGCCCAGCTGCCGCTGCCGCCGATGCTGATGGTCCACCGCATCACCGAAATCTCCGAGACCGGCGGCGCCTTCGACAAGGGTTACCTGCGCGCCGAATACGACGTGCGGCCGGACGACTGGTATTTTCCCTGCCACTTCCAGGGTAACCCGATCATGCCCGGCTGCCTCGGCCTCGATGGCATGTGGCAGCTGACCGGTTTTTACCTCGGCTGGCTTGGCGAGCCCGGCCGCGGCATGGCGCTTTCCACCGGCGAAGTGAAGTTCAAGGGCATGGTGCGTCCCCATACCAAGCTTCTCGAGTACGGCATCGACTTCAAGCGCGTCATGCGCGGACGACTCGTGCTCGGCACGGCCGACGGCTGGCTGAAAGCCGATGGCGAGACTATCTATCAGGCAACCGACCTCCGCGTCGGCCTGTCGAAGGATAAGGCCGAGTAAAATCCAGGCCTTTCCGCAGCCAACGAAATAAAGAAAAGGTCAGTACCATGAGACGGGTTGTTGTCACGGGCCTCGGCATCGTTTCCTCGATCGGGAACAATGCAGACGAAGTTACGGCGTCGTTGCGCGATGCCAAGTCGGGCATCACGTTTTCTCCCGATTTCGCCGAGAATGGCTTCAAGTGCCAGGTCTGGGGCGCGCCGTCGCTCGATCCGACCGAACTCGTCGATCGCCGTGCCATGCGCTTCCTGTCTCAGGGCGGCGCCTGGAACCACGTGGCGATGAAGCAGGCGATCGCCGACTCCGGTCTGGAAGAAGCCGTCATCGCCCGCAACGAGCGTACCGGCATCATCATGGGCTCGGGCGGACCGTCCACCCGCACCATCGTTGAAGCGGCCGACATCACCCGCAAGAACGTCAGCCCGAAGCGCATCGGCCCGTTCGCCGTTCCCAAGGCGATGTCTTCGACGGCGTCGGCGACGCTTGCCACCTGGTTCCAGATCCACGGCGTCAACTATTCGATCTCGTCGGCCTGCTCGACCTCGGCCCATTGCATCGGCAACGCCGCCGAGATGATCCAGTGGGGCAAACAGGACGTGATGTTTGCCGGCGGTCACGAAGACCTCGACTGGACCATGTCCAACCTGTTCGACGCCATGGGCGCCATGTCGTCGAAGTACAACGAAACGCCGGAGACGGCTTCGCGCGCCTATGACGCCAACCGCGACGGCTTCGTCATTGCCGGTGGCGCAGGCGTTCTCGTTCTCGAAGAACTGGAGCACGCCAAGGCCCGCGGCGCGAAGATCTACGCCGAAATCGTCGGCTACGGCGCCACCTCCGACGGCTACGACATGGTGGCTCCGTCGGGCGAAGGCGCGATCCGCTGCATGCGTCAGGCGCTCTCGACCGTGAAGGGCGAGGTCGACTACATCAACACCCACGGCACCTCCACCCCGGTTGGCGACAGCAAGGAAATCGGCGCGATCCGCGAAGTGTTCGGCAGCAAGATGCCGCACATCCAGTCGACCAAGTCGCTCACGGGTCACTCGCTCGGTGCGGCCGGCGTGCAGGAATCGATCTACGGCCTGTTGATGATGCAGGCGGGCTTCATCGGCGAAAGCGCGCATATCAGCGAGCTCGACCCGGAATTCGATGGCGTTCCGATCGTTCGTAAGCGCATCGACAATGCCAAGATCGATACGGTTCTTTCGAACTCCTTCGGCTTCGGCGGCACCAACGCAACGCTCGTCTTCCAGCGCTACAACGGATAACACCATGACGGGACTGATGACTGGAAAGCGTGGCCTCATCATGGGTGTGGCCAACAACCATTCTATTGCCTGGGGCATCTCCAAGGCGCTTGCAGCGCAAGGCGCGGAACTGGCCTTCACCTTTCAGGGCGAGGCGCTGGGTAAGCGCGTCAAGCCGCTGGCGGCCGAGCTCGGTTCCGACTTCCTGCTTCCTTGCGATGTCGAAGACATTGCGTCTGTCGATGCGGTCATCGATGCGATCAAGGAACGCTGGGGCAAGCTCGACTTCATCGTTCATGCCATCGGCTTTTCGGACAAGAACGAGCTGAAGGGCCTCTACGCCGACACCTCGCGCGACAACTTCAGCCGCACGATGGTGATCTCCTGCTTCTCCTTCACCGAGATCGCCAAGCGGGCTGCCGAACTGATGGATGAGGGCGGCTCGATGCTGACGCTCACCTATGGCGGCTCGATGCGCGTCATGCCGAACTACAACGTCATGGGTGTCGCCAAGGCAGCGCTCGAGGCGTCGGTGCGCTATCTCGCCGCCGACTATGGCGTTCGCGGCATTCGCGTCAACGCGATCTCGGCGGGCCCGATCCGCACGCTTGCCGGCGCCGGCATTTCCGACGCCCGGGCGATGCTTTCCTGGCAGCAGAAGAACTCGCCGCTGCGCCGCACTGTCACGATCGACGATGTCGGCAGCTCGGCCCTCTACCTTCTTTCGGACCTTTCGCGCGGCGTGACCGGCGAAATCCACTACGTCGATTCCGGCTACAACATTACGTCGATGCCGGCACTCGATGCGCTCAGGACCGCCGACGCAGAGTGACGGCAGCGGCAAAGCCGCTGACTGACGACCCAGCTTCTCTAGAAAACCCCGGCGAGACACCTCGCCGGGGTTTCTTTTTTGAGGTCGACAGGGCCCGACGGCCCGAGAAATCATCAGTCCGGAAGGCCGGCCTTGTGGAATCCGTCCACGAAGTGCGCGAGCGTCGCTGCGTCACGAAACGGCTCGGTCGTCGCCCAGAAACCGGTCGTGAAATGCGGGTTGGCGACGAGGAACAGGTCGACCTCGGCGCGTGCCTCGTCGAACCGCCCCAATTGCGCGAGGCTCGCCGCCAGGAAGCGACGCGAGCTGGTGCGGTAGGTCTCGTCCTTGCGCAGCGTCTCGACCGCGGCTTCGTAGTCTCCGGCCGCATACTGCGCCTGGCCGAGTGTCAGATAGTACCAGCTTGCCGGATAGGGGTTCAGCCGGAACGCCTTGCGAATGTGCTCGAGCCCTTCCTCGACCCGGCCTGCCAGGATCGTGATGTCGGACAATGTCGCCCAGGTGTCGGCTTCGTTCGGGTCAAGCTCGATGGCCCTGGCAAATTCCGCGTCGGCCTCGGCGAAGTTGCGCTCATAGGCAAGCAGATTGGCCAGCACCCAGCGGCAACCGGCGTCGTTGGGATCGATCGCGACGGCTTTGCGCGCCAATTCCAGGGCGATGCCGCGGGTCGGTACGATCGGCTCGCCCCAGTGCACCCACCCCATCCAGTGGTTCATGGCGAGCCAGCGATAGGCCTCGGCATAATCAGGGTCGAGCGAAACGGCGCGAGTGAGCATCAGATGCGCTTCCCGGGCGGTCTGCGGCGAATCGTCGATCAGCTTGCGCGCCCGCACGCAGAGATCATAGGCCTCGAGGCTCCTGGGGCGATTGCGTGACGGCGGGGTACGCAGCCGACCGAGCAACGCCTCGACGATCTTGGCCGTCACCTCGTCCTGAACGGCAAAGATGTCTTCCAGGTTGCGGTCGAAGCGTTCGGCCCAGAGGTGCTCTCCGCTCAGCGCATCGACCAGCTGGGCGTTGATGCGCACGCGTCCGGAGGCGCGCCTTGCGCTTCCTTCCAGGAGGTAGCGCACGCCGAGGTCTTCGGCGATCGCGCGCACATCCATCGCCCTGCCCTTGTAGGCAAAGGTGGAATTGCGGGCGATGACGAACAGACCACCGCTCCGGGAGAGATCGGTGATCAGATCCTCCGTCAGCCCGTCCGCGAAGGAATCCTGATCGGGATCGTTGCTGAGATTGACGAAGGGCAGCACCGCGATCGAAGGCCGGCCCGGCAACGGCAGCGGCTTTCGCCCGCCTGCCAGCCGCTCGATACTGCCCATGAAACGGTAGCCGATGCGCGGAACCGTTGAAATCCACTCGCCGCCGTCGGCAGCCCGGCCGAGCAGCTTCCTGAGCTGTGCGATCTGTACGGTGAGATTGCCTTCCTCGACGGCCGTACCCGGCCAGGCCGCGTCCATCAGCTCGGTCTTGGCGAGGATTTCGCCCGGCCTTTCCACGAGCGCCGCAAGCAGCTTCACGCCGCGATGCCCGACCGCAACCGGATCATCGTTCCGCAGGAGCGTTCCCGCACCCGGATCAAGCACGAACGGACCAAAGGCAAAACGTGTATCCTGCATGCGGCGATCTATAGCCCGTTTGGAAGTTTTTGAGAACTTTTTGGAAGGGCTTAAGTACGGCGCCGATCCTATTCCGCAGAATCCAACCTCCTTCAGATCGAGGGTCCCCCCGACCCTCAAAGCCGATAGCGAGGTTGTCATGAACAACGCCCCCTTTTCTCCCATTGCATCGCCTCAGGCGGCGGCGCCTGAGACGCCGAGGAGCCCGACGCGTTCGCATTCCCCTGTCGAGACGCTGAAACGGATGGTCGCCGCCTGGCGTGAACGGAACCAATTTCACCTAGAGCTCGATCGAAAGCTCAAGGGCGATCCGCATCTGATCGACGATATCGGCCTGACGCGACGTCAAGTCGAGGAGGAGCTCGCCAGGCCCTTCTGGCAAGTGCTTTGAGGTGAGCCGCGCAATGACATCGGACCAGCGACCGCCACCGGCGCCGACCCTTGGCGAGGTGATCACGACGTTCCGCGAGGATCAAGCCCCCTGGGCGGCGATGGCGGGTATCATCGCCACCGTTACCGTCTTTGCGGTGGCGCAAGGGCTCACCTATCCGCTGCTCAGCTTCATCCTGGAGCGGCAGCGGACGGCACCCGCCCTGATCGGCCTGTCAGCGGCCATGACGCCGCTGGGGTTCATCCTGTCGGCGCCTCTGATCCCGATGCTTTCGCGGCGGCTGGGCGGCGCCCGGCTCGCGATCCTCTGTTCGGTGCTGGCCGCCAGCACGCTTGCCGCCATTGCGTGGACTGACGACGTCTGGGCCTGGATGCCGCTTCGCTTTCTGCTAGGCGTTTTCGCCAATCCGCTTTCCGTGATCAGCGAGACCTGGCTGGTGGCCATTACGCCCGCGTCCCGCCGGGGCCGCATCATGGGTCTCTATTCCTCGGTCGTTTCAGCCGGTTTCGCCATAGGGCCGCTGTCGCTCGGGATGGTCGGAACGGCGGGCTGGTCGCCGTTCCTGATCGGCATCGTGGCCTTTGTCGCCTGCGGCCTGATCTTGCTTGCCCTGGTGTCGCGCCTGCCGGAGATGCCGCAGGATGGGGAAGCAACGTCCGTCGCCGGGTTTTTCGCGCTGGCGCCTTTGTTGCTGTTTGCAGTCGCAACGGCTGCGGCCTTCGAGCAGACCCTGCTTTCGCTGCTTGCGGTCTATGGCGCAGCGCTTGGCAGCAATGAGGAGCGCGTCGCGCCGCTCATCACCTGCTTCATTGCCGGCAACGCGTCGTTGCAGATCCTGCTCGGGCGCCTCTCCGAACGCAGGGGATCGAGGCAGACGATGCTGTTCTGCGTGCTTTCCTCCCTGGCCGGCTGCCTGCTGCTGCCATGGCTGTTCGAAAGCTGGCTCATCTGGCCGCTTGTTTTCGTCTGAGGCGGGGTGACGTTCGGGATCTATACCCTGTCGCTGATCCAGCTCGGCGAGCGGTTCAGCGGCCTGACCCTGATCGCCGGCAACGCCGCCTTTGCCTTCGCCTGGGGCCTCGGCGGCATGGTTGGCTCGCCAGCAACGGGACTTGTCATGCAAGTGACGGGACACCACGGGTTGCCGTTGTCACTCGGCCTGCTCTGCGCCGCCCTTGCGGGGCTATTGGTCGTCGCGAGAAGGCGCGGCTGAGGCGCGCGCCGGTCCGCCTGCCTTTTGCCGGCAAGCTCAAATCAGGACGAACAGCACGAGCAGAGCCACGATGACCGCCAGCACGACGAAGCCCGTATGGGTCCGGCGCGCCGGGTCAAGCGGCGAGCGATAGAGGCTCTGCAAGAACGACATGGGCACCTCGGAGGTCGCGCCATGTCCCTCGCCCTGCTTGATGTCCTTGGCAATAGCTTCGGCCGCATCCTCGCTCAAGGGCGGCCTGTTCACTCCCGACGTCATGGAACTCATCCTCCGGCAGTAAAACCGGGCACATGGTGAGCCGGATCTGCGACGAAGGCAACGGGCTAAGTCTGACTTGCAGCCAGATGCAAAAAAGCCGGGTCATCTGCCCGGCTTTTTCCATTCTCGGATGGCGCAAAATGCGTCCTGCGGCGTCTCAGCGCTTGGCCCAGAGCACCTTGAATCGGGCGTTGCGGCAGGTCTCGCCATATTCCTTGGAATTTTCCGCCAGCACCTGCTCGTAGGGAAGGCCACGATTGGCGACCATCATCAGCTTGCCACCCTGCTTCAGCGCCTTCAGCGCCGTCTTGATGATGGCGACGCCGAGCGACGGCTCAGCCGCGTGGCCTTCATGGAAGGGCGGATTCATGACGATGAGGTCGTACTTGTCGCGCGGCTCTTCGCTCGTCAGGTCGAACCAGTAGAAACGGGCCGGCATGCGCGGCGCGTTCGCCATCATGTTGACGCGGGCCGCCTCGAGCGCCTCGTGATCGGCCTCGAAGAGATCGACCCCCTTGGTGCCCGGTGACGCTTCAGCAAGCTTGGCTGCGAGATAGCCCCAGCCAGCGCCGAAATCGGCGGCGTGGCCATGGAAATCGTTCGGCAGACGCGACGCCAGCAGCTCGGAGCCCGCATCGATGCGGTCGTGCGAAAACATGCCGGGCGAGGCCTCGAACAGACCGTCGACGCGTACCGGCACCTTGGCAAGCTTTTGTACTGCCTCGGTGACATCTTCCGGGCGGGTGAACCAGAAGGCGACGCCGTGATACTTCGGCAGATGGTCGCCGTCCCATTCGAACTTGGCGATGCGCTTCTTCAGCGACTGGATGCCATCTTCCTTGCCGCCGGCAACAACGATCAGACCGCCCTCGCGCGTGCGCTTCAGCGCCTCGGCGATCCGGTCTTCGTTCTCGCCCTTGTGCTTGCCGCAGAGGATCAGCGTGACGTCGTAGTCCTCGCCGGTGATTTCAGGCGCCACGTCGGCGCGGGCGGCTTCCAGGGCGCGATAGAGCGGCCGCAGCGGCTGCACCGCCGAGATCGACGCCTCGAAGCCCTGCGGCAGCCTGTAGCCCGCCTCGGCGCCGAGGAACAGCACGCGCTCGCCCTCGCCCGGCGGGTCGATCACGCCGCTGTCGAACGGGTAAAACAGGGTCTTCAACGAATCTCGGCTCATCGGTCTATCCGTCATCTTCCTACAAGAAAGGGGCGCGGAGCGATCCGCCCCGCGCCCCAAATGCATTCGGGTGAAGCGCGCTTATTCAGCGGCTTCGCCGTCGCCCTTCTTTTCAGACTTTTCGGCAACGATTTCCTTGCCGGTGGCCTGGTCGACGACCTTCATCGACAGGCGAACCTTGCCGCGCTCGTCGAAGCCCATGAGCTTGACCCAAACCTTGTCGCCTTCCTTGACGACGTCGGTCGTCTTGGCGACGCGCTCGGAGGCGAGCTGCGAGATGTGGACGAGACCGTCACGGGCGCCGAAGAAGTTGACGAAGGCGCCGAAGTCGGCGGTCTTCACAACGGTACCTTCGTAGACCTGGCCGACTTCCGGCTCGGCGACGATCGAGTGGATCCACTTGCGGGCCGCTTCGATTTCCTTGCCGGACGAGGAGGCGATCTTCACGGTGCCGTCGTCTTCGATGTTGATCTTGGCGCCGGTCTTTTCGACGATTTCGCGGATGACCTTGCCACCCGAACCGATGACTTCGCGGATCTTGTCGACCGGAATGTTCATGACTTCGATGCGCGGGGCGAACTCGCCGAGCTGGCCACGGCTTTCGGAAATGGCCTTGGCCATTTCGCTGAGGATGTGGAGACGGCCGCCCTTGGCCTGGTTGAGCGCGATGCCCATGATCTCTTCGGTGATGCCCTCGATCTTGATGTCCATCTGGAGCGAGGTGATGCCGGCGTCGGTACCGGCAACCTTGAAGTCCATGTCGCCGAGGTGGTCTTCGTCGCCGAGAATGTCGGAGAGAACGGCGAAGCGCTCATCTTCCTTGATCAGGCCCATGGCGATACCGGCAACCGGCTTTGCGAGCGGAACGCCGGCGTCCATGAGAGCGAGCGAGGTGCCGCAGACGGTGGCCATCGAGGACGAGCCGTTGGACTCGGTGATCTCGGAAACGACGCGCAGCGTGTAGGGGAACTGCTCGGCTTCCGGGAGCATCGGGCGGATAGCGCGCCAGGCGAGCTTGCCGTGACCGATTTCGCGACGGCCCGGGGAGCCCATGCGGCCGGTTTCGCCGACCGAGAAGGGCGGGAAGTTGTAGTGCAGCATGAAGCGTTCTTTGTACATGCCGGTCAGGCTGTCGACGTACTGTTCGTCTTCGCCGGTGCCGAGCGTGGCAACGACGATCGCCTGCGTTTCGCCGCGGGTGAACAGCGCCGAACCGTGGGTGCGCGGCAGAACGCCGACTTCCGACACGATCGGGCGAACGGTTTCCAGATCGCGGCCGTCGATGCGGCTCTTGGTGTCGAGGATGTTCCAGCGAACGATCTTGGCCTGCAGGTGCTTGAAGACGGCGCCGATTTCTTCGGCCGAATGGGCCGGGTTCTCGATGCCCTCAGGCAGGAAGTGTGCCTTCACCTTGGCCTTGACGGCGTCGACGGCAGCGTAACGGGCAGCCTTCTCGGTGATCTTGTAGGCGTTGCGCAGCTCGTCTTCGGCAAGCGAGAGCATGGCGTTTTCGAGAGCGGAATGATCTTCGGCTTCGAATTCGCGCGGCTCCTTGGCAGCGACTTCAGCGAGCTTGATGATGGCGTCGATGACCGGCTGGAAGCCCTTCTGACCGAAGACGACGGCGCCGAGCATAACGTCTTCCGGCAGTTCCTTGGCTTCGGATTCGACCATCAGCACCGCTTCCTGGGTGCCGGCGACGACGAGGTCGAGGGTCGATTCGTCCATCTCGTCGAGATGCGGGTTCAGAACGTACTGGCCGTTGATGTAGCCGACGCGCGCGCCACCGATCGGGCCCATGAAGGGGATGCCCGACAGCGTCAGCGCTGCAGAAGCGGCGACCATCGACAGGACGTCGGGGTTGTTTTCGAGGTCATGCTGCATGACCGTGACGATGACCTGGGTGTCGTTCTTGTAGCCATCGGGGAAGAGCGGACGGATCGGACGGTCGATCAGGCGCGAGACGAGCGTTTCGTTTTCGCTCGGACGACCTTCGCGCTTGAAGTAGCCACCCGGGATCTTGCCGGCGGCGTAGGTCTTTTCCTGGTAGTTGACGGTCAGCGGGAAGAAGTCCTGGCCCGGCTTCGGCGACTTGGCCGAAACGACGGTGGCGAGAACGACGGTTTCGCCGTAGGTGGCGAGAACGGCGCCGTCAGCCTGACGGGCGATCTTGCCGGTTTCGAGCTTGAGCGGACGCCCAGCCCATTCGATTTCAACCTTGTGGGTATCGAACATGTTCTGTCCTTCGTGTGCGGCGGACCTCTCCGCGGCTGTTACAGCGCGGGCGGTCGAAGGGCCGCATGAAATGGCGCATCACGGGCAAGACAACGGGAGGCTTCACGCTTTAATCGGCTGTTTTCCGCTTTGCCCGACCATCCGCTTTCAGCGGCGTTTCCGGCAAGCAGGGGCCGAAGCATCCTGCAATCCTGCCCCATGACGGGCCATCGGTTGATCCGCGATACCGGCCCATCCGGCTCGCTGGATTCTCTCGTTTAGCCACGTTCCTATGCGGCTGGAGAGTTTAATCGTCGAGCGTTCAACGCTCCATAAAAAAGCCGGCGGGCCGCAAAGACCCGCCGGATAAGTCGCTTAGCGACGGATGCCCAGGGCACCGATCAGCTTGGTGTAGCGCGCTTCGTCTTTCTTCTTCAGATAGTCGAGGAGCGAACGACGGCTGGAAACCATCGCGAGCAGACCACGGCGGGAATGGTTATCCTTCTTGTGGCCCTTGAAGTGTTCGGTCAGGTTGTTGATCCGTTCCGTCAGGATAGCAACCTGGACTTCCGGAGAACCGGTGTCGCCTTCAACGGTTGCAAATTCCTTGATGAGCTGAGCCTTACGCTCTGCAGCAATCGACATCGGATGATCCTTTCGATTTCGAGGATTTCGGGACGCCGTCAGCCGGGATGTCGTCCAGCTGCGGCCGTGAATGCAACGGGCATGCGCCTTTTGCTGGCGTGCCTATAAACGAATTGGATGAAAAAGGAAAGGGTCATGGACCGGCGCCCGGGAGGGCCGGCGGAAGACCTCAATTGCCGGTCGGGAACGGGTGCATCGGCGGCGATTTCATTCGGCCGCGATCGGGAGGAGTTCGGCCCCGATCGAGGGAGAAAAAGTGACGGCGGCAGGTCATGGCGCGTCATCCCCTTCGGCCGGTCGCGGCACGGTGATCCGCCACTCGATGCCGTCGGCATGCATCATCCGCTCGAGCCCCGCATTCAGGGCCATGCCGAGCATGCGTTCGAGCACGAGCGTGCCAAACCCCTTGCGGATCGGATCTGAGGGCTTGCCCGCGAGATCGGCTCCCTCCTCCCGCCAGCGTATAGCAATGCCCTCATCCTCCAGCGACCAGCTCAGCTTGACGACGCCTGAGGTGTTGGCGAGCGCGCCATATTTGGTCGCATTGGTCGCGAGCTCGTGCAGCGCCATGCCGAGCGTCTGGGCGATCTGGGTCTCGAGCCGCAAAGGCGGGCCGGACAGGATCACCCGCCTCGGATCGTCAGGCGTGAATGGCTGCAGCTGGTTCTGGGCCAGTTCCCGGAAATCGACCCCTTGGGCGGCGTTGGCGATCATAAGGTCGGTGGAGCGGGCGAGCCCGGCGATGCGCTTGCGGAAACTGTCGGCGAAATCAGCGGCACTCTCGGCCGAATAGACCGACTGGTTCAGCATGGACTGGATCACCGTCAGCTGGTTCTTCGAGCGGTGCGCCACCTCGCGCATCAAGAAACGGATTTCGCTCTCCGCCTTGGTGCGCGCGGCCGCCGCACGGGCCAGAGCTGCCGAGACCTGTTCGACCTCGGCGATCATATGCGGGCGCGGCTCGATCCGCTCGCCGGCGCCAAGGCGGCGGGCATCCTGCGCCACGAGCTTGACGCCCTGCGACAACAGCCGCGCGATTGCCAGCGAACCGGCGATCGCGATGCCGGCAAAGATGATGCCGCCGAGCGAAAGCCACAGGAACGACCAGACGGCCGGAGCATCGACGATCGCCCGCGGCGCCCAGGCGATGATCCGCCAGCCGGTGATCACCGAGAATTCGGTCGCCACCCGGTACTCCGTGCCGTTCTCCTTGATGTTGCGAACGCCGATGCTGATCGCCGGAACCTTGTCGAGGAAGAACGGCTCCCCGGCCTTGACCGCCGCGTCCGAGGAGATGATGACCTTTCCCGCGCCGTCGACGAGGGCCGCGTTCCAACCAGGCGACAGCGTATCGCGGTTGACGGCCTTGGCCATGTTCTCGGCGTTTTGCGTCAACGCCAGCAGATACTCCTCACCGGTCGAGAGTTTTGCCGGCAGATAAACGTTGAACACCCATTTTCCGGCGGTCTTGCCGAAGAAGACGTTGGAGACGAGCGGCGCGCCGCTATTGGTGAAGGCGCGCTCGATGGAGTCCGCATCCGACCCCTTGCCAAGCTCAGTGCCGAAGGGGACGCGGGTGTTAAGCCGCTGCTCGTGCTTGCGATCCATGACGATCAGGTAGGAATCCGTCTGCGCGAGCGCCGTCGAGGCTCTCTCGTAGAAGGCTTGCAAATTGTCGTCCTCAATCGCCCGCGAGGTCGACAGCACCTTCAGCGTCGTCAACATGCCCTCGATATCGCGCTCGACGATGCGCGTCACCGATCCGGTCGAGGCCTGCAGCAGCGAGGTGATGACCTGTTCCTGCGCGTCGACGCTGCGCTTCAGCACGACCAGCGAGAAGATGAAGGCCGGAACGATGGCGACCAGCAGCAGCGACGTCAGATAGAAACTGAACGGGCGGGTCAGCCGATGACGGGCGCGATCAACCATCGCCGCCAGGCCATCGCTTGCCCTGCGCTTTCCTTCCTCCGTCACACCGGTCACCTGCAACGTCCCTTGCGGTTCCCTGCCGGCGGCATCAACGCCTTCGGCGCACGCCGCCGCAAGCGGCGCAACCGCCAAACGGCAACGAAACGCGATACGGAAACGGAATCACCTCGGATGGACTGGGAACCCATGCCGGGATCATGCGTCAAGGATAAAGCAAAGGCAAATGGTTCCGGGTGCTTAGCTTCCGGCGAAGACGCGCTTGGGGCGGAATTCGCCCTCGGCGATCTCACCGATCGCGACCAGCTTGCCGCGCGCCGTGGCATAGGCCTCGGGCGTCGCCAGCGGTGCGTCGCGGCCGCGCAGGATAATGGGATTGCCCATCCTCAGACGGTGCGCCTGGTCGTCATTGACAGGCACGTGCGGCAGGCTGGAAAGCGCCTCGCCGGTCTCGATCAGATAGGCATCGAGTGCCGCCAGACGTTCCTGGTCGTCCTCGATCTTTTCCAACGCCACCAGGTCGGCAAGCGGCACCATGTCCTCTTCGCCGAAGGGCGCGACGAAGGTGCGGCGCAGCGACGCGATGTGGCCGAAACAGCCGAGGTCGCGGCCCATGTCGCGGGCGAGCGAGCGCACATAAGTGCCCTTGCCACATTCGATTTCGAAGTGGGCCAGGTTGGGTGCGGCACCCAGCAGAGTCAGCCGGTGGACCTCGACCTCGCGGGCCGGGATTTCGACCGTCTCGCCGTCGCGGGCGAGATCATAGGCGCGCTCGCCATCGATCTTGATCGCCGAGAACTGCGGCGGCACCTGGCTGATGACGCCGGTGTATTTCGGCAGAAGCGCGCGGATTGCCTCTTCGTTCGGCCGTTCGGCCGAGGAATGGGTTACTTCGCCTTCGAGATCGTCGGTGGAGCGTTCCTCGCCCCAGGCGACGGTGAATTCGTAGATCTTGCGGCCGTCCATGACGTAAGGAACGGTCTTCGTCGCATCGCCAAGCGCGATCGGCAACATGCCGGAGGCCAGCGGATCGAGCGTGCCGGCATGGCCGGCCTTCTGGGCCTTGAACAGCCACTTGATCTTCGAGACAGCTTCGGTGGAGCCGAAGTCGAGCGGCTTGTCGAGGATCAGCCAGCCCGAGATCGGACGGCCCTTGGGCTTACGCGGTTTGGACATGAAATCTACTATTCTTCGTCTTCGCTGGTCTGGTCGAGATCGCGGCTAACTTCCGGCGAACGCAAGAGCTCGTCGATCTTCTTGTAATTGTCGAAGCTCGTATCGTCGCGGAAACGAACGTCGGGCATGTATTTCATCTGTCGCAGCTGCGGGCCGAGGCGGCCGCGAATGTACTTGGCATTGCGGTTGAGCGCGTCGATGACCTCGGCATGGTTGGGCACGCCAAGCGGCGTGACATAGGCCGTGGCGATCTTCAGATCCGGTGACATGCGCACTTCCGAAATCGCGATGACGGTCTTCTCGATCACCGGATCGCGGACCTCGCCGCGTTGCAGAACCTGGGTGATGGCAGCGCGCACCTGTTCGCCGACGCGCAGCATGCGCTGTGAGGGGGCAGAGGATGTGGCTTTGCTCATGGTCGTTGCTTTCCAAGGTATTGCGCCCGCTCGGGGCGGCAAACCGTTTTACTCTTCAGCGTAATATACCTTCCGTGCCTCAGGCACGGGTAGCTCTGATTTCCTGCGCCCGCTTTCTTCGACGCAGTCCCAGAAAGACGCCCGTAGCCGTCAACACGAGCGCGGACAGCAATTGGATCAGTTCGAACTGCGGATGTGCGCAACCCTCATTGATGGCCGACTGCCATACCTGGTGCTCGGCATCTCCCCAGGACATGATGGCCACCAGGAGGAGGAGGCCGCCGAGAAGGCTCCCGACCCAAAGCAGCGCCCGAAGGCGCAAAACCGCTGAACCGGTAACCAGACAGAAAAGCGCCGCCAGGCCGACCCAATTGGTCAGAAAAGCGGCCACCTCGTTGAGAACCGAGAATTTCTGACCATCCCATTCGGGATAGATCTTGTCGCAGACTTCCGCGAAGACCGGCGTCCACCAAAACGACACAACAGCGGCCAAGGCCGCCGTTGTGCAGATTTGCCGGGCTTTCAGGCCCATTAGAGCGTCCGGGTGATATGCTCGACGCGGAAGCACTCGATCGTATCGCCGGCGCGGATGTCTTCGTAGTTCTCGAAGGCCATGCCGCATTCCTGACCGACATTGACTTCCGAGACTTCGTCCTTGAAGCGCTTGAGGGTCTTGAGCTTGCCTTCGTGGATAACGACGTTGTCGCGAACCAGACGGACGCCGACGCCACGCTCGACCTTGCCTTCGGTGACGCGGCAACCCGCGACCTTGCCGACCTTGGTGATGTTGAACACCTCCAGGATCTCGGCGTTGCCGAGGAAGGTTTCGCGACGCTCTGGCGAGAGCAGGCCCGACATCGCCGCCTTCACGTCATCTACCAGATCGTAGATGATGTTGTAGTAGCGGATTTCGATGCCGGCACGCTCGGCGGCCGAACGGGCCTGCGAGTTGGCGCGGACGTTGAAGCCGATGATCGCGGCGTTCGATGCCTCGGCGAGCGAGATATCGGACTCGGTGATACCGCCGGCACCCGAATGCACGATGCGCGCACGCACTTCGTCGGTTCCGAGCTTGTCGAGAGCACCGGCGATCGCTTCGATCGAACCCTGCACGTCACCCTTGATGACCAGCGGGAACTCCTTGAGACCGGAGGTCTGGAGCTGGGTCATCATCTGCTCGAGCGAACCGCGCGAGCCGGACTGACGGGCAACCTGCTTCTCACGGGCGAGACGCTGGCGGTACTCGGAGATCTCGCGAGCACGGCTTTCGTTCTCGACGACGGCGAACTTGTCGCCGGCTGCCGGCGTACCGGACAGGCCGAGAACCTCGACCGGCATGGACGGACCGGCTTCCTTGACGTGTTCGCCCTTGTCGTTGACGAGCGCGCGCACACGGCCCCACTGATCACCGGCGACGATGATCTGACCCGGACGCAACGTGCCCTTCTGAACGAGGACGGTGGCAACCGCACCGCGACCGCGGTCAAGCTCGGCTTCCACGACCGTACCTTCGGCCGTCCGGTTCGGATTGGCGCGCAGGTCGAGGATTTCCGCCTGAAGCAGGATCGCTTCGAGCAGCTTGTCGAGGTTGGTGCCGTTCTTGGCGGACACTTCCACGTCGAGGACTTCACCGCCCATGGATTCGACGAAGACTTCGTGCTGCAGCAGTTCGGTGCGAACCTTCTGCGGATTTGCCGACGGCTTGTCGACCTTGTTGATCGCCACGATGATCGGAACACCGGCCGCCTTGGCGTGGTTGATCGATTCGATCGTCTGCGGCATCACGCTGTCGTCAGCCGCAACCACCAGGATCGCGATATCGGTCGCCTGGGCACCGCGAGCACGCATGGCGGTGAACGCCGCGTGGCCGGGGGTGTCGATGAAGGTGATCTTGTTGCCGTTCTGCTCGACCTGGTAGGCGCCGATGTGCTGGGTGATGCCACCGGCTTCGCCGGCCACCACGTTGGCGTGGCGGATCGCATCGAGCAGCGAGGTCTTGCCGTGGTCGACGTGACCCATGATCGTGACGATCGGCGGACGCGGTTCCATTTCTTCGTCCGTGTCCGAAACGTTGAAGATGCCCTCTTCGACGTCGGATTCCGAAACGCGCTTGACCGTGTGGCCGAATTCGCCGGCGATGAGTTCGGCCAGGTCGGCATCGATCAGATCGCCGGGCTTCATCATCTGACCTTCCTTCATCAGGAACTTGATGACGTCAACGGCGCGCTCAGACATGCGCTGCGACAGCTCCTGAATGGTGATGGTCTCGGGCAGGATGACTTCGCGCGAAATCTTCTCGCGGGTTTCCTGCATCTGGCTGCGCTTGAACTTCTCCTGGCGGCGACGCATGGCCGACAGCGAACGGGCGCGCTGGCCGCTATCCTCGTCGGCAGCGGTGGTCAGTGTCAGCTTGCCCTGGCGGCGGCCGTCGTCGCCCTTCGGGCGGGCCGGAACCTTGGCAGGCTCGGGACGCACGACCTTGCCGCGCGCCGGACCTGCGCCGGGACGCGGACCACGATCGTCATCCTTTTCGTTGTCGACCTTACGGCCGCGCAGTGCGCCGGCCGGAGCCGGGGTCGGAAGTCCACCTGCCTGGTCGGCGGGCCGTCCTGCCTGCGGGCGGCTGTCAACGCGACGCTCGGTGGAAGCCGGTGCGCGAGCAGCCACGGGGCGCTCTTCAACAACCTCTGCGGCCTTAACTTCGGCTTTGGCTTCGGGCTCGGCCGCCGCGCGGGCTGCTTCCTCGGCAGCGCGGCGTGCGGCTTCTTCCTTCTCCTGCTGGAGACGGGCTTCTTCCTCACGCTTGCGGCGTGCTTCGTTCTCAGCGCGGATGACCGCTTCTTCGGCGTCCCGGATCTGGGCTTCGGCCAGAGCACGGCGGCGCGCATCGATCTCACCGGCGGATAGCTGGTTCAGAACGACACCGACGCGCGGACGATTGGCCTGGTTGGCTTCCTGACGCGTCGAATGCTGCTGCGGCTGCGGTGCCGGGCGACCCGAAGGCTGCGGCTGAGCCGGGCGCTGATCGGCCGGGCGCGCAGCGGGAGCTGCAGCAACCGGTGTGATCGGACGCTCGTCCTTGGGGCGGTGGAAGGGGCGTTTCTTGGTTTCGACCACGACCGCCTTGGTGCGGCCACGGCCCATGTCCTGACGCACGGTCCCCTGCGAAACCCCGTGGGGCTTCAGGGTCAGCGTCTTCTTGCCCGCTGCGCTGCCTGTCTTGTCGTCGTTGTTGTCGGTCATTCCGTTCCGTTCCTAGCGATCAGGGCCGGATGCGTATCACCTGACCCTGTCTTCCAAATTGTCTCAAACAATGTACGCGATGCCAGACTGTGCCGGTGACGCGGGTCATTGCTGTGGCTTGCCAGCGCCGCCGTCGGCCCGGACCGGGACGGATCCTCGGTACTTTTCGAGCATGATTGCGCGCTTCACTACACCTTCACCCGCCTGCCCTGCAAGCGCTGCGGCATGGATAAAAGCATTACTTCCTAAAAGGCCCTCCATTTCCGCCCCGGTGAAGGGACGGAACGAAGGTATTTCCATTTCATCGTCGGCCACAAAGCTCATCGCCTTGCGGGCCTGGTCTATCTTGCGCACGCCGTCGGCCGCAGCGTCGGACGCGTGAAACACGGCGAGTGCCGCCAGTCCCCTGACGGCCTGCTCCGTCTTCGTTGCGCCGGAGATGAACTGGGCCGCCTTGCGCGCCATGTTCATCATTCCGGCCAGTTGCTCGGCGAGCAGCCGGTCGACATCGTCGGCGAGCGTCGCGTCGGCCTTGACGTCCGCCTTCAGGGCGCGGGCGAAGAACTTCTTCGCCACCGCCTTCTCAATCAGCGCCCGCTCGGCCTTGACCCAGCAGCCGCGCCCCGGAAGCTGACGCTTCAGATCGGGAACGACGCGACCGTCTGGCCCAGCCACGAAGCGGATCAACTCGTCTGGCGAACCGCTTTCACGGGTGACGATGCAGGTCCGCGTGCTGCCGTTGCGATCCTTCGGCCCCCCATCCGTGGGCAGGGCGTCCGAAGGCAGGCTGTCGGCATGATCAGAGGCGATCATCGTCCTTAAGCGTCCTGCTCGGCGCCTTCGGCAACGTCGATCGGCTCTTCACCTTCGACCTCTTCGCTTGCCAGGTCCTCTTGCGTGATCCAGCCGGCTGCGAGGCGGGCCTGAACGATCATGGCTTCGGCTTCGGCGCGCGAGACGTCGAACTTCGAGAAGGTGCCTTCGAAACGCTTGGTCTCGCCGTCCTTGCGTTCGCTCCAGCCGACGAGATCGTCAGCGGCGCAACCAGCAAAGTCCTCGACCGTCTTGATGCCTTCTTCGCCCAGCGCAACGAGCATCTGGCTCGTCAGGCCGTCGATTGAGCGCAGTTCGTCGGCAACGCCGAGTTCGCGGCGCTTGGCATCCATTTCCGCCTCGATCCGGTCCAGGTACTCGCGAGCGCGGGTCTGGATTTCGTTGGCGGTCTCGTCGTCGAAACCGTCGATCGACGCAATTTCGTCGAGATCGACATAGGCAAGCTCCTCAACGGCGGCAAAGCCTTCCGAAGCCAGCACCTGACCGACCATTTCGTCGACGTCGAGCGCATCCATGAAGAGGTTGGTGCGCTCGGTGAATTCCTTCTGGCGGCGCTCGCTCTCTTCCTGCTCGGTCAGGATGTCGATATCCCAGCCGGTCAGCTGCGAAGCGAGGCGAACGTTCTGGCCGCGTCGGCCGATGGCGAGCGACAGCTGCTCGTCGGGAACGACCACTTCGATGCGCTCGGCGTCTTCGTCGAGAACGACCTTGGCGACTTCGGCCGGCTGCAGCGCGTTGACGATGAACGATGCCGGATCCTGCGACCACGGAATGATGTCGATCTTTTCGCCCTGCAACTCGCCGACGACGGCCTGAACGCGCGAACCGCGCATACCGACGCAGGCGCCGACCGGATCGATCGAGCTATCGTTGGAGACGACCGCGATCTTGGCGCGCGAACCCGGGTCGCGGGCAACCGACTTGATCTGGATGATGCCGTCGTAAATTTCAGGCACTTCCATGGTGAAGAGCTTCACCATGAACTGCGGATGGGTACGCGACAGGAAGATCTGCGGGCCGCGCTGTTCGCGGCGAACGTCGTAGACGAAGGAGCGGACGCGATCGCCGTAGCGCATGTTTTCGCGCGGGATCATCTCGTCGCGACGGATGATGCCTTCGCCACGGCCGAGGTCGACGATGACGTTGCCGTATTCGACGCGCTTGACCGTGCCGTTGACGATCTCGCCGACGCGATCCTTGAACTCGTCGAACTGACGGTCGCGCTCGGCTTCACGCACCTTCTGCACGATGACCTGCTTGGCCGACTGGGCGGCGATGCGGCCAAAATCCATCGGCGGCAGCGGGTCGGCGATGAAGTCACCGAGCTTGGCGTCCGGATTGCGATCGCGAGCAAGCTCGAGCGGGATCTGCGTGGAGTAGTCGTCAGCCTTCTCGACCACTTCCAGAAGACGCTGCAGGCGGATTTCGCCAGTCTTGGAGTTGATGTCGGCGCGGATGTTCGATTCCGACCCATAGCGCGAGCGGGCGGCCTTCTGGATCGCGTCGGCCATCGCGGCCAGAACGATCTCGCGGTCGATCACCTTTTCACGCGCGACAGCATCCGCGATCTGCAGAAGCTCGAGCCGGTTAGCACTGACTGCCATGTCTTGTCTCCGTTGGGTTGCAGGGGGCTTTCAAGCTCCGCCCGACTTATTCCTCAATAGGTGAATCTTCGTCTTCGAAATTCTCGTTCGCGGCACGCGCAGCCTTGGCCTTCTTGTCGGCCGTCAGCGCATCGCGGATCAGATCGTCGGTCAGGATCAGCCGCGCTTCGGAAAGCGTGGTGAACGGGATCACGACGACGGGCTCCTCGCCATAGGCCACCTGGTCGCGCTCAAGCCGGAAACCGTCGTCATCGACAGAAACGATCTTGCCGCGGAATCGCTTGCGGCCATCGACCAGAACCGACGTCTCGCATTTCAGCAGGTGACCCTGCCAGCGGAAGAAGTCGGACTTGCGCACCATCGGGCGATCGATGCCCGGCGACGACACTTCGAGATGATACGCCTTGTCGATCGGATCTTCCACATCGAGCACCGGCGAAATGGCCTTGGAGATCTCTTCGCAGTCCTCGACGGTCATGGTGCCGTCGGTGCGCTCTGCCATGATCTGCAGCGTCATGCCGTTCTGGCCCGACATGCGCACGCGCACGAGCTGGTAACCCATCGGCACGATCACCGGCTCGATGATGTCGGCGACGCGCTGGTCGAGACCGGTTTCGGTGATCAGGCGGGGTTCATTTGCATTTTCAGCCGTTGTCGTATCGGACAAACGATCATCTCCTCATCGGACCGGCTAATAAAAAAGAGCGGGTCCTGACGGGCCCACTCTTCATCTACCGATCAAGAATTTGAGGCTCATATACGCCCCATCGCCGCAAATTGCAAGGCATTGGGCCGTCCGACGCAAATGGCCGGACGAACCGCCGGCGAGCATCTTCGCCAACAAGGTCAGTTTCAGCGGGTGGCACTTCGCGTTGTCGGGCCTATAACAGGAGACGAACCGCTTCGAGACGACAATCAAGAAACGAAGAGAGAAGACGAGGTGCCAACCCGTATTTCGCCGCTTGCCCCCTTCAAGCACGACATCTTCCGCACGATATGGATCGCGAGCCTCGCCTCCAATTTCGGCGGCCTCATTCAATCGGTCGGGGCCGCCTGGCTGATGACCTCCATTTCCTCGTCGGCGAATATGGTGGCGCTGGTGCAGGCTTCGACCTCGCTGCCGATCATGCTTTTCTCGCTTGTCTCTGGCGCGCTTGCCGACAATTTCGACCGGCGGCGGATCATGCTGGTGGCGCAGTGTTTCATGCTCTTCGTCTCGGCGCTCTTGACGATCTGTGCCTATGTCGGGCTGATCACGCCCTGGCTGCTCCTGCTCTTCACCTTCCTCATCGGCTGCGGCACGGCGCTCAACAACCCGTCCTGGCAGGCGTCGGTCGGCGACATGGTTCCGCGCGAAGACCTGCCGGCAGCGGTCGCGCTCAACAGCATGGGCTTCAACATCACCCGAAGCGTCGGCCCGGCGATCGGCGGCGCCATCGTCGCGGCGCTCGGTGCGGCGGCTGCCTTCTTCGCCAATACGCTCAGCTATTTCGCCATCCTTTTTGCGCTGGTGCGCTGGCGTCGCGAGGTGCCGACGAGCACGTTGCCGCGCGAGACGCTGGGGCGCGCCATTTCGGCTGGCCTGCGCTACGTCGCGATGTCGCCGAACATCGGCAAGGTTCTCTTGCGCGGCTTCCTCTTCGGCCTTTCGGCAAGCGCCATCCTTGCTCTTCTGCCGCTCGTCGCCCGCGACCTCGTTCAGGGTGGGCCGCTCACCTACGGTCTGATGCTCGGCGCCTTCGGCCTTGGCGCGATCGGCGGGGCGCTGCTCTCCGCCCGCCTGCGCGAGAAGCTTTCGAGCGAGGCGATCGTGCGCATCGCCTTCACCGGCTTTGCCGCCAGCGCCGCGATCACGGCCTGGAGCACCTATGCCTGGCTGAGCTGTCTCGTGCTGCTCATCTCCGGCGCCTGTTGGGTGCTGGCGCTGTCGCTGTTCAACACCACGGTGCAGCTTTCGACGCCGCGCTGGGTGGTTGGCCGGGCCCTTTCGCTCTACCAGACCATGACCTTCGGCGGCATCGCCGGCGGCAGCTGGCTCTGGGGTACGGCCGCCGAGCAATATGGCGCGGCCAACGCGTTGATGGGCTCCTGTCTGCTGATGTTCGCCGGCGTCGTGGTCGGCTTCCGCCTGCCCTTGCCGGAATTCACCTCGCTCAACCTCGATCCGCTGAACCGCTTCAACGAGCCGCCGCTCGAACTGGACCTGAAACCGCGCAGCGGCCCGATCGTCATCATGATCGACTACGAAATCGCCGACGACGACATCCCGGAGTTCCTGACCACCATGGCGGAACGGCGGCGTATCCGCATCCGTGACGGCGCCGGACACTGGGCGCTGATGCGCGACCTCGAAAACCCGACCACCTGGACGGAGACCTACCACGTGCCGACCTGGGTCGAATATGTGCGTCACAACCAGCGGCGCACCCAGGCGGACGCGGCCGTCGGCGACAGGCTGACGGCGCTGCATAGCGGCAAAGCACCACCGCGCGTGCACCGGATGATCGAGCGCCAGACGATCGTGCCGACCCATTACGAGCGCTACAAGCGCCAGGTGAATGTGGACATGCACTAGCTTGTGCCGGCCCTCGCGCCGATCTCGACCATACAACGAAAAAGGCCCCGGTGACGGGGCCTTTTCTTTTCGGCAGTCGGCACACCAGTGCCTCCGGCTGCAATTGGCTCTATCGCAGCTTCGCCTTCAGCGAAGCATCGGGGAAGCAGGTGGCGGCAAGGCCGCTCTTTGCCTGCCAGTCGCCGAGCGAACGGCGCGTCTTGTAGCCGGGGAGACCATCGACCTTGCCGACGTCGTAGCCCTTGGCAACCAGCGCCTTCTGCATCTTCAGAACGTCCGAGCGCAGCATGTTGCCGACGTCGCCCCAGGTGCCGCGGAACGCGCCGCCGCCCGTCGCAATGCGGTCGGCGAGGTTGCCGATGAAGAGCGCGTAGAGGTCGGAGTTGTTGTATTCCTTGAGCACGTAGAAATTCGGCGTGACGATAAACTCCGGCCCATGGCGACCAGCGGGCACCAGCATCATCGAAGATGCGGACAATTCGTGCGACGGAAAGGCCTTGCCGGAAATCCTGACGATCCCCTTGTTCGCCCAACTCGACAGGGGCTGGGCGAGGTCCGGCCCTTCCTGCGCGCAGGAGACGGCTTCGGGAATCGATACTTCGAAGCCCCAGTCACGCTCGCGCTGCCAGCCCTTCTTGACCAGATAGTTGGCGATCGACGCCAGGCTGTCTGGCACCGAATTCCAGATGTCGCGGCGGCCGTCGCCATCGAAATCGACGGCATATTGCAGGAAGCTCGACGGCATGAACTGCGGCTGACCCATCGCGCCGGCCCAGGAGCCGCGCATCGCCGCCTCGTCGACATCGCCGCTGTCGAGAATGTGCAGTGCCGCGATCAGCTCGCGGCGAAACAGGTCTGGCCGCGTCGACATAAACGCCTTGGTCGCGAGCACATCGACCACCGGATAAGGGATCTTGGCGCGGCCGAAGCCGGATTCGCGGCCCCAGATGGCAACGATCACCGAGCCCGGCACGCCATAGGTGCGCTCGATCTTCTTCAGGGTCGACGCATGGGTGGAAGCCAGGCTGCGGCCGGTGGCGGCGAGCCCCTGCAGACGCTTTTCCGAGAAGTAGTTTCCGGGCGAGGAAAACTCCGCCTGGCTCTGCTTCTGTTCCTTCGGCTTCGGGAAGCCGGGCGGCGCCAGATCCGGCAGGTCCCAGTTGAGCTTCACGTCGGAAAAGGCCGCCTTGAAGGATCCGGCGGAAATGCCGGCCTTCTTCGCCTCCGGCCACAGATCATTCTGCAGCCAGGTACGAAACTGCGCCTCGACGTCGGCTTTGGTCGCGGCTTGCGCGAGCCCCAGCCAGCCACAGAGCAGCAAGGTCGTCAGTGAAAGAAGTCTCAGCATAAGGCTTCCCCATCGGTTGGATTGCAGCGTCCGAAATGACGCTCAGATCGACGTGCGGGCGCGAAGGGCAGCCGCCAAGGTGCCTTCGTCGAGATAGTCGAGCTCGCCGCCGACCGGCACGCCATGGGCAAGCCGGGTGATCTTCACCTCCATGCCTTCGAGCTGGTCGGTGATGTAGTGCGCCGTCGTCTGGCCCTCGACGGTGGCATTGACGGCGATGATCAGCTCGCGGACGCCGCCATTGGCGACGCGCTGGACGAGACCCTTGATGTTGAGATCGTCGGGGCCGACGCCGTCGAGCGGCGAGAGCGTGCCGCCGAGCACATGATAGGCGGCGTTCATAGCGCCGGCGCGTTCCAGTGCCCAGAGATCGGACACGTCCTCGACAACGATGAGAACGGAGTGGTCGCGACGCTCGTCCGAACAAACGGTGCAGGGATCGATCGTATCGACATTGCCGCAGCAGGAACAGATGCGGACCTTGCGGTGCGCTTCGCCCATCGCGTCGGCGAGCGGACCCAGCAACTGGTCCTTCTTCTTGACGAGATGCAGGGCGGCGCGGCGTGCCGAACGCGGTCCGAGCCCCGGCACTTTCGCCAGGAGCTGGATGAGTTTTTCGATTTCGGGGCCGGTGACTCGTTTTGCCATGCGGCGCTTTTAGCCCATATCGCGCCGAAACGGAATCGCCTTCGAAACGCCCGCACGCGAAGCGGCGGGTATCGACGCGGTACCCGGCGGCTACCACCGCCGGCGCGCAAATGCTGCGGGCGGCAGACCGCCCTGCTTCCCGAACCTACTGCCTGGAGACGATCAGAAGGGCAGCTTCATGCCGGGCGGGATCGGCAGGCCGGCGGTCAGTTCGCGGGTCTTTTCCGCCTGCACGGCTTCGGCCTTGTCCTTGGCGTCCTTGTGGGCGGCGACGATCAGGTCTTCGAGGATCTCGACGTCGTCTTCCTTGAACAGCGAGGGATCGATCTTCAGGCTCTTGAGGGTGCCCTTGCCGTCGAGGCGAACGGTGACGAGGCCACCGCCGGAGGTGCCGTCGACTTCGAGCGCGGCGATTTCCGCCTGCATCTTTTCCATCTTGGCCTGCATTTCCTTGACCTTGCCCATCATCCCCATGATGTCGCGCATCGTCGTCTCCTGTCTTTCTGTTTCTGCTCGCAGACGGGACTATTCGATGTCGTCGCCAGGGACGATATCGCCGTCGGCGGATTCGGCTGTGGCCGGAGCCTGGCTCTCGGCCTCTTCTTCAACGGCGCGAATGCGCACGTCGGTGATCTTGGCGCCCGGGAACCGGGCGAGAATGGCGGCGACATCGGGGTCCTGGCGCGCGTCGTTGACGCGCTGCTCCTGCGCCCGCTGTTCCGCCTCGATCAGCGTCGGCTCACCGGCCTCGCGGCTGTAGCTGACGATCCAGTGGATGCCGGTCCATTCCTTTAGCTTGACGGCCACTTCGCCAAGCAGCGTCTTCGGCGCGTCGTCCGAGACGTTGACGTCGAGACGGCCGGGCTCGATCCGCACGAGCCGCAGAAAGCCGCGCACCAGCGTCTTCAGCTTGATGTCGCGGTTCTTGGCGCAGAGATCGGCGATGTCGGCGATCGAATTGACCGGCACCGACGGCTGCGGCTTGGCCGCAGGCGCCGCCACCGGGCGTTCTTCGATGTGGCCAACGGCAACCGCCTGGGGCGCCACGTCCGGGACGGCGCGCAGCATGGTCGCGCCATTGCTCGTCGGGCGCTGCACCGGCATCGGCTGCGATGCCTGCGCCGACACGGACACGGAAGCCTCGGCCTGTGCGCCGCCGCCGTTGCCACCTGAAGGGCCAGGGCGAGCGCCGCCGCCTTCATTGCCGGAAAGTTCCAGCAAGCGCCGCGCGGCCTCTTCAGGCGCCGGCAGATGTGCCGCATGCGCCAGGCGGATCAGCACCATTTCGGCGGCACCCGCCGGGCGCGACGAGCTTTCGGCTTCCGGAATGCCCTTCAGGAGCATCTGCCAGATGCGCGAGAGCGCCGTAACCGCCACGCTCTCGGCAAAGCCGGCACCGCGGGTGCGCTCGATCTCGCTCAAGGACTGGTCGTTGACCGCCTCCGGCACGTATTTCATCCGGGTGACGAGATGGGTGAAATCGGCAAGGTCGGTCAATACGACCGTCGGATTGGCGCCGGCCTCGTATTGTGCGGTGAATTCCTTGAGGGCCGCGGCGACATCGCCTTTGACGACGTGCTCGAAGAGGTCGACGATGCGGGCGCGGTCGGCAAGGCCGAGCATCGAACGCACGGTTTCGACTTCCACAGCGCCGCCGCCATGGGCAATCGCCTGGTCGAGCAGCGACAGGCCGTCGCGCGCCGAGCCTTCGGCAGCGCGGGCCACCATCGCAAGCGCTTCCGGATCGAAGGATACGCCTTCCTTGCCGAGGATCGTCGAAAACAGGCCGACGAGATCGGACGCGCTGATGCGGCGCAGGTCGAAGCGCTGGCAGCGCGACAGAACCGTGATCGGCACTTTGCGGATTTCGGTGGTCGCGAAGATGAATTTCACATGCTCTGGCGGCTCTTCGAGCGTCTTCAGCAGGCCGTTGAAGGCCTGGGTCGAGAGCATGTGCACTTCGTCGATGATGTAGACTTTGTAGCGGGCCGAAACCGGGCGGTAGCGCACCTGTTCGATGATCTCGCGGATATCGTCGATGCCGGTGTGTGACGCCGCGTCCATTTCGATGACGTCGACGTGACGCCCATCCATGATCGCCTGGCAATGTTCGCCGGGAACGCGCAGGTCGATGGTCGGCCGATCGATATCCGGTGTCTTATAGTTCAGCGCGCGGGCGAGAATGCGGGCGGTGGTGGTCTTGCCGACCCCGCGCACCCCGGTCAGCATGTAGGCTTGGGCGATGCGGCCGGTTTCGAACGCGTTGGTGAGCGTGCGCACCATCGGTTCCTGGCCGACCATCAGGTCGGAGAAATCCTTGGGGCGATACTTGCGCGCCAGAACACGGTAGGCGGCTGGTTTCTCAACGGATGAAATGGACGTATCGTCGCTCATCGACCCTGCCGCTGTTCGAACTCTTGTCCCGACAGGACGGAGAAGGTGGGAGGCTGGCACGATGACCCGTGCCGGAGCTCGTTGGGGCTGCTTCCTTCCGGACCTGACCCGGTTGGCGAGTGGCTCGTCCACCACCAACCTCCCGGCTTCCATATCGGCAATATCGAAAGCAAATGCAAGCCAAGCCGTCAAAAAACTGATATCGATATGCAAAACAAGGCGAATCCGCCATTCTCAATAGCCGAGGAGACCCAGTTGACGACCTTCACCCTCGACGAGCGGCTCGAGCGCGACGGCATTCCGATCGCCTCGATCGGGCTTTGCCAGATGCGGCTGATGAACGACCGCCGCTGGCCCTGGCTCGTGCTCATTCCTCAGCGTGAAGGCATTTCTGAGATCTTCGACCTCACCCCGCTCGACCAGACGATGCTGACCTTCGAGACGACCATGGCAGCGACGGCGCTGAAGAAGGTCACGGGCGCCGAGAAAATCAATATCGGCGCATTGGGCAACATCGTCCGGCAGCTTCACGTGCATATCATCGCCCGCAGCGACGGCGACCCGAACTGGCCGGGGCCGGTCTGGGGCTTCGGCAAGGCGGAGCCGTGGGACGAAAAAGAACATCAGGCCTTCGCAGCCCGCATTCTGGAAAACCTCTGAACATGACGAAATCGATCTTTGACCTTCGCAGCCCGCATCCAGAGCCAAGCACCCTCGTCGCCTTCTCGGAGAATCATCTGGATCGCCAGTCGGAGCACCGGGCCGACGATTGCGTCCAGGTGGCACTGAAGCACCCGGGTGCGCATTTCCTGGCCTTCTCCGGACCGAAGCTGATCGTCAAGCATGACGAGAAGATCATCGACCCACTGTTTGCGCCTTATGAGCTTGAAGGTCTCGAACCCGTTCTCGACGAGACGATCCTGCTCGGCTACCTCGCCAACGGCGAGCCCCGGCTGGCCGTGCCGACGGGCCTGACGGACGAGACGATCACCGAGCCCTTCAAGATCGCCGACGGCCGCACCCTCTATCGCCAGCAGATGCTGCCGGAGGAACTGCTCGGCCAGTTCGCGCAAGGCTCGAGCTTGATTACCTGGAATGCCAACAACCGCTTCTGCGGTCGCTGCGCAGGCCCGATGGAAGGCAAGGCCGGCGGCTATCGCCGGGTCTGCACCGCCTGCGGCCATATGGTCTTCCCGCGCACCGACCCTGTCGTCATCATGATGACGATCGACCTTGAGCGCGATCTTTGCCTGCTCGGCCGCAGCCCGCATTTCGCGCCGGGCATGTATTCCTGCCTTGCCGGCTTCGTCGAGCCGGGCGAGACGATCGAAAACGCCGTTCGGCGGGAAACGCTCGAGGAGTCCGGCATCCATATCGGCCGGGTGCGCTACCATGCCTCGCAGCCCTGGCCGATGCCGCACACGCTGATGATCGGCTGTTATGCGGAGGCGAAATCAACCGTCATCAAGCGCGACGAGCACGAGCTGGAAGACGTGCGCTGGTTCACGCGCGATGAAACGATCGCGATGCTCGAAAGGTCGACCGGGGTCGCCGACACCGGCGACGCGCATATTCCACCGCCGAAGGGCGCGATCGCGCACCAGCTGATGCGCGACTGGCTCGCCTGGGGCGAGCGGACATAAGGCGACGGATACAGGGAGATCGACCGTGTCCCGCTCCGAACGGCTGCTCGACCTTCTGCAGGTGCTCCGGCGCTACCGCCAGCCGGTGAGCGGCCAGCGACTGGCGGAAGAAACCGGCGTCAGCCTCAGAACGCTCTACCGCGATATCGCCAGCCTCCAGGCGCAGGGCGCTGATATCGAGGGCGAGCCGGGGCTCGGCTATGTGCTCAAGCCCGGCTTCATGCTGCCACCGATGATGTTTTCCGCCGAGGAGATCGAAGCCTTGGTGCTCGGCTCGCGCTGGGTCTCCAAGCGCACCGACGACGATCTCGCCGGCGCTGCCGCCAATGCGCTCGCCAAGATTGCCGCGGTGCTGCCGGCCGAACTTCGCGAGGAGCTCGACAGTTCGACCCTGCTCGTCGGCCCGAGCCCGCCGGCCACCAACGGCATCGACATCGCCGCGCTTAGGCGCGCAATCCGCAACGAGCGCAAGGTGGAACTCGACTACGTCGACAATGACGGCAGCGCGACGCAGCGCACCGTCTGGCCCTTTGCCCTCGGCTTCTTTGAGAACGTGCGCATGGTCATGGCCTGGTGCGAGCTGCGCCTGGACTTCCGGCACTTTCGCGCCGACCGCATGCAGAAGATGACGGTGACTGAGGCGCGCTATCCCCGCCGCCGGCAGGTGCTGATGAAGGATTGGCGCGCGAGCCAGAACATGGCGGCGTCGAAGCGAGAGACGGTCGGCTCCTGACGGGTGTTGGTGCGCCGATGCTGACAGAAACTGGCAGCGGCCAGCCCTAGCCTGCACCTTCCGCAACAAGGAGGAACAGCATGGCCAAGGCAAATCTCATCGTTCTCTACGTCAAGGACCCGCTCGCAAGCGTGACCTTCTATCGCGCGCTTCTCGCGCAGGAACCAAGCGTCACCTACCAGACCTTCTCGTCCTTCGAGCTGCCGGGCGGCTTCACGCTCGGGCTCTGGGCCGAACATACGGTCGCGCCGGAGCCGGCGGCATCGGGCAGCCGGTCGGAACTGGCCTTCATGGTGGAAGACGAGAGCGCAGTGCGCGCACGTTACGAGGATTGGAAGGGGAAAGGCCTGCCGATTGCGCAGGAATTGACCGAAATGGATTTCGGTCCGACTTTCGTCGCGCTCGATCCGGATGGTCACCGGCTGCGCGTCTGCCTCTACGATTCTTAAGCGAGAGGGTATGCTGCGCGCATCCCGCCAGCCTGAAGCGGCGGGATGCGCGAATGGTACGGAATTAGCGGCCGTAAACGGCGGCCTGGATCTGCGAACGGGACAGACCGATGTCGCTCAGTGCGTGATCGTCGAGAGCATTCAGCTCGCGGATCGCACGGCGGGTCTTCGCATATTCCATGATCTTCTGACGGATCTTCATCTTTAACACTCCTTACTTGACGAGCGTCAAATAGGCATTTGCCTAAAATTTGTGTAGCGCCACGATTGCAAACTAGGCATGCGCCAGACGCGTAGCCGGTTAACGAATTTTTGCCACTTTCACCCCCGTAGGGCGTGGCGAAACCAATGAATCTCTCGGAAAATAACCGCAAACGGTACACTCAGGACTTAAACGTGATGCTCTGAAAACCTTAGCCAGATGGCAGGATCAGATATGTGCGGCGCAAGAAGACCACAACCGCAGGCTTCATTTTGGTCAGAAATCAGGCGCATTCGCGGCCTTCAGGCGGAGCTGAGGGGCCAAGCAGCGTGCTAGCGATAGCGACCGCCTCACCGCTTTGGGAGGCGGTCGAGGCCTGCCTACGCAGGCCTTTCTCAACAACTTGGCGCCGGAGCGGCCTGTTCAGAGAACGCCGCGCATCGGGTGCGCGTTATAGGTTCCGAGGATGCGGACCTTTTCGGAGAAGAAGCGAAGCTCGTCCATGGCATGGCGCACGCCGACGTCATCCGGGTGGCCTTCGATATCCGCATAGAACTGCGTCGCCACGAACCGGCCACCAAGCTGGTAGCTCTCGAGCTTGGTCATGTTGATGCCGTTGGTGGCGAAACCGCCCATGGCCTTGTAGAGCGCTGCCGGGATGTTGCGGACATTGAAGACGAAGGTGGTGATGATCAGCTCTTCGTCGCTGGTGCGGGCGATCCGCTGCTCTTCCCTGGACAGCACGACGAAGCGGGTGACGTTGCTCTCGGTATCCTCGACGTTCTCGGCGATGATTTCGAGGCCATAGAGATCGGCGGCAAGCCGCGGCGCGAGCGCTGCCATCGAGCGGTCGCCCTTTTCGGAGACGAGCTTTGCCGCGCCCGCCGTATCGCCGGCGACGACCGGCTTCCAGCCGTTGGAGCGCACGATCTTGCGGCACTGGCCGAGCGCATGGATGTGGCTGTGCACGGTGCGGATCTCGTCACGCGTGACACCCGGAAGCACCATCAGCTGAAAACGGATCGGCATGAAATATTCGCCGACGATGTGCAGCCGCGATTCCGGCAGCAGGTGATGGATGTCGGCGACCCGGCCGGCGATCGTGTTCTCGATCGGGATCATCGCCAGATCGGCGTCGCCGTTCTCGACCGCGACGAAGGCATCCTCGAAGGTCTGGCAGGGCAGCGGCTCCATCGACGGGAACATGTCGCGGCAGGCCATGTCGGAATTGGCGCCATAGTCGCCCTGGAAGGAAATCCTGTTGGTCTTGGCGGTCACGGTAGCGTCCTTCTCAGGTTCTGATATCAGCGGGTACGGGCAGACAGGATGCGGCGGGCCTTTTCCAGCTCCACCGGCGTGTCCACACCAAGCGGGACCGAATCGACGATCTCGACATCAATGCGCATGCCGGCTTCGAGCGCACGCAGCTGCTCCAGCGATTCGCGGCGTTCGAGCACGGAGGGCTGAAGCGAGACGAAGCGTTCCAGCGCCTGCCGTCGATAGGCATAGAGCCCGATGTGATGATAGAGCGGGCCTTCGCCATGAGGCGCGGTCGCGCGGGTAAAATAGAGCGCACGCAGGCGCGTGTCGGAAAGCGGCGAACCGACGACCTTGACGATGTTCGGGTTGGTCTTCTCGCTCTCCTCAGCGATCGCCACCGTCAGCGTGGCGATATCGGTGGCGGCATTTTCGAGCGGGTTCAGCGCCGCGCGGATCGATGCCGGTTCGACCGTCGGAAGGTCACCCTGGACGTTGATGACGATCTCGGCTTCGCCGTTCGGATCGGCCTTCTGCAGCGCTTCGTAGATCCGGTCGGAGCCGGACTGGTGGTCGATGCGGGTCATTATCGCTTCGAAGCCGGCCGCGCGCACGACGTCGAAGACCTGCTGGTCGTCAACGGCAACGACGACGCGGCCGACGTCCGCTTCCTGCGCTCGGGTCGCGACCTGGACGATCATCGGCAGGCCGCAAATATCGGCGAGCGGCTTTCCGGGTAGGCGTGTCGAGGCCATGCGCGCCGGAATGAGCACGATGACTTTACCTGAATTTTCGCGATTCATGATCTGGCCTTCAAAAACCCCGCCGAAAGTGTCAATAAGTCTCAGTTAGGGGCCGATAATCACTGTTGCAACGCAGAGCCAAAAGACATAGGTTCCGCGCGATTTCAAGATAGGCCGGGTTTTTGTTTGCGCCGGTGGCAAAGGGAGCGTTTGCAGATGAATTCATATGTGAACATGGGCGTGGGCGCCTTTCTGGGAACGGTCTTCGTTCTGATGTCCGTGTCCATTGCATCGGAAGGCATTTTCCATTCCGAAGCTCCCGAGAAGGAAGGCTTTACGATCGTTGCGGAAGAAGGCACGTCTGAAGCAGGTGCCGGTGGTGCCGCGGAAGTCGAAGTCGACATCAAGCCGCTGCTGCTCAAGGCCGACGCTTCTGCCGGTGAAGCCGTGTTCAAGAAATGCGCAAGCTGTCACACCGCCGACAAGGGCGGCGCAAACAAAGTCGGTCCGAACCTCTGGGGCCTCGTCAACCGTCCGATCGCTTCGCATGAGGGCTTCAGCTACTCGGCCGGCATGAAGACGTTTGCCGAAGGCGGCAAGGTCGTCTGGGACTACGACCACCTCAGCTACTTCATCGAAGCACCGAAGAAGCACGTTCCGGGCACCGCCATGGGCTTTGCCGGCGTCAAGAAGCCCGACGAGCGCGCCAACCTGATCGCCTGGCTGCGCGAGCAGTCCGACGCTCCGGCAGCACTGCCGGACGCATCTGCCGGTTCTGCCGAAGCCGCACCGGCTGCCGGCGAAGCAGCACCGGCTGCTGGCGCCGAAGGTGCAAAGCCGGCCGAAGCGCCGGCAACCGAAGCCAAGCCTGCCGAAGGCCAGCCGGCACCGGCTCAATAAGTTCAGCGGTCGGAAACGATCCCATGCAAAAGGCCCGGCTCGCGCCGGGCCTTTTCGTATTCGGGGATAGGCAGAGATGTTGCGCACGGAACGTTCAGGCGGATCCAAGCCTCTGCGGCGAAACAGTTTGCCGGAGAGGGCGGTAATCACATCAGCAGATAGGCCCAGACCGAAACGCTGATGACGCCGAGCGCGGTCGTCAGCGTGATCGTCGAGGATGCCAGCCCATGGCCGACATTGAAATGGTTGGCGATCAGCCAGGCATTGACACCCGTCGGCACGGCCGACGTCAGCACCAGCGCCGTCGTCCAGTTGTCGTTGAGGCCGAGCAGGTGGCAGCTCGCATAGACGACCGCCGGCATGACGGCGAGCTTCAAGACGCTCGTCACCGAAGCGAGCCCGAGATTGCCGGCAAGGCCGTATTTATCCAGCGCCATGCCGATCGAGATCAGCGCCGCGGGTGCTGCCATCGACGCCAGTTGATCGACGACGGTCTTGACCGGACCGCCAAGCGGCTGGCCGATAAGGTGGAAGGCGGCGCCGCAGGCAAGGCCGATCACCAGCGGGTTGCGCACCAGATTGCGGGCGACACCGGCCAAGAGCTGCAGCGGGCTTTGCCCCGGCTTGCCGCCGGCGCGCCGCTCCGCACGCTCCATCAAGAGCGTGCCCGCTATCATCATGACGGGCAGATGCACCGCAAGCAGGATCGAGATCGCAACGATGCCCTCCTCGCCGACGATTCGCGACACCAGCGGCAGGCCGATGAAGACCGTGTTGGCGAAGGCGGAGGAGACGCCAGCGAGAACCCCCATGCGCGCATCCCGCCCGAAGACGAGCGTCGCCGCCACGTGTCCCAACGTCCAGGTCACCGCGACGCCCGAGAAATAGGCGACCCAGAGCGGCCAGGGCGAACCGTCCTTGAAATCCGCTTCCGCAATCGTGCGAAACAGCAGGATGGGCACGGCGACGCGAAAGACGAAATCGCCCAAGGCTTCGCCGACGGCCGGTTTCAGGTAACCCAGGCGCACCAGCAACCAGCCGGCAAGGATCAGGATGAAGATGGGCAGGACGTTCTGGAAGATGTCGGACATGCGCGGGCCCTGGATCACGATGACCTTGGAGCGTATCGATCCAAGATCTTCGGGGTCTGTTCTCATGAGGTAGAGCGGGAGACGGACGGAAGACCGCAGATGCTTTCCTCTTTCCGCTCCTGGAATGGTCCTGCCAGCAATAACGTTGTTTGCACCCGCGCCGCAAGCGCGCGAGCAGCGGGCACAGGGAGGGGAACATTCCCCGGCCGCAGGCGTTCCGAAACAGCATGAGGAACGAGCCATGCCGACAGAGAAGTCCATTTACGCGCACAAAGATGACGATCCGCATCTCATCGACGATGCGCTCGCCGACAAGGTGCTGCGCTACATCCAGTATGCGGCGATGATCGATACGCGCGAGATCTCGGTGATGGCGCTCGGCGGGATCGTGGTGCTTTCCGGTCATGTGGCGCAGGCATCCGACATCGCTTGCGCCGGCGATGCCGCAGCATCGGTGATCGGCGTCACCAGCGTCGAGAACCGGCTGGCGGTGATGCCGGGCGCGGCCGAGGCTGATAGCTGAGCCAGGAGTTGCCGTCCGGAAATCCCGATGATAGGACATGCCGGCATGAGATTTCGGATGGCTTGGCGTTATCGCTGGAGAGCCGCCATAGGAGCCGCAGATGAGGACCGACCCGTCAGCAACCAGGTAAGCCGCAACAACGGTTGAATAAGTTGTTGCGGCGTCTGTCGGCTCACATTCAGAAGATTTGATGAAGTGGCAGATCGCCGCCGAATGGTTTTCATTTGCGCGGATGTTTCATCATGCCCGATCGTAATTCCCTCACCTGGTCCTATTCGCTGCCGGCAGCCCTTTTGCTGATGGCGCCCTTCGATATCCTGGCGTCGCTCGCCATGGACATTTACCTGCCCGTCGTGCCCGACATGCCGGCGATCCTCGGCACGTCGCCCGCAGTCGTCCAGCTCACGCTCAGCCTCTACATGCTGCTTTTGGGGCTGGGTCAGCTGCTGTTCGGCCCGCTGTCCGACCGCGTCGGCCGCCGTCCCGTTCTTCTCGGTGGCGCGACGCTGTTTGCGCTGGCCTCGCTGGGACTGGCCGCAACCACCTCGGCACCGGTCTTCGTCGCCTTGCGGCTTGTCCAGGCGGCCGGCGCCTCGGCCGCACTGGTCGCGACCTTCGCGACCGTGCGCGACGTTTATGGCGCACGTCCGGAGGGTGTGACCATCTATGGCCTCTTCAGCGCCATGCTCTCCTTCGTGCCGGCGCTCGGGCCGATCGCCGGCGCGCTGATATCAGGCGCTTTCGGATGGCGGGCGATCTTCCTGACGCTTGCCATGCTTGGCCTTGCAGCACTCGGCCAGGCCTTGCCGCGGTGGTCGGAAACCCGGCCTGACGCCGCGGCACCGATGAGGCCGAGGTTCAGGCCCATGCTCGCAAGTGGCGCCTTCTGGACCTATACGCTTGGCTTCAGCACGGCGATGGGCGCGTTTTTCGTGTTCTTCTCCACGGCGCCACGCCTGCTCATCGATCGCGCCGGCTATTCGCAGCTCGGCTTCAGCCTGGCATTCGCCACCGCCGCCGTCGTGATGATCATCGCCACGCGCTTCGCCAGGGGCTTCGTCACCCGCTATGGGACCTCCGGTTGCCTCGCCCGCGGCATGGCCTTGATCATCCTCGGCGGGCTGCTGCTTGGCGCGGGCGAAGCCTCGGCGGTGCCGTCGTTCCAGAGCTTCGTGCTGCCAATGTGGGTGATCGCCTTCGGCATCGTCATGAGCGCCTCGGTCACCGCCAACGGAGCGCTCAACGCCTTCGATGCCATCGCCGGGACGGCGGTCGCGCTCTACTTCTCGATCCAGAGCCTGATCGTCAGCCTTATTGGCACCGGCGCCGTTCTCCTGCTTGGCGGTGATACGGCCTGGCCGCTCGTCGGCTATTGCCTCGGCATGGCGACGATCACGCTGCTGGCGCTGGCGTCTCACAACCGGCGCGAAAATCGATAGCCTTGCCCCTCCCGGAGCGGTCGCCTGCTCCGGGAGGTCTTCAACAGGAAAGGCGGCAACATGCCCCTTGACCTCGCCCCTGGGGCTGGCCCCAGACTACCTTCATGACCGATTCCTACTTCCTCGCAGGCCGCTTCGGCGCCGCCACACGATTGTCGCCGAAAGCACTCAGGCTTTATGCCGAGCAGGGCCTGCTGGTGCCTGCCCATGTCGATCCCGCGACTGGTTACCGCTATTACGCCGCCACGCAGGCAAGCCGCGCCAGGCTGATTGCCCGGCTGCGGCAGCTGGGGCTGCCGATCGCACGGATCGCACGGCTGATCGATCTTCAGCCCGACGTTCGCCTCACGGAGCTGCGCGCGTGGCTGGAGGTGCAGAGCAAACGACTCGAGGATCAGCGCGAGCTGGTGGAGGCAATCATCCGGCAATCGAGCGGCGGCGACGATCCGCTGGTCAGGGCCGTTGCCGTGCGCGACGTCGCGCCTTCGAAAATCGTCTATCGCCAGCACCATGTGACGGTGGATGCGCTCGAGGCCTTCACCGAAAGCGCTGAAGCGGAGATCCGCGGCTATCTTGCGCAATCGGGCGAGAGCGACGACGGACCGATGACGCTGCATTTCCACGAGCCGGTCAATCACGACGGCAAGGGTCTCGTCGAGGTGGCGATCGGCTATGACGGCAGCCTCGAACCCACTGGTGATCTGCGCATCCGCCTTCAGCCGGCGGGACGCGAAGCGTTCCTGGCCGTGGCCGAACCGTTCGAAACCTTTCCGGCCGTGCTCCGCGTCTATGACGCGATCGAAGCCTGGTTCGAGCAAAGCGACGATCTCAGCTGCTTCGGCAGCCCTTACGAAATCTATCCCGGCAGCGGCGGTACCCGCTTCGATGTCGCCTACCCCATCGTGCGTTAACCCAATCCCCGCACGCTCCAATCACTCAAGGACCAACCGATGCAGCACTTTTCCTATGTGGGCTCCGGCCCCTATTGCTACGCCAACTCATTTGCAATGATGTTCGGCGAAGCCGCGCCCTCGACCTCGACCATTGAGCTTGCCACCGGCAGCCCCTTCGGCATGCAGATCGTCGGCGGTACCCTGCCGTTCTTCGACCCCTACGGCTGGGATCCGGAGGCCGGGTTCGACGGCGCGCTGAAGGCGCTCGGCTGGACGTCGCAGGTCAGTAGCGGCGGCGAGCCCGAGGACGCGCTTTCCCGCCTGCGCTCGGCGCTGAAGGATGGTCCCGTCTGGGTCGGCCCGGTGGAGATGGGGCATCTGAGGCACCAGCCCGGCATGACGGGACCGATCGAGGCCGATCACTATGTCGTGGTCCTCGCGATCGACGAGACGCGCGTGCTGATGCACGACCCGCAAGGATATCCCTACGCCTCCCTGCCGCTCCACGATTTCATGACGGCCTGGGGCGCCGAGACGCTGAGCTACGGCGACCCCTACACCATGCGATGGGGATTCTCTCGTGTCGCCGACGTGAGCGAGGTCGAGGCAATCCGCGCCTCGGTGCCGGCCGCGATCCACTGGCTCTCGATGACCACGGACCGGCTGGTGCCGACGGGCAGCCTTGGCAATGCCGACGCAGCCGAAGCGCTCGCCGCTCTGATCGAAGACCATTGCGACAAGAACCTGCGGGCGCACCTCGTGCACTTCGCCGTTCGTGTCGGTGCCCGCCGCGCCGGCGATGCGGCGTCCTGCCTGGCGCGGGCAGGCCTTGCCAAATCCGCCGCCATCGCCGGCGAACAGGCACGGCTGATCGGCGCGCTGCAGTATCCGCTGGTCCTGCGCAGGGATGCCGAGGCGGCCGCAAGCCTACGCCTTCTGGCGCCGACCTACGACCGGCTGTTCACCACCCTGCAAGCCGGGGAGTGATCCCAAAAGCCGCGCAACTCCGGACGGAAAACCGCTTCGCACTTTTCCTGGAATTCGCTCGCTTGGCTGGCGCAATTCCGGACGGAAAACCGCTTCGCACTTTTCCTGGAATTGCTCTTAGGCAATGAGCTCCGAGAAGCTTTTCGGTCGCGCCGACTTTACGTCGCGTACCGTCGCGTAGTGGAGCCCAACGACGCCGTTGTCGTAGTGCTCGCTGCCGATCAGCTGCAGCTCGTTCTTGTCGCGAAGCCGGGCGAACCATGGTTCGCCCGGCGATACGACCGGGTAGACGAAGAAGTGGTAGCGATCGACGAGGCCGAGGCCGATCACCGTCTGCGCCAGGCTCGCGCCGCCGGACAGATGGATATCCCGGCCGGGCTCAGCCTTCAGGTCGGTCAGGTAGCGCGAGAGCGCCGCATCATCAGGAACCACCGCCCGCTCGGCATTGTGCCAGCGGCTGATCGCCTGCTCTTCGGTGCGGGAGAACACGATCTTGCGATAGTCGTGCATACGCCCTGCCATCACCCGATTGGTCTCGCCGCCCGCCTCGTCCTTCAGCGCGCCCGGCCAGTAGCCGACCATCTCCTCATAGGTGGTGCGGCCGACCAGAACCGTGTCGTAGCCGGCGTAGAGACGGTCGATCGCCCGGTATTGTTCGTCGACCACCGTCCCCATCCAGGCAAGCGGATCGTCGAGGCGGCCATTCAGTGTCGTCATCATCTGCAGCACGATATTGCGCATGGGATCGTCTCCTCAGTGAGTTTGCTCGACGAACCGGGCCAGTTGCCCGGCAACCGTTCCCCAGCCGTCGTGAAAACCCATCTCCTCGTGCATCTTCCGGTCCGCGCCGCTCCGATGCATTACATGGGCAGCGTATTCGGTGCCGGCTGGATGATCGCTGAGGGTGATGATCGCCGTCATGAAGGCGTTTTCCGCCGGCCGCCAACCGGCAACGAGCGTGTCGGTGAAGACGATGCGCGAGAGTTCGTCGACCGCGAGAAAACAGGCGTCGATATGCGGCACGAATGCGCCGCCGCCTTCGCTGATCCGCGTCACGAAACTGCCGCCGGGCCTGAGATCCATGTCGATCACCTTGCATCTTGCCGGCTCAGGAACCCACCATTGCTCAAGCCGAGTGGGATCGCTCCAGGCGCGCCAGACCGTCGCGCGCGGCGCCTTGATGATGCGCGCCATCGTCAGGTCGAGTTCAGGATCGGGAGAGCGGATCATGGTCATTCCTCCTCGTGTTCAGTGACGAATTTCTCCAGCCGGTCGGCGCGGCCTTCCCAGAGCGCGCGCTGCGCCGAAAGCCAGCTCTCTACCGCGGCGAACTGCGCCTTCTCGATGGCGCAGGTGCGCACCCTGCCCTCCTTGTGCGTGCGGATGAGCCCGCTGCCTTCAAGGTAGTGGATGTGCTTCAAGAAGGACGGCAGGGCCATGTCGAAGGGTCTGGCGAGATCGCTGATGCTCGCCGGACCGCCGCCGAGCCGCGCAAGCACCGCACGGCGGGTGGGATCGGCGAGCGCCTGAAAGATCACGTCCAATCGGTCTGAATACTGTTCCATAAGGCTAAGTATCACGCGTCAATACTTAGCGCAAGAGCTAACTATTCATCGAACGACCGCCCCCAGCGCCACCCAATTTGTCGCATGGCCGTTTTCTTGACCTCAAGCCTGGTTGAGATTCTACAAACCCCGTCGGTTCAATCGGAAATGGGGGCCGACGTGGCATTGGAAAACCAGATAAGGACTGACAATCCCGGGACTGGAACGGCATCTGCGGGCATCGCCGAGCCCGGCGGCGCCGCTGCATCGAGCGCCGCCTGCTGGCTCGCTGGCCTGGTCGCCATCGCACAGACAACGGCGATTGCGAGCGCGCGCAGGGTCGCCTTTCTCACCGCAAGGCAGGGATGATCCATGTCAGGCCCTATCGCAAGCATTCTCGATTCGCGCGCCTTCGGCATTCTCGCCCGCGTGCTGCTGACGCTCGTCTTCTGGTCAAGCGGCCTTGCCAAGCTCTTCGACTTCAACGCCAACGTCGCGATCATGGAAGGCTTCGGCCTGACGCCGGGATGGCTGTTCAATTCGATGACGTTGATCCTGCAGATCGGCGCCTCTCTGCTGATCATCCTCAACCGTTGGGTCTGGCTTGCCGCCGGGGCGCTCGCCGTCTTCACGGTGCTGACGATCCCGATCGCCCATCCTTTCTGGCTGAAGGAAGGCGAAGAGGCCTTCCGCGACATGACCGTCGCGCTGGAGCACGTCTCCGTGATCGGCGGCCTGGCGCTGGTATCGATCCTGTCGCGCAGGCGTTGAACGTCAACAACCGGCGGCTCGGCAGGACCACTCAGCCCTCGCGGCAGCGCGTGTCTGGAACGCATCGAGACCAGGGCAGCGCGGCTGCTCTGGTCTAACACCTCAGCGCTTCCGGGCGACGATGTAGGGGCGGTTGTCGTTGCTCGCCGATGCGTGATTTTCCGCCGACAGAAGCTCGAAGCCGGCGGCGACGATGTGCCGGCCGAGCTCTGCTGCGCTGAAAGTTCCTGCATAGGGCGCCAGTCCGACGGCCCGCATCGCCGGCAACAGCAGGAGCCGGACGAGCGGGTTCATGTCGCCGACGCAGGGCGTCTTGGAGATGAACACTCCTCTGGAGGCAAGCAGGGTATGGATGTTGTCGAGCGTGGCGGGCAGATCGCGCACGAGATGCAGGTAGTTGAAGCCCAGCACCGCATCGAACTGCCCACGTTCGGCCGCAAGCGTTTCGGCCGTCGCGCTGCGAAAGGCGAGGTTCGGAACCAGGTCGACAGCGTACCTCTCCCGGGCAATGGCGATCATCTCGGTCGAAAAATCGGTTGCAAGGTAATCGCGCACATCGCCCGCCAGCCTAAACGCCGTCGTTCCCGTGCCGCAACCGAGTTCGAGCACGCGGTCATCGGGCAGAAGCATGGCGCGGGTGCGGTCGAGCGTGCGTTCATAGGCGGCCGGGTCCGCGATCGTTCCCTTGGCGTATCGCCGCGACGTCCGGTCCCAGAAACGCGCGTCGCTCGCCAAACTCATGCTGCCTCTCCCCAGAACGCAACCAGTCCCCCCGCGATGCTCGGAGCCGGTGCCTCACCGGCCAGGGAAACCTGCCGAAACCCAACGGCTGCCGATACCAGCGAAGGTCCAAGAATAGCGCGGAACCGTCAACATTTGACGGAGAACGGACCCTCAATCGGCAAAGAGCCGCTCTCTCGCAGTTCAAGCCAGGCGAACCCAATCAACGGTTTCAAGCACATAGGGGGCGAAGAGAAAATCGCGGATCGCGGCGATCTCGTCCCGACGCCAATCGAGAACGACGAAATGCGCCGGTTTTTCCATGGGGCCGGCACTGTCGAAAACCAGCATGGCCGGCCGCCCTTCGATTGCGCCGAGCGCGAAACGCCACTTTGTCTCCTGCGCATAGCGGGTGAAATAGCGGCTGATGCCCTCGCGACCCTCCAGCTTCAGCCTGTTGACCAGCTCAAGTTTTACATCGTCGGCCAGCATGGCGCGGATGGCATCGAAGTCGCCGCCCTGAAAGAAGCGCACGAAACTTGCCAGTTTGTGCCGGTTCGCGTCGGACATCAGCGGCAGACGCATATCCTCCGGGCGTTCGGTCAGGAGCCTGAGCGCCACCCTGGCGCGCTGCAGCGCCGATTTGGCCGCCGCCGGCGTACACTCGGCGATAGCGGCGATTTCCTCGATCGAATGGCCGAGCACATCCTTCAGGATCACCGCGCAGCGCTGAAGTTCCGGCAGTTGCAGGAAGGTTTGAAAGCCGATCGCGACGATGTCCGCCTCGGGCAGCGGCGCATCTTCCATGTCATCGAGCAGCGGGACGATCTTGTGCCTGGACCGCCGGCGCAGAAAATCCAGACTGGTGTTGTGGGCGATGCGCAGCAGCCAGCCTTCGAGATTGTCCACCACCACGCCATCCGCCCGCGCCTGCACGGCCTTGATCAGCGTGTCCTGCAGCACGTCCTCACCATCCACGGCCGAGCCGGTCATGCGCGCGCAATAGCGGTGCAGCCGCGGCCGGAGATCCCTCAAGCGATCCTCGAAGTCTTCCGTATTCATGATATCGAGTTCCATCGGGATATCTCCAGGGGCCGGTTCGGACGATAGCGTGGACTGAAGAAAATGTCCGCTGCCTGACCGATCGAAACCGGCTCCGGCAACGCACAGCGGTTCGACATCAGCTGTGATCGCTGAGGACCACCTCACCGATGACCGATTCGAGGCTCGCCAGTTCGAGGATCTGTGGGAAATAGGCCTTCATCCTGACATCGGCGCGCATCGCCTCGACGGCCGCGGGCGTCTCCCATTCCGAATAGATGATGACGCTGGTGCCATCCTTGGCAGCAATCAGCCGGCTCGTCCGCCAGCCGCCGAGCGTGCGGATGACGGTGTCGATGTTGCGCTTCAACAGCGCGATCAACTGCTCCTGCTTGCCGGGTTCGACCTTCAGAACGTTGACGAGAGTGACGGGTGCAGTGGTCATGGTGCTTCTCCTTCGTTGCGGATGCACGAAAGACGAAGCGGAGAGGCGAAACGGATCGCGCGGGCGACGATTTTTTAGCGCCAGGCGATTCGGACGTCGGGGATACTCCCTTGGCAGGGGAGCGCCTTCGAGGGGCTCGGCAGCGGACCATCCGTTATCGGCCGGTAGCCCGCCGAACAGTGACAGACCGTTAGAGGGCAAAGCCGCTGGAAGCCGCCGGCTCGCCGTCGTCGCGAACCTTCAGGATGGTGTCGATCAGGCCCCATTCCAATGCTTCTTCTGCGGTCATGAAACGGTCCCGGTCCATGGCGCGTTCGAACTCCTCGTAGGTCCGTCCGCAATGTTCCGCATAGAGGCGCGTCATGCGCTGCTTGGTGCGAAGGATCTCCTCGGCATGGATCTGCATGTCGGACGCCTGGCCCTGAAAACCGCCTGATGGCTGGTGCACGAGGATGCTGGCATTGGGCAAGGCGGCCCGTTGGCCCGGCGTGCCGGCCATCAGCAGAAACGAACCCATCGACCGTGCGGTCCCCATGCACAGTGTATGCACCGGTGCCCGGATGTAGCGCATGGTGTCGTACATGGCGAAACCGCTGGTCACCACGCCGCCCGGCGAATTGATATAGAGATGGATGGGCTTCTTCGGGTTTTCCGCTTCGAGAAGAAGCATCTGGGCGCAGACCAGCGCAGAGACCGTGTCGTTCACCTCACCGTTGAGAAAGATGATTCGCTCGCGCAGCAGGCGGGAATAGATGTCGAACGACCGCTCTCCACCGTTCGACTGCTCGACGACCATAGGGACGAGTTGCATCGCTTCGCGCATCGGCGAACTCCATTTATCCAGAGATTGAGGGGAAGCTCGCCGGTCTAGGCGGCGAGCATGAGAGTATCGTTGCTGTTCGCGGCCGTCCTGGTCACGCGACCGCCGCGAACATTCGGCAGTTCGTGGACGATCCGCAGCCGGGTGCCGCCCGAACCAATCGGGGCGATCCGGAATGTGACCGTACTTTCGAGAAACGGAGCTTCGGTTTCGCGCAGCCTGTAGCGGACCTCTTCTCCAGGCACGACGACGGCGCCATCGGGGTCGGCCAATGCCTCTTTCGGTAGCCAGTTTTCGCGAAACGCCGGGATGCTGATTGCGCGCCAGACCTTCTGCGGCGCCTCGTCGAGTTCGTATTCCAGCTCAAGGCTGTTATCGTCCGGGGCGCTGATTTCGCGGTTCATTGGTCCATATCCTTCAGCAAGATCTTCAGAGCTTCGATGCGTGCCGGCCAGTAGGCACGGTATTTCGCGAGCCACTGCGCAATTTGCGCCAGCCCGTCCGGGTCGACTTCGTAGTTTACGAACCGACCTTGCCGCTGCTCCTTCACCAACCCGGCACTCCGCAACACGGAAATGTGCTGGGACATGGCCGGCTGGCTTATGTCCATACCTTCCCGCAAAGCGCTGGCATTCATGCTTCCGTCAGCAAGCTTCTCGAAGATGGCGCGGCGCGTGGGGTCAGCCAGGGCTCGGAATATCTCGTTCTCGATCATGCCAAACACATAAGCACGGACTTATCTCAATAACAAGTGCGCTGTTCAGCAGGAGGAGAAAAGAAAGGACGCGACTTTGCGCACCAAACGACATTGTCACGGCGCCTCAGATTAATACCCGCCAGTAGATGGGACAAGGGTAGCGCTTAATGCGCATTGGTAATGGAAGCAGAACAAGGGGGAAATGGCGGACAGAGAGGGATTCGAACCCTCGATACGCTTTCACGTATACACGCGTTCCAGGCGTGCGCCTTCAACCACTCGGCCACCTGTCCATCCGTCAGCAGCCGATGGTCAATCCGGCTGGATGGGAAGGGCGGGGCCCTTCGGCGTCAGCCGGCTGAGAACCGGCGGACGCGCGTCTATATACCGATGATTTGCCCGGGATCAACTGCTTTCTGACAGATTATTGACATCTTGTGACGCGGGCGGGTCCCGGTCCCCATTGTGCACTCCGGGCAAGGGGCTTATCTCTTGCGTCAGGGCGTGTCCGATGCGTCCGGCCGTCTCGGCCACATCCTCCGGCATGCCAGATTGCCGCATATTTTCGTTGTCGGGCCTTGTCCGAGGCACGGGCGATCGGAGAAGATGCGGCAGGGCGACGCGCCGAGCCGATGACCGGCGCCAGCCAGCGAATTGAAGGGAATGCCGTCCGATGCGATTTCTATTGAGGCTGGCGAGCGCCGTCGTGTTGTTTGCCGCCGTGCTTGCCGGTGCCGTCGACGCGATCCAGTCGGTCGCAGCATCGGAACTGGTCATGACGTCGCTCGGCGACGACCTGGAGGCGCTTGGCGCCGACACGGCAAGCTGGGTCCAGTTTGCGCAACGTTCCGATACCGCACCGACGATCTGGCACGGGATGCTGCATTGGCTGCTGCAACAGCCGGCCTTTGCGGTGCTGGCGCTGATCGCCCTCATGCTATGGATGGTCGGATACAAGAAGCGGCCGGCGGCCGGACGTTTCGCCGCCTGACGCATTGCAGGCGGCCTTCGCATCGAAAGGAGTGTGCTGATGTTCCTGATCGACATGTTCAACAAGAAAACGATCATGCCGGACGCGCAGACGGCGCTGCCGGGCCGTGACGCCGCGATCCCGACGGCCGAGACACATTTCGTTTCCGGCCGGCCGTTGAAAGGCCCCTACCCCGACGGCACCAAGAGCATCCTTCTGGGCATGGGCTGCTTCTGGGGCGCCGAACGATTGCTGTGGAACATCCCCGGCGTCTACGTGACGGCGGTCGGCTATGCCGGCGGGCTGACGCCGAACCCGACGTACCAGGAAACGACGACAGGGCTTACCGGCCATGCCGAAGTGGTCCTGGTCGTCTATGATCCGGAAAAGGTGAAGCTCGCGAGCCTGCTCAGGACCTTCTTCGAGGAACACGACCCGACGCAGGGCATGCGCCAGGGCAACGATATCGGCACCACCTACCGCTCGGCGATCTATGCCTACGACGACGAGCAGTTGGCGCACGCCAAGGCCGCGCGCACCACTTTCCAGACGGCGCTGAAGCACGCCAATCACGGCGGCAGGGTGACGACCGAGATCGGCATGGCGGGACCGTTCTATTTCGCCGAGGACTACCACCAGCAATATCTGGCGAAGAACCCCAGCGGCTATTGCGGCCTGCGCGGCACCGGCGTCAGCTGCCCGATCGGCCACTAGACGCATACCCCGCGGGTGGCATCCCGCGCGCGGTCGCGATACCCACAACCCTGAGGCCGCACCGGACCGACCGGGACACCTTGTCGTGATCTCAAAAAATGCAACAGAACCGGTGCCTTACGAGTGCCGGTATCCGTGGCTTCAATTTTTACCATCTGAAAAATTTTGAGTGTTTTTTTGCCGTGACCGTGCAAGGATGCGCCACCCTAGCCCCAAGGAGAAGGGGGTGGGTTCCGCAGACAGGCTTCCGTCAGGGAGCCGGCGGGAGGACCCAATAAGATCAATAGCGACAACAGGGCTGCACGATGAAAAAAACAATTCTCGGTCTTTTTGCCTTTTCGATGATGTCCGCCACGGCACTGGCCGCCGACATCAAGCCGGCGATCATCTACGATCTCGGCGGCAAGTTCGACAAATCCTTCAACGAGGCTGCCTTTAACGGCGCCGAGAAGTTCAAGACGGAATCGGGCGTCGAATACCGCGAGTTCGAAATCGCCAACGATGCCCAGCGCGAACAGGCGCTGCGCCGCTTCGCCAGCGACGGCAACAGCCCGATCGTCATGGCCGGCTTCAACTGGGCGGCTTCGCTCGAGAAGATCGCGCCGGAATATCCGGATATCAAGTTCGCGATCATCGACATGGTCGTCGAGAAGCCGAACGTCAAGTCGGTCGTCTTCAAGGAACAGGAAGGCTCCTACCTCGTCGGCGTTCTCGCCGGTCTCGCTTCCAAGTCGAAGACCGTCAGCTTCGTCGGCGGCATGGACGTTCCGCTGATCCACAAGTTCGCCTGTGGCTACGTTGGCGGCGCCAAGTCGACCGGCGCTGACGTCAAGGTTCTGGAAGCCTACACCGGCACGACGCCGGACGCCTGGAACGACCCGGTCAAGGGCGGCGAAATCGCCAAGTCCCAGATCGACCAGGGCTCGGATGTCGTCTACCACGCAGCGGGCGGCACCGGTGTCGGCGTTCTGCAGGCAGCCGCAGATGCGGGCAAGCTCGGCATCGGCGTCGATAGCAACCAGAACGCCCTGCAGCCGGGCAAGGTCCTGACCTCGATGCTGAAGCGCGTCGACGTCGCCGTCTACGAAGCCTTCACGGCAGCCAAGAACGACAAGTTCGAGTTCGGTATTTCCAACCTCGGCCTCAAGGAAGACGGCGTCGGCTACGCGCTCGACGACAACAACAAGGCGCTGATCACGCCCGAGATGCTCGACGCGGTGGAAAAGGTGAAAGCCGAAATCATTGCCGGCAAGGTCCAGGTCCACGACTACATGAGCGACGAGTCCTGCCCTTACTAAGAGCAGCGCTTGCGTCATGAAAAAGGCCGCCGGTTCATTGGACCGGCGGCCATTTTTTTGCTGGTCCTGACGTGAGCGCGGCGATCAGTAATGCGGCGGCTTCGTGATTGCCGGCGCGTCGAGCGACTGCTCTTCGAGCGTCAGGAACCTTTCAGTCAGCCGGTCGAGCTTGGCGCGCGCCTGCTCGACCACCTTCCATTGCTCGGCAAGCTGATCGGAAAGCTCCTCGATGGTCTTGGCCTGATGGGCCACGGTCTCCTCGAGGCGGGTGATCCGTTCGTCGGTGTTGCTCATTCTTGCAAACTCCATGGGCGCGCGGCGCCGTTTGCCGGCAGATTGGCCACAGCCGGCCTTATGTCAAGCAAGGCCTTATGCCTTCGCCGCCACACGCAGCGAGAACCCGGGATCCCTAGCCGAAAGACGCTTGTGCAGGTGCACCATCAGGCCGGCGGCAAAGAGCGGCGTCAAAAGGTTGACGAAGGGCACAGCCAAGAAGCCCGCGAGCAGCAGACCGGCGAGAAAGACGGTCGAGCGGTGCTTTTCCCGGAAGAGCCGCGCTTCCGCCGGCGCGCGATAGCGCATCGCCGCAAACTCGAAGAATTCGCGGCCGAGCAGATAACCGTTGACCAGGAAGAAGGCGACGAGATTGACGCCCGGAACGAGCAGCAGCACCAGCGCCAGGAGGTTGCCGAGGATCACGACGCCCAGGAACTTCAGTGAGCCGGCAACCGCCTCGCCGAGCGGCAGCGGCCGTCCTGGGGGCTCGTTCGGATAGTCACGCTTCTCGATGACGTCGGCGACGTCATCGAGGAAGAAGCCGGCGATCAGTGCGGTGACGGGCGCAAGAAGCAGGGCGAGCGCCAGGGCCAGGCCAAGGCTTGCGAAGATGCCGAGCACGAAGGTCAGCCAGCCGGCCCAGACGGGTGTGCCCGGCATCAGCGTGTCGATCCAGGGCAAGGCGAGCCAGATGAACACTTCGCGCACCGCAAACCACAGGGCGACAAGCGCAAGGATCGTCAGGCCCAGCACCTTCCAGAAGACCGATCGGGTCTCGGGTGCAAACAGATTGGCAAGCGACAGTCGCGCCGCGTCCAGGATCATCATCGCTCTCCAGCATGGGCCAAGGTTCGATGGTGCATGTAGGCAGAGGCGCTACCGGCGACAAGATAGTCCCGGCAGGCACCCGTCTTTATGCAAGATTCATGCGCCTCGTCTAAGGGAAGCATGGAAAACGCCGGGAGCGGCGATATTGTAGACATACGGGATGCCGGCAGCAGCGCTCCGCGGAGGATGACATGACAGAACAAAAGACACTCGCCAGCCTTTCAGTGCTGGTGCAGAGCGGCAAGCTGGATCCGGTGGAGCTCGCCAAGGAAACCTATGCGGCGATCGACGCACACGGCGATTACGCCATCTTTGTCGAGCTGACGCCGGAGCGCGCGACGCGGGATGCGGAGGCTGCCTCGAAGCGTCTGAGGGCCGGGCGGTCGCTCGGTCTGCTCGACGGCCTGCCGGTCGCCTGGAAGGACCTGTTCGACACCGCCGGCAACGTTACGACCGCCGGCTCGGCCGTGCTTCGGACGAACGCGCCGGCAACGAGCGACGCGCCTGTGGTCGCCGCCGTTTCCGCCGCCGGCATGGTCAGTGTCGGTCGCACCAACCTTAGTGAATTCGCCTTCTCCGGCCTTGGCCTCAACCCGCACTACGGCACGCCGCGCAACCCGGCGGCCACCGACGTCGAGCGCATTCCCGGCGGCTCGTCGTCGGGCTCGGCGGTCGCGGTTGCGGCCGGACTGGTGCCGGCGGCCATCGGTACCGACACCGGCGGATCTGTCCGCATTCCCGCAGCCTTCACCGGCATCGTCGGCTACAAGGCGACGCGCGGCCGCTATGCGATGAAGGGCATTTTTCCGCTGGCTGAAAGCCTCGATTCGCTCGGGCCACTCTGCCACACGGTACAGGATGCCGTCTGGGTGGACGCCGCCATGCACGGGCTGACGGCGCCGACCGTGCGCCGCGCCGACCTCTCGAGCATCGCGCTGGTGATCCCGGAAACAGTGGTGTTCGACGATGCGGAGCCGGAAGTCGTCGAGGCCTTCGAGGACGCGATCAAGCGGCTCGAGAAGGCGGGCGTTGCCGTCAGCCGCCGCGCTTTTCCATCCTTCTCGGCGGTGTTCGGGCTGATGGCCCGCCACGGCGCCCTGGTGACGGCGGAGGCCTATGCGCTGCACCGCGAGCGTCTGGCCGGGCCGGAGGCCAACGCGATGGATCCACGCGTCGTCGCCCGCACGCGGCTCGGCGAGAAGATCTCCATGCCCGACTACATCGCGCTCCTCGACGCGCGCGACCAGCTGATCCACGAGACGGTCGAAAGTCTGAAGCCGAACGAACTCATCGCCCACCCGACGCTGCCCCATGTCGCCCCGCCGATCGCGCCGCTTCTCGAAGACGACGAGCTGTTCTTCAAGATCAACGGCAAGACGCTGCGCAACACCTCGATCGGCAACTTCCTGGATTTCTGCGGCATCTCCATTCCTTGCGGGCTCGGGGCGGCGGAAATGCCGGTCGGCTTCCAGCTTGCGGCCCCGCATCACCAGGACGACCGGCTGCTTTCGGTGGCGCTTTCGGCCGAGGCGATCATCCGGGGTGAGGCATGATCGTCTGTTTCGATATCGGCGGCTCTGCAATCAAAGGCGCGATCGTGCATTCGCGCGACCGGATCTTTCCGTTGCCGCGCCGAACCACGCCGCTTACCAATTTCCGCCAGTTCGTGCAGGCGCTCGAATCGGTTCTGGACGAAGCGGGCGGACACCCGGACTGCGTGGCGATCTCGATCACCGGCGTGATCGATCCCGAGACGCGGCGCATCAAATGCGCCAACATTCCCTGCATCGACGGGCTCGAACTGGTTGCTGAACTCGAGGCGGCGCTGCATCTGCCGGTGAAGATCGCCAATGACGCCGACTGTTTTGCGCTGGCCGAGGCCGGAGCGGGTGCAGGGCGCGGTCATCGCATCGTCTTTGGTGCCATCCTCGGCACCGGGGTCGGCGGCGGCCTTGTCATCGACGGCCGGCTGATCAATGCCGATGGCGGATTCGCCGGCGAATGGGGCCATGGCCCGGCGATCGCGTCGGAGGCCGGGGATCCACCAATGGCGATTTCCGCCTATGCCTGCGGCTGCGGCCAGAAGCGCTGCGTCGATACCGTCGGCGGCGCCCGCGGGCTGGAACGGCTGCACCAGACGGCCCATGGCAAGACGCTTTCGAGCCACGAGATCATCGAGGCCTGGAAGGTTGGCGACGCCGAGGCGAAACGCACGGTCGACCTGCTCGTCGATCTCGTCAGCTCACCGCTGGCGCTCGTCATCAACATCACGGGTGCGACGATCGTGCCCGTCGGCGGCGGCCTTTCCAATGCCGAGGAACTGCTCGCCGAGATCGACAAGGCGGTGCGTAGCCGGATTCTGCGGCGGTTCGACCGGCCGTTGGTTGTGCGCGGCGAATGCCGGATCGAGCCCGGCCTCATCGGCGCGGCGCTGCTCGGGCTTTCAGGAGACAAGGCATGAGCGACATCAAACTCGAAGTCTGCGTCGACGATGCCGACGGGCTTTACGCGGCCATCGAAGGCGGCGCCGACCGGATCGAGCTTTGCGCCGCCCTTTCCGTCGGTGGCCTCACGCCCAATCCCGGCCTTATGGCGCTGGCTGGCCCGCCACGAGTGCCCGTCTACGCGATGATCCGGCCGCGGCCCGGCGACTTCATTTTCTCAACCGCTGACCTCGACGCGATGCGCCGCGATATCGACGCGGTGCGGGATGCCGGTCTGGCCGGCGTCGTGCTCGGCGCCTCGCTTGCCGATGGCCGGCTCGACACGTCGATGCTCACCAAGCTCAGCGGCCATGCGGCCGGACTCGGCATGACGCTGCACCGGGCCTTCGACCTCGTCCCGGATTTCGCCGAGGCGATGGAAATCGCAGTCGACCTTGGCTTCGAGCGCATTCTCACCTCAGGCGGGGCCAGGAGCGCGCCGCAGGCGATCGACCGCCTTAGCGAAATCATCGGCCTTGCCAAGGCCAGGCTGTCGATCATGCCGGGATCCGGCGTCACGCTGAAGACGGTCGACGCTCTGCTCGATCACCTCACGGTCAGCGAGGTGCACTCCTCCTGCTCGATTAGTGAGCCGGCTCAGGATCCACGCTTGGTCGATATGGGGTTCGTTTCTTCCGATCGGCGCCGCACCGATCCGGAGACGGTGCGGGCGATGAAGGTGAAGCTTGCGGCCCGCAGCCCGCGCTGATCGGCGCCTTTCCTTCCCTCATAGGAAAGACCCGGAGAGCGGAGCGCTTTCCGGGTCTTCTTGTCAAATCTTCTCGTAAGCGGCAATCAGGCTGCGTAGACCTGGTCGCCGCCAATCCAGGTGGAGCCCATGCCGAGTTCAGGCGTGAGCAACACGAAATCGGCGTCCGCTCCGGGCTTCAGCCGTCCCTTGTGAGTGGCAAGCCCCATGGCATCGGCCGGATAGGCGGACGCCATGCGAAGGGCTTCCTCGACCGGGAGGCCAAGCTTCTCGTGCACGAAGCGCACCGAAGACAGCATGTCGATGTCGGCGCCGGCAAGCGTGCCGTCGGCAAGCGTCAAGCGGCCACCTTCGCGCAGGATTTCGCGGCCATTGAGCTGGAAGCTCTTCATGTCGGTGCCGATCGGCGACATCGCGTCCGTGACGAGAAAGATCTGGCCCGGCCCCACCTTGGCGCGCAGCGCCACGCCCATCGACGCCGGCTCGACGTGATAGCCGTCGGCAATCAGGCCCGCATGCAGCGTGCCGGTGGCAAGCGCAGCACCGACCACGCCCGGCTCGCGATGGCCGAGACCGCTCATGGCATTGAAGAGGTGAGTGACGGTACGTGCACCCGCCTTGGCGTAGGCGACCGCAGTTTCATAGCCGACATCCGTGTGGCCGAGGCTGACGACGGCACCGGCATCGGCGAGCGCCTTTACCTGCTCCCTCGTGGCGTTTTCCGGCGCCACAGTCACCATCAGGACACCGAGCGCCTTGGCGCAATCGAGCATTTCGGCGAGATCGGCATCGTCCATCGACCGGATCAGTTTCGGATCATGAGCACCCTTGCGCGCGACCGAAAGATGCGGGCCTTCGAGATGCAGCCCGAGGAAACCGGGCACACCGGCCGCCTTTGCCTCAAGGCCGGCCTTGATGGTGGCGCTTCGGATTTCGCGCGTATCGGTGATCAGCGTCGGCAGAAGCGCCGTGGTGCCGAACTTGGCATGGGCCGAGCAGATCTGCCGGATGCCTTCGACGGTCGGCTCCTCGTTCAGAAGCGCACCACCGCCGCCGTTGACCTGCAGGTCGATGAAACCCGGCACCAGCAGCATGCCGTGGGCATCGATCCGTTCGGCGCCGGCGGGAATGTCGGCCGACGCCACGATCGCCTTGACGCGACCAGCTTCGATGACGAGGGCGCAGCCGTCGTGCCATTCGACGCCGTCGAACAGGCGGGCGCCGGTGATTGCCTTCCTCTCGCTCATCTCGTCTCCGTTACCTTCTTGAGGCTTGCCGGCGCATCGGGATTGAGACCGCGCGAACGCGACCAGGCCTCGACGAAACCGTAGAACGGCAGGATCAGCGTCAGCGCGTCGGTGATCGGGTGACCGGTCTCGACGAACGGCAGGCGCTTGGCCTTGGCGGCGAGGTTCGAGGTAGCATGAACCACCGCGCCCTTTTCCGCCATACCGTCGGCAATGCCGGCAACCGACGTCTCGGCCGCATCACGGGCTGCAAGCGTCAGCACCGGGAACTTGGCGCCGACGAGCGCCACCGGTCCGTGCAGCACTTCGGCCGCCGAATAGGCTTCCGCATGCATGCCGGAGGTTTCCTTGAACTTCAGCGCCGCTTCGCTGGCGATGGCGAGCGCCGGGCCGCGGCCAAGCACATAGAGCGATTCGGCTTCGCCGAGATCGTCGGCAAAGGCCTGCCAGTCGAGCTTCACGGCCTTGGCAAACTGGTTCGGCAGGTCGGCGACCGCGCGCTGAAGTGCAGCGTCGCCGGTCCATTCGCCGAGCACGGCAAGGCCGGCGACGATCGAATTGACGTATGACTTCGTGGCGGCAACGGCGATTTCCGGACCGGCCAAGATGTCGAGCGGGTTGGTGCAGGCCTCTGAAATCGGCGACGGCAGCGTGTTGGTGAGCGCGATCGAGACCGCGCCGGCATCGGTCGCAGCCTTTGCCATGGCGACGATATCCGGGCTCTTGCCCGACTGCGAAATCGCGATCGCCGCGGCACCGCCGAGCTTCAGCTTGGCACCGTAGATCGAGGCGAGCGACGGGCCGAGCGAAGCGACGGGCACGCCGGCTTGCAGCTCGATCGCATATTTGAGGAACAGCGCCGCATGGTCGGAGGAGCCGCGGGCGATAGTGACGAGGAAGGCCGGATCCTTGGCGCGCAGTGCGGCGCCGGCCGCCTTGAGCTGGTCGGCGGAGCGTTCCAGCAGACGCTGGGCGGCTTCGGGGATCTCGTCGATTTCTCGGCGCATATTGGTCTGCATGGTCAATTCCCTTTCTTGGCGGAGCCGTCGCTTTTAGGATTCCGACAGCGTCAGTTCCGCGACAAAGTCATAGGCATCGCCCCGGTAGAGCGAGCGGGTGAATTCGACGACGCGTCCCGATGCGAGATAGGAGACACGTTCGATGGAAAGGCCGGCCGAACCGACGGCGACGCCGAGCATCGAGGCATCCGGATCCTTGATGTTGCAGGCGGAGATGCGCTGCACGGCGCGAACCGGTCGCGAGCGGGTCTTGTCGAGCGCAGTATAGAGAGACGAGGTGACGGCCTGCGGGTCCGGCAGGAACTCCGCCGAAATGCTGGCGCGCTCGATGGCAAGCGGCATGTCGTCGGCGATGCGCAGGCGCCCGAGCCGGGCAACCAGCGCGTCGGCCGGAAGGCCGAGCGCCATCATCTCATCCGGAGAGGGGTGAAACAGGCCGCGCTCCAGCCAGCGGGCATGGGTGTTCAGGCCGCGGCGCGCCATGTCTTCCGTGAACGAGGTCAGCCGCGAGAGCGACTGCTGCACCTTGGAGACCGGCTTGACGACGAAGGTGCCGGAGCCGTGGCGGCGAACCAGCAGGCCGTCGCGCACGAGATCGTCCACCGCCTTGCGCACGGTGACGCGGCTGATGTTGGCGTAGTCGGCAAGATCACGCTCGGGCGGCAGAGCGTCGCCGTGGTTCAACTTGCCCGACTGGATCGCGTCTTCGAGCGATTGCCGAAGCTTGAGATAGAGCGGCCCCGACCCTCCGGACTGCAGACCCTCGAGCGGCAGAATGGAAGCGAGCTGGTGCGTCATGCGCCTGCCCTCGCCTGGGTGCCGAAACGCTGGGCGGCAACGGCGACCGATCCGGTCAGCGCGTCGGCTTCCGCCTCGACGAGCAGGGCCTGATGCCGATCGGCAAGCCAGGGGCGATAGAGCGGCGCCAATCCGCCAAGAAGGCACAATCTTTCGCAGCCTCTTGCAACGACGACATCAAGCGCCTCATCCACTGTGAGGGCAGCGGCTTTCAGGATGCGCACGGCAACCGGGTCGCCGGCGGCGGCGCCTTCGAAAACACGCGGCGCATAGCGGCCGAATTCCCCGGGCTTGGCGAGGCGGGCGAAATCGACGACGTCGCGCGCCTCGTTGTTGAATTCGGCAAGGACGCTGTCGGTGACCGCCGAGGCTTCATGAATATTGTCGAAGGCAAGCAGGCTTTCCTGCAGAAGCGCATGGCCGATGCGTGCACCGCTGCCATGGTCGCCGATGGTGAAGCCCCAGCCGCCGACATAGCTGACGGTTTCGCCCTGGCGAAGGATATAGATGCTGCCGGTACCGAGAATAGCGACCGCACCGTCACGATTGCCGAGCGCGCCCTGAAGGGCAATCAAGCCATCGGATTCGATATCGGCTGCGGCGAACGGCAGGCGGCGCTTAACATAATGCACGGCGTCGCCGACATTGTGCCCGGCGACACCGACGATCGCCTTGGCAGCGGTTATGCCCTGGGGATCAAGGCCCGCTTCCATAAAGGCGGCGCGTGCGGCCTCACCGATATTGGCAAGCGCGGTTTCCGGGTCTGTCAGGATATTGGCCGCACCCGCCTTGCCGCGCCCGAGAATGCGCCCGTCCGCCGATGCCACAGCAGCCCGGCAGCTCGTTCCGCCGCCATCGATTCCGATCAGGTAATTTGTCATGAGTACCTCCGCTCATTGAGGATACCAAAAAAATACCAATAACCAAGCCTGAATCCGTCTGCAGTTTCGTTTTCGTTGCAATACGTTGAAATTCAATGGCTAATTTAGCTGTTTAGTTTTTTAAGACGTCAAAACTTAAATTCTGCTGGACAATTGGTATTTTTTTGGCATTAATTTGACCAAGAGGAGATACAACCCATGCCGTCAGCCAAGACCGAAGAGCGCCACGACAACGCCAAGGGCCTGGATCTTATGCATCCGGCGCTGGCGCTCCGGCTGCTCGCGTCCGGCCAGCAGGCGGCCGCCAAGGCCGTCGACGCGGCGATCGAGTCGATTGCGGCTGCCGCATCGCTCGCGGCCGAATCCCTCGCATCCGGCCGGCGTCTCGCCTATGCGGGCGCTGGCAGTTCCGGCCTGATGGCCATGGCCGATGCGCTCGAACTGCCCGGCACCTACGGCATTCCCCAGGACCAGATCGTCGTTCTGCTTGCCGGCGGCACCGCCAGCCTGAGCGACCTTGCGGGCGGCTATGAAGACGACATGGACCTTGCCCGCAACGACGTCCGCAAGGCCGGCATCGGCGCGGGCGACTGCCTTGTTTCCGTTTCCGCCAGCGGCTCCACCCCTTACGCGCTCGCCGCGGCCGACGAGGCCCGCAAGCTGGGCGCCAAGGTGATCGCTGTCGCCAACAATCCTGGTGCGGCGCTGTTCAAGGACGCCGACGTTTCGATCCTTCTGCAGACGCCCCCGGAAGTGGTTTCCGGTTCGACGCGCATGGGTGCCGGTACCGCGCAGAAGATCGCCTTCAACATGTTCTCGACGCTGGTCGGCATTCAACTCGGGCACGTCCTCGACGGCCACATGGTCAACCTGCGCGCCGACAATATCAAGCTGCACGGCCGCGCAATCCGCATCGTTACCGACATTACCGGCATCAGCGCTGGCGAGGCCGGCCGGCTGATCAACATGGCCTCCGGCTCGGTCAAGGTCGCAATCCTTCTCGCCTCTGGCGCGAAGGACGTTGCGGTCGCGGAGGCGGCACTGAAAGAGGCCAGACAGAACCTGCGCCGGGCGATCGATATCGTCACGGCCTGACATAAGCCTGGGATTCAAACCGCGCCAAAACGGCGCAACATAAGAGGGAGAAGCTGAATGACCCGTACGACTATCAAGGGCCTGCTGCTTGCGTCGAGCATTCTCGGCACGGCCGGGCTGGCGCACGCCGAGGACGTGACGCTGACCATCGAAAGCTGGCGCAACGACGACCTGGCGATCTGGCAGGAAAAGCTGATCCCGGCCTTCGAAGCCAAGAACCCGGGCATCAAGGTCAAGTTCGCCCCGATGGCACCGACCGAATACAATGCCGCGCTCAACGCCAAGCTCGACGCCGGCTCCGCAGGCGACCTCGTCACCTGCCGTCCGTTCGACGTCTCGCTCGAACTTTACAACAAGAAGCACCTCGCCGACCTGACGAGCCTGCCGGGCATGGAAAACTTCTCGCCGGTCGCCAAGTCCGCCTGGACCACCGATGACGGCAAGGCCACCTTCTGCGTGCCTATGGCATCGGTCATCCACGGCTTCATCTACAACAAGGACGCCTTCGACCAGCTCGGCATCCAGATCCCGACGACGGAAGCGGAATTCTTCGCTGCCCTCGACAAGATCAAGGCCGACGGTAACTACATCCCGATGGCGATGGGCACCAAGGATCTCTGGGAAGCCGCAACCATGGGCTACCAGAACATCGGCCCGAACTACTGGAAGGGTGAGGAAGGCCGCGCCGCGCTGATCAAGGGCGAGCAGAAGCTGACCGATGAGCCGTGGGTCGAGCCCTACCGCGTTCTTGCCAAGTGGAAGGATTATCTCGGCGACGGCTTCGAAGCCCAGACCTATCCGGACAGCCAGAACCTGTTCACCCTCGGCCGTGCCGCCATCTATCCGGCCGGCTCGTGGGAGATCGGCCTGTTCAACACCCAGGCTCAGTTCAAGATGGGCGCCTTCCCGCCGCCGGTCAAAAACGCTGGCGACACCTGCTACATTTCGGACCACAACGACATCGGTATCGGCCTCAATGCCAAGAGCGCACATGCCGAGCAGGCCAAGACCTTCCTGACCTGGGTTGCTTCGCCTGAGTTCGCCGACATCTACGCCAACGCACTGCCGGGCTTCTTCAGCCTCAACTCGACCCCGGTGAAGATGACCGATCCGCTCGCCCAGGAATTCGTCTCCTGGCGCGAAAAGTGCAAGCCGACGATCCGCTCGACCTACCAGATCCTGGCACGCGGCACCCCGAGCCTGGAAAATGAGACCTGGGTCGAATCGGCCAACGTGATCAACGGCACGGATACGCCTGAGGTTGCCGCCGAGAAGCTGCAGAAGGGCCTCGACGCCTGGTACAAGCCGGCGAAGTAAGACGTAAGCGCAACAGGTTCCCTCCCCTTCTTGGGGAGGGTCGGCCCTACAGCGCCGCACGTTCTGGACGTGCATAGAGCACCTTTAGCCGGATGGATTTAAGGATGCCGTAGGGACCGGGCGGGGCGACATGCCGAATCACGGCACTCCCCCAGCCGAAGCGTCACCGGCCTCCCACAGTGGGAGGCCACCGACGCAGTCGTTTGCAAAAGAACGCGATAGACTTAACCTTCGTCATGAGCCCTCGATAAAGGGGCAGACGGCATGCGGCGCGACCGGCCGCGTGGCGCCGGTGCGCATCATGATTGTCTGGGGACCGGTCTTCTAGAAACGGATGGATCCATGAGTGACGCTCTTTCAGTGCAAGAGGGACAGCCGACCGCAAGGCGGCCGAAACGCTGGCACATCCTCGTCTTCCTGCTGCCGGCCTTCCTGGTCTATTCGGCGGTGATGATCCTGCCGTTGATCGAGACGCTCAGGCTTTCGTTGTTCAACACGGTCGACGGCCAGTCGACCTTTGTCGGCCTTGCGAATTTCCAGACGCTGTTTGGCGAAGAGCGCTGGGCGCACGACTTCTGGAATGCGCTGAAGAACAACGTCATCTTCTTCATCATCCACATGTGCGTGCAGAACCCGATCGGCGTTGCGCTCGCCGCCATGTTGTCGATCCCGAAGCTGCGCTTCGTCACCTTTTACCGCACGGCGATCTTCCTGCCGACGCTGCTCTCCTTCGTGATCGTCGGCTTCATCTGGAAGCTGATCCTGTCGCCGATCTGGGGCGTGGCACCCGGCATGCTCGACCTCGTCGGCCTAAAGTCGCTGTTTGCCCCCTGGCTCGGCAAGCCGGGCTCGGCGCTCATCACCGTGTCGCTGATCTCGGTCTGGCAATATGTCGGCATCCCGATGATGCTGATCTATGCCGCCCTGCTCAACATTCCGGATGAGGTAATCGAGGCTGCCGAATGCGACGGCGTCACCGGCTGGAGCCAGTTCTGGAAGATCAAGCTGCCGCTGATCCTGCCGGCCATCGGCATCATCTCGATCCTGACCTTCGTCGGCAACTTCAACGCCTTCGACCTGGTCTACACGGTGCAGGGCGCGCTTGCCGGTCCCGACGGCTCGACCGACATTCTCGGTACGCTGCTCTACCGCACCTTCTTCGGTTTCCAGCTGCAGCTCGGCGACCGCTCGATGGGCGCGACGATCGCCACGGTGATGTTCCTCATCATCCTCGCCGGCGTCTCGCTCTACCTCTTCGTCATTCAGCGCCGCATGCGCCGCTACCAGTTCTGAGGAGACCGGAGATGTCGAAAGTACGCGATTCATTTCTCCGCACCGGCTTCGTGCATGCAGCGCTCATCGCCTACACGCTCATCTCGCTGTTTCCGGTGTTCCTGACGATCATCAACTCGTTCAAGGATCGCAACGCGATCTTTCGGGCGCCGCTGACGATCCCGACGCCGCAGACCTTCAGCCTGATCGGCTATCAGACCGTCCTCGGCCAGGGCGACTTCGCCACCTATTTCCAGAACAGCTTCATCGTCACGATCGTCTCGATCGCGCTGGTTCTGCTCTTCGGGGCGATGGCCGCCTTCGCGCTGTCGGAATACCGCTTCCGTGGCAACACGCTGATGGGCCTTTATCTCGCGATCGGCATCATGATCCCGATCCGTCTCGGCACCGTCGCAATTCTGCAGGGCATGGTCGCTGCCAACCTCGTCAACACGCTGACGGCACTGATCCTCGTCTATACGGCCCAAGGCCTGCCGCTCGCAATCTTCATTCTCTCGGAGTTCATGCGCACGGTCTCGGATGACTTGAAGAACGCCGGGCGCATCGACGGGTTGTCGGAGTATTCGATCTTCTTCCGCCTGGTTCTGCCGCTCGTCCGTCCGGCCATGGCAACCGTCGCGGTCTTCACGATGATCCCGATCTGGAACGACCTCTGGTTCCCGCTGATCCTCGCACCGGCGGAAACCACCAAGACCGTGACGCTCGGCTCGCAGATCTTCATCGGCCAGTTCGTCACCAACTGGAACGCGGTTCTGGCGGCGCTGTCGCTCGCCATCCTTCCGGTTCTCGTCCTCTACGTCATCTTCTCGCGGCAACTGATCCGCGGCATCACGGCAGGAGCAGTCAAGTGAGTGCAAGCAGCAAACCGGTCCGGGTCCTCGTCGCGGGGCTCGGCAACATGGGGCGCAGCCATGCGCTCGCCTATCACAACAATCCCGGCTTCGAGATCGTCGGCCTCGTCAACCGCTCGAAGGTGCCGCTGCCGGAGGAACTGAGCGGCTACACGATCCATCCGGACTTCAAGACGGCCCTGGCCGAATTGAAGCCCGAGCTCTGCTCGATCTGCACCTATTCTGACAGCCATGCGGACTTTGCGGTCATGGCGTTCGAGGCCGGCGCCGACGTCTTCGTCGAAAAGCCGCTCGCAACCACCGTCGCCGACGCCGAGCGCGTCGTCGCGGCTGCGAAGAAGCACGGCCGCAAGCTGGTGATCGGCTACATCCTGCGCCATCACCCCTCGTGGATCCGGCTGATCGCCGAAGCGCGCAAGCTCGGCGGTCCCTATGTCTTCCGCATGAACCTGAACCAGCAGTCCAGCGGCCCGACCTGGGAGACGCACAAGTCGCTGATGAAGACGACGTCGCCGATCGTCGATTGCGGCGTGCACTATGTCGACGTCATGTGCCAGATCACCGACGCCAAGCCGGTGGAAGTGCGCGGCATGGGGCTCCGCCTCTCTGACGAGATCGCGCCCGACATGTACAATTACGGCCACCTGCAGGTGATCTTCGAGGATGGTTCGGCCGGCTGGTACGAAGCCGGCTGGGGGCCGATGATCTCGGAAACCGCCTTCTTCGTGAAGGACGTGATGTCGCCGAAGGGATCGGTGTCGATCGTCATGGACCAGAATGCCAAGTCCGACGACATCGACATGCACACCAAAACCGCGGTGATCCGGCTGCACAATGCCGAAACCGGTCCCGATGGCCGTTTCCTGAAAGCCGACGAGGACCTGAAGATGGACGGCGAGCCCGGCCACCAGGAACTCTGCGACCGCGAGCAGGCCTATGTGCTGAAGGCCATTCGCGAAAACATCGACCTCGACCGTCACATGAACGACGCCGTGCAGTCGCTACGCATCTGCCTCGCCGCAGACGAAAGCGTGCGCACCGGCAGACCAGTCAAACTTTAAAGGGGGCAACCAGGTGGGATCGCTTCAACTCAAATCCATCCGCAAGGCCTACGGTAGCCATGAGGTGCTGAAGGGCATCGACCTCGAGGTGAAGGACGGCGAGTTCGTCATCTTCGTCGGCCCGTCGGGCTGCGGCAAGTCGACCTTGCTGCGCACCATCGCCGGTCTCGAGGACGCGACCTCCGGCAGCGTGCAGATCGACGGCACGGAAGTCGGCCACGTGGCGCCCGCCAAGCGCGGCATCGCCATGGTGTTCCAGTCCTACGCGCTCTATCCGCACCTGTCGGTGAAGGACAATATGGGCCTTGGCCTGAAACAGGCCGGCGCTCCGAAGGCGGAGATCGAGGACAAGGTCGGCAAGGCAGCGAACATGCTGTCGCTCGATCCCTACCTCGCCCGTCGCCCGGCGGAGCTTTCGGGCGGCCAGCGTCAGCGCGTGGCGATCGGCCGCGCGATCGTGCGCGAACCGAAGCTCTTCCTGTTCGACGAGCCGCTTTCGAACCTAGACGCGGCGCTGCGCGTCAACACCCGGCTTGAGATTGCCCGGCTGCATCGAAGCCTGAAGGCAACGATGATCTACGTGACCCACGACCAGGTGGAGGCGATGACGCTCGCCGACAAGATCGTCGTCCTCAACGCCGGCCAGATCGAACAGATCGGCTCGCCGATGGATCTCTACAATCGCCCGGCCAACGTCTTCGTCGCTGGCTTCATCGGCTCGCCGCAGATGAACTTCATCGAGGGCGCCCGGCTCGGGGATGTCAAAGCCAAGACGATCGGCATCCGCCCGGAGCACATGGCGCTTTCACGCGAGAGCGGCGACTGGAAGGGCAAGGTCGTGCATGTCGAGCACCTCGGCGCCGACACCATCGTCTATATCGATTCCGAGCAGGTCGGCACCATCACCGTCCGCCTCTTCGGCGAACATCGCTACGCGCCTGACGACATCGTTTATGCGACGCCGACGGTCGGTGCCATGCACCGTTTCGGCGACGACGACCGCGTCCTCGCCTGATCCGTTTTGAGGCTAAGGCCTCATCACAGCTGCGTGAAAACCAGCCGCCACGGGACTAACCCCTTGTGGCGGCTTATTTATTTTTTGAATAGCCGTGCTGAATGACTCTGTTGCGCTGCAAAGCGATTTAACATACATTTGTGTTTGTATATTAGCTTTCCGGTATTTTCCCCAAGCAATACCGGTCTCGCTCCCCTTCACTTCCGGACCGCACGGGCACCTTGCGAGATGCACCTGTCGCCTGCGGTCACCGAATATGGACATCGCTATGCGCATGAACCGACCGACACTGGCCGCCGCCTTGGCAACTGTGATTCTTCTTTCCGGCTGCCAGAAAGAGGAAGCACAACAGGGCGCCGCCGCATTCCCACCGTCCGCCGTCGCGGTCTTCACGACCAAGACCGAAACCCTGCCGATCACCAACGAGCTTCCGGGCCGCATCGCCGCGACCCGTGTCGCCGAGGTCCGTCCGCGCGTTTCCGGCATTGTCGTCGAACGCGTCTTCCAGCAGGGCTCCAAGGTCAATGCCGGTGACGTGCTCTACCGCATCGATCCCGCGCCCTTCCGCGTCCAGGTCGAAAAGGCAGAGGCAACGCTTCGGCGCGCCCAATCCATTCGCCAGCAGGCCCAGCAGAAGGCCGATCGCCAGGAGCAGCTGAAGAAGGCGAACGTCGTCGCCGCGCAGCAGCTGGAAGATGCGGCTGCGCTGCTAGCTACCGCCGACGCCGATGTCGCGATCGCCGAAGCCGGCCTCGCTGCGGCCAAGCTCGACCTGCAATATGCCGACGTGACGGCACCGATCAGCGGCCGCATCGGCCGTGCGCTGATCACCGAAGGCGCGCTCGTCAGCACCAACAGCTCGGAAAATCTCGCGACGATCCAGCAGCTCGACCCGCTCTACGCCGACTTCACCCAGTCGGCGACCGACCTCATCCGCCTGCGCAAGGCGCTCGAGGACGGCCAGATGATGAACGGCGACGGCGAGGAAGCCGAAGTCCAGCTCGTGCTCGACGACGGCACCACCTATGAGCACAAGGGCAAGCTCCTGTTCTCGGAAGCCGCCGTCGACGCGACGACCGGCCAGGTGACCCTGCGCGGCGAATTCCCGAACCCCGACAACGACCTGCTTCCCGGCATGTATGTTCGCGTACTTGTGCAGCAGGGCGTCGAGAAGGACGCGATCACCGTTCCGCAGCAGGCCGTCCAGCGCAACAACGCCGGCCAGTCGCAGGTTTATGTCGTCGGCGCCGACAACAAGGTCGAGTTCCGCAACGTGACCCTCGGCCGCACGATCGGCACCCGCTGGCAGGTGACCTCCGGCATCAAGGCCGGCGAAAAGGTCATCGTCGAAGGCTTCCAGAAGATCGGCCCCGGTGCTCCCGTCGAGCCGACGGACTGGAACCCGGACGCCAAGCCGACTGCCGAAGCAGCGCAGACGACGGCCGCTGCCGACGAAAAGCCTGCCGAAGCTACAAAGTGAGTTTGATTGATGCCTAGTTTTTTCATCGACAGGCCTATTTTTGCCTGGGTGGTGGCGATCTTCATCATGGTCGCCGGCGTCATTGCGATTCCGCTTCTGCCGGTATCGCAATATCCTGACGTCGCGCCGCCGCAGATCTCCATCAACACGAGCTACCCCGGCGCCTCGTCGCAAGACACCTATCAGAGCGTCACGCGACTGATCGAAGACGAGCTGAACGGCGTCGAAGGCCTGCTCTATTTCGAGTCGACCTCCAGCGCCTCCGGCTCGGTCGAAATCAGCGCCACCTTTGCACCGGGCACCGATCCGGGACAGGCGGCCGTCGACATCCAGAACCGCGTTCGCCGCGTCGAACCGCGCCTGCCCGATTCGGTCAAGCGCCAGGGCGTCCAGGTCGATGAAGCCGGCTCCGGCTTCCTGATGATCGTGGCGCTCACCTCGACCGACGGCTCGATGGACGCCATCGGTCTCGGCGACTATCTAAGCCGCAACGTGCTTAGCGAAATTCAGCGCGTGCCCGGCGTCGGCCGTGCGCAGCTGTTTGCCACGGAACGCTCGATGCGCGTCTGGCTCGATCCGGACAAGATGCTGGGTCTGAACCTGACGGCTGCGGACGTGACCAATGCGATCACGGCGCAGAACGCCCAGATCGCTTCGGGCTCGATCGGCGCACAGCCGAACCCGATCACCCAGCAGATCAGCGCGCCCGTCGTCGTCAAGGGTCAGCTCGAAAGCGCCGAAGAGTTCGGTGCGATCGTGCTTCGCGCCAATCCGGACGGCTCCTCCGTCCGCCTGCGCGACGTTGCCCGCATCGAGATCGGTGGCGAAAGCTACGCCTTCTCGACGCGCCTGAACGGCAAGCCGTCGGCGGCTATCGCCGTCCAGCTTTCGCCGAGCGGCAACGCCATGTCGACCTCGGCCGCCATCAAGGAACGCATGGACGAACTGGCGAAGTTCTTCCCGCAGGGCCTCGAATATTCGGTTCCCTACGACACCTCGCCCTTCGTCGCCGTTTCCATCGAGAAGGTGCTTTCGACGCTGGTCGAAGCGGTCGCGCTGGTGTTCATCGTGATGTTCCTGTTCTTGCAGAACATCCGCTACACCATCATCCCGACGCTCGTCGTGCCGGTGGCGCTCCTCGGCACCTGCGCGGTCATGCTGGCGATGGGCTTCTCGATCAACGTTCTGACCATGTTCGGCATGGTGCTGGCGATCGGCATTCTCGTCGACGATGCGATCATCGTCGTCGAAAACGTCGAACGCATCATGTCCGAGGAAGGGGCAACGCCGAAAGAAGCCACCCGCAAGGCGATGAAGCAGATCACCGGCGCCGTCATCGGCATCACGCTGGTTCTCGCCTCGGTGTTCATTCCGATGGCCTTCTTCCCGGGCGCGGTCGGTGTGATCTATCGCCAGTTCTCGCTGACGATGGTCGTCTCGATCCTGTTCTCCGCACTTCTCGCTTTGTCGCTGACACCGGCGCTCTGCGCGAGCTTCCTGAAGCAGGTTCCGAAGGGTCATCATCACGCCAAGCGTGGCTTCTTCGGCTGGTTCAACCGCTCGTTCGACAAGACGTCGCACGGCTATAGCGGCATCGTGAAGCGCCTGGTCCACCGGACCGGTCGCTACATGATCGTCTATGTCGCGGTGCTCGCCGGTCTCGGCTGGCTGTTCATGAAGCTGCCGTCGTCGTTCCTTCCGGACGAAGACCAGGGCTTCGTGATCGTCATGATGCAGTTGCCGTCGGAAGCGACCGGCAACCGCACGACCGAGGTGGTGGAGCAGGCCGAGAAGATCTTTGGCCAGGAAACGGCAGTCGAACGCATCATCGCGATCAACGGCTTCTCCTTCTTCGGTACCGGCCAGAACGCAGCGCTCGCCTTCGTGACGCTGAAGGACTGGAAGGAACGTGACGCCGACAACGCCGCACAGTCGATCGCCATGCGGGCGACGATGGCGATGAGCCAGATCAAGGATGCGATCAGCTTCGCGCTGTCGCCGCCGGCGATCCAGGGCCTCGGCACCACCGGCGGCTTCTCGTTCCGCCTGCAGGACCGTGGCGGTCTCGGCCAGGCGGCGCTGTCGCAGGCCCGCGACCAGCTGCTCGGCATGGCTGCTGAGAGCAAGGTGCTCTCCGGCGTCCGCTTCGAGGGCATGCCCGATGCGGCTCAGGTCAGCGTCACGATCGATCGCGAGAAGGCCAACACCTTCGGTGTGACCTTCGCCGATATCAACTCGACGATCTCGACCAACCTCGGCTCGTCCTACGTCAACGACTTCCCCAATGCCGGACGCATGCAGCGCGTAACGGTGCAGGCGGACGAAGGTCAGCGCATGCAGACCGCCGACCTCCTGAACCTCAACGTCCGCAACGCCAATGGCGGCATGGTGCCCCTGTCGGCCTTCGCGACGGTGGAGTGGGTCAAGGCGTCGACCCAGACGATCGGCTACAACGGCTACCCGTCGGTCCGTATCAGCGGCGAAGCCGCCCACGGCTACTCCTCGGGTGACGCGATCGCCGAGATGCAACGGCTGGCGGGCCAGTTGCCTGCAGGTTTCGGTTACGAATGGACTGGCCAGTCGCTGCAGGAAATCCAGTCCGGCACCCAGGCGCCTCTCCTGATCGCGCTGTCGTGCCTTCTGGTGTTCCTGTGCCTTGCAGCCCTCTATGAGAGCTGGTCGATCCCGGTGGCGGTGATCATGGTCGTTCCCCTCGGCGTCATCGGTTCGGTGCTCGCCGTGATGATGCGCGACATGCCGAACGACGTCTACTTCAAGGTCGGCCTGATCGCGATCATCGGTCTCTCGGCCAAGAACGCGATCCTGATCATCGAGTTCGCCAAGGAACTGCGTGAGCAGGGCAAGTCGCTGATCGACGCGACGCTGGAGGCGGCACATCTTCGCTTCCGGCCGATCCTGATGACGTCGCTGGCCTTCACGCTCGGTGTTCTGCCGCTGGCAATCGCCACGGGTGCCAGCTCCGGCAGCCAGCGCGCCATCGGCACGGGCGTCATGGGCGGGATGATCTCGGCAACGGTGCTCGCCATCTTCTTCGTTCCTGTCTTCTTCGTGTTCGTCACGAAGCTTTTCAGCCGAAAGAAGGTGGAGAACACACCGACAGCCGCAGAAAACCCGACACCCGCCGAATAAAACAAGACTGGACGGCCCGCCTCTGGCGGGG
>NZ_LMJM01000052.1:599863-675956 GCF_001429005.1 Ensifer sp. Root954
ATGCGCCGAACAAAGGCCGATGCAGAAGCAACAAGACAGAAGATCCTGAGCGCCGCCGAGCGCGTCTTCTACGAAAAGGGCGTCTCGAACACGACGCTCGAAGAAATAGCCAAGGCCGCCGGCGTGACCCGTGGCGCCATCTACTGGCACTTTGCCAACAAGACCGACCTGTTCCTCGCGCTGCACGACGCTGTGCCCTTGCCGCAGGAAGACATGGTCGCCCGCGAGATCGAAGCGGAAGCTGCCGATACACTCTCCATCCTCGAAGGTGCCATGGGCGACTGGCTGGATGTTCTGGCCGCCGACGAGCAGCGCCAGCGCATTCTGACGATCATGTTGCGCACCAATTACGACGGCGACCTGGGCGAGGTCCTCGCCCGCCAGAAGGAACTCGACGAGCACCACAATGTCGTGCTCGAACTCGCTTTTTCCCGCGCGCTTGCCAAGGGGCAGATGCACGAGACCTGGACCCCCGCCTCCGCGACGCGGACCCTGCACTGGATGATGCTCGGGCTCTGTACGGAATGGCTGCTGTTCGGCCGCACCTTCGATCTGACGGCCGAGGGACGCGAGGGCCTGAGCCGGCTCTTTGCCAGCTTCCGCGCGCCGGCCGTTACCGCGACCGCCGTCGTAGCCCGCCTGTAACAGCTGTAGCCGGCACCCCTGTGAGTACCGGCTACATGAGGCGCCTTCCGGAACCCTCTAGCTGAACACGACCGTCTTGTGACCGTTGAGCATGACGCGCCGCTCCAGGTGCAGCTTGACGGCGCGCGCCAGCACCCGGCTTTCGATATCGCGGCCGGTGGCGACGAAATCTTCCGCCGTCAAGGCATGGCTGACGCGTTCGGTTTCCTGTTCGATGATCGGGCCTTCGTCGAGGTCCGGCGTGACGTAGTGCGCCGTCGCCCCGATCAGCTTCACGCCACGCTCATGCGCCTGATGATAGGGCTTGGCGCCCTTGAAGCTCGGCAGGAACGAATGGTGGATGTTGATCGCCTTGCCGTAGAGGCGCTTCGACAGATTGTCGGAAAACACCTGCATGTAGCGGGCAAGGATGACGAGATCGGCGCCGGTCTCCTGGACCAGTCGCAGAAGCCTTTCCTCCTGCTCGGCCTTGTTGTCCTTCGATACCGACCAACAGTGATAGGCGAGCCCTTCGGCTTCAGCCGTACGCCGGCTGTCTTCGTGGTTGGAGACGATGGCGACGACCTCCGCGTTCAACCAGCCGACACGGATCTGGTAAAGCAGGTGCAGGAGCGCATGGTCGAACTTGGAGACGAGGACCAGGATCTTCGGCTTGACCGCAGCATCCGTGAGCGTGGTCCGCATCTGGAAACGCTCGACGGCCGGGCGAAGCGCCCGCTCGACATCACCAGCCTGAACGCTCGCTGCAACCTGGAAGGCGATGCGCATGAAGAAGCTGTTGGTCTTGGTATCCCAGAACTGGTTGCTCTCGGCGATGTTTGCGCCAAGGGCGGCAAGCTCCGTGGTGACGGCGGCGACAATGCCGGGTTTGTCGTCGCAGGACAGGACAAGAATGAAGGTCTTCGGCGCCATGATCTCCTCCGATTGCAGCCGTTTCGGATGAGGCTCGAGCCCCTTCCCAAAGGCTGCCTATGAGGAGTTGAACGCGCCGGCAATCGTTCCGGCTGCGACGACTGACGCTTTCTATCATCCTGATGGAAAGGCGCCCGGGAGCATGGAATGCCCCCGGGCGCTGCAAGATTCGTCGCATTCGGCTTTTGAGGTTTTCTGAGAGGTTTCCATCAAAAACCCGGTGTGCACCGACTAGATCAGTGCGCCTCGTCCCAGTTGGTCGCCGCGCGCGCATCGACCTTCAGCGGCACCTTCATGTCGAGCGCCGGCATGGCGGCGTTCTCCATCACCGAGACGACAACCGGAATGGTGTTTTCGACCTCGGCGTCCTCGACCTCGAAGATCAGTTCGTCGTGCACCTGCAGCAGCATGCGGGCCGAAAGCTTCGCCTCGGCCAGCGCCGGCTCCATCTTCACCATGGCGCGGCGGATGATGTCGGCGGCCGAGCCCTGGATCGGCGCATTGATCGCGGCGCGCTCGTTGAAGGCACGGTGCGACGGGATCGACGAGCGGATGTCCGGATAGTGGGCGCGGCGACCGAAGATCGTCTCGACGTAGCCGTGCTCGCGGGCAAACACCTTGGTGCCCTCCATGTAGTCGCGGATGCCGGGGAAACGCTCGAAATAGCGCTTGATGTAGTCGCTGGCTTCGGAGCGCTCGATCGACAGCTGGTTGGCAAGGCCGAAGGCGGAGATGCCGTAGATGATACCGAAGTTAATCGCCTTGGCGCGCCGGCGGATTTCGCTCGGCATGCCCTCGACCGGAACGCCGAACATTTCCGATGCGGTCATCGCATGAATGTCGACGCCATCGGCAAAGGCCTGGCGAAGCTGCGGAATGTCCGCAACATGGGCAAGCACGCGCAGTTCGATCTGGCTGTAGTCGGCCGAGACGAGCTTGTGGCCGGGCGTTGCGATGAAGGCGGTGCGGATCTTGCGGCCTTCGGCGGTGCGCACCGGAATGTTCTGCAGGTTCGGATCGGACGACGACAGGCGGCCGGTGGTCGTGGCGGCAAGCGCATAGGACGTATGCACGCGCTTCGTCTCCGGATGGACGAAGCCCGGAAGCGCATCGGTATAGGTGGACTTGAGCTTGGTCAGCTGTCGCCAGTCGACGATCTTGCGTGGCAGTTCGTGGCCTTCGGCTGCCAGGTCTTCCAGAACCTGTGCCGAGGTCGACCATTGCCCGGTCTTGGTCTTCGAGCCGCCGGCAAAGCCCATCTTGCCGAAGAGGATATCGCCGAGCTGCTTCGGCGAACCGATGGTGAAGGTTTCGCCAGCGAGCTTGTAGATCTCGTCCTCGAGCCCGGCTGCGCCCTGGGCGAGCTCGCCCGAAAGCCGCGAGAGGATCTGGCGGTCGACGGTGATGCCGCGGTCTTCCATGCGTGCCAGAACGGCAACCAGGGGTCGCTCCAGCCGCTCATAGACGCGCGTCAGCCCCTTGGCGGCCAATCGAACCTTCAGGATATGCCAGAGCCTGAGCGTGACGTCCGCATCCTCAGCCGCGTAAGCGGTTGCCCGGTCGATATCGACGAAGTCGAAGGTCACCGAGGATTTGCCGGTTCCGGTGATGTCCTTGTAGGCGATCGGCTTGTGGTTCAGCCAGCGCTCAGACAGCGAGTCCATGCCATGGGTGCCGTTGCCGGCATCGACGACGTAGGACATCAGCATCGTGTCGTCGAAGCTTTCGACGGTGATGCCGTGCCGCTTCATCACGAGGTAATCGTATTTCAGGTTCTGGGCGACCTTGAGGACCGAAGGGTCCTCCAGCAGGCGCTTCAGCCGGCTCAAGGCTTCTGCGGTCGGGATCTGGTTTTCGGCGAGCCCGCCGCCGAGCAAGTCGCCGACGCCGGTCTTGTGGATCAGCGGCACATAGGCCGCCCGGATCGAGGCGCCGGTCGGGTCGGCCTTGTGGTCGGCGATCGCCAGCGAGAAGCCGACGAGGTCCGCCTGCATTGCATCGAGCGAGGTCGTTTCCGTGTCGAAGCCGACGACACCGGCTTCGCGCGCGTCCGATATCCACCGGTCGAGAGTGGCGATGTCGCGGATCGTCACATAGGCGCTCTGATCCCTCGGCGCCTTGGCGAAGATTTCAGCGCGTGCCGCAGCGAGCGCCTCAGGCGTCGCGTCCGCGCCATTCGCTTCGCCGGCACGCGACAGGACGGCGGCGGCTTGCGCAGCCTCGCCACGGGCGGCAGCCGCGGTGGAGGAGCCCTCGCTGACCTTTTCCGCCCCATCTCCCTTGTCGAGATCAGGGCCGCGCGCCTCGGCGCCCCATTCTACCGGCACCAAGGCTGCTTCAACGGCATCGGCGTCCGTACCGGTCGCGGCGGCGACGCGACGCGTCAGCGTTGTGAATTCCATCGCCTTCAGGAAGGCGATCAGCTTCGGACCGTTCTGCGGCTCGAGGCTCAGCTCTTCGAGCGGAACGTCGAGCGGCGTGTCGGTCTTGAGTTCGACGAGCTGGCGCGACAGACGAGCGAGATCGGCATTGGCGATGATGTTCTCGCGGCGCTTGGCCTGCTTGATCTCGCCGGCGCGGGCCAGCAGCGTTTCGAGATCGCCGTACTCATCGAGCAGCTGTGCCGCCGTCTTCGGGCCAATGCCGGGAATGCCCGGGACATTGTCGGTGGAGTCACCGGTCATCGCCTGCAGGTCGATCATCTTTTCCGGCGGCACGCCCCATTTCTCGATCACTTCCGGGATCGAGATCTGCTTGTCCTTCATGCTGTCGTACATCGACACGTTCGAGGTCACGAGCTGCATCAGGTCCTTGTCGGACGAGACGATGGTGACGCCGGCGCCGGCGGCTTCTGCAAGCCGGGCGTAGGTGGCGATCAGGTCGTCGGCCTCATAGCCTTCCTTCTCGATGCAGGGCAGGTTGAAGGCGCGGGTCGCGTGACGGATCAGCCCGAACTGCGGGATCAGATCTTCCGGCGGCGCCGTGCGGTTCGCCTTGTACTGATCGTAGAGCGCGTTGCGGAAGGTCTTCGACGAATAGTCGAAGATGACCGCGAAATGGGTCGGCGTGACGCCGACCGAGGTGTCGCGCGCATCGGTGAGCAGCTTCCACAACATGTTGCAGAAACCCGATACCGCGTTGACCGGAAGGCCATCGGATTTGCGGTTGAGCGGCGGGATGGCGTGGAACGCCCGGAAGATGAATCCGGAGCCGTCGACGAGGAAGAGATGATCACCGTTTTTCATGGGCAAATGGATAGCGCGGGGCAAGCCAAAGGTCCATTGCGGTTTTCCCGCCAGACACTACATTCTCCACCGGTCGCGGTGGCCGCGATCGCCACCGCGGATTGCGAAAACGGGGGCTGATTTCGCCTTGGGATCGAGCGCCAAAAGGCTTCGCAAGCGCCCGTTCGGCTTCACGCAAACGTTACATATTTGTAATGTCCGATTCAGCCCTGGTATCCTTGAAAAGCCACATTTGAATCCTCAAATCTTACTCAACGGCACCGAGTGATGCCGTCTTCTGGTGATTGGCCTGTCCCCCGCCCGCACCAGATGAGGACAAAGGCCTTATCCCCCTCTCCGGGCCTTTGTCCCGTTTTCAAAAGACCGTCACGGCGCCGCCTCCGCACCGTGACGGTTTTTTGTTTCTGCCGTCCGATCACCTCCGCTCAAATCCCGGTGAGACCCGGCGGTCTCAAGGTCCATCGCCTGCATTGTAACTTGTCTTCATGGCGGTTCGGGCGTACCGATAGGCATGGCCTTCAATCGTATGGAATCTGCGACCTACCTGGCCAGCCTGCTGGCTAAGAGCTTTTCGCGCGCGCTTCACGAGCGCGGCCAGAAGCTTGGTTTTGCGCCCGGTCAGTTTCCCATCCTGCTCGAGCTTTGGGCCGAGGAAGGCCTGACGCAGAAACAACTGCTCGATCGCCTCGACATCGAACAGGCGACGATGGCAAACACGCTCTCGCGCATGGAGCGCGACGGGCTCATCCTCCGCCGCAAGCATCCGCAGGACAAGCGCTCGCAGCAGATCTACCTCACCGAAAAGGCAAAGGAGATGGAGGCGGCCGCCAAGGAGGCAGCGCTTGCCGCCGACCAGTCGCTGCTTGCCGGCCTCAGGAATTTCGAACGCGAACTGATGCTCGAATATATGCGCATGGCGCTCGCGAGCGTGGCACGCAGCGACAGTCGCGCCTGACGCACCACCCCCTTATGATCATTCCATCAAAAAAATTGGCTTAAAGCGGGCGTTCGCCCGTTCTAAAGCGGGGGCAGACGCGTCGATCCGGGCGCCCCGGCGCTCACCTTGCCGACGCGCCGGGCTCTCCGTTCACCGTCACCTGAGACCTCGGCCCAAAATCGCTCAAATCGATTTCGCTTTGGCGGCACATGCAGTAGGTTCCGGCGAAACTTGAAGCAAGGATATGCATGATGGCTGACATCACCCCCGTTCTCGAACGCGCAGACGCCAACCTGCCAAGGAGCCTCGACCGGCTGTTCGACCTCGTTCGGATCAAGTCGATCTCGACCGACCCGGCCTTCAAGGCGGAATGCCGCAAGGCGGCCGAATGGCTGGTGGCCGAACTCAACAGCCTCGGCTTCACCGCATCGGTGCGCGACACCCCCGGCCATCCGATGGTCGTCGCCCACCATGACGGCGCCAAGCCCGATGCGCCGCATGTGCTGTTCTATGGCCACTATGACGTACAGCCGGTCGATCCGCTGAACCTCTGGGACACGGATCCGTTCGAGCCCGGCATCAAGGAAATCGAACCCGGCCGCAAGGTGATCACCGGCCGTGGCACGGCTGACGACAAGGGCCAGCTCCTGACCTTCGTCGAGGCGGTGCGCGCCTACAAGGACGTGCATGGCGCCCTGCCCTGCCGCGTCACCATCCTATTCGAAGGCGAAGAGGAATCCGGCTCGCCGTCGCTGAAGCCCTTCCTCGAAGCCAATGCCGCCGAACTCAAGGCCGACTATGCGCTGGTCTGCGACACCAGCATGTGGGACCGCGATACGCCGGCGATCTCCGCTGGCCTGCGCGGCCTCGTCGGCGAAGAAGTCATCGTCCGGGCTGCCGACCGCGACCTGCATTCCGGTTATTTCGGTGGTGCTGCCGCCAACCCGATCCGCATCCTCACCACCATTCTCGCCGGCCTTCATGACGAAAACAGCCGCGTGACGCTGCCAGGCTTCTACGACGGCGTCGAAGAGACCCCGGCCCAGATCAAGGCGGCCTGGGAAACGCTCGGCCAGACGGCAGAGAAGTTCCTCGGCGAAATCGGCCTTTCGATCCCGTCGGGTGAAAAGAACCGCTCGGTGCTGGAACTGACCTGGGCGCGGCCGACCGCGGAAGTCAACGGCATCACCGGCGGCTATACCGGCGAAGGCTTCAAGACGGTGATCGCGGCCGAGGCTTCGGCAAAGGTTTCCTTCCGCCTGGTCGGCAACCAGAACCCGGAAAAGATCCGCGAAGCCTTCCGCGCTTATGTGCGCTCCAAGGTTCCGGCCGACTGCTCGGTCGAGTTCCATGCCCATGGTGGTTCGCCAGCGATCCATCTTCCATACGAATCGCCGCTGCTCAACACGGCGAAGGTGGCCCTGTCCGACGAGTGGCCGAAGCCGGCCGTCATCATCGGCATGGGTGGCTCGATCCCGATCGTCGGCGACTTCCAGAAGATGCTCGGCATGGAATCGCTGCTCGTCGGCTTCGGTCTTTCCGACGACCGCATCCATTCGCCGAACGAGAAGTACGAGCTGCAGTCCTATCACAAGGGCATCCGCTCCTGGATCCGTATCCTCGACGCGCTCGCCGCCTGATGATCGGTGCGGGAAGGGGCGCGATTTTCTGCGCGCATCCCGCCCGAGTCACTTGACCCCGGAAGCCGTGGCGGAGCCTTCCGCCACGGCTTCTTCGCTATGGTTGCGTGGCTGGAGCTGATGCAGCCCTCGCGCGCAAGCGCTCCATCGACGCGCATGCATCTCTGCCCGATCGGCGGGATGTCCACGCTTTACCGTTTCCCCTTCACTGTTTCCCGGCGGTTTCTCCGTTGTCGGCGGGCCGTCAATCCTTGACCTCCGGGGTCTCAGGTGCTTCCTTTTTGTGAAACAAATCACAAAGGGAAATCGGATCGTTGGCAAGGGTAAGGACCGAAGCGTCGCGCTGCGGGCGTGACGTTATGACAAAGCGGCTCAGAAAACTGAACGTCTCCGCTCGGAGAAACCCTCCGGCCGCTGCAACGGAAGTGTCCTTGAAACAACCCCGCCACGCCCTCGCATCCATCGCGGCACCGGCATGAAGCGGCTGCAGACCTATTTCTGGCCCGTTGTCGGCCTTCTGGCGATCCTGTTTTCGGTGAACGCGCTCTATCATGAGCTGCGCGGCCTGTCGTTCGACGAGTTTCTCGCAAGCTTCAATGCGATTTCGCTGAGGAGCTGGCTTCTGGCGATCGGCTCGACGCTCCTCGCCTATGCAGCTCTGGCGGCCTACGACCGACTTGCGCTCGACCACCTCGGCCACCGCATTTCGCTCTGGTTCATCACGCTCTGCTCGTTCACGACCTACGCGCTGTCGCACAATCTCGGCGCCTCGGTGTTCTCCGGCGCGGTCGTACGCTACCGCGCCTACCGCTCCAAGGGGCTTTCCCCGGGCGAAGTCGGCGTTCTCGTCGCCTTCTGCTCCTTCACCTTCACGCTCGGGACCTTGGTTCTATCGGCCGTCGTGCTTCTGGTACGGCCCGACATCATCGAGCGTTTTGCCGAGTTCCTGCCGGTCGAAATGTCGCTCACGACCGGCGTGCTCATCCTCATCGTCATCGGGCTCTATGTCATCGGCAGTCTCGTCGGGCTGCCGTCGTTCCGCACGCGCTGGTTCCAGCTGCACTACCCGAAGCCGAAGATCGTTTTCCGGCAGCTGGTGATCGCTCCGGTGGAGCTGATCGGCGCCGCCGGGATCATCTATTTCGCCCTGCCGGAAGCGGGAAATCCGGGCTATATCGTCATTCTCGGGATCTTCCTTGCGTCCTTTTCGGCAGCCCTTCTGTCGCATGCGCCCGGCGGGCTTGGCGTACTCGAGCTGATTTTCATCGCCGCCTTGCCGGAAATGGACCCGGCTGCCGTGCTTGCGGCGCTTGCGATCTTCCGGCTGCTTTACCTCGTCATCCCGTTCGTGCTTGCGCTGATCGTGATCCTGGTGTTCGAGCGGGCGCGTTTCGTGGCGGAGCGCCAGCCGCCAAAGGGAAGCGACCTCCCCTAGGCGAAGGGACCACGTCCATCACGGATATCAGGGCGCGTTGCAGACAGTGGGCAGCGCCTGCTCGAGCGGCCCCTTCACCTCGTGCAGGCGCGCCGCTTCGATCTGGTAGGGTGTAAACGGCGGCACCTGCAGCGACGGATTGATGATGCGGGCGAGATAGCAGCCGGCGAAGAACCGCACCCGCCCCCGCTTCTCGATCGATTTCACCGCGACGGGAACGGCGGAATAGATACTGCCCGCCCCGGCCTCCGTCTTCACCTTGCCGACCTTGATCTCGACAGACACCGTGCGCTCATAGCCGCGGGTGAAGGCCTTGAAGCCGCCGACGGGTTTCGATTCGCCGAAATAACCGTAGGCGCGGGCATATTCCTTGCGGTTGACGGCGTTGTAGAGCGAGCGGACGAGCGCGGCCCCATCGGACCGGTCATCGACATAGGCGACGCTGTCCTGCGCCAGAGCTTCGCCATTCAGGGCTGCAAATGCGCCGAGGGCAAAGACGGTGGATCGAAGCTTCATGGCAGTCCTCCTTTGTCGCGCGGGCAGCCGAACACAACAATGAGGCGAAGCCATAGCAGGATTCGCGAGCGGATCGATAACGAGGCCAGCCACCGTCCGGCGCGGCACCGGCGATCCGTTTGACTCAGTAAATTTGGGAGGCGGTGGGCGGCGTCACGCCGATGAGCAGAAAGCCGCGGGCGTAAGCGCAAAATGAAAAGAGCCCCGTGTGGGAGGAGGTACACGGGGCTCTCGAACTTGATCGGCAGCTGGGAGGAGGAGTGCCGCCGATCCGCATCGGGCGCCGCGGGAGGAGGTGCAGCGCTTCGATAAGTCGTATAATAGTTATGCGCCGCAACAATTTCAAGACATCATTTTGCACTGCACAAAATCGTGAAGGAAAGGCAGGGCCAAAGGCATCGTCCCTGACGTCGGATCGCGGATGGTGCATCCGGAGGACCGCCGCGACCGATAACCTCATAGAAACCACAACTACTGATGGCAGGTTCCTTTTGTTCAGCTTTTTCTACATACACCTACGTGTAAGCCAAGAATAAATTTTCACTCAGTAATTGCAGGCGCTCAAATGAAATTGCTGCTCCAGATTCCGACCGCCCTCATCGTTGTCCTGATCCTTGCGACCTGGCTTGCCAGCCTCCGTCTCGTGGTGCTGCCGCCCGGCTCCCTCAAACTCAAAGCGATGACGGCCCTCGTTTATCAGGGACATGGCTTCCGTCTGATCGACAGCCCGCTCGGCATGTGCGGCCGTCGGGCCTACCCGGCCGCCGACTGCGAGGAGGTGGCCATGAACCATCTGGGCAAGCGGGTGCTGCTGCGGATGCCTTTCAGCCAATGGCTCTACGATTTCACCGATCCCTATCCGGCAAGCCCCACGGCATCGGTCGAAGAGACTCCGCTTCGAAACGCCATCCAGTGAGAACCGGCGAGCACGGGCTCGGACCTGGAGGCGCCTGCGCGCCTCAGCGTCAAGGTTTTGAACCATCAGGCTTTTTCACAACGACTTTCTTAACCACCCCTTAAATTGCCGCATTTAAAGTTCACCCGGTCGCCGTGGCGGATGGGCGTGGGACGCCGTTACCGCCGTCGAAATCGATTGGCCGCAACGATAGCGCCAAGGGCCACCGCTGGGGTGAGGGATAGATCAAACGGCATGGCAGCAAGCGGCAGGTCAGGACAGCGGATCGAGCCCTCGTTCGGCGGAAACGAGGACGATGACGACGACGATTTTCGCGTCGAGGCCAGCGACCGCGTGACCACGAGCCGCAAGGCGCCACGCGGCAAATCTTCCGGCCAGACCAACAGGAGCAGCGGCAAGAAGAAGCCAGCCGGCAAGCGCGGCGGCGGCCGTCGCGGCTCCGGTGGCGGTGGCGGTGGCTTGGTCGGCCTTGTCCGCACGCTGTTCTACTGGTGTATCGTGCTCGGCATCTGGGGCGCGATGGGCGTCGGCGGCCTGGTGCTCTACTATGGCGCGCGCATGCCGAGCGCCGAAAGCTGGTCGATCCCCGATCGCCCGCCGAACGTGAAGATCCTTGCCGTCAGCGGCGACATCATCGCCAACCGCGGCACCACGGGCGGCGAAGCGCTTTCGCTCGAAAACATGTCGCCCTATATCCCGCAGGCAGTCATCGCCATCGAAGACCGGCGCTTCTATTCCCATTTCGGCATCGACCCCTTAGGTCTGGCCCGCGCCATGCTGACGAACGTCACTACGGGCCGCATGGTCCAGGGCGGCTCGACGCTGACGCAGCAGCTCGCCAAGAACCTGTTCCTGTCGCCGGAGCGCACGCTGGAGCGCAAGGTGCAGGAAGTCTTGCTCGCCTTCTGGCTCGAGCAGAAATATTCCAAGGACCAGATCCTGGCGATGTATCTCAACCGGGTGTTCTTCGGCTCCAACGCCTACGGCGTCGAAGCGGCCTCGCGGCGCTACTTCAACAAGTCGGCACGCGACGTGAACCTCGGCGAGGCGGCACTGCTCGCGGGCTTGCTCAAGGCCCCTTCGCGGCTCTCGCCGGCGCGTGATCCGAAGGCGGCGGAAGAGCGCGCCCAGATCGTGCTGGGCGCGATGCGCGAGGAAGGCTTCGTCACCGACAGCGAGATCAAGACGGCGATGTCGCAGACGCCGACCAAGGCCAAGAGCTACTGGTCGGGCGCCGAGCATTATGTCGCCGACATGGTGATGGACCAGCTTCCGGGCATGATCGGCGAGATCAAGGAAGACCTGGTCATCGACACGACGATCGACCTCAATCTCGAAAAGAAGGCCGAGGAAGTGATTGCCGCGACGCTGGACGCCGACGGCAAGAAGCTCGACGCCTCGCAGGCCGCCCTCGTCTCGGTCGACGGCACCGGCGCCATCCGGGCGCTCGTCGGCGGCAAGGACTATGCCGAGAGCCAGTTCGACCGCGCCTCCAAGGCCAAGCGCCAGCCGGGCTCGGCCTTCAAGCCCTTCGTTTATGCCGCGGCCATGGAGATCGGCCGCACGCCGATGTCGATCCGCAATGACGGTCCGGTCCGGATCGGCAACTGGACGCCGGAGAATTACGACCAGAAATATCGCGGCGAGGTGACGCTTGCCGATGCGCTCGCCAACTCGCTGAACACGATCGCAGCCCAGCTGGTCATGGAGGTCGGTCCTTCCAACGTCGTCAAGGTCGCGCACCGCCTCGGTATCGATTCCGAGATGCAGGCAAACGCCTCGATCGCGCTCGGGACGTCGGAAGTGAGCCTCGTCGAACTGACGTCGGCCTATGCCCCCTTCATGAATGGCGGCTTCAAGGCGACGCCGCACGTGATCCGCCGCATTTCCAAGGCGGACGGAACGGTGCTCTACGAAAACACCTACGACAACCCGCCGCGCGTGCTCGATCCGGCGATCGTCAGCGAGATGAACCAGATGCTGCTGCGGGTGCTGACCAAGGGCACTGGCAAGAAGGCGCAACTGAAAGGCTGGGAAGCGGCCGGCAAGACCGGCACGACGCAGTCCTTCCGCGACGCGCTGTTCGTCGGCTACACCTCGAATCTCACGACCGGCGTCTGGTTCGGCAACGACGACGGCAAGTCGATGAAGAAGGTCACCGGCGGCGGCCTGCCGGCCAAGGCCTGGCACGATTTCATGATGGCGGCCCACGAAGGGCTTTCGCCCTCGCCGCTGTTCGGGACGACCGGCGTGCAGCCGGTCTTCGACGACAGCACCGCGCCGCCCCCCGGCGACCTGATGTCCGGCGACCCGGAAGCCTTCCCGGAAGCACCCGTCGGCGTCGATGGCGGCGTCGCGGTCGGGCAGCGTCCGGTCGACCAGGGCGGCGCCCCTTGGGGCGGCCAGACGGCGGACCAGGGCAACGGCGGCATGGTACCGCCGGCCGATGTCGGCCAGACGACCGGGGCCACGCGCCGCACCACGCTTTTCGATATTCTGACCGGCGGCTGAGCCGCCCGTGAACCTCGATTTGACAGGGGATCCGGCCTGTAGGCAGGCTGCGGCCGATGGCCCATTTCGGGCTAGACAAATCCCGGGCTTGCTTTTGCCCCCAAACGCCCCGCAGAATGCCTTGCAGTCCGAAACGCCGGTCCTTATATACGCCGCATCGGCGCAGTCTAAGCTGCGAAGAAATCCAAAGACCATCCCGTTAGGGGCTGTCTCACGAATGCCTGACCGGGTTCCGACAGTCCGCTGCAAGGAGAGAACGACATGGCTAAAGTTATTGGTATTGACCTGGGAACGACCAACTCCTGCGTCGCCGTCATGGACGGTAAAGACGCGAAGGTGATCGAAAATGCCGAGGGTGCGCGCACGACCCCCTCGATGGTGGCATTCAGCGAAGACGGCGAGCGTCTCGTTGGCCAGCCGGCCAAGCGCCAGGCTGTCACCAATCCGGAAAACACGCTTTTTGCGATCAAGCGCCTGATCGGCCGGACCTTCCAGGACCCGACCACGCAAAAAGACAAGGACATGGTTCCTTACAAGATTACCAAGGCCGACAATGGCGACGCCTGGGTCGAAGCGCACGGCACGGATTACTCCCCGTCGCAGATCTCCGCCATGATCCTTCAGAAGATGAAGGAAACGGCCGAATCCTACCTCGGTGAAAAGGTCGAGAAGGCCGTCATCACCGTTCCGGCCTACTTCAACGACGCCCAGCGCCAGGCAACCAAGGATGCCGGCAAGATCGCCGGTCTCGAAGTTCTGCGCATCATCAACGAGCCGACCGCGGCAGCGCTCGCCTACGGCCTCGACAAGAAGGACGGCAAGACGATCGCCGTTTACGACTTGGGTGGTGGTACCTTCGATATCTCGGTTCTCGAAATCGGCGACGGCGTCTTCGAAGTGAAGTCGACCAACGGCGACACCTTCCTCGGTGGCGAAGACTTCGACATGCGTCTCGTCCAGTACCTCGCCGGCGAGTTCAAGAAGGAACAGGGCATCGACCTGAAGAACGACAAGCTCGCTCTTCAGCGCCTGAAGGAAGCCGCTGAAAAGGCCAAGATCGAGCTGTCCTCGTCGCAGCAGACCGAAATCAACCTGCCGTTCATCACGGCTGACGCTTCCGGTCCGAAGCACCTGACGATGAAGCTGACCCGCGCCAAGTTCGAAGCGCTTGTCGACGACCTGATCCAGCGCACCGTCGCGCCGTGCAAGGCAGCCCTCAAGGATGCCGGCGTCTCGGCTGCCGAGATCGACGAAGTCGTTCTCGTCGGTGGCATGAGCCGCATGCCGAAGGTGCAGGAAACCGTCAAGCAGCTGTTCGGCAAGGAGCCGCACAAGGGCGTGAACCCGGATGAAGTGGTCGCCATGGGCGCCGCCATCCAGGCCGGCGTTCTGCAGGGCGACGTCAAGGACGTTCTCCTGCTCGACGTCACCCCGCTGTCGCTCGGCATCGAAACGCTCGGTGGGGTCTTCACCCGCCTGATCGAACGCAACACGACGATCCCGACCAAGAAGTCGCAGACCTTCTCGACCGCCGACGACAACCAGTCGGCCGTGACGATCCGCGTCTCCCAGGGTGAGCGTGAAATGGCTGCAGACAACAAGCTGCTCGGCCAGTTCGACCTCGTCGGCATTCCGCCGGCACCGCGCGGCATGCCGCAGATCGAAGTGACCTTCGACATCGATGCCAACGGCATCGTGCAGGTTTCGGCCAAGGACAAAGGCACCGGCAAGGAACACCAGATCCGCATCCAGGCATCTGGCGGCCTCTCCGACGCCGACATCGAAAAGATGGTCAAGGACGCCGAAGCCAACGCTGAAGTCGACAAGAAGCGTCGCGAAGGCGTGGAAGCCAAGAACCAGGCCGAAAGCCTGATCCACTCCAGCGAGAAGTCGCTGAAGGATTACGGCGACAAGGTTTCGGAAACGGACCGCAAGGCGATCTCCGACGCGATTGCCGCGCTGAAGACCGCCGTCGAAGCCTCCGAGCCGGACGCCGAAGACATCAAGGCCAAGACCAACACGCTCATGGAAGTTTCCATGAAGCTCGGCCAGGCGATCTACGAAGCGCAGCAGACGGAAGCCGCTCATGCGGATGCCGCCGCCGACGCTGCCCGTGACGGCGATGTCGTCGATGCCGACTACGAAGAAGTCAACGACGAAGACGATCGCAAGCGTTCGGCCTAAGTCGCCCTTCAAACAGACGGAAAAGCCCGGGTTCGCCCGGGCTTTTTTGTTGCCGGTCTCGCCCGTCAGGGCCTGCAATATCGGCGATCGGCACTGTGACTTGCCGCAAACGTACCTTTTCCGACAAAAAACCGTATCTACCGCCGTTCGGGCTATGGTATCGCGCTTCAAGGTTTACTAAATCGGTGGCAAGGTAAACGGGCAGCCGCCGAGCCATCGCGCTGGCTTGCCAACAGGATAATCTTCTACGAATGAAACGTGATCTCTACGAAACGCTTGGTGTTGCCAAGAACGCCGACGAAAAGGAGCTGAAGAGCGCCTTCCGCAAGCTCGCGATGAAGTATCATCCGGACAAGAACCCCGGCGACGCGGCAGCGGAGAAGACCTTCAAGGAAATCAACGAAGCCTACGAGATGCTCAAGGACCCGCAGAAGCGGGCGGCCTATGACCGCTACGGTCATGCGGCTTTCGAGCAGGGCGGCATGGGCAACGGCTTCGGCGGCGGTGGTGCCGGCGGTTTCTCCGACATCTTCGAAGACATCTTCGGCGAGATGATGGGCGGCGGGCGCCAGCGGCGCTCATCGGGCGGCCGCGAGCGCGGCGCCGATCTTCGCTACAACATGGAGATCTCGCTCGAGGAAGCCTTCGGCGGCAAAACGGCGCAGATCCGCGTTCCGACCTCGATTACCTGCGACGTCTGCACCGGCTCCGGCGCCAAGCCGGGCACCAGCCCCAAGACCTGCGGCACCTGCCACGGCTCCGGCCGCGTGCGCGCCGCTCAAGGCTTCTTCTCGATCGAACGCACCTGCCCCACTTGCGGCGGGCGCGGTCAGACGATCACCGACCCCTGCGGCAAGTGCCACGGCCAGGGCCGGGTCACCGAAGAGCGCACCCTCTCGGTCAACATTCCGGCCGGCATCGAGGACGGCACGCGCATCCGCCTTTCGGGCGAGGGCGAAGCCGGGCTTCGCGGCGGACCGTCGGGCGACCTCTACATCTTCCTTTCGGTCAGGCCGCATGAGTTCTACCAGCGCGACGGCGCCGATCTCTATTGCAGCGTGCCGATCTCGATGACGACGGCTGCTCTTGGCGGCAAGTTCGACGTGACGACACTCGACGGCACCAAGTCGCGCGTCACGGTTCCCGAGGGCACTCAGGCCGGCAAGCAGTTCCGCTTGAAGGGCAAGGGCATGCCGGTGCTGCGCTCGGCGCAATCGGGCGACCTCTACATCCAGATCCAGATCGAAACGCCGCAGAAGCTGACCAAGCGCCAGCGCGAACTGCTGCAGGAATTCGAGGAGATCTCCTCCAAGGACAACAATCCGGAATCGACCGGCTTCTTTGCCCGGATGAAGGATTTCTTCGATACGCTGAGCGACTAAGGCTTCAAGCCCGACGACTTCTGCAGTGCCGCGCGCCGGAAACGGTTGCGCGGCGCTTCTACTTCAGAGCAGGGCGATGAGCTGCCACAGCCCGGCTAAAACGAGCGCTACACCAGCGATGCGGGACAGGATCCTGCCGCCGGGCACGACCTTCTCCGCCAGAACGAAGATGGCGATCGCGGCGATCCACAGCACGTTCATCACACCGCCGACGAACAGCAGCGCCATCAGCGCCCAGCAGCAGCCGACGCAATAGAGCCCGTGCCGCACACCGAGGCCGAAGGCGCCGCCCGCTTCCCGACGAAAGCCGCCGTGGGACTGGATGAAAAGCAGCGGCGCCTGGCATTGGCCGAGACAGCGATCCTTGAGCGGCGTGAACTGGAACAGGCCGACAGCAATCAGCACGATGCCGCTGAGGACCGCACTGGCGCTTGCAAGCGCCGGAGTGAGCAACAGGGCGCGATCGAGCAGCCATTGCCCGAGAACGGCGACGAGCGCGAACAGGATCCAGGCCGACAGATAGCCGGCGGCAAAGAAACCGGTGGCGGCAAAGGGCTTGCCCTGTTGGGCGGCCTTGCGGCCGACACGGGCATAGAGCAGGATCATCGGCGTCGCCGACGGCACCATCATGCCGACCATCATTACGGCCCACATGACGAGGGCATAGGCGAAGGTCGTGGCTGACCAGGGAGCGGCAACCGCGCCCGCCATCGATGCCATGGCGCCCTGCTGTGCCCCCATGGTCATGGGCTCGTCCGCCGGCATGTCCATGGGCATATCCATGTCCATCCCGGAGCCCATATCCATGCTGGCTGAAGGAGCCGGGGGACCAGCCATGTCCATGGCCGACGCCAGCCACAGGATGTAGAGCCAGCTGATCGCCGTCAGGGTGACCAGCGCCGCCACGACGATGACGCGGTCACGTCTAAGCAGGGTTTCGAGCGCCGTGTCTCCCATCGGCGTCAGTGGATCACGCCGCTTTCGGTCAAATGCATCCGGGCGAAATGGGCATGCGAATCCGCAAGCGCCAAAGTCAGCGGCCCTTTCGTATCGGCCCATCCGCGCCCGACTTCGCAAATGTCGTATTCGAAGCCATGGGGGAGATTGATGCGCGCCTGATGGGCGGCGCCGGTCACGGGATTGAGGATCGGCTCGCCGCGTGCGGCGATCCAGCCCGGCACGTTCAGCCGCGCCGTTCGGGCGCCAACATCAACCTCGAAATCGATCTCGGCAAAGACCGGATCGTACATGGTTTCGAAGGTGGTTGCGAAGACCTGGAAGAAGGTCGCGCCGGGTTCCGTATCCTCGCCACTCATAATGCGCAGCAGCGCGCCGCGCTGTTCGTCCGATGCGCGGCTGTCGACGATCGGCACCACCTGCCCCCTGCCCTCATGGATCGCGCCCGGCCACGCGGCGATCAGGCCGCCGCGAAGCCCATCGAGCCGCGTGTCGCCGTGATAGCCTTCCTCGATCTCGAAGGCGCCGACAGCGCTGCAATGGCCTTGGGTCGGCAGAGCGTTGAACTGGCAGGGGCAGCCATAGGCGCAATTGCAATGAATGAACTCACGCCCCTTCATCATCCATCTGACACTCGTCATCGTCTCCTCCTGAGATCTGATCGGTGTTCGTCTCGCGGTTCCCCGCAAACGGATGCCTTTTATTAGAATGGAAAAATATACTCTTCTCCGCCGCCGATGCCAACGGCAGGCGATAGGCAGAGGCGGGAACACGACAGCGCCGCGGGTCGGTCGGACCCGCGGCGCTTGGGTGATCAGGTTTCGAGCTCTTTATCGGTGCCGTCCTAAAGCGTCGCCATGCCGCCATCGACGATCAGTTCGGCACCGACGGTAAAGGTGGCTTCGTCCGAAGCGAGGAAGACCACGGCCTTGGCGATCTCGCTCGCATCGCCGAAACGGCCAAGCGGGATCTGCGCGGCGATCGCATCGACCACTTGCTTGTTTTGTTCGGGCGTCGGGGCGTGGCCGTCATGGAGCGGCGTGCGGATTGGGCCGGGGCTGACGGCATTGACCCGGATGCCGCGGCCGATGAGTTCGCCGGAGAGCGTGCGGGCCAGCGACAGCAGGCCCGCCTTGGTCAACGCATAGACGCTGGAGGTCGGCATGCCGATATGGGCGTTGATCGAGGTGTTGAGCACGACCGAGGCGCGCTTGGAGAACACGGGCAGCAGTGCCTGGATCAGGAAGTACGGGCCCTTGACGTTGATGGCGATCGACCGGTCGAAGCTCGCCTCGTCCCACTCTTCGATCGGCTGCAGCTTGGCGATGCCGGCATTGATGAACAGGATGTCGAGCGTGCCGAAGGCGGCACGGATCTTTTCGGCAACGGCCGCCTGGCCGGCGACATTGCCGGCATCGGCCTCGATGATGAGCGCAGCCTCGCCAAGGACGGATCGGGCTTCGGCGATGTTCTTCGGATTGGTGCCGGTGACGGCAACGCGTGCGCCTTCGGCAATGAACTGGCGGGCGGTTTCGAGACCGATGCCGCTGGTGCCGCCGGTGATGAGTGCCGTCTTGTTCTCCAAACGTGACATGATGAAATCCTCTTGCTGGGTTGAGAAGGAGGCCGGTTCAATTGGCCGTCCTTCGATGCCCACAGATATGGCGGAAAACGGTCGTTCGGATTAGTCTCCCAATCGTGGAACTCGAATTCGGAAAAGCCGAACGATGATGAAGATCGAAGGAATAGCTGCCTTTGTCGCCGTGGCCGAAGCCGGCTCGATCAGCGAGGCGGCACGTCGCCTGCGGCTGTCGAAATCCGTCGTCAGCGAAAGAGTGGCAGAACTGGAGCGCGGGCTCAACGCCACGCTTCTCCACCGCACCACACGCAAGCTGACGCTCACCGAGGATGGCATCGCGTTTCGCGAGCGCGCCATCCGGATTGTCAGCGAAGTGCAGGCGGCCGCCAGCGATCTTGCCGAACGCCGCGGGCTGCTGACGGGACCGCTTCGGATCGCGGCCCCCGTCAGCTTCGGCCGAAGGCATCTCGGCCCGGCGCTCTATCCGTTCCTGGCCCAACACCCGGAGATCGAGCTGACGCTTGACCTCGACGACCGACGGGTCGATGCCGCCTCCGAAGGCTACGACGCGATCGTGCGCCATGGCGCGATCGCCGACTCGCGGCTGGTCGTGTGGAAACTTGCGAGAAGCCGGCGCCTGCTGGTCGCCGCGCCCGACTATCTCGACCGGCACGGCACGCCCGCGTCGCTCGCCGAACTCGAGGGCCATCGCGGCATCTTCTACACCAACCGGGGTGCTGCCGACTGGCGCTTCGAAGGACCTGGCGGTGCGACAGTCGTACGGGCGCGCCTGGCGCTTGGCATGAACAATGGCGACATGTTGCACGATGCCGCCGTCGCCGGGCTCGGCATCGCGCTGTTGCCCGCCTTCATCGCCGGTCCGGCCGTGCGCGAGGGGCAACTGAACGAGATCGACGTCGGGCTCAGCCCGGAGCCGGAGTTCATCTACATGGCGCATCCAGAGGGCCGGCGCGCCTCCACCAAGCTCAGAGCCATCGCCCAGCACCTGAAGGAAGCCTTCGGCGATCCGCCCTATTGGGATCCGTGACGGCTCCGCAATCCCGGCACAATCGTTGCGGGCGACGGTATCGCGCCGATCGCCGATCAAGTCTTGACCAAGGCTTGACCGAAACCGGCTGGCATCATCAGCGCATCCCCTGACAACCGAAAATTGGATTCCTATCTTTCATGCGGAACCGCTTTCTGAACTGGATCGTCCTCATGGCGCTTGGCACCAACGCTCACGCAAGTCCGCTTCCCGCTCCCACCGACGCAGAAATTCAGGAGATCCTGGCCGACCGGATCGACAAGCAGCAGCAGTCGATCGGCATCGTCGTCGGTATCATCGATGCCAATGGCCGGCGCATCATCGCGCACGGCCATCCGGCCAAAGGCGACCCGCGCCCCGTCGACGGGCAGACCGTGTTCGAGATCGGCTCGGTCACCAAGGTCTTTACCGCGCTGCTGCTGGCCGATGCGATGGAGAAAGGCGCACTCAGCCTTGGCACACCCGTCGCCACGCTTCTTCCCGAGAGCGTGATCATGCCCGAGGACAAGCAGACGCCGATCACGCTCGGCGACCTCGCAACGCACATGTCCGGCCTGCCGCGATTGCCCAGCAATCTGGTGCCGGCCGACATGAGCAATCCCTATGCCGGCTACGACGCGGCGAAGCTCTATGCTTTCCTCTCCAGTCACAAGCCGCAGCGCCGCCCCGGCGTCGAGCATGAATACTCCAATCTCGGCGCCGGGCTTCTCGGCCACGCGATCGCCTTGAAGGCCGGGGTCTCCTATGAAGACCTCGTCGTCAGCCGTATTGCCGTTCCCCTCGGCATGAAGGACACGGCGATCACGCAGCAGCCCGACTGGGCCGAACGCCGGGCAACGGGCCACGATGCGGCCATGGAGCCGGTGAGCGATTGGGATCTCGACGCGCTGCAGGGTGCAGGCGCCCTGCGCTCGACCGTGGACGATCTCCTGCTTTTCCTTGAGGCGGCCATGGGAAAGACGGCATCGCCGCTCGCTCCCGCCTTCAGCACGCTGCTGTCGATCCGACAACCGCTCGGCAACGGCGATGGCGACCAGCAGGCGCTCGGCTGGGTCGTCTCGGGCAAGGGCGACGAGCAGTTCATCTGGCACAATGGGGGAACCGGCGGCTATAGATCCTTCGTCGGCTACCGTCCGTCGACGGGTGTCGGCGTGGTCGCCCTGTCGAATGCGTCGACCGACGTCGGCGTCGACGACATCGGCCGCCATCTGCTCAATCGCAACGCGCCGCTTGCGCCGCCGATCGTCAAGCGCACTGCCATAGTGATCGACCCGGCGCGCTATGATGCCTATGTCGGCACCTACAGGCTGGCGCCCGACTTCGAACTCACGATCTTTCGGGATGGCGATAGTCTGTTTGCCCAGGCGACCGGGCAGGACCGGCTCGGAATCCTTCCGGAGGCCGAGCACCGCTTCTTTACGAAGCTCATCGATGCCCAGATCAGCTTCACGCTCAAAGGCGACCGTGCCGAAAGCCTGACCTTGCACCAGGGTGGGCAGAGCAGCCCTGCGCCTCGGGTCTCGAAATGACGGGCGCCTCCCGCCTGCTTATGAGGGCGGGAGACGATTTCCTGATCGATCAGAACAGCAGATCGATGGTGAAGTAGGCGAGCGCCGAAATCGCCGCTGCGGCGGGCATGGTGATGAACCAGGCAATGACGATATTGCCGGCAAGCCCCCAGCGCACGGCCGAAACGCGACGCGCAGCACCAACGCCGATGATCGCTCCGGTGATGGTGTGCGTCGTCGAGACCGGGATGCCGAGCCAGGTGGCGGCAAAGAGCGTGATCGCTCCGCCGGTCTCGGCGCAGAAGCCCTGCATCGGATTGAGCCTGGTAATCTTCGAGCCCATGGTGTGGACGATGCGCCAACCGCCGAACAGCGTGCCGAGCGCGATCGCCGCCTGGCAGGTGATCACCACCCAGAACGGCACATAGAACTCCGAGCCGAGATAGCCTTGCGAGTAGAGCAGCACCGCGATGATGCCCATGGTCTTCTGCGCGTCGTTGCCGCCATGGCCGAGCGAATAGAGCGAGGCCGAGACGAACTGCATGACGCGGAAGGTGCGGTCGACGGCAAAGGGCGTCTGGCGCACGAAGATCCACGAAACGATCAGCACCAGCATGAGCGCCAGGAAAAAGCCGATCGCCGGCGACATGAAGATGGCGCCCACGGTCTTCAAAAGGCCGGTCCAGACGATCGAACTGAAACCGGTGCTCGCAAGACCGGCGCCGACGAGGCCGCCGATCAGCGCGTGCGACGAACTCGACGGGATGCCGAAGAGCCAGGTGACGATGTTCCAGACGATCGCGCCGATCAGCGCCGAGAAAATCACCAGCGGCGTGACGATGCCGGGATCGATGATGCCCTTGCCCAGCGTCTCGGCCACGTGCAGGCCGAAGAACAGGAAGGCGATGAAGTTGAAGAAGGCCGCCCACATGACGGCATATTGCGGCCGGAGCACCCGTGTCGAGACGATCGTCGCGATCGAGTTGGCGGCGTCGTGCAGACCGTTCAGGAAGTCGAAGAACAGCGCGATGCCGATCAGCCCGACGAGCAACGGAAAGGCGAGCGTCGCATCCATCAGACGTTCTCGATCACGATGCCGCTGATTTCATTGGCGACGTCCTCGAAGCGGTCGACGACCTTTTCGAGCTCGCCATAGATCTCGCTGCCGATGATGTAGGCCATCGGATTGCTGGCGCCGTGGCGGCGGAACAGGTCCTTGAGGCCCTGTTCGTGCAGTTCGTCGGAACGGCCCTCGATGCGGGTGACCTCTTCGGCGATCGCGATCAGGCGGTCGTGATTGGCGCCGATCCTATCGAGCAGCGGAATGGCCTCGGCGATCAGGTGCGCGGCCTTGACGACCGTGGTGCCCATTTCGCGCATGCCGGGATCGAAGCTCTTCTGTTCGTAAAGGCGGATCGTCTTGACGGTCTTGTGCATCATGTCGATGGCATCATCCATCGACTGGATCAGATCCTTGATGTCGCCGCGGTCGAAGGGCGTGATAAAGGACCGGCGCACGGCCAGCAGCACCTCGGCGGTGATGTGGTCCGCCTCATCCTCGAGCGCGACGATCCGGTCGCAGTGTTTTTCCAGATCGTCGCCGCCAGCGAGAACCTTGTCGAGCGCATCGGCAGCACCGACGACGGTGCGCGAATGTTTTGCGAAGAGGTCGAAGAAGCGATCCTCGCGGGGAAGAAGTTTGCGGAACCAGGCCAGCATCACACGTATATCCATCTGTGGATTGTCATGCGGCTGTCATATTTCACTAGGTCCTTTATGAAAAGCACCGAATCAAAGGGGTTTGTCGCCTTTCCCCTGTCGATATCGGCCTATCTTGCACGATATGGCGACGCGTCCCATTTCGCCTTGCCTTGGCAGGCGCTTTCGTCCTAGCTGCGCCCAACGTCGAATCCGGACTGCCGATGCCAAACAAGGTCTTTCTCAACCGCCTGAAGCTTACGGAGTTCCGCAACTATGCGGCCCTCTCGCTTGAGCTCGATCAGCGCCATGTGGTGCTGACGGGGGAGAACGGCGCCGGCAAGACCAACCTCATGGAAGCGGTCTCTTTCCTTTCGCCCGGCCGCGGCCTCAGGCGCGCAGCCTATGCGGACGTGACCCGGGTCGGTGCCGGCGACGGGTTCTCGGTCTTTGCGGAAGTCGAGGGCATGGAGGGAACCGTCGAGATCGGCACCGGGACTGCCGGCGTCACGGAAGGGCAATCCCGGCGGCTGCGGCTGAATGGAACACCGGCAGCGACCGTCGACGAACTGACCGATCACCTGCGCGTCCTCTGGCTGACGCCATCGATGGATGGGCTCTTTACCGGGCCTTCGGCCGACCGGCGGCGTTTCCTCGATCGTCTTGTACTGTCGCTCGATCCGGAGCACGGCCGTCGCGCCAGCGAATTCGACCGGGCGATGCGCAGCCGCAACCGGCTGCTCGGTGAATTCCGCCCGGACCCTTCCTGGCTGACGGCGATCGAAAAGGAAATGGCTGGTCTCGGCGTCTCCATGGCGCTGGCGCGGCAGGAAATGCTCGGTCTGTTGACGGCGCTGGTCGAGCGCACTGTCGATGAAAACGTCTTTCCCTCGGCACGCCTGGCATTGTCGGGCTTTCTCGACGACGAGGGCCATCGTCCGGCCTTTGATCTGGAAGAACAATATCTGACGATGCTGCGTGATGGGCGTCCGCGCGACGCCGCGGCGGGGCGCACGCTCGACGGGCCGCACCGGAGCGACCTGCTCGTGCGTCACCGCGAGAAGGACATGGAGGCTGCACGCTGCTCGACCGGGGAGCAGAAGGCGCTGCTCGTCGGCCTGGTGCTGGCGCATGCGCGCCTCGTCGGCGACATGACCGGCCACGCGCCGATCCTGCTGCTCGACGAGATCGCCGCCCATCTCGACGTCAACCGGCGCGCCGCTCTGTTCGATCTCGTCGACGGCCTTGGCGGCCAGGCCTTCATGACCGGGACGGACCAAGCGATGTTCGAGGCGCTGGGCGAACGCGGCCGCTTTCTGACGGTTTCGCACGGCAGTGTTACGGGATAAGCAGAGGTCACCGAGGAGGATTTTGCCATGACCGGTGAGAACAAGCTCGACCAATCGGAGATCACCCGCTACGCCCGCCATATCGTGCTGCCGGAGATCGGGGGTGCCGGGCAACAAAGGCTGAAGGCGGCCCGTGTTCTGGTGATCGGGGCCGGCGGGCTCGGCGCTCCAGTGCTCGTCTATCTTGCCGCCGCCGGCATCGGCCGGATCGGCATCGTCGACGACGATGCGGTCGCGCTTTCCAACCTGCAGCGGCAGATCATCCACCGCACGGAAGACATCGACCGCGCCAAGGTCGAGCGGGCCGCCGAGGCGATCACCGCCCTCAACCCGCACGTCGGCGTCGACGAACACAGGCTCAGGCTCAACCCCGACAATGCCGAGGCGCTTTTCCGCCAATATGACCTGGTGATCGACGGCTCGGACAATTTCGATACGCGCTATCTCGCCGCCGATACGGCGGCAGCGGTCGGCATTCCGCTGGTGACCGGCGCCGTCGGCCGCTTCGACGGATCGCTGACGGTGCTGATGCCCTACAGCGCCGGCGCCGATGGACGGCCGAACCCCTCCTATCGCGATCTCTTTCCCGAGCCGCCGCCGGCCGGTGTCGTGCCCTCCTGCGCGGAGGCCGGCATCGTCGGCGCGCTGACTGGCGTCATCGGCACCTTGCAGGCGATGGAGGCAATCAAGGTGATCGCCGGCTTCGGCGAGCCGCTGGTCGGACGGCTGCTGATGTATGACGCGCTGACGGCACAGTTCAACACCATCCGCTATCGCCGCAGAGCATAGGCCGACCATGGTGCAGATCTTTCACATCGACGAAGCATTCGACCGCTACGAGGAACTGCTGGCGCTGATCCTTGGCGCCTTCTCCTACATGGACGGGCGGATCGACCCGCCGTCGTCGGCGCATGCATTGAACATCGAGTTGCTCCGGCAGAAGATCGTTGACGAGATCGCCTTCGGCGTCCGCGACGGCGAAAGGCTCGTCGGCTGCATCTTCTGCAAACCGGAGGACGATTGCCTCTATATCGGCAAGCTTGCCGTCGCGCCTGAGACGCAAGGAAAGGGTATCGGTCGGCTGCTGCTCGCCGAAGCGGAGGCGACGGCGCGTGCGCTGAAGCTGCCGGCGCTGAGGCTTCTCACCCGCATCGAACTCATCGACAATCACCGCGCCTTTGCCGCCTGGGGTTTCGTCCAGAGCGGCACGATGTGCCATCCCGGTTTTACCCGGCCGACGGCGATCGAGATGCGCAAGACACTTTAGCTTCCGGGCTTGAGCGAACCGGATGGACGGCCGCACGGCGTTTCGCGTTCAGTCGCGGCCGGGAAGCACGCGGTCCGGTGGTCGGTGGCCATCGAAGAAGGTGCGGATGTTGATCACCACCTTCTCGCCCATGTCGATGCGGCCCTCAAGCGTCGCCGAGCTCATATGCGGCAGAAGCACGACCTTGCCCTCACCGGCAAGCTTGATCAGCTTCGGATTGACGGCCGGTTCGTTCTCGAAGACGTCGAGGCCGGCGCCAGCGATCTTGCCTTCGCGCAGCGACTTGATCAGCGCCGTCTCGTCGATGATGCCGCCGCGGGCGGTGTTGACGATGTAGCTGTCCGGTCGCATCAGCGCCAATCGCCGTGCCGAGAGCAGGTGGTAGGTCGCCGGCGTCGACGGGCAGTTGACCGAGACGATATCGACGCGGGCAAGCATCTGGTCGAGGCTGTCCCAATAGGTCGCCTCCAGCATCTCTTCGGTTTCCGCCTTCACCCGGTGGCGGTTGTGGTAGTGGATCGAAAGGCCGAAGGCCTTGGCGCGGCGGGCGACAGCGGTGCCGATCCGGCCCATGCCGACGATGCCGATGCGCTTGCCGGCAATGCGCCGGCCGAGCATCCAGGTCGGCGACCAGCCAGCCCATTCGCCTTTGCGATCGGTCAGGATCTGCGCACCTTCGGCAAGCCGGCGCGGCACGGCGAGGATCAGCGCCATCGCCATGTCCGCGGTGTCTTCGGTCAACACGTTCGGCGTGTTGGTCACGGTGATACCCTTGCGGGCCGCAGCATCGACATCGATGTTGTCGACGCCGTTGGAAAAGCTTGCGATCAGCTTCAGCTGCGGGCCGGCCTGCTCGATCAGCGCCGCATCGATGCGATCGGTCACCGTCGGCACCAGCACGTCGGCGCGTTTCACCGCGGCAACGAGTTCCGGCTGGCTGCGCGGCGTGTCGTCGATGTTCAGCTCCGCATCGAAGAGCTCGCGCATGCGCGTCTCGACGATGTCAGGCAATTTGCGGGTGATGTAGACCGTGGGCTTCTTCTTGCTTGTCATTGCTGCGACGGGCCTTGTTGACGGGTCCTTAACCAAGTTGGGCGATACTTTCTCCCTGTAGCCGCAATTTCTACCAGACCCCACCGGGAAGACAAACAAAACTCGCGTCGTCGTCCCCGCGATTTCCGCCCGACCCACGGGCCTCAAGTGAACTGCGCCTGCAAAAGCTAGTGCCACGGAAAATGGGCTTCGTCATGCGTCACGTCATTTCCAGATTCTCGCTCTCGTTGATCGCCGCCTGCCTTGGCGCCGCGATCATGACGTCAGCGGCTTACGCTCAGGCCGCCAAGGGCGCCAGCGGGCTGCCGCTGCCGCGCTTCGTCAGCCTGAAGTCCAAGAGCGTCAATCTGCGGATCGGCCCGAGCGTCGATTACGCGGTCGCCTTCCGCTACATGAAGCCGGGCGTGCCGGTCGAGATCATTCAGGAATACGACAACTGGCGCCGCATCCGCGACGCCGACGGCACCGAAGGCTGGGTGAACCAGGCGCTGCTTTCCGGCGACCGCACAGCCGTTGCAGCCCCCTGGATGCGCGGCAAGGGCGAAGGCGTCTTCGTCAACATGCGCCGCGACGCGCAGGGCAATTCCCCGATCGTCGCCCGCATGGAGCCCGGTGTCATCGTGAAAGTCGGCGAGTGCAATGGCGACTGGTGCCATGCCGAAGCGCAAGGCGTCGAAGGCTGGATCGCCCAAGGCGAAATCTGGGGCGCCTATCCGGGCGAGGCCTTCAAGTAAGGCCGCGCCCGTCTTTAACCAAAAATCAATTCGGTCGGATCAGGCGAGACCAGCCTGTTTGGCGGCCGTTTCCAGCGAGACCATCGGCCGCGGCCCGATCTGGCCGATGACGATGCCGGCCGCGAGATTGCCGAGCTTGCTGCAGTCTTCGAGCGAGCGCCCGGTCGTGTAGCCGTGAAGGAAGCCGGCGGCATAGAGGTCGCCGGCGCCGGTCGTATCGACAACCTGGGCGATCGGCGTTGCGCTGACCCGAACGCGTTCGTCGCCGCGCACGACAACCGAACCCTCTTCGCTGAGCGTTACCGCCGCAAGCTTGCAATCCTTCGAGAGCTTCTCCAGCGCCAGATCGAAATCCTCGGTCTCGTAGAGCGCCAGCGCCTCCTGCTTGTTGGCAAAGACGATGTCGACCGTGCCGGAGCGCATCAGTTCCAGGAACTCGTCGCGATAGCGGTGAACGCAGAAGCTGTCCGACAGCGTGATCGCGGTCTCGCGGCCATTCGCGTGGGCGATCCGTGCGGTTTCGCGGATAGCATCCTTAGCGCGCGGCGGATCCCAGAGATAACCTTCGAAATAGGTGACCTTGGCCTCAGCGACGACGTCGGCTTCGACGTCCTCGGGGCCAAGCTCGACGCAGGCGCCGAGATAGGTATTCATCGACCGTTCGCCGTCCTCGGTGACGAAGATCATCGAGCGCGCCGTCGGCGGCACGGTTTCGAGCGGCTTCGTTTGGAAATAGACGCCCTGGGCACGGATGTCGTGGGCGAAGATCTCGCCGAGTTGGTCGCTTGCGGTCTTGCCGAAATAGGCAGCGCGGCCGCCGAGGCTGGCAACGCCCGCAGCCGTATTGCCGGCGCTGCCGCCGGAGGCTTCGACCGCCGGGCCCATGCGCGAGTACAGCAACTCGGCTCGCTCGGCATCGATGAGGTTCATGGCGCCCTTTATGATGCCGTTTTCATTGAGAAAAGCATCGTCGCAGCGCGCGATGATATCAACGATGGCGTTGCCGATCGTCAGCACGTCGTATTTTGTCATGAACCTCGTCCGGTCTCCGTGATGGCCGGTGTTCGTTAATACCGGTTTTCCGGCCATTTGGAAGACAAAAGACGCGTGCAGGCGGCTTCACGCCGTAGGAAGCGCGCTTTCCTCATAGGCGGCGGCGAATTCGGCGCTCGGCGGAATGGGCTTGATGATATCGATCAGCACGCCATTCGGGTCGGCAGTGATGAAATGGCGCTGGCCGAAATCCTCGTCGCGCAAGGTTTTGAGGATCGGCAGGCCGGCAGCAAGCGCCTGCGCATAGATCGCATCCGGATTCTCGACCTCGAAGTTCAAAAGCAGACCGCGCGTCGGCGCACGCGCCTCCTCGGGGATCGTCTCGTGGCGGTAGTCGAGCACGGCCAACGTCACATGCTCGTCCTCGACCGATTGAAGATGCACATACCAGTCGCTGGTGAAGAGCGCCTGGAAACGGAAGTGATCGACATAGAATGCGGCGGTGGCGGCAACGTCGGCCGTCATGATGACCGGGTAATAGCTCGTCGATTTCATGGCTTTTCCTCGCTCCGGCAATATCATACAATCTGTATGTTTCTTTAATTAACATACAGGCTGCATGTATGCAACAGGAAATCTCCCGACGCTCCAATCGCGAGCGCTCCGACACGACGCGCGCCGCGATCCTCGATGCCGCCCGCGGCCTCTTCGTCACCAGGGGCTACGCCGACACGTCGACGCCGGACATCGTCGCGGCCGCCGGCCTGACCCGCGGCGCGCTCTATCACCACTTCGAAGACAAGAAGGCGTTGTTTCGCGCGGTGGCGGAACGGGAAGCAATTGCTGTGGCGACGTCGATCGAGCAGGCGACGTCAGGCGACCTTTCGGCCCGCCAGGCACTGAAGGTCGGCGCCCATGCCTATTTCGACGCCATGCGCGAGCCGGGGCGTATCCGCCTGCTCTTGCTCGATGGGCCTGCCGTCCTCGGCAAGCGGGAGATGATGGCGATCGACGTGGCCAACGCGCAGAGAACGCTCGAGGAAGGGATTGCCGAGGCAATGGCTCCGGCCACCGTTTCTGCCGAAAGGCTGTCGGCCATGGCTTCGCTGCTTTCAGCTGCCTTCGATCGCGCGGCGCTCGACATTGCCGATGGCGCGTCGAGCGAGGTCTATGCGGAAACGATCGGCACGCTGATCGACCGGATGGTGTCGCCGTAAGGATCAGCGTTTACGGCAGGCGTCAGCTTGCGGCGGAGATCATCTGCGGCGGCAGTTCGACGAGCGACGCCGGGATGTCGCAGGTCTTTTCCGGCGACTTGCAGATATCGGCGATGACACAGCGCTCGCATTCAGGCTTGCGCGCCTTGCAGCAGTAGCGCCCGTGCAAGATCAGCCAGTGATGGGCGTGGTAAAGATACTCGTCGGGGATGATCTTTATCAGCTTGTCTTCCACCTCGTCCGGGGTCTTGCCCGGCGCCAGACAGATCCTGTTGGCGATGCGCAGGATGTGGGTGTCGACGGCGATCGTCGACTGGCCGAAGGCCATGGAGAGCACGACATTGGCGGTCTTGCGCCCGACGCCCGGCAGAGTCACCAGCTCTTCGCGTGTGCGCGGCACCTCGCCGCCGAAGTCGCGGATCAACTTTTCGCTCAGCGCGATGACGTTCTTCGCCTTGTTGCGATAGAGGCCGATGGTCTTGATGTGGTCCCGGACTTTTTCTTCGCCGAGCGCCAGCATCTTTTCCGGCGTATCGGCGATGGCAAAGAGCGCACGCGTCGCCTTGTTGACGCCGGCATCGGTCGCCTGCGCCGAGAGCGCCACGGCGACGACCAGCGTGAAGGGATTGACGTGCTCGAGTTCGCCCTTCGGCTCCGGCCGCTGGATCGAGAAGCGACGGAAGATCTCCTTGAGCTCGTCCTGGCTATAGAGGCTCCTCACCCGCGGCGTGGCGCGGCGGCTCGCCTTCGGTTTTGCAACACCCACGGGCAATTTTGGCTTCACGTTTTTCATGATGCATCTATAGTCAAAGGTCATGATCCATGGCAACGCCACCACCCCATCTGAGGACGCTCCGGTCTTCACCGCCGAGCTCACGCCCTATCGCTCGCTCGGGCGCCGCGGCTTCAAAATGTTCTTCCTGATCGCCGGGCTCCTGAGCCTCGTTCACGGCCTCGTCTTCCTCATCATCGGCGCCTGGCCGGTGGTGTTCTTTTTCGGGCTCGACTACCTGCTGCTGTTCGGCGCCTTCTGGCTGAACAATCGCTCGGGGCTCAGCCGCGAAGAGGTCCGCGTTAGCAGGACGGACGTTTCGGTGCGCAAGTTCACGCCCTCGGGCCAGATCAGCGAGCATCGTTTCAATCCGTTCTGGGCGCGCTTGAATGTCGCCCGGCATCAGGAGATCGGCATCGTCTCGATGACGATCAGCGGCGGTGGCCGCCGAACCGATATCGGCTCGTTCCTCAACCGCGACGACCGCGAGACTTTTGCGCTGGCGCTCTCGGGCGCGCTTGCGACCGTTCGCCGCCGCTGACGCCTGGCGCTTGTGGCGGCATCCCGCCGATCGCATGTTTTCAAGTTTCGGGTGGTTGACGGGGCCAGCAAATGGTTACCTGTGACAAGACAGGAGAAGAGCCATGAACATTGCGACATCCGTACCCACCGACATCACGCCGAAAGGCACCGACTATGATACGGTCAGCCGCGTGATCGAAATGCTCACCGAGGACTATCGCGACCAGCCGTCGCTCGAATCCGTGGCACAGCGCCTGAAGCAGTCGCCGACGCAGCTCCAAAAGGTCTTCACCCGCTGGGCCGGGCTTTCGCCGAAGGCCTTCCTGCAGGCCGTCACGCTCGACCACGCCAAGCGCCTGCTGCGCCAGGAAGACATGCCGCTGCTGGAAACCAGCATCGAAGTGGGCCTGTCAGGACCGAGCCGGCTGCACGACCTGTTCGTCACCCACGAGGCGATGTCGCCGGGCGAATGGAAGGCGCGCGGCGAAGGGCTGACAATCCGCTTCGGCTATCACCCCTCGCCCTTCGGCACGGCGCTGGTGATGATCACCGAGCGCGGCCTCGCCGGCCTTGCCTTCAACGATGCCGGCGGCGAGCAGGCAAGCTTCGAGGACATGGCGCAACGCTGGCCGAACGCCCGCTACATCGAGGACAGCGCGGCGACGTCCCAATACGCCGCGCGCATCTTCGATCCTTCGCGCTGGCGGCAGGACGAGCCGCTGCGCATCTTCCTCATCGGCTCCGACTTCCAGATCCGGGTCTGGCAGGCGCTGCTCAAGATCCCGCTCGGCTGCGCCACCACCTATTCGAACATCGCCGGCAACATCGGCCAGCCGACGGCATCGCGCGCTGTGGGTGCTGCGGTCGGGCGCAACCCGATCTCGTTCGTGGTTCCGTGCCACCGCGCGCTTGGCAAAAGCGGCGATCTCACCGGCTATCACTGGGGCCTGACGCGCAAACGCGCCATCCTCGGCTGGGAAGCCGGCAAGGCGGCCGACGGCACGATCTGATTACAGGCTTCCCAGCATCATCACAGACGCAAAAAGGGGCGCCAAGCGCCCCTTTTTTTCATTCTCCGTCTGTCAGCGCTCAGTGGGCGCCGGACATGTCGCCGAGCACTTCCTTGGAAGCGACGGTCGAATTGGCGTTGAGCTTGTAGACCATCGGCACGCCGGTCGCGAGGTTGAGCTTCAGGATCTGTTCCTTGCTCAGGCGATCGAGCACCATGACCAGCGAGCGCAGCGAGTTGCCGTGTGCAGCGACCAGGACCTTCTGGCCCGACAGCACGCGCGGCAGGATCTCGGTCAGGTAATAGGGCCAGACGCGTGCGCCGGTGTCGCGCAGGCTCTCGCCGCCCGGAGGCGGAATGTCGTAGGAGCGGCGCCAGATATGCACCTGCTCTTCGCCCCACTTCTCGCGGGCGTCATCCTTGTTAAGGCCCGACAGGTCGCCGTAGTCGCGTTCGTTCAGCGCCTGGTCGCGGATCGTTTCGAGCGAGGACTGGCCGACGGCGTCGAGCACGAACTGGCACGTGCGCTGGGCGCGGATGAGATCCGAAGTGAACGCGATGTCGAACTTGATGCCGTAGTCGGCAAGCGCCTTGCCGCCGGCCTTGGCTTCCTCGACGCCGAGTTCCGTCAGGTCCGGATCACGCCAGCCGGTGAACAGGTTCTTCAGGTTCCAGTCGCTCTGGCCATGCCGGACGAGGACGAGAGTACCGCTCATGTCGAATTCCCCTTGAGACTTGAGAGTGGAAAGGTCAGTTGAGCCCGAGAACGTCGAGCATCGAATAGAAGCCGGGTTTCTGGCCGCGGGCCCAGAGTGCAGCGGTGACGGCGCCGCGCGCGAAGATCGAACGGTCCGTGGCGCTGTGCGAGAGCGTCACCTGCTCGCCTTCGCCGGCAAGAATGACCGAGTGTTCGCCGATGACCGAGCCGCCGCGCAGCGTCGCAAAACCGATCGTGCCAGCCGGACGCGGACCCGTATGACCGTCACGCACGCGTACGGAGTGGTCGGCAAGGGCGATATCGCGCCCCTTCGCCGCCGCCGCGCCGAGAAGCAGGGCCGTGCCCGAGGGCGCATCTACCTTGTGCTTGTGGTGCATTTCGAGGATTTCGATGTCCCAGTCGGTCGAACCCAGCGCCCGCGCCGCCTTCTCCGTCAACACACCGAGCAGGTTGACGCCGAGGCTCATATTGCCCGACTTGACGATACGGGCGTGGCGGGCGGCAGCGCGGATCTTCGCCTCGTCGTCGGACGAGCAGCCGGTGGTGCCGATCACATGGACGATGCGGGCCTGGGCGGCGAGCCCGGCAAACTCGACGGTGCCAGCCGGCGCCGTGAAATCAAGGACGCCTTCTGCTTCGACGAAGGCTTCGAGCGGCTGGTCGGTCACCGGCACGCCGATCGGGCCGAGGCCGGAGAGCTCGCCCGCATCGCGGCCGATGAAGGGAGAACCGGAGCGCTCGACGGCCGCATGCAGCCGCACGCCATCCATCGCGTGAACCGTCCTGATCAGCGTCTGACCCATACGGCCGGCCGCACCCACCACCACGAGCTTCATATCGTTTGCGCCCATCGGTGATTTCCTTCTTGTCCGCTAGTGAATTTCGGCGTCGGCCGGCGCTTCGGGCGCCTCGCCTTCAGGCGACTGCTCTTCCGAAGACTGGCCCTGGAGATTGTGGAGGCGAGCGTAGAGACCGTCCGGCCGCCGTGCAAGATCGACATGGGTGCCTTCCTCGACGACGGAGCCATCCTTCATGACGATGATCTTGTCGGCGTTGACGACGGTCGAAAGTCGATGTGCGATCACGATCACCGTGCGGCCATCCATCGCGTGGTCGAGCGCCTTCTGCACGGCGGCTTCCGATTCGGTATCCAGCGCGGAGGTAGCCTCGTCGAGCAGAAGGATCGGGGCGTTGCGCACAAGCGCACGTGCGATCGACAGACGCTGGCGCTGGCCGCCCGACAGCGTCATGCCGTTCTCGCCGACCGGCGTATCGTAGCCCTGCGGCTGCGCAAGGATGAACTCATGGGCGTAGGCAAGCCGTGCGGCGTCCTCCACCTCGGCATCCGTCGCGTCGATGCGGCCGTAGCGGATGTTGTCGCGGATCGAGCCTTCGAAGAGATAGGGCTGCTGCGACACATAGGCGATGCCCTTGCGCAGCGACTGCTTGGTGACGTCGGCGATGTCCTGCCCGTCGATAAGGATCTGGCCGGATGCCGGATCGTAGAACCGTGGAATGAGGCTGATGACCGTCGACTTGCCGGCACCCGAAGGGCCGACCAGCGCGGTCGTCTTGCCGCCCTCGGCCACGAAGCTGACGCCCTTCAGCACCTCGTCGCCATTGGGATAGCGGAAGCGTACGTCACGCAGTTCGACAGCGGCATTCGTAAACGCCAGTTCCCTGGCATCGGCCTTGTCGCGCTGGTGCGGCACGGTGTCGAGGATCTCGTAGACCATACGGGCGTTGACGGCGGCGCGTTCGAGCGAGACCTGAAGACGCGCCAGGCGGCGGGCCGGATCATAGGCCATGAGCAGGGCGACGACGAAGGCGAAGAATGCACCGGGCGGCACGTCGGCGTAGATGGCGCGGAAAGCCGAATAGGCAAGCACGGCCGAAATCGCCAGACCCGCGAAGGTTTCGGTCATCGGCGCGGTGCGCTCGCTCAGCCGCGCAATGCGGTTGGCGCGGTTTTCGGCCCGGTCGATGATCGTCTCGACTTTGCCGCGCAGCTCGCCCTCCATGGTGAAGGCCTTGACGATGGTGATGCCCTGAATGGTCTCCTGCATCGCGCCGAGAACACGGCTGTTGACCTCGATCGCCTCGCGCGTGGCCGAGCGCAAGCGCTTGGACACATAGCGCAGGCCCAGGAGCAGAGGAGGCGCTGCGACAAAGACGATGATCGACAGCAGCCAGTCCTTGGCGAACATGACACCGACCAGGCCGATCAGCGTCAGCAGGTCGCGCGCGATCGAGGTAACGGTCAGATTGAGCACGTCGCGAATGCCGCTGACATTCTGGCTGATCTGGGCTGCGAGCTGCGCCGAGCGGGTCTCGTTGAAATAGCCGACGCTGAGCGCCATCAGATGGGCATAAAGGCGGCGCTGGTAGCGCGCGACGATGTTGTTGCCGATCTTCGAAAGCGCGACGGCCTGGCCATAGGTGGCAAAGCCGCGCAGCACGAAGGCGGCAAGGATTGCGCCGCAGACGAGCAGAACGATGTCCGCCCGCTTGTTGGCGAAGGCCTCGTTGATCACGGTTTCCATGATCGAGGCGGTAAAGCCGGTCGTCGCGGCGACCACGGCCAGGCAACTGATGGCGAAAACATAGCCGCGAATGTGGTCACGACCGTTTTCGGCAATCACCCGCTTGAGGATTCCGCTGATCGTATCGGAGTCGACCGCGTGCTGTTTTTTCTTGCTGGCGCTCAAAAAGCCCGTCTTCCCTGGAACCAATCTGGAGAGCCGGCATCCGGCCCGATCTTTCCCGGCGCTCTATAGTGGTTTGATATCGCTTTGGCGAGTCTTTGCGCGCGCAGCGGGCTCAGCTTCTCCAGCGGCGTCCTTCCGTTGCCACACCGAAATCCCTCGGCGTGCGGGCAAAAGCGGCCAAACCGGAGAGCGCCGCCATCGGGTGAATGACGGCAAAGGTGGGGATCGTCCGCATCAGCGCCGAGTGCGGCGCCTTGTCCTCGAAGGCAGCACGGAAGGGCGACTTCAAGAGCGCCGGCAGGATCTTCTGCGAGATGCCGCCCGCCAGGAAAACGCCGCCACGGGCCATGAAGATCAGCGCCATGTCGCCGGCGACCCGCCCGAGATAGGTCGAAAACAGCGAGATGGTCTCGATCGCCGCCCTGTCGCTCTCAGCCAGCGCGTGCGTCGTTACTTCCGCGGGGTCCGTCAGAACCGGGTCAACGCCATCGGCGGCGCAGACGGCGCGGTAAAGGTTCATGATGCCGCGGCCGCAGAGGATCTGCTCGCCGGCCATGCGGCCTTCGATCGGGTCGAGAAAGGGCCAGATCTGGAAGTCGCGCTCAGTGCGCGGACCGATATCGACATGTCCGCCTTCGCCCGGCACCGGGAACCAGGTGTGCTGGGCAAAGACCAGACCGCCGACGCCAAGGCCAGTTCCCGGACCCAGCACGACGCGGGAGGTCATCGGCCGGATGCTGCCGCCGCCGATCTGCACCAGATCCTCATCCGCCGGAGCGGCGACGGCAAGCGCCTGCGCCTCGAAGTCGTTGATGATGAGCACGTCTTCGAGGCCGAGGCTCGAAAGCATGTCCTTCGGCCGGATCACCCAGCCGGCGTTGGTCAACGGAATTTCGTCGCCCCGAATCGGACCAGCGACCGCCAGGATCGCCGAGCGCGGCTGCACCGAGGTCTTGTCGAGAATGCTCTTCTGCAGCGCCTCCTCGATCGTCTCGAAATCACCGGTCTTGATCGGCGGCAGCTGCTTCGGGTCGGCAAAAGCGTCGATGAGCAGGGCGAAGCGCGCATTGGTGCCGCCGATGTCGCCGATCAGGATCGGAAAAGGAAAGCTGTGTTCACTGGTACCGGACATCGCAAGATCCATCCTGATCGTCATCTTGGGTTGCTGAACTGTCTATCAGACAGAACGGGATGAGGAAAAGTGCGGGAGGATTTCAGTAGAATCCGCCCGCCGGGAGCCCGCATCATCTGGGGTTCAGGTCGATCAACTGCTCGGCCGTTGCACGATTGAGCGCCATCGGAATGTCGTAGACGATGGCGAGGCGCATCAGCGCCTTGACGTCGACATCGTGCGGCATGGCGGTCAGCGGATCGACGAAGAAGATTAACAGTTGCACTTCGCCGGTGGCGATCATCGCGCCGATCTGCTGGTCACCGCCGAGGGGGCCGCTTTTCAGCCGGGTGATATCGAGGCTTGGGCAGACGTCGAGGACGCGACCGCCGGTCGTGCCGGTGGCGACGATCCGCCAGTCAGCCAGAACCGTCTCGTGCGCCTTGGCAAAGTCCGCAAGATCGTCCTTCTTCTGATCATGCGCGATCAGCGCAACACATTTCCGATCCGCCATGCCGCGCCTCGCATCAATATTTAAATCGATTTGATTGCCCTATACATGAGCGCCACGGGAATGGGAAGGCTGATGCCTCCCCGCCCCGCCCGTGTGTCCTTAATCCTACTGCAGCGTCGGACGCGCCATTGGTACGGGGATATCGGCCGGCGGGACATCACCGGACGCACCGATCACCTGCTCGATGCTATCGTTCGCTGCAGCCGGCGCGGCAGCCCGGTAGGCCGTGCCAAAAGTGGCGGCCGCTTCCGAGGCCGGCGCCGGGCCGTTCAGGACCAGAGCGCAGGCCTTCGGCAAGTCGGCAAGTGTCGTCACCTTCGGCTTGACGGGCTTTGCGTCCGGCTTCTTGGTCGGCTTCGCCCATGGCTCGTCGGTGAACCACCAGGCCAGCGACTTGTCGCAGCCGTCGCCCGCCGGCACTTCCGCCTGATCCTTGCAGGTCGAAGCGCCGGCGGGGCACTTGATGCGGATGTGGAAGTGATAATCGTGGCCGTAGATCGGCCGGACCTTGCCAAGATTCGTGCGGTCGCCCGTCCAGGTATCGCAAAGCTTCTTCTTGATCGCCGGATTGACGAAGACGCGCTCCACCTGCGGGTAGCTCGCCGCCAACATGATCAGCTGCGCGTGCTTCGGCGTCCAGATCGAACGGTCGACCGTCAGGAATTTGTTCTTCTGCAACATCGAGGTGGCGGAGATGTCCTCGCGCTCGCGATAGGTAAGCGTGCGTTGCGGCATCGGCGTCAGCCAGATATCGGCATCGAGCCCGATCTGGTGCGAGGCGTGGCCCGACAGCATCGGCCCGCCGCGCGGCTGCGAGATATCGCCGAGCAACAGGCCCGGCCAGCCGACCTTGTCGGCGGCGTCGTGGGAAAACTGCTCGATCAGCGCGATCATCTGCGGATGGCCCCAGCGGCGGTTGCGCGACAGCCGCATTGCCTGCCAGGTCGGCCCGTCGGTCGGGATGGCGACACCGCCGGCTAGGCATCCCTTCGCATAGAAGCCGTAGGAATTTGCCGCCATCTCGGCAGGCAGGGCCTTGGCGCCGAAAAGCGCCTTGGCCGGCGTTTCGTCCGCCGCGGCGTTGTCGGCGATCAGGAGGCTTGTTCCGAGCAGCAGCGCAAGAAACGCCGAGCCGCAACGTCGAAATGGAGCAATCATTGAATTTCGTCCCGTTTGTCTCGCGGCGAGCGGCGCCGATGTGCGGCATGCCTCTCCGGCGAACCCCGATCCTAAGGCCCCGTCTTTGCCTCAGCCTTACGCGCTACACGCTTGTGAATCACCGGGATGTGACTCAAAAATTTGGCCTGATTTGCGGCAGTGCCTGTCATTTGCCCTGATTTCGCCTATGCTCTCGCAAAAGAAGATTGAAATATAAGGGGTACCGGCTGGATGCCAAACTTCTGCAGGACCGTGAAACCTGGCCTCGCTGCCTCGCTACTGACAGCGGCGTTTCTTCTCCTCCCTCCTGCAGGCAATGCCCAAGAACAGCCCGTCTGGCGCTACGGAACATCGTCAATCGGTGAACTGAAATACAAGCCCGATTTTGCGCGCTTCGACTACGTCAATCCTGACGCTCCCAAGGGTGGAGAGCTGCGCCTGTCGGAGAGCGGTACATTCGATACCTTCAATCCAATTCTCTCCAAGGGCGAGGCGGCGAGCGGCGTAACCTCGCTCGTCTTCGATACGTTGATGAAATCGGCCGAGGACGAGATCACAACCGCCTATGGGCTGCTGGCCGAGGGCGTTTCCTATCCCGACGATATTTCCTCCGCGACGTTTCGCCTGCGCGCCGAGGCCAAGTGGGCTGACGGAAAGCCTGTGACGCCGGAGGACGTGGTTTTTTCGTTCGAAAAAGTGAAGGAACACAATCCGCTTCTGTCCAACTACTACCGCCACGTGGTTTCGGCGGAAAAGACTGGCGACCGCGACGTCACCTTCCGCTTCGACGAGAAGAACAACCACGAAATGCCGAACATCCTCGGCCAGTTCCCCATCGTGCCGAAACACTGGTGGGAAGGCGAGGACGAGAAGGGCAACAAGCGCGACATCAGCCGCACGACGCTGGAGCCGGTGATGGGCTCAGGCCCCTACAAGATTGCGTCGTTCCAGGCCGGCGGCTCGATCCGCTTCGAACGCAGGGACGACTATTGGGGCAAGAGCCTCAACGTCAATGTCGGGCAATATAATTTCGGCGTGATCAGCTATGCCTTCTTCAGCGACAGGAACGTGCAGTTCGAAGCCTTCCGCGCCGGCAACGTCGATTTCTACCAGGACAACAGCGCCAGTCACTGGGCGACCGCCTATGACTTTCCGGCGATGAAGGATGGCCGTGTGGTCCGCGAGGAGATCGAGAATCCGCTGCGCGCAGCCGGCATCATGCAAGCCTTCGTGCCGAACATGCGCCGCGACAAATTCAAGGATCAGCGCGTGCGCGAGGCGCTGAACTACGCCTTCGACTTCGAGGACCTGAACCGCAACCTCGCCTACAACGCCTTCCAGCGTGTCGACAGCTATTTCTGGGGCACCGAGCTTGCCTCCAAGGCTTTGCCGGAAGGACGCGAGAAGGCCATTCTGGAGGAACTGAAGGACAAAGTTCCGGCCGAAGTCTTCACCGCGCCCTATACCAACCCGGTCAACGGCGACCCGCAGAAGGTGCGCGACAACCTGCGCAAGGCGCTCGCGCTGTTCAAGGAGGCGGGTTATGAACTCAAGGGCAACCGCCTGGTCAACGTCAAGACCGGCGAGCCCTTCAGTTTCGAATTGCTTTTGTCCAACCCGTCCTTTGAGCGCACGGTTACCCCCTTCATCAACAGTGTGAAGAAGATCGGCATCGATGCCCGCATCCGCACCGTCGACGACTCGCAATACACCAACCGCGTCCGAAGCTTCGACTATGACATGATCTACGGCATATGGGCGCAAACACTGGTACCCGGCAACGAGCAGATCGACTACTGGGGTTCGGCTTCGGTCAATCAGCAGGGATCGAGAAACTATGCCGGCATATCCGATCCGGCGATCGACGAACTCATCCGCAGGATCATCTTCGCGCCCAACCGCGACGAACTGGTGGCAACAACACGGGCCCTCGATCGCGTTCTTCTCGCCCATCACTTCGTGGTTCCGCTGTTCTACTCGCGCTCGGTTCGCGTGGCTTACTGGAACCAGCTCGCCCGTCCGCAGGAACTGCCCTACTACGGAATAGGCTTTCCGGACGCGTGGTGGTCGAAAAACGCCTCCCCCAAATGAAGTCCTTGCACTCGAATGGCGTCTCGATTCCAAATGCAAAAAAACGAATCACTGAAACAAGCCCCGATCCGGGCCTGACAGCCGCAAGGAGACACAGGGATTGAGACACCATAGACGGCTTGCCGACGCTTCGCCGGTCCGGGCCACCGCCCACACGTCGATCGAAAGGCCCGCCTGATGGGTGCCTACATCCTGCGCCGCCTGCTTTTGATGATCCCGACGATCTTCGGGATCATGGCGATCTCCTTCATCGTGGTGCAATTCGCGCCCGGCGGCCCGGTCGAGCAGGTGATCTCGGACCTGACCAATGCCGGCGGCTCCGATCGCCTGTCGGGCAGCAGCGGCGACCTGATGCAGGCCGGCGGCGACGAAGGCGGGCGCTATCGCGGCGCTCAAGGGCTTGACCCGGAGTTCATCGCCAAGCTCGAAAAGCAGTTCGGCTTCGACAAGCCGCCGCTCGAACGCTTCGCTACCATGATGTGGAACTATCTCCGCTTCGATTTCGGCGAGAGCTTCTTCCGCAACACCTCGGTGATCGATCTGATCAAGGAGAAGATGCCGGTCTCGATCTCGCTCGGGCTGTGGATCCTTCTATTCTCCTACGCGATCTCCATCCCGCTCGGCATCAAGAAGGCCGTATCCGACGGTTCGGCCTTCGACGTCTGGACCTCGGGCATCATCGTCATCGGCTACGCCGTGCCGAGCTTCCTCTTCGGCATCCTGCTGATCGTCGTCTTTGCCGGCGGCTCGTTCTTCGACTGGTTCCCGCTGCGTGGTATCGTCTCCGACAATTTCTGGGATTTGCCCTGGTGGCAGAAGATCCTCGACTACATCTGGCACATGACGCTGCCGCTGATCACGCTGCTGCTCTCGGCCTTTGCGACGACGACGCTGCTCACCAAGAATTCCTTCATCGACGAAATCAAGAAGCAGTATGTAACGACGGCACGGGCCAAGGGCCTGACCGACGGCCAGGTGCTCTATGGCCACGTCTTCCGCAACGCCATGCTGATCATCATCGCCGGCTTCCCCGGCGCCTTCATCTCGGCCTTCTTCACCGGCTCGCTTTTGATCGAATACATCTTCTCGCTCGATGGCCTCGGCCGGCTCGGCTATGATTCGGTCGTCAAGCGCGACTATCCGATCGTCTTTGCCACGCTCTTCATCTTCTCGCTGATGGGCCTGCTCGTCAGCCTGCTGTCGGACCTCATCTACACCTGGGTCGATCCGCGCATCGATTTCGAGCGGAGGGACGTCTGATGGCAAGCCTCGCAACGTCCCCGACCGCTGTGGCGCCGCGTGGCTGGTTGTCACCGGTCAACCAGCGCCGCTGGCAGAATTTCAAGGCGAACCGACGCGGCTACTGGTCGCTTTGGCTGTTCCTGGCGCTGTTCGGGCTCAGCCTGGTCGGTGAACTGATCGCCAACGACAAGCCGATCATCGCCTCCTACAAGGGCGAGCTTTTGTTCCCTGTCGTCATCGACTATCCGGAGGAAAAGTTCGGCGGCTTCCTGGCCGAGACCGACTATCGCTCCGACTTCATCCGCGACGAGATCGAGGCCAATGGCTGGATGATCTGGCCGCCGGTGCGCTATTCCTACCAGACGGTCAATTCCAACATCCCGCATTCGGCGCCGACCAAGCCGTTCTGGCTGATGGACAAGGAAGAGCGCTGCTCCGCCTACCCTGACAAGACCAACGACCGGAACTGCATCGTCGGAAACCTCAATTGGCTCGGCACCGATGACCAGGCCCGCGACGTCTTTGCGCGCATGATCTATGGCTTCCGCATATCGGTGCTCTTCGGCCTGACGCTCACCATCGCCTCGGCGGTGATCGGTGTCACCGCCGGCGCCATCCAGGGTTATTTCGGCGGCTGGACCGACCTCCTGATGCAGCGTTTCATCGAGATCTGGTCGTCGATGCCGGTGCTCTACATTCTCCTGATCATCGCCGCGATCCTGCCGCCAGGCTTCTTCATCCTGCTTGGTATCATGCTCTTGTTCTCCTGGGTCGGTTTCGTCGGTGTCGTGCGCGCCGAGTTCCTGCGGGCTCGCAATTTCGAATACGTCAACGCGGCACGCGCGCTCGGCGTCGGCAATGGCACGATCATGTATCGCCACCTCCTGCCGAACGCGATGGTGGCGACGCTGACCTTCCTGCCCTTCATCCTCTCTGGCTCGATCACGACGCTGACTTCGCTCGACTTCCTCGGCTTCGGCATGCCGCCGGGATCGCCCTCGCTCGGCGAGATGATCGCCCAGGGCAAGTCCAACCTGCAGGCGCCCTGGCTGGGGCTGACGGCCTTCTGCGTCATGTCGCTGATGCTGTCGCTGCTGATCTTCGTGGGCGAAGCGACGCGCGATGCCTTCGATCCGAGAAAGACGTTCCGGTGAGCGCGACGATGACAGATCCAATCCTCTCCGTCCGTGACCTTTCCGTCGCCTTTCACCAGGGCGGCAACACCTCCGTTGCCGTCGACCATATCTCCTTCGACATCAGGCGCGGCGAGACCGTGGCGCTTGTCGGCGAATCCGGTTCGGGCAAATCGGTCTCGGCCAACTCGATCCTGAAGCTCTTGCCCTACCCGTCCGCCAGCCACCCGAGCGGCGAAATCGTCTTCAACGGCAAGGACCTGCTGAAAGCCAGCGATGCGGAGCTGCGCCACGCCCGCGGCAACGACATCACCATGATCTTCCAGGAGCCGATGACCTCGCTCAACCCGCTGCATTCGATCGAGCGGCAGATCGGCGAGATCCTCGAACTGCACCAGGGGCTGGAGGGTGCAGCGCGGCGCACGCGCATTCTCGAGCTGCTCAACCAGGTCGGCATCCGCGAGCCGGAGAAGCGGCTGAGCGCCTATCCGCACGAGCTCTCGGGTGGCCAGCGCCAGCGTGTGATGATCGCGATGGCGCTCGCCAACCGACCGGAACTCTTGATCGCCGACGAGCCGACGACCGCACTCGACGTCACCGTGCAGGCACAGATCCTCGAGCTGTTGAAGACGCTCAAGGATGAGCACGGCATGTCGATGCTGTTCATCACCCATGACCTCGGCATCGTGCGCAAGATCGCCGATCGGGTCTGCGTCATGACCAAGGGCAAGATCGTCGAAACGGGACCGACCGCCGAGATCTTTGCCAATCCGCAGCATGCCTACACCCGCCATCTGCTCGCCTCCGAGCCGAAGGGCAATCCGCCGCCGTCTGACGCGTCGAAGCCGATCGTGATGGAAGCCTCTGAGATGAAGGTGTGGTTCCCAATCAAGGCGGGATTCCTGCGCAAGGTGGTCGATCATGTGAAGGCCGTCGACGGCATCGATCTGAAGCTGCGTGCAGGCCAGACACTCGGCGTCGTCGGCGAATCCGGCTCCGGCAAGACGACGCTCGGGCTTGCGTTGACGCGGCTGATCTCGTCGAAGGGTCGCATCGCCTTCATCGGCAAGGACATCGACCGCTACAGCTTCAACGAGATGCGGCCGCTTCGAAACCGGATGCAGATCGTCTTCCAGGATCCCTACGGCTCACTCAGCCCGCGCATGTCGGTGGCCGATATCATCGCCGAAGGCCTGAAAATCCACGAGCGCTCCCTATCCGACAACGAGCGCGACGCCCGCGTCGCGGCGGCGCTCGAAGAAGTGGGCCTCGATCCCGCGACCCGCTGGCGCTATCCGCACGAGTTCTCCGGCGGCCAGCGGCAGCGCATCGCCATTGCCCGCGCCATGGTGCTTAAGCCGCAATTCGTGATGCTCGACGAGCCGACCTCGGCGCTCGACATGAGCGTGCAGGCGCAGGTGGTCGACCTCCTGCGGGACCTGCAGAGCAAACACGACCTCGCCTATCTGTTCATCAGCCACGACCTCAAGGTCGTGCGCGCCCTTGCCAACGAGATGATCGTGATGCGCATGGGCAAGGTGGTGGAGCAGGGCCCGGCCGAACGCATTTTCAATGCCCCGAGCCAGGACTACACGAAGGCGCTGATGGCTGCCGCCTTCAACCTCGAAGCCGTCAACTTGACCGCGATCCGCCAATAGGTGCCCGAATGTCCGCAAAAAGCCCCGTCATCGTCGATCTGAAGTTCATTCCGGAGGAGGTCGAGGCGGCGCTTCGCGGGGCCTTCCCGGATCGCGAGGTGATCAACCGCGCCGATGCCGTGCACCACAACCGCGACCTCTCGGGCATCGACTATGCAGTCGTCTGGAAATCGGCACCGGACCTGTTCGACCGGGCGCCGGATCTCAAGGTGGTGTTCTCCGGCGGCGCCGGCGTCGACCACGTCCTGACCTTGCCGAGCCTTCCCGAAGTGCCGCTCGTGCGCTTCGTCGACCAGACGCTGACGACGCGCATGAGCGAATGGGTGGTCATGCAGTGCCTCATGCACCTGCGCCAGCACCGCACCTACGAGGCGCAGGCGGCGAAACGCGAATGGCGCGACCTGACCCAGCCAGAAGCCGCCGACATCACCGTCGGCATCATGGGCATGGGCGTGCTTGGCCAGGACGCCGCCCGCAAGCTCTCGGCCATGGGCTTCAAGGTCATCGGCTGGTCGCGCAGCAAGCGCGACGTCGCCGGCATCGAGACCTTTGGCGGCAACGAACTCGACAGCTTCCTGGCACGCAGCGACTTCCTTGTCGGCCTGCTGCCGCTGACGCCGGACACCCGCGGCATTTTCAACCTGCGCCTGTTTGCAAGGCTCAGCCGTAACGGCCCGTTCGGCGCGCCTGTCTTCATCAATGCCGGCCGCGGCGGTAGCCAGGTCGAAGCGGACATCCTGAAGGCGCTCGACAGCGGCGTGCTCGCTGGTGCCTCGCTCGACGTTTTCGAGCAGGAGCCGCTTGCCCAGGACAGCCGCTTCTGGACCCTGCCCAACGTCTACGTCACGCCGCACGTGGCGGCATCCTCCGACGTCAAGGCGCTCTTCCGCCATGTGGAGCAGCAGATCGCCCGCTTCGAAGGCGGACAGGCGCTCGAACACGTCGTCGACAAAGTAGCCGGCTACTGATCCAGCGAAAGCGAGGTGCGACGCTTGCCACGCCGAGCCTCCTGGCAGAGACGCAGCGTCGCATTCTGCGACGTGAACGGGTGTTTTGCCTTCATCGGCTGCGATTGCGGAGGCTCGCGCGCCCCAACGCTCAGCTAGCGGGCGCTCAGGGACGGCGGTAGCCCGTCGGCTGCTCATAGAGCCAGCCAATCCGCTCGATCGAGGCCTCCAAGCCCTCTCGCGCAACCGTCATCGTGTGACCGTTGGCGTGGATCAGGGTTTCGTCGTCCTCCATCAGCGCGACGTGCCCTTTCCAGAAGACGAGGTCGCCGCGCGTGAGCTCTTCGCGCCCAATCGGCGTTCCCAACCCCGTCGCCTGCATGTCGGAATCGCGCGGCGCCTGCCTGCCGACCATCATCATCGACAATTGCACAAGGCCGGAGCAATCGATGCCGAAGCCGGAACGCCCGCCCCAGAGATAGGGTGTTTCGACGAAACGGGCAGCGACCGAGACATAGTCTCCCGGCACGACACTGCCGACCTCAATGCAGTGATTGGCGATGACCGCCTGGCCGCCGTCGAGCAGAAAGTAGCGCGTGCCCCTCGTTTCGCGCTCATCGACAACCGTCAACCGGCTGCCCATCGACAGCGGATAGACCGTCGGGAAACGCAGATCATGGCCGGTATAGACGAAGGTGCGCGGCGCCGTCACGATATGGGTCGGGCTCTTGACCACCGGCGCAAGGCAATACTCCGGAAGATAGCCGACATAGCCGTCGAGATCGGCCTTCACCCAGCACCAGCTTTCGTTGGTGTCGAGTACCCGAACGGGTTCGCCGAGCAGCAGCTCGGTGTCGGTGCCGCAGGCGAGATCGGGCTTGGCCCGCAGGGGCGCAACCGGAACAGAGATGCGCGCAACGCTTCCCTCGACGTAGCGTTCGGCTTGCACGACACCGCGTAGCCGGCTCTCTGCGAGGTCGGGGCGATAGGCGTTCAGGCGGCGATCGGGCGGTGTCGACATGTCTACTCACTTCAGCTGCTTGCGGCCCTGATCAATGATCAGGTCACCGAATTTTTCAAGATAGAGAGCACCCTCGACTGTCCTTTTGATGACGACGTTGCGGCGATCACGCTCGTCGCGGGTGCGATCGACAAGTCCAAGCGCTCCCATGGTGTCGAGCGCGCGGGTGATGACCGGCTTGGTGACCCCAAGCGTCGCCGCCAATCCACGCACGGTGTGCGGCGGCGGCACGAGGTAGATGTGCAGCAGGATCGCCAGCTGCCGCAAGGTCAGGTCGCGGCTGTCGACGCGAACCTGGGCGAGCGACACCGAATGCCAAAGCCCGAGGGCCTGGGAGGGCGTTAGCTCGATCGGCAATGGCGGCTCCTACGCGTGATACTGATCCGCCACGATAGCGGCGGATCGTTACGCAAGCGTTTCTTTGCCGGTTACGCCTGGTTGCGGTTACCTCGTCATCTTCTGGACGTGCTGGTAAAGCGCACGGATTGCCTGCGCCTCCCCGCCAACCGTCGAATGCGGGCGCTCGGACGGAGCCCAGCCGAAGATATCGAAATGGACCCAGCTCTTGGCGTTGGTGACGAAGCGCCGGAGGAAGAGTGCCGCAGTGATCGATCCGGCCATGCCGCCCGCAGGCGCGTTGGTGAGGTCGGCGATGCGGGCCGAGACATCCTTGTCATACCCGTTATAGAGCGGCATGCGCCACATCGGATCGTCGACCTCGAGGCTTGCTTCCGTCAGATCATGGGCGAGACCGGCATCGTCGGTGAAGAACGGCGGCAGATCCGGACCGAGCGCGACGCGCGCGGCACCGGTCAGCGTCGCCATGTCGACGAGCAGATCCGTCTTCTCTTCGTCGGCATAGGCGAGCGCGTCGGCAAGGATCAGCCGGCCTTCGGCATCGGTATTGTCGATCTGCACCGTCAGGCCCTTGCGGCTGCGATAGATGTCGCCGGGCCGGAAAGCATTGGCGGAAATAGAGTTTTCGACCACCGGCACGATGACGCGCAGATCCACCTTGAGCTTGGCGTCCATGATCATCAGCGCCAGGCCAAGGACGTTGGCGGCACCGCCCATGTCCTTCTTCATCAGCAGCATGGAGGCCGACGGCTTGATGTCGAGACCGCCGGTATCGAAGCACACGCCCTTGCCGACGAGCGTTACCTTCTTGTGGCCCTTCTTGCCCCAGCGCAGCTCCAGCAGGCGCGGAGCCTCGGCGCTGGCGCGGCCGACGGTGTGAACCAGCGGGAAGTTCTGCGTCAGCAGCGCTTCGCCGGTTATGACCGAAACATCGGCCTTGTAGTGGGCGGCAAGCGCGCGGAACGCGCCTTCGAGCGCTTCCGGTCCCATGTCGTTGGTCGGCGTGTTGATGAGGTCACGGGCGAGGAACACGCCGGCGAGCTGGCGCTTGATGTCGGTCGCGTCCGCATCGGCGGGGATGAGCAGCGTCGGCGGTTCGCCCTTGGCGGACTTGTAGCGCTCGAAGCGATAGGAGCCGAGGCCGTAGCCGAGCGCCAGCCGGTTGGCCGTCAGCGGTGCCGTTTCGATATGCCATTTGCCGGCCGGCAGCGCCCGCGCCAGCTTGCCTGCGAGGAACGGCGCTTCCGACGGGTTGCTGCCGAGGCCGAAGAGCGCGCCGCCAAGATGGCTGTCGGCGGACGGGATCAGCAGCACCGCGCCGGACTCGGCCGTAAAGCCTGCCTTGCGCGCCCAGTCCAAAGCGATCGGGTCGATCGTCCCCGTCTCGATATGCGCCGGCGTGACGGCGAAGATCGGCAGGGTCTTGCCGGCGCTGGTGTTGAACGGCGACGGCCGCTCGATGAACTGATAGGGAGCCATGAAAGTCCTCGGCTGACAGAGATGGAATCGCGCCATTAACGCTCTGTTAGGGTTAACAGATTATTGCTGAAGTGAAAGTTGCGCCGGTGTTGTCTGAAGTTCAGGTGCGCGAATGCATGCTGGGGACACACATGGCCAAATATACGACCTCATCCTCGAAACGCGCCCGTTTCTTGCAGGGCGCGGCGATCGCGCTGGTGGCGCTTTCGCTTGCCGGCTGCGCCAACCAGCCGAAGAAGGAACTGACGACAGGGTCGATCTCCAGAACGTCAAAACCGGTGCAGTCGATGACCGCGCCTGAGCTTTCGGCCGCTGCCGAAAGCATCGGCCAGGCCTATGAAAAGAACCCCAAGGATCGCGAAGCGGGCCTCAACTATGCCAATCTCCTGCGCATGACCGGCCGCAATGAGCAGGCGCTTGCGGTGATGCAGCAGGTCGCGATCAACCATCCGTCGGACCGCGAAGTGCTCGGCGCCTACGGCAAGGCACAGGCCGCCGCCGGTCAGCTCGAGCAGGCGCTTGCGACAATCGGCCGGGCGCAGACACCCGACCGTCCGGACTGGAAGCTGAAATCGGCCGAGGGCGCAATCCTCGACCAGCTGGGCCGCGCCCAGGAGGCGCGACTGCGCTACCGCGAGGCTCTCGACCTCAAGCCGAACGAGCCGTCAGTACTCTCGAATCTCGGCATGTCCTATCTTTTGACCAAGGACCTTCGCACCGCCGAAACCTATCTCAAGTCGGCGGCAAGCCAGCCCGGCGCCGACAGCAGCGTGCGCCAGAACCTCGCGCTCGCCGTCGGCCTTCAGGGCCGCTTCCAGGAAGCCGAGACGATCGCCCGCCAGGAGCTTTCCAGCGAGCAGGCGGAAGCGAACGTCGCCTATCTGCGCTCAATGCTTTCGCAGCAGGGCGCATGGAAAGAGCTCGCCAAGGCCGACGACAAGAAGGTCGCCAACTAAGGCGCGCCGCGTTCTTCAGAGACGCTCTTGGCGCCTCTAGCGCTTCCCATCTACCGCCACCGTCATCCGCAAAGTCAGCCGCGCACATTTGCGCGGCATGCCTTTGTCCGCCACCGCGCAAGCGGTTTTCGAACCCATGATTGTAGAGCGCCGACAGCGGCGCCGCTGTTTAGAATTTGTCGGCGACCTGGATGCCGGCCGGTCCAAGGATGACGGCGACCAGCACCGGCAGGAAGAACAGGATCATCGGCACGGTCAGCTTCGGCGGCAGGGCAGCCGCCTTCTTCTCGGCTGCCGTCATGCGCTGGTCGCGACTTTCCTGCGCTAGCACACGCAGGGCCTGAGCGATCGGCGTACCGTAGCGGTCCGCCTGGATCAGTGCCTGGACCACGGATTTCACCTCGTCGAGGCCGGTGCGCTGTCCGAGATTTTCAAGTGCAACCCGGCGCTCGGGCAGAAACGACAGTTCCGCCGTCGTCAGCACCAGCTCTTCCGCCAGTTGCTGCGATTGCGATGCCACCTCGTCGGCGACGCGACGCATGCCGAGCTCCATCGACACGCCCGATTCGACGCAGATCAGCAAGAGATCCAGCGCATCCGGCCAGGCCCGGCGTATCGACGCCTGGCGCTTGGTGATGGCGTTGGCCACGACGATGTTCGGCGCATAAAAGCCAAGATAGGCAAAGCCGATCGCAAAGAAGAGCCGCACCATCAGCGGCTTGTCGGCAAAATTGCCGAGTACGAAGATATAGACGAGCGCGACGAGCAGAAACAGGAAGGGCAGGCAGAAGCGCGCGAACAGGAAGGTGTTGAGCGCGTTCTGCGAACGGAAGCCGGCCATTTTCAACCGGTTGACGGTATTATCGTCGACGAGCGCCGAGCGCAGGTTGAGCCGTTCGACGACCTGGCGGATGGAGGCGTTGTTCTGCCCGCGCAGGCTTGCCCGGCCGTTTTGAACCTCGGCGGCAAGCCGCGCGCGTTCGCGCGCCCGGATCTGCTCGCGCTCGGTCGCAACGGACTTCATCCGCTTGCCGAGATCGCCGCGATCGAACAGCGGCACGATCAGCGAATAGAAGGTTGCGAGCACGGCGAGCGAAACCAGAATGGCGACGACGACGTTGGGATCGGTCAGGGTCTTGATCAGGTCAGTGCTCATCGACGCCCCTCAGATGTCGAAGTTGATCATGTTGCGCATCACCCAAATGCCGATGCTCATCCAGAACAGGCCGGCACCGATGATCAGATGACCGCGGGGGTCGGTGAAAAGCACCATCATGTAGGCGGGCGATGTCAGGTAGACCAAAAGCGCGACGATGAACGGCAGGGCGCCGATGATGCAGGCCGAGGCCTTGGCTTCCATCGACATGGCACTGACCTTCGCTCTCATCTTCCTGCGCTCGCGCAGGACCTTCGACAGGTTGCCTAGGGCTTCCGAGAGATTGCCGCCCGCCTGCGCCTGAATGGCGATCACGATGGCGAAGAAATTCACCTCCGGCAGGGGAATGCTGTTGACCATACGGGCGCAGGCTTCGGTCACGCTCAGGCCCACCTGCTGGGATTCCACCACGCGGCGAAACTCGGTCTTGACCGGCTCCTGGCCGTCGGCGGCGATGAGACGTAGTGCGTCGTTCAAGGGAAGGCCCGACTTGATGGAGCGGACCATGACTTCGAGCGCATTCGGGAATTCCTCGAGGAACTTTTTGCAGCGCCGCTTGACCAGGTAGCCGATGAACCAGCGCGGCAGGCCGAGACCGGCGACCAGGCCGAAGCCGACGGCAATGGCGAGCCCGGCCCCCAGCATCAGCACGATCAGAAAGGCAAAAAATCCGAAGAGCGCGCTGAACAGATAAAAGCGCCCGATCGAGATCGACAGGTCCGCCTGGGTGAGACGCACCTTCATCGAGGGCGCTGTCTTTGCCGAGCGTTCCTGCTGCTTCTTTTCCAATTCCTTCAGCGAATCCTGGACGGATTTTCGCCGTTTCGACAGTTCGCTCACGCGGTCGCGCGCGGCCTTCATCTTGGCGCGGTCGGTTTCCGCCGCGCTGATCTTGCGCACGCGGCCTTCCGCCTTCTTTTCGCTTTCGATGCGCGAGAACAGCAGGCCGTAGGCAAGCGCCGCCGCCGATATGGCGACGAGGGCCGCTAGCGCCAGAACGGTGATGTCTATCCCGAACATCGCAGCTCCTAGCCCTTGTCCATCGCGTCGAGGGTCGCGGCCAGTCGCTTGTCCTCGTTGAAGTAGCGCGCACGATCCCAGAAATGCGGCCGGCCGATGCCGGTCGACATGTGGCGGCCGATGATCCGCCCGCCGGCGTCTTCGCCATCGATCTCGTAGCGCATCAGGTCCTGGGTGATGATTACGTCGCCTTCCATGCCCACCACCTCGGTGATGTGGGTGATGCGGCGGGACCCATCGCGAAGGCGGGACGCCTGGATGATCACGTCCACCGATCCGGCGATGATCTCGCGCACGGTCTTTGCCGGCAGCGTATAACCGCCAAGCGCGATCATAGATTCCATGCGGCTCAGGCATTCGCGCGGCGTGTTGGCGTGGATGGTTCCCATCGAGCCGTCATGGCCGGTGTTCATCGCCTGCAACAGGTCGAAGACTTCCGGGCCGCGCACTTCGCCGACGATGATGCGTTCGGGGCGCATGCGCAGGCAGTTCTTGATGAGATCGCGCATGGTGATCTCGCCTTCGCCTTCGATATTCGGTGGGCGGGTTTCGAGGCGCACGACATGCGGCTGCTGCAATTGCAGTTCGGCCGTGTCTTCGCAGGTGATCACCCGCTCGTCCGTGTCGATATAGCGTGTCAGGCAATTGAGAAGCGTCGTCTTGCCCGAGCCCGTGCCGCCCGAAATGACGATGTTGCAGCGGACACGACCGATAATCTGCAGGAGAACGGCGCCCTCTGGCGTGATCGAGCCGAAGCGGACCAGCTGCTCGAGCGTCAGCTTGTCCTTCTTGAACTTGCGGATGGTCAGCGCCGTGCCGTCGATGGCGAGCGGTGGGGCAATAACGTTGACGCGGGATCCGTCCGGCAGGCGGGCGTCGCAGATCGGGCTCGATTCGTCGACACGGCGGCCGACCTGGCCGACGATGCGCTGGCAGATCGAAAGAAGCTGCGCGTTGTCGCGGAAGCGGATTTCCGATTCCTGCACTTTACCGGCGACTTCGATGAAGGTCTGGCCTGCACCGTTGACCATGATGTCGGCGATGTCGTCGCGGGCAAGCAGCGGTTCGAGCGGACCGTACCCCAGAACGTCGTTGCAGATATCGTCGAGTAGTTCCTCCTGCTCGGAGATCGACATCGCGAAGTTCTTGATCGTGATGATGTCGTTGACGATATCGCGGATTTCCTCGCGCGCGCTCTCCGTATCGAGCTTGGCGAGCTGCGACAGATCGATCGTGTCGATCAGCGCGGAGAAGACCTGCGATTTCGTGTCGTAGTAGTCTTCCGTCCGCGCCTGCCGCCGTCTTGCCGGCGGGGCTGGCGTCGGCGACTTGGCACCAGCGGAGGGCGTATCGGCGAGAACCGGCACGGCGCGCTCGACCACCGGCGCTTGCACCGCAGCCACGATCGGCGGAGGGGCGGAAACCGGGGTGCCGCCGCCTTTGCCGAAGCCTTCGTTTCCGCGCTTGCCAAACATCTGCGTAATCCTACGTCCTATTTCCTGCCGAGCGCTGCAAGCATCTTGCCGAGGCCACCGCGCCGGGCCTTCTTCATCGTCACGCGGCCGGTCAGAAGATGTGCGAGCTGCGAGAAGGTTTCAGCGGCCGGCGCTTTCTTGTCGATTTCGGCGATCATCCGCCCGCTGTTCGAAGCGTTACCGAACAGAGCCGCGTCGAAGGGAATGATGGCCGCGGCTTCGATTTCCAGCGAATCGCAGAACTCGTTGGCGGCAATCTCCGGCCGCTTCGGCATGCCGACCTGGTTCAGCACCAGGTGGGGCGCCTTGTCGTTGGGGCGCAGCCTCTTCAGGGCGTCGAGCAGGTTCTTGGTGTTGCGCAGGCTGGCAAGATCGGGGATCGCCGTGATCACCACCTCGTCGGCTTCGCCGAGCACGGACCGTGTCCAGTCCGTCCACAGGTGCGGAATGTCGAGAACGGAAACGGGGGCGCTGCGCTGCAGGATCTCGAGGATCGGGTGAAAAGCCCCGGTCTCGAAGTCATAAGCGCGGTCGAGCATCGAAGGTGCCGCCAGAAGCGACAGGTGCTCGGAGCACTTGGTCAGCAGACGATCGAGAAATACCTCGTCCAGGCGCTCCGGCGCAAAGACCGCCTCTGCAATGCCCTGCGGCGGATCCTGGTCGAAATCGATGTTGGCGGTGCCATAGGGCAAGTCGAGATCGGCGAGAATCGTTTCGGTCGAAAACAGGCTGGAGATGCCCCAGGCGCAATTGTGTGCGATCACGGACGATCCGCAGCCGCCCTTCGCACCGATGAAGGCGATGCTTCGCCCCAAGGGTTCGGCATCCGGGTCGACGAAGATCGCCGAAACGGCAGTGAGAATGTCCGGCATCGAAACCGGCGCGACCATGTATTCGGAAATGCCGTTGCGGATGAGTTCGCGGTAGAGCCCGATATCGTTGTGCTTGCCGACGAGGATCACCTTGGTGCTGGGATCACAGACTTCCGCCAGCGGCGCCAGTTCGGTCAGCAGCGACCGAGGTTCCGTCGCCGTCTCGAGAATGATCAGGTTGGGCGTCGATACGGTCGCGAACATGTTGGCGGCGGCATCGATGCTGCCGCTGTTGATGCGCAGGCTAACCTTCGCCATGCGCCGATCCTGGCCGCACCGCTCCATCAGCTGCAACATCGCGTTGCTCTCGCAAAACGCGTGGATCGAAATCCGCGGCAACGGACGAACCTGCTCCAGATCGCTCATACGCGCATCGAAGGACGGGTCGTCCCCCTCGGTGCCAGTCTCGATCCTGTAATCGATGGTACTCATCTTTTCATCCAGCCGATATCAGTTGAAGGTGATGACCGTGCCGTCCTTCTTCTCGGTTCCACGCCAATCCGTGATCACCTGGCCGCGTTGCTCGGCGTCGATCGGCGACATCTGACGCGGACCGAGGAGGTCCGTCGGGTTGGCAAGCTGGGCCGCCAGGTTCGATTGCGAGGCGCAACCGAAGTTGTAATAGTTCTTGTTTTCCAAGGTGTTGAGGTTCAGGTCTTCCGGCCAGGTGCCGCAAGGTCCCGTCTGTGCCGTGATCGCCACGTAGCTCAGACGGATAGGGGCCGCGTCGCCATAGGGTCCGGCGTCGTAGCTCGTCTCCAGCAACCTCTTGGCCGGTACGCCTGCATTCACCAGCACGCCGCGGATTTCCCGGCGCATCGCCTGGGCGGCGTGGCTGTTGGCAGCGCCCCGCGGCATCATGATCTGCACGACGCCGCTTGCCGAGTTGCGATAGTCGGCCGCAAAACCGGCGACGACATCGCGCGTACCCTGAGTAAGACGGCGATCGCCCGAGGCGATCGGGATGTCGATGACGCGTTCCCCCTCGGCGAGCACAATCGGATGCCGGGTGCGGTAGTCATCGGGGATGGAGCCAGTCGCGAGATTGTCCCTCGTGCCGCAACCGGCAAGCAGGGCACCGGCCAGCACCAGGACGGCTGCCCGGCTCATGCGACGGATGAATGTTCCGGACGGACCTGAGGACATGGCGTTCGGCCTTTCGGAATTCACGTGGAAATCGGTTCGAAGCGTCATGACCCAGCCTATTTGTAGATGAAGCCAACGTTGCCGTGGTAACGGCCTGCCGGAGCGGCCGCTTCCGGCCGGCCGTAAATGCGGTTCACGCGGCCGAGGAAGTAGCTGTCGAGATCGTTGGCCGGATTGAAGTTGTCGTCAGGCCGGGAGATCGCACTTCTGGCGACCGGACGGACCAGATAGGGTGTGGCGATGATGACCAGCTCGGTCTCGTTGCGCGCGAAATCCTTGCTGCGAAACAGCGTGCCCAGCACCGGGATCTTCGACGCGCCCGGCAGGCCTGACATCGCCTGGCGAATATTGTCCTGAACCAGGCCGGCGATCACGATCGAGCCGCCGGACGGCAATTCGACGCTGGTCGAGGCCTCGCGCTTGCGGATCCCTAGGAAGGTATTGCCCGGAATGTCGGTAAAGCTGTTACCGGTAACGACAGACCCTTCGTAGGTTGGCTCCGAAACGTTCGTCTCTATCTTCAGGCTAATGCGCCCCGGACCTAGCACGACTGGTTTGAAGTTCAGACGGATGCCATATTCAACGTCGTTGACTTCACGTTCGACCTTTCTCTTTGGCTGCTTCGTTACCGGATCGTCTTCTTCCGATACCTCTTGCGTTCCCGCCAATCGAAACATACCGCCGACATAGAACTTCGCTTCCTGTCCCGAAATCGCCGTCAGGCTCGGTTCGGCCAGCGTCCGCATCACGCCGGCCTGCTCCATCGCATTAATGTAGCTGGAGATCGCTGTGCTGCCGATCGACCCGTTGACCACCGCGTTGACGCCGACACCGATCGCATCGCCGAGATTGGCCGGATTGCGGAAGGCAATGCCGCTTCGCCCATCGCTGACACGGCCGTTGAAGCCGAGCTGTTTCAGCACCTGGCGGCTGACCTCGGCCACGGTGACCTTGAGATTGACCTGATCGTCGCCATCGATGGTCAGGAGATTGACGATCTGCGACACCTGCCGGTCTTCGGCGAAAATATCGGCGTCGCCATTGTTGCCCTGGGCCGTGATGTTGCGCGTGGTCGCCTCACCGCCCTGAAGGAAGGCCTTGGCAAGGTCGACGGCACGGGTGGAATCGAGCGGTGTGCGCACGGTGCCGGTCAGCACGATGTTGTCCGAGACGATCTCGACATTGATATCGGCGTCCGGAATGAAGCGGCGCAGGTTGGACTGAAGGCTGGAGACATCGCGCTCGACCTCGATGTCGAGGGAGACGATCTCCTCGCCATTGGGACCGAAGACGAAGATGTTGGTCTGGCCGACCGACTTGCCGAAGAGGTAGATGCGCCGCGACGTACGGGTCACGGCGTCGGCGAGAGACGGGTCGGCAACGAGGATATCGTGCGCGTCTGCAGGCAAATCGACGACTACGGCCTTGTTCAAACCGAGGTTGACCTTCTTCTTCACGCCGGGGCCGCTTTCGACGATGCGGACGACCGAGGACGCGCCGGCAAAAGCTTCCGTCGGCGCCGGCAGATACATGCCGGTAACCGCCAGGCAGAATGATAGGCCGGCTGCGACAGACGCCCGAAATTTGTTTCCGCTCCGTTTCACCTTATGCCCCGTTCTCACCTGGTTCCTGCTCGTGTCTGTCATTGCTGCGTCTGGCCGACCGTTCCATCGCCCTTGACGATGGAGCCGGACTTGATGACCTGAATGTTCGGTTGGCCGTCGCCGCTCAGCAGATAGTCCGCGGCGTCCGTGTCAGACTCCTGCGCGTCGGCGACGCTTCGGAGCGCCAGCGAAATACGTTCCGCCATCTGCTGCGCGACCGTCATCACTTTCGACTGGTCGGGCGTAAGTTCCAGCGTGGCCGTGGTTCCAACCACCGCCTTGGTGCCGTCATCCTTTTCCTCGACCTGTTGGTCGATCGCGAGCACACGCACATTGCTGAGCACGGTTTCGGTCAGGTAGAGTTCGCCATCACCCTTGCGCACCATGATCACGTCGACGCGGTCGTTCGGCAGGATGAAGCCACCGGCACCGGTCGCGACCGTGATTTCGGTCGCAACGGCGCGCTTGCCCGCCGGCAGCAGCGACGACATGATGCGGCTGGACGAATCTGCCACCTTTTCGTGGCGCACGGGTTCGCCGTTGAAGATCGGCAGACGCACGACCGCGCCGCTCAGATCATCGATCGCGGTCGGCTGATTTTCTTCGGTAATGATGCCATCGACCACACCGTCCTTCGGCCAGGCCATCCATTGGATGCTGTCGCCGCCCAGTCGCGATCCGACGGGCAGGCTCTTGCTGGCGACAAGCACGTTGACGGTGGGGGCACGCTCGACGACCGGTTCAGCCATCTGCGGCGCAGGCGCGCCCGTCAGCCTCATCGCCAAAAGACCGGCCATCGCAGCCGAGAGAACGGCCACTGCCAGTATGATGATGCGAACCGGTTTCATGATTGTTTCCGAGCCCCGAAAAAATGCCAGGCTCAGATTGATCAGGAATTGGTGTAATTATGGTTAACGGATTACTTATGAGCGCAGTTAACGAAAGCTCACCAGCCGGCCCAAAGGTCTCTCAAGTCAGCCGCGCAAAGGCCGCCTCCATAAGCGGCGACGAGGGATAGGCGGCAAAGCCCCCAAGCGCGATCGCGATCCCGTAAGGAATTTTCTTGGCCGTGAGCAAAAGCTGCGGGAAAGGAATGCCGCTCGCAAGGATCGTATCCTCCTGCTGGCGCAACAAAAGCACCGCGAGCGTCAGCACGCCGCCGAAGATCGAGACATAGAGCAGGAAGGCCGTCAACGACGACGTCAGGCCGAACCAGATGGCGCAGGCCGTCAGGAGCTTCGCGTCCCCGCCGCCCATCACGTTCGTCGCAAACAGGGCAAAACATGCGGCAAAGACTGCGGCGGCCGCGAGCACATGCAGGCCGATCTCGGCGAACCCCAAGCCGGACATTGGCGCCACCAGGAAAAAGGCACCAAGCAGGATCACCGAAACACGGTTCGGGATCGTCATCGTCAGCAGGTCGGAAAACGCCGCAAATCCCAGGCAAAAAGGGAAGACCACGAATATGGCAGCTTCAATCATGCTTCCTGCCTCCGAAGTGAGAGCAAACAATCTGCGATGCCTGCTGGCTTCCAGATAACAATAGAGCCGCCTTTTGGGGGCGGCTCCATTACAGGTTCTTGCGAAACCTGTTCGTCAGAGCTTGCCGGACGTGCTCGTCGTGATCTTGCCACCGATCCCGTTGAACGTGGAATCTAGCGAGTTCCCGAGCGTGCTTGCACCAGCAATCAGGGCGACGGAAATGAGAGCCGCGATCAGGCCATATTCAATGGCAGTCGCGCCGGTTTCATCCCGAAGCAGGCGATGGAAAATCTTCGTCATGCGAATTTCTCCTCGCTTGCTTTCCCGATTAGAGCTTGCCAGCCGTGGTGCTGGTCAGCTTGCCGCCGAGGCCGTTGAACGTGCTGTTCAGCGAGTTGCCGAGGGTCGTTGCGCCTGCGATCAGGGCAACGGAGATGAGCGCGGCAATGAGGCCATACTCGATGGCGGTCGCGCCGGACTCGTCCTTCATCAGACGGGCAAAAATCTTCTTCATGATGATTCTCCTACTTCACGTTTGTTGTTCAGCACTTCCGCCAACTGTTGCCGTTGATCGGATGAACCCCAAACTAGTCCTGGCGCATTGCCATCGACTTAAAGAAGGCGGTTACCTGAAGGTTAACGAAGCATCCCTGATTTTTGGGTAAACGAACAGAAAACGGCGAAGCCTCCGCAAGGCCTCGATAGAACCGACTTAACGGTTCGTTCACCAAGAGCGGTGAGTATGGCGTGAACACCACCTAGGGACCCGCCATGACCACGCCATTCGCGACCGGCCGAGCCGCCATTTTCGCATACGCGATCGCCGCCCTCGCCCCCTCGGTTGCCGCCGCGGCCGAAAGCGACATGATGCGTGTGTATATGGATCATGCGCGCGTATTGAAGCTCGATCGCCCGGTCAGCAAGGTCATCATCGGCAATGCCGAGGTGGCGGACGCGACGGTTGCGGACGCCCGTACGATCGTCATTACCGGCCGCAACTTCGGAACCACCAACCTGGTCATCCTCGATCAGGACGGAAACGCCATCGTCGACGAGCGGATCCTGGTGTCGATCGACGAAGGCAACACCGTGCGCGTCTATAAACAAACGTCCCGCACCGTGCTCTCCTGCACACCAAATTGTGAGCGTCACGCGGAACGCAAAACCACAGGTAGCACCAATTGATTTTTATGGGTTCGAAGCGCGTGGTTCGTTAAAATACGCACCATCCCTGAGAACGAAATATCAATGGTTGCTCCATAATCTGCCGCCCGTCTGGCGTAACATGATGGGACGGCGCAATGAACATCGAGCAGGCAACATGGCGGCCGAGCGGGGCCGAAAAAAGGCGAAAAGGCATTTTCAGCCGTTTCCTTCGCAACCGCAAAGGCACGACGAGTATCGAGTTCGCCATTCTCGCGCTTCCCTTCTTCGTGGTGATCTTCGCCTCGCTCGAAACCTTCGCCGCCTTCTACGGCGACCAGCTCCTGGCGAATGCGACGGAGACGATGGCGCGCAAGGTCCGCACCGGTCAGATCACCTTCCAGCAGGGTAAACAGACCGACATGAGCGAGGCTCAGTTCCGCCAGGCGTTCTGCGACGAGATCTCGGTCCTGATGAAGTGCTCGGCCACTGAAGCCGGCCTACCCTCGCAATTCTATCTGGACGTCAGGGCGGTCAGTGATCTGAGCAAGTTTCCCGTGCTGATCCCGCGGAAGACCGATTCCACCGACATCGACACGAGCGGCTTCAAGTTTGCCCCTGGCGGCCCCGGCTCCTTCAACGTGGTTCGCGCCTATTATCGCTGGAGCGTCTTCACGGACCTCGTCAGGCCATTCATCACCAACCTGCGGCCCGCCGGCTCAAGCATGCCGAAGGACTATCTCATGGTGGCGACCGCCACCTTCCGCAACGAGAGCGAGTGAGGCGCCCCGCGATGCCGTATTCCGCGTTAGAAATCCTGCGCCTCAAGCCGATTACCAAGACACTTGGCGCGCTACGGCGCGACAGAAGCGGCGTCGGTGCGGTCGAATTCGCGATCGTCGCCCCGCTGCTGGTGATGGCCTATCTCGGCGCCTTTGAACTCTCGGTCGGTTTTACCGTTGCCGGCAAGACCGCGCGCGCCGCAAGCGCTACGGCCGACGTCGTCGCGCAGCAGACGGAGGTCAACAAGGCCTTCCTCGCCAACGTGCCGAACATCGCAAAGAGCATCCTGGCGCCCTACGGAAATGCCAACTACACGCTGAAGATCAGCGGCATCGCGGTCACGAACACCAATGAGGGCACGATCCTGTGGTCGCGCGATCAGGCAGGCGGCACGCCCTATGCCGTCAATACCAAGGTCTCCCTGCCCGCCCAGTTCACAGCGACCAACTCCTTCGTCATTCGCACGGAACTGACCGTACCGCACGAACTCCTGCTCTATGCGCCCAACCTTCAGGCGACGGCAAAGACCATCGATCTCTCCAAGACGGCCTACTTCCACGCACGCCTCTCCCAGCCGATAAAATGCTCGGATTGCTGATCAGACAGACATGCGGCGCAATTGCATTGAGCAACGAGCGGCGCTATCCCTTCGAGATTGCGCGGGTGCCCTAGCGGGCGTACCTGCGCTTTTCCGGAGGTCTCGGGCCGCGATCGCCGCGCGCCCGCTGTCAGGTGCATCATGGCGCGTGCCTTTCTATTCGTTCTCGATTCCTTTGGCATAGGCGGAGCGCCGGACGCCGAAGCCTTCGGCGATCTCGGTGCCAACACGCTTGGCCATATCGCCGAGTTCTGCGCTATCGGCGCTGCCGACCGGCCCGGATTGCGCGAGGGCCCGCTCAGCCTGCCGAACATGTCGGCGCTTGGCCTGATCCACGCGGCAAAGCTTGCGACCGGCACCATTCCCCAGGGCATGCCGGTGCCCAATCGCGTCTATGGCGCCTATGGTGCGGCGAGCGAAGTATCGCGCGGCAAGGACACGCCTTCCGGTCATTGGGAAATCGCCGGGACCCCCGTCATGTTCGACTGGGGCTACTTCTCCGCCGAAGGCGACGCCTTTCCGCCGGAGCTCGTCGAAGCGATCTGCCGCGAGGCCAACATTCCCGGCATTCTCGGCAACTGCCACGCCTCCGGCACCGACATCATCGTCCGCCACGGGGAGGAGCACATGCGCAGTGGCAAGCCGATCTGCTACACTTCGTCGGACTCGGTCTTCCAGATCGCAGCGCACGAGCAGAGTTTTGGCCTCGACCGCCTGCTCGAGCTTTGCCAGATCGTTCGCCGCCTGCTCGACGACTACAATATCGGCCGCGTCATCGCCCGCCCCTTCGTCGGCACGAGCCCGCAGACCTTTGTGCGCACCGGCAACCGGCGCGACTTTTCGGTGTTGCCGCCGGAGCCGACCATCCTCGACCGGCTGGTGGAGGCCGAGCGCTCGGTTCACGCCATCGGCAAGATCGGCGACATCTTCGCCCATCAGGGCGTGACCAAGCTGACCAAGGCCGATGGCAACATGGCGCTCTTCGATGCCAGCATTGCAGCCATCGACGAGGCCGAGGACGGAAGCCTGGTCTTCACCAACTTCGTCGATTTCGACATGCTCTACGGCCATCGTCGCGACGTTGCCGGCTATGCGGCTGCCCTCGAGGCCTTCGACGCGCGCCTGCCCGATCTCGACCGGCGCCTGCAGCCGGGCGACATCGTCATCCTGACGGCCGACCATGGCTGCGACCCGACCTGGCGCGGTACCGACCATACGCGCGAGCGCGTGCCGGTGCTAATGTTCGGGCCGTCCCTGCGCAGCCGCTCGCTTGGCATTGCCAATACCTTCACGCATATCGGCGAAACCGTCGCCAAGCATCTCGGCATCGCGCCGGGCCACCATGGGAGAAGCCTCATTTGACCGCACATCTGAAGAAGGCGGAACTGCATTGCCACATCGAGGGTGCGACGCCGCCCGAACTGGCTTTGGCCCAGGCCGAGAAATACGGCGTCGACACGAGCGCAATCATCCGCGACAAGGCCTATGTCTGGGAAGACTTCACCAGTTTCGTGAAGTGCTACGACGCCATCGCCTCGCTGTTTAAGACCGAGGAAGACTACGCGCTGCTCGCGGAAGCCTATCTGACCGAACTTGCCGAAGCGGGCACGATCTATAGCGAAATCATCGTTTCGCCCGACCACGGCAACACGATCGGCCTGGGTGCCCACGCCTATCTCGAAGGTCTTGCCGCCGGAATGGAAGCCGCCCGGCAGAAGACTGGGATCGAATCGCGCATGCTGATCACGGGCATCCGCCATCTCGGCCCGGAATCGGTGATCAAGACGGCCGAATTCGCCGCCAGGCGCGAACACAAGCTCGTCACCGGCTTCAACCTTGCCGGCGAAGAGCGCATGCACAAGGTGGCCGACTTCGCGCGCGCCTTCGATATCGTACGCGATGCCGGCCTCGGGCTGACGATCCATGCGGGCGAGCTCTCGGGCGCCTTCAGCGTTCGCGACGCGCTCGACCACGTGCGCCCGTCGCGCATCAGCCACGGTGTGCGGGCGATCGAAGACGCGGATCTGGTGCGGCGCCTCGCCGATGAGGGTGTGGTGCTCGAGGTCTGCCCCGGCTCCAACATCTCGCTTCAGGTCTTCCCCGATTTCGCGTCGCATCCGCTGTGGGCCCTGCACGAGGCCGGCGTGCGCGTCACGCTCAATTCCGACGACCCACCGTTCTTCCACACTTCGCTCGCCCAGGAATACGACATCGCCTCCGCGGTGATGGGCTTCAGCGACGATGAGATCAACGGCATGACCAGGACCGCGATCGAAGCCGCCTTTGTCGACGAGGCGACGCGCCAGCGGTTGCTGACGCGGATCTAGGGGTACAGGTCGCGATTTGCCGGCTGGGGATGACGGTCTCCGGTCGGCCAATACCCTTGCGGCGACGGCGCATTCCATGGAAAAAGGACGGATACAAAAAATCCGGAAAGGTGAGCCATGAACGGCGTTACAGTGATCGATCATCCGCTTGTGCAGCACAAGCTGACCATCATGCGCAAGAAGGAGACCTCGACTGCGGGTTTCCGCCGGCTTCTCCGTGAGATCTCGACGCTGCTCTGCTACGAGGTGACGCGCGATCTCGAGCTGACGATGGAGCGCATCGAAACGCCGCTGCAGGAAATCGACTCGCCGGTCCTCGAAGGCAAGAAGCTTGTCTTCGCCTCGATCCTACGCGCCGGCAACGGGCTGCTGGAAGGCATGCTCGAACTGGTGCCTTCGGCCCGCGTCTCCCATATCGGCGTCTATCGCGACCATGAGACGCTGGAGGCGGTGGAATACTACTTCAAGGCACCGGAGAGCCTGTCAGAGCGCCTGATCATCGTCGTCGATCCGATGCTTGCCACCGGCAATTCCTCGATCGCGGCGATCGACAAGCTGAAGGAGCGCGGCGCCAAGAACATGCGCTTCCTCTGCCTGCTCGCCGCTCCTGAAGGCATCCGCAATTTCCAGAGCGCGCACCCGGACGTGCCGATCTTCACCGCCTCGATCGACAGCCACCTGAACGAACTCGGCTACATCATGCCCGGTCTGGGTGACGCCGGCGACCGCATGTACGGCACCAAGTGATTTTCAGATCCTTAACCAGGATCTGAAATCGATGAGAAAACCGCCGGATCCCGGCGGTTTTTTTATGTCATCTTAGGCATCATCGGCTCTACTTGCACGAGCATAAGTTCGATTGAGAGGTGATGTCCATGCTCGTCCGTCTGTTGACATTGGCCGGCGCTGCGGCAGTCGCGGCCATCTTGGTCCCGAACCTTGCGACCAGGTTTCTGTCCCACGCAGACAACGGGAAGACCACACAGGAAGCTGCAGCCCCGCCGACGACCACCGCGAAGTACGCGATGGGGCGCAGCGTCGTGCTCGACGCCGACGACAGAGGCCATTTCATTGGCACCTTCCGCATCAATGGACGAACGGAACGCGGACTGGTCGATACTGGCGCCAGTGCGATCATTATCAACTTTTCAACCGCAAGGCGGCTCGGGATTTCGGCGAACACGCTCGACTTCGCCGCGGCACGTGTCAACACGGCCAATGGCATCGTCGGGGCAGCGCCGGCGGTCCTCAGCCGAATCGAGATCGGCGGCATATCGGTGCGCGACGTTCAGGCGCTGGTGCTTCCGGACAAGGCGCTCTCGGCGACTCTGATCGGCATGACCTTCCTGAACCGGCTGTCCTCTTTCCGTGTCGAGGACGGCGATCTGCATCTGGTCAGGTGATTTTCGCGAGGATCGGGGACCTCGTCTCCGGCTCGACCTCATCGATCGTGTAGAGTGCCAAAAGGCGTCGCCGGGCCGCTTCCGCCGCCTCCTGGTCTGCCGCGTGAACGAAGGCGATGAGATCGCCCTTCTCGACCCGCGTTCCAAGCGGCTTCAGCGCATCGAAACCGACGCGGTGATCGATCCTGTCGTCTGGATGCGAACGCCCGCCGCCGAGCGCGATGACGGCCATGCCCAGTTCCCGCGTCTCGCAGGCGGCGAGATAGCCGGACTGCTCGGCTTCGACCGGCAGAATGACCGGCGCACGTCCGAGATAGGCGACCGAGCGCTCGATGAAATCCGCCGGTCCACCCAGCGCATGTACCATCTTCCCGAACCGTTCCAGTGCCGCTCCGCTGCCAAGCACTTTGCGCGCCTGGGCTTCACCCTGTTCGGCATCGGCGGCAGCGCCGCCGGCCACCAACATTTCGGCGGCAAAGGCGAGCACGACGGTTTCAAGCCGCGTTCCCTTCTTCTCGCCTCGAAGGAAAGCCAGGCAATTGTCGATCTCCAGTGCATTGCCGGCCGCGTCTGCCAGGGGCTCGTTCATGTCGGTCAGGAGTGCGGAGGTGCGAACGCCGGCGCCATTGGCAACGTCGACCAACGAGCGCGCCAGGATCTCGGCCTCACGCGCATCGCTCATGAAGGAGCCGTTGCCGAGCTTGACGTCCAGCACCAGCGACTGAAGGCCGGCCGCGAGCTTCTTCGACAGAATCGAGGCCGTGATCAGCGGTACCGAATCGACGGTCGCAGTGACATCGCGGATCGCATAGAGGCGCTTGTCGGCAGGCGCGAGATTAGCGGTCTGGCCGATGACCGCGCAACCGATCTCGTCGACCGTCCTGCGGAACACACTCGCCGACGGCTGGATATCATAGCCAGGTATCGATTCGAGCTTGTCGAGTGTGCCGCCGGTGTGCCCGAGGCCGCGCCCTGATATCATCGGCACGGCGAGCCCGCAGGCGGCAACGATCGGCGCCAGCATCAGCGAGACGTTGTCGCCGACACCGCCGGTCGAATGTTTGTCGGCTATGGGTCGTCTGATGGTGCTCCAGTCGAGTGTTTCGCCACTATCGCGCATCGCCAATGTCAGCGCGACAGTCTCCTCGCGGCTCATGCCGGAGAACCAGATCGCCATGGCGAAGGCGGCGACCTGCCCTTCGGAGATCGAACCATCCGACAGGCCGCGAACGAAATCCGCGATCTCGGCCGGGGCGAGGTGCTCGCCGTTGCGTTTGCGCCTGATGGTTTCCTGCGGAAGCATCGTCACCCGCGCACCGCGTCGGCCGCGATCATGTCGGCGAGAATCGCGGCAAGCCGCTTGCCGCCGATCGGCGCCATGTCCTTCGTCTCGTGATGGCTGATCTCACCACCGGTCATGCCGGCGCCGAAATTGGTGATGACCGAGGCGGCAACGACGCGGAGGCCGAAGAAGCGCGCGAGGATGACTTCCGGAACCGTGGACATGCCGACCGCATCGGCGCCGAGGATGCGCGCCATGCGGATCTCCGCCGGCGTTTCGAAGCTCGGTCCGGAGAACCACATGTAGACGCCGGCAAGAAGCGGAATGCCGAGGCGCTTGGCGCTCTCCTGCATTGTTTCCGCAAGCTCGGCATCATAGGCATTGGTCATGCCGACGAAGCGATCGTCGCTGTCGACGCCGATCAGCGGGTTGAAGCCCGAATAGTTGATGTGGTCGGATATCCGCATCACCGATCCCGGCGGCAGATCATCCCGCAGCGATCCGGCGGAATTGGTCAGCACCAGGCATTCGATGCCGAGCGCCCTCAGGGTTTCGAGCGGGACGCGCATCGCATTGGCGTCGCCCTGCTCGTAGTAGTGGACCCGACCAGACAGCATGACAACAGGCACGCCCGAGAGCGTTCCGGCCACAAGTTCGCCGGCATGGCCGGAGACGCTGCTGACCGGGAACCCGGGGATTTCGGCGTAGGAGAGGCGCAACGTCTCGTCCAAAGCCTCGACCAGAGAACCGAGGCCGGAGCCGAGCACGATGCCATAGCGTGGAGAGAGGTCCCTGAGCCTGGCTTTCAACAGTTCAGCGGCCGCGGTCATCCGAGAATCTCGGTCTCGAAGCTGTGCGGCAGCAGGTCCGACAGTGCCAGGGTCTTTTTCACGCCGGTCTCGTCGCACAGGAAGATGCGCGTGCTGGCGCCGGAGAACTCCGCCAGCCGCTGGCGGCAGCCGCCGCAGGGCGGGCAGAGCGCCAGCTTCTCGGCAATGACGGCGACTTCCATGATCTTGCGCTGACCGGCCATGACCATATGGCTGATCGCGGTGGTTTCGGCGCACCAGCCCTCGGGGAAGGACAGGTTCTCGATGTTGGCGCCGGTATAGATCTTGCCGTCCTCGGCGCGGATCGCCGCGCCGACCGGAAACTTGGAGTAGGGCGCATGCGCCTTGGCCATTGCGTCACGCGCGGCTTCGAACAGTTCCTTTTCCATGGTTCTAGCGCTCCTTGACATAGGGGACGCCGCCGGCCTTCGGCGGAATGGCCTTGCCGATGAAACCGGCAAGCAGGATTACGGTGAGGATATAGGGCAGCGCCTGCATCAGCTGCACCGGCACTTGGCCGATCAGCGGCAGCGGATTGCCCTGCAGGCGGATGGCGAGCGCATCGAGGAAGCCGAAAAGCAGGCAGGCGAGCATGATGTTGAATGGCCGCCACTTGGCGAAGATCAACGCTGCCAGCGCGATATAACCCTTACCGGCGGTCATGCCCTTGACGAAGCCGGCGGTCATGGCCAGCGACAGATAGGCACCGGCAAAGCCGCAGAGAATGCCGCAGCAGATGACGGCGCGATAGCGCATCCAGATCACCGAAATACCGGCCGTGTCGACCGCGCCCGGGTTCTCGCCTACGGCGCGCAGCCGCAGGCCGAAGCGGGTGCGGTAGAGGATCCACCAACTGATCGGCACCATGGCAAAGGCGACATAGGTCAGGATGAAATGCCCGGAAAGCAGGTCCGAATAGATCGGACCGAGGATCGGGATTTCGCGGATGCTGTCGGCATAGGGGAAGGTGATCGTCTGGAAGCGCGCACCTTCGCCGAGTGCCGGCGTGCGGCCGCCCTGGCGGAACCAGGCCTCGCCAAGGATGACGGTCGAGCCGGCGACGATGAAGTTGATCGCGACACCCGAGACGATCTGGTTGCCGCGCTGGGTGATCGACGCATAGCCGTGCACCAGCGACAACGCGATCGAGATCAGGATGGCGGCAAGCAGCCCCATCCAGACCGACTGGGTGACGGCCGCAACAGCGCCGGCGGCGAAGGCAGCACCAAGCATCTTGCCTTCAAGGCCGATGTCGAAGATGCCGGCGCGCTCGGTGAACAGCCCTGCCAGCGCCGCGAAGATCAGCGGAACGGATACGCGGATGGTGGACTCGAGGAGCACCACGATGACGTGGAAGAAATCCATGGCTTCAAGCTCCCTTGGTCTGTGCCACGACGGCCGCACGGCGGCTCTGCGTCGCAAACAGCCGGGCGATCGCCGGCCTGAACATGTTTTCGAGTGCACCGGCAAAGAGAATGACGAGACCCTGGATGATCACGATCATGTCGCGCGAGATCGACGGCATTTCGAAGGAGATTTCGGCTCCGCCCTGGTAAAGCATGCCGAAGAGAATGGCGGCCGGGATGATGCCGGCCGGATGTGAGCGGCCCATCAGCGCCACGGCGATGCCGACGAAGCCTGCGCCCTGCACGAAGTCGAGCTGCATGCGCCCCTGCTCGCCCATGATCGGATTGAGCGCCATCATGCCGGCAAGCGCACCGGATATCATCATGGTGATGACGGTGATACGGCTTTCGCTCATGCCGGCGTAGCGCGCGGCCGAAGGGCTGTGGCCCATGGTGCGCATTTCATAGCCGAGCTTGGTGCGCCAGATCAGAAGCCAGACGCAGAAGGCCGCGACCAGCGCCAGCAGGAATGAGACGTTGAACGGCGCCGTGCCGATATCCAGCCCGAAGATCGCGAGCAGCCAATCGAGCTTGGGCAGTTGCCCGCCTTCGGCGAAGGTGCGCGTCTGCGGCGACATCGATCCGAGCGGCTTCAGCACCCGCGTCAACAGGTAGACCATCAGGCTCGAGGCGATGAAGTTGAACATGATCGTCGTGATGACGATGTGGCTGCCGCGCTTGGCCTGCAGCCAGCCGGGCAGGAAGGCCCAGGCAGCGCCGAAGAAGGCGGACCCGAGGATCGCCAGCGGGAACACCACGAACCACGGCATCGTCTGGTCGAGCCAGAGGCAGGCAAGCGCCACGCCGATACCACCGACATAGGCCTGGCCTTCGCCGCCGATGTTGAAGAGGCCGGCATGGAAGGCGACTGCGACGGCAAGACCGGTGAAGATGAAGGTGGTGGCGTAGTACAGCGTGAAGCCGAGATATTCGCCGCGGCCGAAGGCGCCGTTGATCAGGTGATAGGCCGCTTCCAATGGATTTTCACCGACGAGCAACACGACGAGACCGGCGACGAGGAAGGCAACAGCGAGGTTGACCAGCGGGACGAGGCCGTATTCGACCCAGCCCGGAAGCTTAGCATAGGGGGTGCTCATTCTGCGGCCTCCTTGCGGCCTTCAACGCCGGCCATCAGCAGGCCGAGTTCGCCCTCGGTCGCATCCGGATCGCGCTCGCCGACGACACGGCCGGCAAACATGACGAGTATACGGTCCGACAGGGCGCGGATTTCATCGAGCTCGACGGAGACCAACAGGACAGCCATGCCCTGGTCGCGCATCTCGATGATCCGTCTATGGATGAATTCGATGGCGCCGACATCGACGCCGCGCGTCGGCTGGCCGATGATCAGCACATCGGGCCCGCGCTCCATTTCACGCGCCAGCACGATCTTCTGCTGGTTGCCGCCGGAGAAATTGGCGGTCTTCAGCCGCGGATTCGGCGGGCGGATATCGTATTCGGCGATGCGCTGCTCTGCGTCCTTGCGGATCGCATCGACGTTCAGGAAGACGCCGTTGAGGTAACGCTTGTCGTGATGATAGCCGAGGATCGCGTTTTCGCATTCCTCGAACTTCAGCACGAGACCGACATGGTGGCGGTCTTCCGGCACGTGGGCGAGACCACGATTGCGCAGTTCGGAGGGGTCGGCGCGGCCGGTAACGTCGATCGGCTTGCCGTTGAGAAGGACGGAGCCCGACACGGCGCGACGAATGCCCGAAATCGCTTCGAGCAGCTCGGATTGGCCGTTGCCGGCAACTCCGGCAATGCCGACGATCTCGCCCGCCCTCAGGTTGAAGGAGACGTTGTCGACCATGGTGACGCCGCGGCCGTCCTTGACCGTCAGCCCCTCGACCGCGAGCTTCACCTCGCCGGGCTTGGCCTCGCCCTTTTCGACACGCAGCAAGACGCGACGCCCGACCATGAGTTCGGCAAGCTCTTCGACCGAGGTTTCAGCCGTCGTGCGCGTTGCTACCATCTCGCCGCGGCGCATGACCGACACCTCGTCGGTGATCGCCATGATCTCGCGCAGCTTGTGGGTGATGAGGATGACGGTCTTGCCCTGGTTCTTCAGCTGTTCGAGCACCCGGAAGAGATGGTCGGCTTCAGCCGGCGTCAAGACGCCGGTCGGCTCGTCGAGGATCAGGATATCGGCCCGGCGATAAAGTGCTTTCAGGATCTCGACGCGCTGCTGCAGGCCAACGGGCAGTTCCTCGATGACGGCATCCGGATCGACTTCCAGCGCGTATTCGCGCTCCAGCCGCTTCAGCTCGACGCGCGCCTTGGCAATACCCTTGTTGAGGATCTGGCTGTCCTCGGCGCCGAGCATGATGTTTTCGAGCACCGTGAAGTTCTCCACCAGCATGAAATGCTGGTGGACCATGCCGATGCCGGCGGCGATCGCCGCATTCGGATCACGGATGGCGACGGGTTTTCCGTCGACGAGGATTTCACCGCTATCGGCCTGATAGAAGCCGTAGAGGATCGACATCAGGGTCGATTTTCCCGCACCGTTTTCGCCGATGATGCCGTGGATCGTCCCTTTGCGGACTTTTAGATTGATGTTCTTGTTGGCGTGGACCGGACCGAAACTCTTGTCGATCCCACGCAGTTCGATGGCAATATTGTCCATATTGGCCTTGCGATCCCCAAACTGGCCCGCTTCGGCATTCTTCCCAGAAACCGTGCCGGCGATTTTTTTACCATTTGGTCTAAGTTTATCATCGATTTTTCGGGGCGAAAGCCCTCAACCGTGATCTCCTTATACTCTCATCAGATCGCTGGTGAGAGTCCAGCGTGAATATACACAGGCACTTGGACGCGAAAAACCAGCGACAACGGGTGCCGCCGGTCCTTCATCTTGGGATTATTTGGTGGTTCTCAGACGGCTCGCACGGGCCGAAGCAGCCTGAGGGCATTCATCGTGACGAGAACGGTCGCACCGGTGTCGGCGAGGATCGCCGGCCAAAGGCCGGTAACGCCGATGATCGTCGTCACCAGGAAGACCGCCTTCAGGCCAAGCGCAATCGTGATGTTCTGAACGATGTTGCGCATCGTCGAGCGGGAGAGCCGGATCATCGCCGCGACGTCGCCGACACGGCCGTGCAACACCGCCGCGTCCGCCGTTTCCAGCGCCACATCGGTGCCGCCGCCCATGGCGATACCGATGTCGGCCGCGGCCAGCGCCGGCGCGTCGTTGATGCCGTCACCGATCTTGGCGACGTTGAAGCCTTCCGCCTTCAGTTCGCGCACGATGCGTTGCTTGTCCTCGGGCAGGAGCTCCGCACGGACTTCCATGCCGAACTGGCGGCCGATCGCTTCGGCCGTGCGGCGGTTGTCGCCGGTCAGCATGACGACGCGGAGGCCGGCGTCCGTGAGCGCCTTCACACCAGCCGCCGCATCCGGCCGGGGCTCGTCACGCATGGCAATGGCACCGGCAATCACGCCACCGGCGACCAGCACCGAAACGGTTTTGCCTTCATCGTTGAGCGCGGCGACGCGCGCCTTTTCGTCGGCCGTCAACGGCGTCCGCTCGGCTGCGGCCTTCGGCGAACCGAAGAACAGCGCGATGCCTTCGACGGTGCCTTCCAGCCCCTTGCCGCCCACCGCATTCACAGTGGCGATATTGGGGATCGCAACGCCATCAGCCGTGCTGCGCTCCAGGATGGCCCGGGCAAGCGGGTGGCTCGATCCCTGCTCCAGTGCTGCGGCAAGACGCAGGACCTCCGCCTCCGACCGGCCGAAGCCGACGATGTCCGTCACCTTCGGCTTGCCTTCGGTCAGCGTTCCGGTCTTGTCGAAGGCGGCGGCCGTGACCTTGCCGACATTCTCAAGCACAGCGCCGCCCTTCATCAGCAAACCGCGACGGGCGCCGGCCGAAAGGCTGGCGGCGATCGCTGCCGGTGTCGAGATGACCAGCGCGCAAGGGCAGCCGATCAGAAGGATGGCAAGACCCTTGTAGATCCACTCGTCCCAGAAGCCGCCGGAGAGAAGCGGCGGCAGCACCGCCACAAGCGCCGCGACGACGACGACACCCGGCGTATAGTAGCGCGAGAAGCGGTCGATAAAGCGCTCGGTCGGCGCTTTGCTTTCCTGGGCTTCCTCCACCATGCGGACGATGCGCGCAATGGTGTTGTCGGCAGCGGCGGCCGTGACCCGCACGCGCAGCGCGCCGGAGCCATTGACGGTGCCCGCAACCACGGTGTCATCGACTTCCTTGCGCACCGGCGTGCTCTCGCCGGTAACCGGCGCTTCGTCGACGGCACTTTCGCCGGAGAGAATGACTCCGTCAGCCGGAATGCGGTCGCCGGGGCGAACGAGAATGACGGCGCCCACGCTCAGCGTTTCGGCCGGAACCTCATCCAGCCGCCCATCGCGCTCGACGAAGGCGGATTTCGGAACGAGCGCCGTCAGCGACTGGATGCTGGCGCGCGCCTTGCCGGCGGCCACGCCCTCCAGCAGTTCACCGACCAGGAAGAGCAGGACGACCATTGCCGCCTCTTCCGTCGCGCCGATGAAGACCGCGCCGATCGCGGCGATCGTCATCAGCATCTCGATCGAAAACGGCGTGCCCATGGTCGCAGCGACAAAGGCGCGCCGCGCAATCGGCAACAGGCCGACGAGCATGGCGAGGGTAAAGATCCAGGGCTCGGTCGCCGGGATCGTCTTGCCGACCGCATAGGCGGCAATCAGCGCCAGGCCGCTGGCAATCGTCAGCTTGCCCTTGCCCGACTTCCACCAGGGGCCGCTCGTCGGGCCGTGGTCATGACCGTGAAGGCCCATCGCTGCCGCGGCTGTCTCGCCCTTCTGGCTGGCGTTACCCTCGTGATGATGGGCGTGCTCATCGTGTCGATTACCATGATCATGGTCATGGTCATGACTGTGATCGCCGTGATCGTGGTCGTGGTTATGGTCATGATCGTGTCCGGAGCAGACATGCGCCGCTTTCCGCTCCGACGCCTGGCCTGCCTGGATCGGATGCAAACGATAGCCGAGCTTTCCGACCCTGCTCACAATCGACGTCGCAAGATCGTTTTCGTCGGCAAACTTGACCGACATGGTGCCCGCCGACACAGAGACCGATACGTCCTCGACGCCCGACAGCCGGCGCACCGCCGTATCGATCTTGGACGCGCAGGACGCGCAATCCATGCCCTCGACGCGATAACGGGCTTCCCGAATAGTGCTCGCCATAACCTGCTCCTTGCAAATTCTGAAGCAAGGCTACGACCTCTAGCAACTAGAGCTACAAGGCCAAATTGCTGCGTGATTGCAGATTTTTTGGCGAATTATCGCGACAGGAAGCGGATGACCCAGTCGGCAATGCCCCGATAGGGCGGTTTCACCAGGTCGCTCGGCGCCGGATCGAGTTTCCTCAGCACCGGCATCGCCTTGGAGAAGGTCAGGAACCCGTCGCGCCCGTGATAGTGGCCCATGCCGCTGGCGCCGACGCCGCCGAAAGGCAGGTCGTTGCAGCCGAACTGGTAGAGCGTGTCGTTGACGCAGACCCCGCCGGCGACGATGCGTGACAGGACGGCCTCGATTTCAACGTTATCGCGACTGAAGCAATAAAGTGCCAACGGGCGGTCGCGATCGCGCACATAGGCGATGGCTTCGTCGATGGAAGCGTAACTGACGATGGGAAGGATGGGCCCAAAAATCTCCTCGCCCATGACGGCGCTGTCGTGGTCCGGATCAAGCACGAGCGTCGGCAGCAGGACGCGTTCCCGCGCTATCGCGTCTGCTGCCCCTTCGAGAAGGGAAACCACCGGATGACCGCGCGCCTCGGCATCCGCAATGAGCCGCTTCAGGCGCTCGTACTGGGCGTCGTTGATGATCGACGTGTAATCGTCGAGACCACGCTTCGACCGATAGCGCGCCACAGCCTCCCGTTTGAGCTGCTCCACGAAAGCATCCCGCCTGCTCTCATGGATCAGCACATAGTCGGGCGCGATACAGGTCTGCCCGGCGTTGAAGAACTTTCCGGTCGCGATGCGCGCAGCAGCCTTGGCGAGGTCTGCGGCTTCGCCGACGATCGCCGGCGATTTGCCGCCGAGCTCCAGCGTGACAGGTGTCAGGTTCTGCGCGGCCGCCGCCATCACCTTGCGGCCGACGGCGGTCGAGCCGGTGAAGAACAAGTGATCGAAGGGAAGGGCGGAGAAGGCTGCCGAAAGCTCGGCGGCCCCCAGGGCAACAGCCACCCGTGTCTCGGGAAAGACTTCGGCAAGCAGCGAGCGAAGGAATTCCGCGGTGCGCGGCGTGTGTTCGGACGGCTTCAGGTACACGTGGTTACCGGCCGCGATCGCCGCCACCAAGGGGGCAAGCGCCAGGTTGACCGGGTAGTTCCACGGCGAAATGATACCGACGACACCGAGCGGCACGAAGCGCACTTCGGCCTTCGCCGGCCATAGCTTCCAACCGGCCTTGCGTCGTTCCGGCCGAACCCAGTGTTTGAGCTTCGCCAGCGTGTGGTCGATCTCCGAGAGTACGACACCCCCTTCGCCAAGCAACGTCTCATGCCGGGCGCGATGACCAAAATCCTCTTCGATCGCCTCGCACATCTCCTCCATGCGGTCGCGCAGGCGGTCCCTGAGCCGGCTCAGGTCCGCGCGGCGTTGTTCGACGGACGGCCGGTTGTCGCGCCAGGTCGTGCGTAGCCCGTCGAAAGTGGCATGGAGACCTGCGGGGTTGTCAGTGGCTATGGTCATCGGTCGAGCGGGCAAAGAACCATTGGGCTGCGTAGTAGGTGCCAAGCACCCAGAGCGCGTTGAAGGGGATCGCGAAGCGGAAGCGGCCATAGGCGAGTATGCTGTCACTGATCAGGAACAACAGGCCGCCATAGGCGGCGAGCCGTGCCGCCGTTGCCCGGGGCGTTCCCGAAAGCTGTCGGGCGCGGGAAATGGCCTGAGCCGCCATTGCTCCAAGCGCCAGGGCGTAGATGATGACGGGAATGCGCATTTCGTCAGGAAGCGAGGTCCAGAGCCCACCGACAACGGCGAGCGCAACGAGGGCAAAGGCCGCGAAGATGCCTTTGCTTTCGGCAAACTTGGCATCACGGGTGAGTGCGTAAATATAGGTGCAATGGGTCAGCAGAAAGCAAACGAGGCCTGCCAGGAAATAATCACCCGGCAGCATAAGAAAGACATCGCCGGCCGCCGCGAAGACGAGACCGATAGCAACGGCCCAGGCATAGGCGCTGGGTGTTTCAGAGATCGTTCGCAACACCACGACGAGAAGCAGCAGCGTCGCCGTCGGCTTCGTCAGATAATGCAGCCAGCGCCAGGGAGAATCGTCGGGGGCGGCAAGCAGGCTGCCGAGGATCGCCAAAGCGGCGCAGACGAAAAAGAGCACGTGGACGGGCCGGCTTCGGTGAACGTCCAAGGTTCCCTGATAACTCATGTCGCGCCACTCCCGCCCTAAGGCCGCGTTTCGACTCTGTTCCGGTCACGGCGATAGTTTCTATTTTTGCGCGATTGTCCAGCGGGGGCGCGCGGGCATATCGAGCAACACTACACTCCTGACGGACTATTGCGGACATCGCTCCGCTGGTGAACCGTCCGAAGCGCGGCAGGATTGCCCTTTCGCCGGCGGCTGGCTCATAGTGCGTTCCATGATCGCCCATTCCGCCAACGGGCCACAGCCAAGATCGGCCCCCGAACTCTTGCTGCTGCACGCATTGCCGCTCGACAGTTCCATGTGGGCGGAGCAGATGCATCTGCTGCCAGGCGCAACCCATGCGCCGACCCTCTATTCTTCGGGAGAGACGATTGACGCATGGGCGCGGGCCGCACTCAAACCGCTGAAGGGCGACAATATCATCGTGGTCGGCTGTTCCGTCGGCGGATCATGCGCGCTCGAGGTCGCGACCATCGCACCGCAACGGGTCTCGGCGCTGGTGCTGATCGGCACGAAGGCCAGGCATCATCCCGAACCGACTTTCCATGCCTCTGCGCTCAGGCTGATTGACGAAGAAGGCCTGGAGGCTGCCTGGTACTCCTATTGGGCGCCGCTGTTTTCCCGCACCGCCAGCACGGCAACGGTCGACCGGGCGAAGGAAATGGCGTTACGATCCTCGGCGGCGGAGATAGCAAGGGGCGTTACCGTGTTTCATACGCGGCCGAGCCGGGATCACTGCCTCTCGACGTTTCCGGGGCCGATCACGATCGTGTCCGGAGCGGACGACGTCGCTCCGGGGCCTAGCGCGAGCGCCTTGCAGGCCGCAGCCGCGATCGATGGCCGTTTGCACGTCCTCCCGGCTTGCGGCCATTATGTCCCACTGGAGCGTGCGTTTGCGCTGAATGCCATCCTGGCGGACGTGATCAGATCTCAGGACGTCGCCTAAATTGGACGCTTGCGGCTTAGCAGGGGAATGCTTCGGCGGTTTAAACGTCAAAAAGCCCGCTGGATTTCTCCATGCGGGCTTTTTCTGATTTGGTTGCGGGGGCAGG
>NZ_LMJM01000053.1:0-190 GCF_001429005.1 Ensifer sp. Root954
CGGGCTTGCGATTACCGCCCTTTCCGGCATCGATATCGCGCTCTGGGATATCAAGGGCAAACACTATCGCGCCTCCGTCTCCATGCTGCTTGGCGGGCGCTGGCGCGAGAGCGTGCGCGCCTATGCGACCGGCAGCTTCAAGCGCGATGGCGTCGACCGGGTCTCCGACAATGCGCTGGAGATGGCCGAG
>NZ_LMJM01000053.1:315-505 GCF_001429005.1 Ensifer sp. Root954
TATCCTGCAGCCGGATCTCTGCGGCTGCGGCGGTTTTTCCGAGATGGCGAAGATCACGAGCCTTGCGACGCTGCACGGCGTTCGCATCGTGCCGCATGTCTGGGGCACGGGCGTGCATATCGCTGCCGCGCTGCAGTTCATGGCGGCGATGACGCCGGATCCGGTGCGGGTCAACCCGATCGAACCGATC
>NZ_LMJM01000053.1:562-49436 GCF_001429005.1 Ensifer sp. Root954
GACGGTGTCGTTGCCATCCCCGATGCGCCCGGCCTTGGCATCGAGATCGATCGTGACGCGCTCGCCAGGTTCAAGATGCCCGAGACATGAGAGTGTTGTTGACACGCGTGCCGACCAGGGCCATGTCCGAAATTGCCGGGTATGTTCTCCCACATCATCGCGGCGAGATACATGGGTGCTTGTGTGTCCGGCTTAGCGCCAACACACTTCGAGCTAGTCGCCCGCAAGCCCGTCGGCAAGTACCAGGGCCTGTTCGCGCTCGTCGAGGTGCATGAGGCCGCCATCTCGGTTTTGGCGAACCCTTTTCATGTGATCGCGTGGACTGAGACCCAGAGTTCGCTTGAACATGCGTGAGAAGTAGTAGGGGTCGGGATAGCCGACTTCCGCGGCCGCAGAGGAAACCGAAAGCCCTGCTTCGAGAAAGTGCATCGCCCGCTCCATGCGTTTCAGTTCCTGGTACTTGCGCGGCGTGCGCGCCACGCGCTTTTGGAATTCCCGCAGGAAATAATCGCGATTGTAGGGTGATGCCTCAACCGCTTTCGTCGCAATATCCGGGTCGAGCGGATTGGCGGAGATCATCGTTGCGGCCTTCATGACAGCGAGATCGATCGCGTCTGCCCCCTCGGGCTGGTAGGTGGCATGGTCTCGCCACCCGATGAACGCATCCTCGATGAAAGCGATCAACAGAACCATGAACAGGTGGTGCTGGCCAAGCGTCACGGAAGAGGGCGGCGCGCTTTGACGATAGTGGCGCGCCAACGGCTCAAGCAACCCCCACCGCGCCAGTCTCAACTTCGGCACCAAATCCATCTGCTCGACCAGGTTGTGGCGGCCGTAAATATCAAGAGTGAAATGCTGGGCGAGGCCAAGATACGTCTCCGGTCCCTCGCTCCATCCGATGAAGCGCTGGCCGCGCGAAATCAGCATGGCATCACCCGGCTCCATCACGCGTGGCTCGCCGTCGACCAGATAGTGGCCGCGCCCTTCAAGGCAGATGACGAGGTCGTCGACCGGGTTCGACTTGTCGATGCGCCAAGTCTGCGAATGCTCCATCCGGATAGCAGCGCGGGTCAGATTAAGCGTCAGCGCCGCCGGTGGAATAGCTGAGAGAATTCCACCTTCAATTTCGTCCATCTTTTTCCTCGCCTTTGTGAATTCATTCTGCGACAAAAATACGTGAATGTCATCGCAGAAATGCATGCACGCACCGCATCGAACTGGGAGGAGATCGGTCAGCGGACGGGGAGGAGGCTACAGCCTGCGCCTGTCTGCGCCGTTCCGGGAGCGTAATTTGTACGAAACCGTATCTAAAGTGGCCGCTCTGCAGTGCCGTCCGGGAGGGCCGGCATGAAAGGGCATCGTCTTTTAGGGCTTGGCTATCTGGCGCCCTACATTATCGGCCTCTTGATCTTCACGGCCATTCCGTTCATCGGCTCATTCTATCTCAGCTTCACGAGTTACGACTTGATGAGCGAGCCGCGCTGGACAGGTGTCGCCAACTACGAGCGGCTGTTTACCCGCGACCGGACTTTCATCAAGTCGCTGAACGTAACGCTGCTTTACGTGTTCATTACCGTGCCTTTGAAGCTCGCCTTTGCGCTCTTCATCGCTGCAATTCTAAACCACAGGTTGAAATTCATCGGTCTTTTTCGAACGGCGTTCTATGTGCCTTCAATCCTTGGGGGGTCGATCGCGATTGCCGTTTTGTGGCGTTATGTCTTCGCTTCGCAGGGCCTTGCGAACATGGCGCTTTCGACCCTTGGTATCGCGCCCGTCGATTGGTTCGGCGATCCCGTGAATGCGCTTTTCACCATCACGCTGCTGCGCTGCTGGCAGTTCGGCTCGGCCATGGTGATCTTTCTTGCCGCTCTTCAATCGATCGACAAGTCACTTTATGAAGCGGCCGCCATCGACGGCGCCGGCAAAGTGCGCACCTTCTTCTGGATCACCCTACCGCTGCTAACGCCGGTTATTTTCTTCAACTTGATCATGCAGATGGTTCAGGCGTTCCAGGAGTTTAACGGCCCTTACATCATCACCCAGGGCGGTCCACTCAAGGCGACTTATCTACTGCCGCTCTACATTTATGACGAGGCTTTCAAGAAGTTCAACATGGGCTACGCCTCGTCTATCGCCTGGGTGCTCTTCGCCATCATCACTGTGCTGACCCTTGTTGCCTTCTGGTCCTCCAAGAAGTGGGTCTATTACGCCGGCGACAAGAGGAGCTGACGAGATGACCGAGTTTCAATCTCTCAACGATCGCGTGGCTGCACGCAGGGCAAGGGTCCGCCTGATCTCCACGGCGGTTCGCTATGTGCTCCTGTTTTCCGTTGGGTTCGTCATGCTCTACCCGCTGATCTGGCTGGTAGGCGCGAGTTTCAAGACGAATTCGGAGATCTTTTCTGGTGCTGGTTTCATGCCGGCAAATCCGACGGCTGACGGCTATGTAAAGGGCTGGCAGACGTCGACGCCCTATACGTTCGGCCGGTTCTTCTGGAATTCCTTCCTGATCATTCTGCCGAAGGTCATCGGTACGGCGATCTCATGCACGATGGCGGCTTATGCCTTCGCAAGGTTCGACTTTCCGCTGAAGAAGATCCTCTTCGGTTCGGTCATTGCCATCCTGCTTCTGCCAAATGTTGTAACCCGTATTCCGCAGTATATTCTCTTTCGCGATCTCGGCTGGCTCGACACGTTCCTGCCACTCTGGGTACCTTCCGCCTTTGCGGGCGATGCCTTCTTCGTCTTCATGCTGGTGCAGTTCCTGCGCTCGCTTCCGGCGGATATGGAAGAGGCCGCTCGTGTTGACGGCGCAAACAGTCTTCAGACGCTGGTCTACATCGTCGTGCCGATGCTCGCGCCGGCGCTGATCTCTGTCTGCCTGTTTCAGTTCATGTGGACCATGAACGACTTCCTGGGACCGCTGATTTACCTGTCATCGGTCGACAAATATCCCGTGAGCCTCGCGCTCAAACTTTCCATCGACACCACCGAAGCCTTCGAATGGAACCGCATTCTCGCAATGTCGGTGCTGACGATCACGCCTGCCTTGGTCGTCTTCTTCGCTGCGCAACGGTACTTCATTGAAGGGATCTCCTCTGGGGGAGTCAAAGGCTGAACATGGCTAAGGTCCAATTGAAGAACCTCGAAAAGGTCTATGGCAACGCATTCAAGGCCGTGCACGGGATCAATCTCGATATCGAGGATGGCGAGTTCATGGTCTTCGTCGGTCCCTCTGGCTGCGCCAAGTCCACCACATTGCGCATGGTCGCGGGGCTCGAGGAGATTTCGGGAGGCGAGGTCGTGATCGGCGACCAGCGGGTTAACGACCTGCCGCCCGGCAAACGCTCCATCGCAATGGTGTTCCAGAACTATGCACTGTACCCGCACATGAAAGTGCGCGGCAATCTGGCCTTCGGGTTGAAGATTGCCGGCAAGCCGAAGGCGGAGATCGACGCGGCTATCGCTCACGTAGCCAAGATCCTTGAAATCGAGCCGTTGCTCGATCGGTTGCCGAAGCAGCTCTCCGGCGGCCAGGCCCAGCGCGTGGCGCTTGGGCGTGCATTGATCAAGAAGCCCGGCGTCTTCCTGTTCGACGAGCCGCTGTCCAACCTCGACGCCAAGCTGCGTGCCTCGATGCGTGTCCGCATCACCGACCTGCACCGCCAGCTCAAGGCCGAAGGCTTATCCTCAACGGTCATTTACGTGACACATGACCAGACCGAGGCGATGACGATGGGCGACCGCATCTGCGTCATGCAGGCGGGCCACATCATGCAGGTCGCCGCGCCGAAGGAGCTCTACAATCGCCCGGCGAACCTTTTTGTCGCTGGCTTCATCGGCAGCCCCGAGATGAACCTTGTCGATGCCGAACTTGTCGACGGGCATCTTTCTATCGGGACCCAGCGCCTGCCGCTCGGCTCCAACCTTCAAGCAAGGCTCTCGGCGAGGCCGGCAGAGGCGGTGCTCGGCATGCGCCCGCAGCACCTCTCACTCGCCACCGACGGCCCTGCGTTCACAGCGAAACTCACGAATGCCGAGTTCATGGGCCATGAAGTCTACCTTCACGCCGATCTCGAGGGTCGAAAGCTGGTGAGTGTAGTGGGCGCCGCCGAATTCGAGGCTCTTGGCCGCTCCGATCTGATCCGGCTGCGCCCGGACCCCAGAAAGCTTCATGTTTTCGACAAGACCGATGGCCGCAACGTGTCGCTTTGAGGAGGCGATGCGTCGTTCAATTTCAAGGAGGAGAAACCAATGAGAATGACAGTAAAGATCGCTGCGCTCGCCAGCGTTGCATATGGCGCTCTCGCGCTCGCCACGGCAGCGCACGCCGCTGAGCTACGCATGGCGTGGTGGGGCGGCGAGAGCCGCCACGTTGCCACCCAGAAGGCGATCGCAGCTTGCGGTGAAAAATATGGCCATACCGTCAAAGGCGAGTTCACTGGTTTTGACGGCTACCTCGAAAAGTTAACGACCCAAATGGCCGGCAAGACCGAGGCCGATATCGTGCAGGTCAATTGGCCGTGGCTACCGCTGTTTTCGAAAAATGGTGACGGTTTTGCGGACCTGCGGACGCTCCAGGCGATCGATCTTTCCAACTGGAGCGAAGCCGATCTCGCGGCGGGCTCAATGAACGGCGTCTTGCAGGGGCTTTCCGTCTCGACCACCGGCCGCGTCTTCTTCTTCAACGCCACGACCTTCGAGAAGGCCGGGGTGCCTATCCCGAAAACCTGGGAAGAGTTCTTCGCTACGACGGCAACGATTAAGGAGAAGCTTGGCAAGGACTATTACACCTTCAACGCGGTCAAGGAGACCGCGCAACTTCTAACGACATTGGCCGTCGTCCAGAAGACCGGAAAGGATCTTGTCGATCCTGAGACCAACCGTGTCGCCTGGACACCTGAGGAGCTGGCTGAAGGCATTTCCTTCCTCGGCAAGCTGGTCGAGACCGGCGCCATTCGCTCCCAGAAGGAAGAGGCCGCCGACGGCAACGTCAATCTGTTCGAGAAACCCTCCTGGGCCGAGGGGAAGGTCGCCGGTTCCTATGAATGGGATTCGACCTATTCCAAGTATGCCGATCCGTTGAAGGACGGTCAGGTGTTGACGCCCGTGCCGATGCTCAAGCTTGCTGATGCGGTAACGGACGGCGTCTATCGCAAGCCCTCCATGGTGTTCTCGATCTCGAAGAATTCGAAGGACCCAGCGGCTGCGGCGCAAATCGTCAACTGCCTGTTGAACGAGCCGGAGGGGATCGATGCACTCGGTACCTCTCGCGGCCTGCCGGCGTCGAAGGCCGCTGCCACTCGCCTTGGCGAAAAGGGCGAGCCCGAGGTGCGCGCCGCCAATGCCATCGTGCTGGCCGCCGGCGGGCCGACGGTTTCGCCGTTCAATGAACACCCAGAGATCCGCGCCGCCTTCATCGATACGCTCGAGGAATACGCCTACGGGCAGCTCGATGCCAAGGACGCGGCAGAACAAATCATCGATACGGTGAACGACGTTCTCGCCAAGTTTGACTGATCGCTAAGACTGCCCGCCGTTGCTTGTCGCGGCGGGCGTCGCTGCGCCCTGCGGGAAGCCTACACGAGAGAGATTATGACCCGACCATCCATCATCGCGCTGTCGGCGCGAACGGCGGCGCTTTGCCTGCCGGCACGCGGAGCGCTATACCACCTGCCGGCGACAGCGAAGTGGCGCCTTTCCTCGTCCGACGGGGACAATCAGATGCGGCAGGGAGAGACCTCCCTTGCTGTGCCTCTGCTGCACGAGCTTCAACCTCGCACACGTTACCGCTTCGAAGCGGAAGGGTTTGAAGCGGTCGAGTTTGACACCCCGTCCTGCGCGGGGCTCGTCGACGCTGCCGAGTTTGGTCTTGTCCTTGATGTTCTTCCCGAGGATTTCGACGGTGCCCGCCGGAATGCGGCTGCTTTGAGAGAGGCCGTTGCTGCGGTTCCGGTGGGCGGTACGTTGAGGGTGCCGGCTGGGGTCTGGACGGCATTTCCGGTCAAACTCAAGAGCCACATGACTTTCCACCTTTCCCAAGGGGCGGTCTTGCGAGCGCCGTCGGTGCGGCGCGGATGGCCCATCCTGCCCGCCCGTGACGCGTCCGGCCGGATGTTGGGGAGCTGGGAAGGCCTTCCGGCCGACTGTTTCGCAGCTCCGCTCCATGCCGTTGGCGTGAAAGAGTTGACAATCGAGGGGCAGGGCACGCTCGACGGTTCCGGCGATAGGGGCGACTGGTGGACCTGGCCGAAAGAAACGCGTGACGGTGCACGCCGCCCGCGCGGCCTTCATCTCGTTTCCTGCTCAAATGTGCAGCTCCTTGGCTTTGCCATCCGCAATGCGCCCTCCTGGACGATCCACCCGCAGGGCTGCAGGCAATTGACGGCGGCAGGACTATTCATTTACGCTCCGTTCGACAGCCCAAATACCGATGGCTTCAATCCTGAAAGTTGTCGCGACGTGACAATCACCGGCGTGCGCTTTTCCGTCGGGGATGATTGCATCGCCGTGAAGGCCGGCAAACGCGGCCCAAATGGTGAGGATGACCATCTGAGCGAAACGCGTGGCGTGCGGGTGAGCCACTGCTTGATGGAGCGTGGCCACGGGGGGCTCGTCATTGGTTCGGAAATGTCTGGTGGCGTGCACGACGTTTCGATCGAGAATTGCGCCATGGTCGGTACAGATCGCGGCCTGCGCCTTAAGACGCGGCGCGGGCGTGGTGGAGCGATCACCGATATCGCTATGCGCAGCGTTCTTATGGACGGCGTCGAGACCGCGCTTTCTGCCAACGCACACTACCATTGCGATGCCGACGGCCACGACGCCTGGGTGCAATCCCGCCAGCCGGCTCCAGTCGATGTGGGCACGCCTGTCATCGACGGCGTCACGATCGAGGATGTCGAGATCCGGAAGTTGGCCCATGTCGCCGGTACCTTCCTTGGCCTGCCGGAGGCCCCAATCCGCAACATCAAAATTCGTCGACTCAAGATCGTCTCCTTCAACTACGAAGCCACAGCCGCTCCTCCTGTCATGGCCGACGGGATCCGACCGATGCGGCATGAAACGATCGTCTCGGAACAAGCGGACGTCGATTGCGACGAGCCGGCGCTCCTGAGCACCGCCGCGATATCAACGCACTTCGAGTGAGAGATCCCATGAACCCGACCGACTATTTCGACCAGTTCGCGCATCGCTACAGTCCCTACAAGGGCGGGAGCTGGTGTTACGAAGACGGCTGCCTCTACCGAGGCCTTCAGCTGCTGTTTCAGGCGACGGGCGAGAAACGTTGGATGGACCATCTTCACCGGCTGGCCGATCGGCAAATCGGGCCCGATGGCTCACTCCTCGGCTACGATCCCACAGAATACAATATCGACCACATTCTCGCCGGACGATCGCTCTTTGCCTTGGCCAGGGATACCGGCGACGCCCGCTATCTCGCGGCGGCAGAACATCTGGCTGGTCAACTCGAAAGCCATCCGCGCATCCCCCAGGGCAACTACTGGCACAAGAAGCGCTACCCACACCAGGTCTGGCTCGATGGGCTCTATATGGGCCTGCCGTTTCAAATCGAATATGCGCTGGCCACGGATAGGCCGGCGCTTGTTACTGACGCCCTTCGGCAATTTTCGACGGCGCTTTCGCTAACGGCGACCCCGGCCGGCCTCTATGTTCATGGTTACGACGACAGCCGAAAACAGCTGTGGTCCGATCCGGAGACAGGCAAATCGCCTGCCGTGTGGGCACGCGCTGTTGGCTGGCTGGCGATGGCGCTCGTGGATGCGCTGGCGCTTCTACCTGATGACGAAATCTCCGGTCCTCATCGGCTGAGGGCACGCCAGCTTTTGGTGGAACTCATGGCGCGGCAGACATCGTCTGGCCTCTGGATGCAGGTGCTTGACGCACCGAACCTCGAAGGCAACTACGAGGAAAGCTCGGCCTCCGCCATGTTTGCCTATGCGCTGATCCGCGCCGCACGCCTTGGGCTCGTCGAACCTGATCGAGCGTCAGAGACAATCGCGGCCGGCCGCCGCGCACTCGACGCTCTGCTCTCTATGCGGCTCATTGCCGACGCCCAGGGCATAACCAGGCTGACGACGATCGTCTGCGTTGCAGGTCTCGGAGGCTTCGAAGGCACGTACAGGGACGGTACGCCCGGCTACTACCTCGCAGAACGGCTGGTGAGCGACGATCCCAAGGGCGTCGGTCCGCTGATGATGGCCTTCGCCGAAAGTGTCAGCAAACGTGTCGATCAGTCGCTCTCACCCGGGACGAGCGTCATGGGCCAGAGGAACCGCGCAGATCTCACCGGGTAAATGTCGGCAAAAGCCGGCATCGTACCAAGCAGGGATTCGGCAAGTGCTATGCCAAGATCGCGTAGGGACAGGCTGAAAGCCGTCAATCGGGGCGACAGGAATTGCGAATGCGGACTTTGACGACCGATGATCGCCATGTCCCGTCCGGGCTTTATGCTGGCTTCCACCAGTCCGCGATAAAGGCCGACAGTGATTGCTTCGTTGATGAGCACAATCGCCGTCGGACGGGTCTCAAGCGCACTCAGTTCCCGGGCGATTTGATACCCTCCCGCTTCGTTCGGGGTTGAGCGGAACACATGACGCTCGTCGAGGTGAAGCCCATGTCGGGCCAGGGTCGCGCGGCACTGATCTTCAAACACATAGCCCAGGTTCATGTCGTCATGCGGCCGCGTGATCGCTATTTGCTTGTGGCCGTGCGCAACCAGCCGATCGATCGATGCCTCAGCCATGCCCTCGAAATCCAGATCAAGCCAGGGTTGACCGACATCTGTCAGGCTACGTCCGAGCGTGATGAACGGGATCTTGCGTTTGGACAACAGCTCGAAGCGGGCATCGTGTCGCCTTGTTGCCGAAAGGATGATGCCGTCGGCAAAACCGCGCGCGACAACGCGCTTCAAGTAGTCGTTCGGATCCTCCTCAGAGGAGCAGAGCAGGGCGACGAGGTCGAGCTTGTGACGAGCAAAGACGGTCTGGACACCGTCGAAGACGCTCATGAAGAATGTGTCCCCCTGGCCGGTGATTTCGGAGCCGGTCTGCATCATGAAGCCGATGACGCCGGTCGCGCCCTTGCGGAGCGCACGGCCCGATTGGTTGGCGACATAACCAAGGGACTCGGCTGCTTCGAGCACCCTTTTTCTGGTCTCTTCGTTGACGTCGGGCTTACCGTTCAGCGCCCGGGATACTGTCCCGATCGAGATATCGAGGTGTTCGGCAAGCTCGCGAATCCCCTTCATTTTTCCGCGTTCCTCCCCAGACCCGCGACTGGTCATTTTCACACCTCTTGACATAAAAACCCTTTGCCGCATAGTATCGTAAACGTTTACGGAAGCCAATTGAGGAGTTGCTGCTTCCGTTTCTTGGAGGAAATCACGTGCGATACAGGGCCGTTTTGTGCGGGTGCGGAGCTATGGCCAAAGGCTGGCTGAGGGCGCTGACGGAGAGCGAACTTCTTCGCGTGAAAGTCGAGATCGTTGGCCTCGTCGATCTCGACCAGGCGACTGCTGAGGCGCTCGCTACCGAATTTAACCTTGGCGGCATCGTTATCGGAACGGACCTGCCGACCGTGCTTCGCGAGAGCCGCGCAGATCTTTTGTTCGACATCGTCGTTCCGGCCGCACGTCGTGCGGTGGTGGCCGCCGGACTTGCGCATGGTTGCCACGTTTTGAGTGAGAAGCCCATGGCCGCCTCGCTCGGCGAGGCACGCGAATTGCGTCGACTTGCTGCAGCGGCCTCGCGGATCCATGCGATCGTTCAAAACCGTCGCTTCATCAGCGGTGTTCGGCGCATACGCCGCCTCATCGAGTCGCTCGTTCTCGGTGAGCTGACGGCGTTGCATTGCGACTTCTTCCTCGGCCCGCATTTCGGAGGATTTCGCGAGCAGATGGACAATGTCTTGCTGCTCGACATGGCCATCCACACCTTCGATGCAGCGCGCTTCATGTCGGGCAAGGACCCGCTCGCGGTCTATTGCCACGAATACAATCCCAAGGGCTCCTGGTATCGCCATGGCGCGGCGGCCAATGCGATCTTCGAGTTCTCCGACAATGTCGCCTTCACCTATCGCGGTTCCTGGTGCGCTGAGGGTGCCAACACCAGTTGGGAGAGCGCGTGGCGCATCACCGGTTCGAAGGGCACCTTGCTTTGGGATGGCGGCGATCGCTTTGACGCCAAAGTCGTTACGGGTCAGGAGGGCTTCATGCGCACCGTTGAACCGGTTGCGGTGCCCGATACCGAAGATCTCGCCGATACGAACGGGCATGCCAGCGTGATCGAGAATTTCATCCGCGCGATCGACGCGGGAGCTGTGCCGGAAACCGACGGCAGCGACAACATCAAGAGCCTTGCCATGGTCTTCGGCGCGATCGACAGCGCGCGGGATGGCAAACGCGTCACCATTGCAGCCTAGGGAGCCTATTTTGATCAACCCAAGCAAATCCATCCGTATTGGCACGATGATCTCTGCCACGAAGGGCGGTGCCGACAGGCGTATCGCCCAGATCGCGGGCATGGGCTTCGAGAGTTTCGAGCCCTTCTTCTGGCAAACGACGAATGGCCAGGACCTCGCCGACCTCGGCAAGCGTTGCGTGGCGGCGGTCGGCGATCGTGACATCACCATCTCCACGATCGGCATGTTCGGCAATCCGTTGGAGACGACCGCGATCGACGAAGAGACCTTGCAGGGCTGGCGAGACTGCATCGACAATGCCCACCACTTCGGCGCGACCTGCGTTGCCGGGTTCACCGGCCGCCTTCGCGGCAAGCCTTTGACCGACAGCCTGCCGCGTTACAGGAAAATCTGGTCCGAGTTGTCGAAACGTGCCGCCGACAAGGGCGTGAGGATTGCATTCGAGAACTGTGCCATGGACGGCAACTGGCATACCGGCGATTGGAACATCGCGCATAATCCGGATGCCTGGGAACTGATCTTCAACGAGACGCCAGACGACCACATCGGGCTCGAATGGGAGCCATGCCATCAAATGGTCTATCTGATCGATCCGCTGCCGCAGATCCGCAAATGGGCAAGCAAGATCTTCCACGTGCACGGCAAGGACGCGACCATCCGCTGGGACGTCATCCGTGAACACGGGATCTTCGGCAAAGAGAAATTCGTCTTCATGCGTACGCCCGGCTTTGGCGACACGAACTGGACCGACGTGATCTCCGAACTTCGGCTGGCTGGTTGGTCCGGCTCGATCGATATCGAAGGCTGGCATGACCCGGTCTATCGCGATGATCTGGAGATGACCGGCCAGGTTCACGGCCTGAATTACCTTAAAACGTGCCGGGGCGGCGACTTCGTCATCGATCCGGTCTGAGACGTGCATGTTGGCCGGCATGGAGGATGCCGGCTCGGGGAAAATCAAAGGAGGAGAAAATGGCTATCCGCGGATCCGCAATCCTGGGCGCGCTCGCCCTTGCAGGTGTCTCTCTATTCGGCCTCACCGCCAAGGCGGAGGATGTCACGATCAGCGTCTGGTCGCTCGATCGCGATATTCAACCCGCACCGAACTTGATTTCGGACTTCAACAAGCTGAACACTGGCATCAAGGTCGAGTACCGCCAGATACAGTTTGACGACGTCGTCAGCGAGGCGATGCGCGCCTATTCGACCGGGCAGGCACCCGACATCATCGCTATCGACAATCCTGAGCATGCGCTTTTTTCGTCGCGCGGCGCGTTCCTCGATCTCACCGATATGATCGCCAAGTCGACGGTGGTCAAGACGTCGACCTATTTCCCTGGCCCGCTCGCCTCCACCATGTGGGATGGCAAGAATTACGGTCTTCCCAAGGCCACGAACACGATTGCGCTCTACTACAACAAGGACATGTTCAAGACGAAGGGCCTCGATCCTTCCAAGCCGCCGCAAACCTGGGACGAACTCGTCGATGCGGCTCGCAAGCTGACGGACCCTGCGGCCAACGTTTATGGGATCGCGTTTTCAGCTAAGGCGAACGAGGAGGGGACCTTCCAGTTTCTCCCCTGGGCCCAAATGGCCGGTGGTGGCTACGAGCACATCAATTCGGATGGCGCCGTCAAGGCGCTCGACATCTGGAAGACCATCATTACGGAGAAGCTGGCGTCGCCGGACACGCTCACCCGCGGACAGTGGGATTCGACCGGTACCTTCAACTCCGGCAACGCCGCCATGGTCATCTCCGGCCCGTGGGAGCTCGACCGGATGGTCAAGGAGGCGAAGTTCGACTGGGGTGTCGCTCTGTTGCCCGTGCCTGAGCTCGGTGCGGAGCGTTCGTCGGCCATGGGCGATTTCAACTGGGCGATATTCTCCAACACGCAACACCCTGCCGAAGCGTTCAAGGTGCTCGAGTACTTCGTCTCGCAGGACGATCGCATGTTCAAGGACTTCGGCCAGCTTCCCGCCCGTTCCGACATCGCTATTCCGGAGACTGGCGTGCCGCTCAAGGACGCGGCCCTTAAGGTCTTCAATGAGCAGTTGAAATACGCAAAGCCGCGCGGCCCGCACCCGGAATGGCCGAAGATCTCAAAGGCAATCCAGGATGCAATCCAGGCAGCGTTGACGGGACAGATGAGCTCGAAGGAAGCACTCGACCAGGCTGCTGAAAAGATAAAGGCAGTCCTGGGCTAAAGTCTTGGCCAAGGCGGCCTAGAGGCATCCCGCCTGAACCGGAGAGCCGGGCCGCCTTCCGCAAGCGCTCGATCGCATTGAGGCGCTGGGACGGAAACCCGCAAAAACCATGCCGGCTATGCCGGCGTGGTTCTGGTTGTCTAGTTTGCAGGCCAAGCTGCGTCAGCCCAAATGCGCTGAGGCCTTGGCGGCGGAGGAGCTCATGAAACGCCTTCTATCCAGCATCATCGACGGCCGCGGCTTCGATATCGGCCTCGTGAGCCTGCCGCTCGCCTTCCTGCTAACCCTGTCCGGCCTGCCACTGCTCTACAACATCGCCATGAGCTTCCAGGAGGTGGACATGTTCAGCCTCGGCAGCTTCTGGCGCCCGTTCGTCGGTCTCAAGAACTACCGCGATCTCTTCGCCCAGCCGGAAACCTGGCCGATCCTGGCCAATACCGCGACTTTCGTCGTCGCCTCGATCGCCGGTCAGTTCCTCGTCGGCTTTGGACTGGCGCTGTTCTTTTGGACAAATTTTCCAGGCGCCTCGTGGGTGCGGGGTCTGTTTCTGGTTTCCTGGGTGATGCCTGGCCTCGTGGTTGGCGCGATCTGGAATTGGATCCTGTCGGGCGATTTTGGCGTGCTCAACTTCATGCTGCGGGAAACAGGCCTCATCGACAGCAATATTTTCTGGCGCTCGGATCCCGGTTACTCGCTCTGGGCCGTCATCATCGCGAATATCTGGCTCGGTACCTCCTTCAACATGATCCTGATGTCCGTCGGTCTGTCGGCCATTCCGCGGGACCTTTATGAGGCGTCCGAATTGGATGGTGCCAATGTCTGGCAACGCTTCTGGACGATCACGCTGCCGATGATGCGCTCGTCCGTAGGGGCCATCATCGCGCTCGGGCTCATTTTCACGCTGCAGCAGTTCGATCTTTTCGCCTCGATCACCTCCGGAGGGCCGAACAATGCCTCCAACGTCACGCAATACTGGGCCTGGGATCTGTCTTTCCGGCAGTACGATTTCGCCAAGGGCGCGACGATCTCGGTGATCATGATCGTCTTTGTGATGATCGCTTCTGTCGTCTACGTGCGTTCGACACGACATGAGGTGCGCGGATGAGCAATGTATCCCGGGATCGCCTGCTTCTCGCAATCGCGATCATTCTCGCCGGCCTTTATCTGTTCCCACTCTACTGGATGTACATCACCACGATCAAATCGGGGTCGGAGATGTTTGCCACTCCGCCGACCTTCTGGCCGAGCGATCCCCAGTGGCAAATCTTCGGCAACGTGTGGCAGAGCCGGAACATGGGCCGGTACATCTGGAACTCCTTGGTCATCGCCTGCGGATCGGTCAGCGTCATCACCGTGCTTGGTGTTGGCTGCGCCTACGTGCTGGCGCGCTATCGCAACATCTGGATCGATATCGGGCTCTTCCTCATCCTCATGTTGCAGGTCCTTCCGGCGTCGCTGATGGTGACGCCGATTTTCGTGGGCTTTTCGCAAGTTGGGTTGCTCAACTATCCGCGGCTTGCCGTCATCCTGGCGATTGCGGCCAAGAGCATGCCGTTCTTCGTCGTCCTGGTGCGCGCGACCTTCATGAGCGTGCCACAGGAACTGGAGGAAGCAGCCCTTGTCGACGGCAACTCCAGGGTCGGCGCATTCTTCAATATCGTCCTGCCGCTCGCACGCAACGGCATCCTCGTCAGTGCGATCCTGATTTTCATGCAGGCCTTTGGCGAGTTCGTCTATTCGAAATCGATGATCCAGGCCGTCGAGCTGCAACCGGCAAGCGTGGGGTTGAACTCCTTCATGGGGCCAAACACCAATGAATGGAACAATATCATGGCCTACGCGGCGATCTACGTGACGCCGATCCTCGCCATTTTCGTCCTCCTGCAACGCCGCATCGTCTCTGGTCTTACCTCGGGAGCGCTCAAATGAATGCCCAGATCGAACTAAGGAACGTCAACAAGTATTATGGTGCCTACCATGCGCTGAAGGACATCGAGCTTTCGATCCGCAAAGGCAGCTTTACAGCTCTCGTCGGTCCGTCAGGTTGCGGGAAGTCGACGTTGTTGCGGTCTCTGGCGGGCCTGGAGAGCATATCGTCCGGTACGCTCAAGATCGCTGGCGAGGTGATGAATGCAGTGCCGCCGCGCAAGCGCGATGTGGCGATGGTGTTCCAGTCCTACGCGCTCTATCCGCACATGACGGTTGAGGAAAACCTGACTTATAGCCTACGCATCAGGGGCGTTGCCAAGGCCGAACGCAAGAAGGCGGCACATGAAGTTGCCGCCGTCACCGGGCTCACGCATCTCCTGGCGCGTTATCCGCGCGAGCTTTCCGGCGGTCAGCGGCAACGCGTAGCGATGAGCCGGGCGATTATCCGGCACCCAAAGGCGTTCCTGTTCGACGAGCCGCTCTCCAATCTTGATGCCGCACTTCGCGTTCATATGCGCAAAGAAATCCGCGCGCTGCACGATCGGCTGGGCGCCACGTCGGTCTATGTCACGCACGATCAGGTGGAAGCGATGACAATGGCGGACCATGTCGTCATCATGCGTGACGGCGTCATCGAACAACAGGGCAGTCCGCTTGAGCTTTATGACCGGCCGGCTAACAAGTTCGTGGCCGGCTTCATTGGATCTCCTGCCATGAATTTCCTGCCCGCGGTCGGCGGTCCGGACGGACGCTCGATCATCCTCGATGTCGGTGCCAAACAAACGATCGCCCTTAACCGGACGGTGCAGCCAGGACAGGCCTTGAGCGTCGGCTTGCGTCCGGAGCATATCGAACTTGCGGCAGCCGATGAGGGCATTCTCTCAGCATCAGTGGCAATGATCGAATCGACCGGTGCGACGTGCTTTCTGACAATGGCAACCACGCCCGAGCTGTCGGTGGTCTTCAATGGCCGATCGGTCGCAAGAGCAGGCGACCGGGTCGGACTGAGCTTTGCTCCCGGCAGCATGCATCTTTTCGATGCCGATACCCAGCGCCGCCTTGCCGATTGAAGCCCAAACTATCCAGGCGCGCACCGCCAAAAAAGGAGCCTGCCGACGCCTCGGCTGCGCGTTCCCGGCCAACTCGTCGGTTCTCAGCGGTGGCTCGACCCGCTTCGAGGATCATGCTTTCCCGATCTGAGCGACACGGAGATTATTCGTGCTGCCTTCAGTCGCGAACGGGAATCCGCTGACGATGACAGTTTGAAGGTCCGTCCGACGCCGGTGAGGAACAACGATTTGAGCGTTTCGGGCGAATTTGAAGCCGGCCCGACCGTCGCAACGATCTTGGCCTTGCGGTTGCTGCGTGGGAGCATGATTTCTATCCGATCAGGATTGCGCGTATGTCATTGACGTTTGTGAGTGTTGGCCCGGTGACGACAAGGTCGCCAATCGCCTTGAATGCGGTGTAGCTGTCATGTTGTGAAAGCGCGGTGCGCGGAGCAATGCCGACCTGCTTCAGACGGGTAAGGGTGTCAGGAGTGACGAAAGCACCCGCAGCGTCCTCGACACCGTCGATACCGTCTGTGTCTCCGGCAATTGCCCAGATCGAATTTGCACCACTCAAGCCAATCGCAAGGCTCAGCAGGAATTCGGTGTTGCGGCCGCCACGTCCGGTCGAGCCTTTCGGCAAGGACACGGACGTTTCTCCGCCCGACAGGAGCACGGCTGGTCCCGCAACCGGTAAGCCCTTGTCGCGCGCGGAGAGCGCGATGCCGGCAAAGACTGTACCGACTTCTCTCGCTTCTCCCTCAAGCGCATCGCCAAGGATCAAGGGGCGGATCCCGTGAGATTGCGCAACTTGTGCCGCCGCATGCAGGGCTGTGGACGGTGAGGCTATCAGCCGCGTTTCAGCGTTAATCGGGGCGCTCACCGCCGCGGAGCCGCCACCGTCGAGAACGGCGATCGCTTCCGGAGGAAGCGCGAGTTTGTAGCGCGCGACGATTTCGCGAGCCTCGACAACGCCCGTCTCGTTGGAGACAGTGGGTCCCGAGGCAATTTCGGAAGAGTTGTCGCCCGGCACGTCGGAGATCACGAGCGTGACGACCCTTGCAGGATATGCTGCCTGCGCGAGCCGTCCGCCTTTTATGTTTGAAAGCTGCTTTCGAACGGCGTTCATCTCCGAGATCGTCGCACCGCTGGCAAGCAGCATCCGGTTGACCTCCTTCTTGTCGGCCAACGTCATGTTGCCGGCTGGAGCAACCAGCAAAGCGGAACCGCCGCCTGAAATCAGGGCAATGACCAGATCGTCCGGCCCAAGGTCGCGGACCTTCTCAAGGATACGTGTCGCCGCCTCAACGCTCATCGCGTCGGGGACCGGATGGGCCGCTTCGACGATTTCGATGCGCCCGGCAGGAACTGCATGGCCATACCTCGTCACGACTAGTCCGGAAAGTTCAACGTCGCTCCATGCGGCGTCGAGTGCCGCCGCCATCGCAGCCGAAGCCTTTCCGGCTCCGATCACGATGCAGCGGCCCTTGGGCGGATCGGGCAGGTGGTTTGACACCACTCTAACCGGATCCGCGCTGGTGACCGCTGCGTCGAACATTTGACGCAGCGCATCGCGGGCGGATGTATCGCTAAAGGTCATTCGGCAGCAACGAGGATGTTTGAGCCGGCGATCGCCTCGCAAACGGCATCGGTCACCTGCTGTGTGGTGGCGGTGCCGCCGACATCAGGGGTGAGGATGCCTGCCTCGGTGACGCGTTCGACAGCCGTCATCAGTCTTGTCGCAGCGTCTTTTTCTCCAAGATGTTCGAGCATCTGGGCGGCCGTCCAGAAGGTGGCGATGGGGTTGGCGATGCCCTTGCCGGTGATGTCGAAAGCTGAGCCGTGAATCGGCTCGAACATTGATGGGAAGCGACGCTCCGGGTCGATGTTGGCAGTCGGTGCGACGCCGAGGGAACCAGCAATGGCGCCGGCGAGATCCGACAGGATGTCGGCATGCAGGTTGGTCGCTACAATGGTGTCAAGACTTTCCGGCCTCAGCGTCATGCGCACCGTCATCGCGTCGACTAGCATCTTGTCCCAGGTCACATCCGGGAATTCCTTCGAAACTTCGGCAGCGATCTCGTCCCACATGACCATGCCATGCCGCTGCGCGTTCGACTTGGTGACGACGGTCAAGAGCTTGCGCGGCCGCGACTGGGCGAGTTTGAAGGCGTAGCGCATAATGCGGGTAACGCCGACGCGTGTGAAGATGGCAACCTCGGTGCCAACTTCCTCCGGCAGCCCCTTGTGGGCGCGACCGCCGTGGCCCGAGTATTCGCCTTCGGAATTTTCTCGAACGATGACCCAGTCCAGGTCGCCTGGCCCGCAGTTGCGCAGCGGCGGAGTAATTCCTGGGAGTATCTTGGTCGGTCGGACGTTGGCGTACTGGTCAAAGCCCTGGCAGATTGGAAGACGCAGGCCCCAGAGCGTGATGTGATCGGGGACATCCGGCGCACCAACCGCACCAAAGTAGATTGCGTCGAACTTCTTGAGTGTCTCCAAACCATCGGCCGGCATCATGACGCCATGTTTTTTGTAGTAATCCGAGCCCCAGTCAAAGGTTTCGGAGTGGATCTTGAAGTCGCCGCTACGCTTCTCCAGCGCCTCAAGGACCTGAAGACCCGCTGCGATCACTTCCGGGCCAATTCCGTCGGCCGGTATCGCTGCAATTTTGTATTCGCGCATTGTTGTTCTCCAATCTGGATTTCAATGTTGAATGGAAGCCGTCCGAGTGGCCTCGCGGGAGGCCCCGCGAGCAAGGATCAGAGTGACCACTGCCGAAATCACGAGCAGTGCCGCGACGAAGTAGAGACCACCGGCAAAACTCCCTGTCGTGTCCTTGATCCAGCCGATCATCGAGGGGCCGACGAAGCCGCCGAGGTTGCCCAATGAATTGATGGTGGCGATACCAGCGGCTGCGGCCGGGCCTGAGAGGAACATCGTCGGCATGCTCCACAGCGGCGGCTTGGAGGCGCTGATCCCGATGTTCACAAGCGTCAGGGCGATCATCACGGCAAACACAGTCGTCGCACCGGTTGCAAAGACAAGGCCCGCGGCAGCCAGCAGACAGGCACCGACAACGTGCCAAGTGCGTTCGCCGGTCCTGTCGGAATGGCGTGCCCAGACAATCATGCCGATCACAGCAAAGACAGCTGGAATGGAATTGATCAAACCAACGTGGAAAGACGAAAGGCCAAAGCTCTTGATGATCTGTGGTGCCCAGATTCCGAGCGTGTAGAGACCTGCTGACGTGCCAAAGTAGATGAGCGAAAGTGCAAGGACCCTTACATCAGCGAGCCCTGCCCAGATGCCGTGGCTTGCCTTCACCTTGCCGGCCTGTTCCTGCTCCATGGTCTTCACAAGCCAAGCACGCTCGTCGTCGGTAAGCCACTTTGCCTTTTCCGGTCGGTCCGTCAGGAAAAACAATACGACGACACCGAAGATTACCGCCGGAACAGCTTCGATGATGAACATCCACTGCCAGCCGGCCAGGCCCCAGATGCCGTGCATCTCGAGAAGGGCGCCAGAAATCGGCGACCCGATGGCTGTTGCAAGCGGAGCAGCTGCCATAAACATCGCGGTGACAGCCGCTCGGCGACGCGCAGGAAACCAATAGCTCAGATAAAGAATGATGCCTGGGAAGAACCCAGCTTCGGCCACGCCCAGCAAGAAGCGCAGGGTGTAGAAGCTCGTCGTGCCTTGGACCAGCGCCATCGCGCCCGATACCAGGCCCCAAGTAATCATCACCCGGGCAATCCAGATGCGGGCGCCGACTTTGTGGAGAATGAGGTTCGACGGCACCTCGAAAAGAAAGTAGCCGAGAAAAAAGATGCCCGCGCCCACGCCGAAGACGGTCGATGAAAATCCAAGGTCCTGGTTCATCGTCAAAGACGCGAAGCCGATGTTCACGCGATCGATGAACGCGATCAGGTAGAGAACCATGATGAATGGCACGATGCGCCATGTGATTTTGCGCAATACGCGCGTCTCCCGGTCGCTCGTCAAAACAAGCTCCTCCCAATGTTCGAACCCGGCGCGTCCTCTCGCGCTTGTCGAGAAGGTTAGTTTCTCCTTTCCTGCGCATGAAGGTTCATGCAATTATATAATTTATTGATATAATGGAGGGCGTGGGGTTGGAACTCGAACAGCTCAGGTGTTTTGTCGCGGTCGCCGAAGAACTGCACTTTGGAAGAGCTGCCCAGAAGACGGGCATGCTGCCTGCTTCGCTCGGCCGGCACATCCGGTTACTGGAAGAATCATTGCGAACGCAGTTGTTGAGTAGAACAACCCGAAGCGTGAGCCTGACCGATGACGGCGTGTCGCTTTTGCAAGAAGTGCGGCCGCTCCTGGGGCGGCTTGACGAAGTCGCCGAAAAATTTCGTGCAGCCCGACACAGGCCGTCCGCCATACTGCGCATCGGCGCGATCGATAGTGCTGCCGCCGGTCTCTTACCGTTGCTCTTGCAGGATTTTCGGGAGGCGGCGCCTGATGTCATCACCCAGATCATTGAAGACAAGTCTGTCCGGCTTATTCCGAAACTGCTGGCCGGGCGCCTCGACCTTGTTCTGATCCGTCCTCGCGATGGGATCAGCCGCACCCTGAATGTGCAGTTGCTGTTTCATGAAACGGCAGTTGTTGCGGTACCAATGGGGAGTGCTCTTGCTGGACGGTCCGAAATTACCGTCCAGGATCTGGCGGAAGAGCCATTGATCGTGCCAGAACGCCGCTCGCGACCGCACAGTCATGACCTCACAATGGGATTGTTCGCGGACTTTGACATGCGTCCCCGCGTCGCACAAATAGCTGATGAAAAGCAGACGATAATCAATCTGGTTGCCGCCGGAATCGGGTCCGCCATCGTTCCACGCTGGACCTCGAAACTTGCTGTGTCAGGTGTCAGCTACATCCCGCTCGCTCATCCATCGGGATCGCCGATGCATCGACTACCCCTCTCAGCCGCCTGGATGAAAGCGGTGCGAGATCCGTTGCGCGACACGATGCTCGCGTTGTTGCAGCACAATGTCGCGCGATACGCGGAATTTGCGTGAACGCCACGAGCCGTAAAAGGCTGTCACGATCGCGATCCTCGGCCTGACGCTGCGCGGGGGGCCTTAGCCGGTCCACCGCATGGGTAGCTCTCAGCAGCAGTTTGTTCACGACGACGTGCGGCGCGCCCTGAGCTCACACGTTGCGCTCTGAATGCGCAATGAGTGCATCGGTGTTCGCTAAAAGTCGCCTTACGGCGTTACGGGCCGCGTTCGGGCGTTGAAGCCGAATGCTTTTCTCGATGTTCTCATGGAGCCTAAGGGCATGGACGAGGGTGTTGTCGTTCCGGGTTACCAGCAGGAAAAGGTGGTTGAGTGCGGATTCGATCAACGTCCCGAGCGGAATGAGGAGGTCATTTCCGGAAGCGCGCAGGATCGCGAGGTGGAAGCGCGTGTCAGCTTGGGTGCGAGCCTGCAGCGTTGTCGCTTGCCCCATGTCTCTCAGTGCCTCGGTGATTTCGGCCATCTGTTCTTCGCTGCGGCGGATCGCTGCAAGGGCGGTGGCTTCCGGTTCGATGATGTGACGAAATTCCTGTACGGTCTTGAGGAACTGGATCCGATCCGGCGAGTGTGCGTACCAACTCAGGACGTCGCGGTCGAGCAGGTTCCAACGCTCCTTCGGCTCCACCCAACTGCCGATTTTTGGACGCGATGCGAGTAGCCCCTTGGCCATCAATATCTTGATCGCCTCCCTGACAGCGGTTCGGCTTACATTGAAGATTTCCGTCCACTGGGCCTCGTTCGGCAGGATCGTTCCCGGAGGATAGTCGCCACGAACGATCCTGAGCCCGATATCTTCGGCAAGCGACATATGAACGCTCGGCCCTGACATGCGCGGCGCGTCGAGCCGTCGGGTCGCACGCGCCGCCTCCGCGGTACCCGAGCCTGCGGAGAGTTTTTCTGGTCGCTGTTCAGCCATTCATCTTTTCTCGTATCTCGAACCCTCTAGCCACGCATTGCGTCACCTGCCGCCAACATAGGTCCGCCAGCTGTGTTGCGGCTGAAAACCGAGCATCGCGCGCGCCTTCCGGTTCGACAGAAGTGTCTCGTATTCGCCAAGCTGTCCTTTGACCGGTACGCCCCGATAGAACCGGTCGATCAGCTCTTGCGTCGGAAGGTCTGAAGACGTCTCGTCGTTCGCTGCATTGAAGATCTGGAACCCGAGACCATCCGTGTCGATGGCCCTGAGGGTAATCTGGCCGAGGTCCCGCGCGTCGATGTAGCTCCAGGCGATGCGCTTTCGAAATCCAGGATCGGCAAACCAGCCTGGGAAAAGGTGGTATTCGTTGGGCTCGATCACATTTCCAATGCGCAATGCATAGATGTCGGCTCCGCTTCTGAGCGCAAAGGCGCGCGCGGTCCTTTCGTTCACCACCTTGGAGAGCGCGTAGCTGTCCATCGGATCGACGTCATAGTCCTCATCGAGCGGAAAATAGGTCGGGTTTCGTGGCTCATTGGCGAAGACGAGACCGTAGGTCGTTTCGCTGGATGCGATGACGATCTTGCGGATGCCAAGTTTCGTCGCGGCCTCAATGACATTGTAGGTGCCCATCACATTGATGCGAAAGAGTTCATTGTCAGGCGCGATCAGGATGCGCGGGATCGCCGCGAAATGAACAACGGCATCGATCGGTTGCGGCGCAAGCGACGGGTCGAATTCGTGCAGGCCGGTGTAGCTCGACAGTGCATTGAACACTTGGCCGCTGTCGGCAATGTCGGTGATCAGCGTGCGTACTTTCGGGTTATCGAGGGGCTTCGTGTCGAGGTTGAGCACCTGATGGCCCTGCTCGAGGAGGTATTGCACGACATGGCGGCCAGCCTTGCCGCTACCTCCGGTGAAGATGATCCGCTTGGTCATTGCGCTCTCCGTGCTTTGCAAAATTGGGGAATGGTCTTGTCGATGATAGTTCGCCGAAGGGAACTTCCAAGCGGGGTCGTTGCAAGGAGTCGCGGCCGGCCGTCAAGCGTGCTGACCGCGCTCGCTGCTCATGGGGCGGAGGCGCCGGAGGCCGTCAAAGGGCGCTCCGGCCACCGTTCCTATTTCTGGATGCAGGTATCGGCCGTATCCTTGGTGCATTCATCGAGACCGGTAAATACCGGATCGTCTACCGGCTTGCCGGCGATGAGGTCGAGCATGACCGATGGCGCCTTGTAGCCCATTTCGAAGGGTCGTTGGCCGACAAGTGCGGTCACGAGACCCTCCTTGGCGATCGCCACTTCCTCTCCGATCGTATCGGCCGCGCCGATGACGAATTCATTCTTCGCAATCTTGTCTGCCATCGGCTTGAACAGATCGCGATAGGGTTGCGGCGCACCGAACAGTGGCCAACCACCCATGATGCCGAAGGCGTCGAGATCGGGATTGGCCGCAAGAATGTCCGTCATCGCCTGCACGCCTTTGGCGCCGTCGTCATTGGTAAAGACCGGGCAGCCAGCAACCTCGGTCCAGCCACCTTCACCCTTTAGCTCGGCCAGCCCGTCCTTGCCGGTCAGCACGTCACGCATCCCTTGAGCACGGCGCAGGATGTTATCAGCGCCAGGGTTCCCTTCGATCGTGCAGATCTTGCCGCCGTTCGGTTTTGCCTTCTTGATGTAGTCCGCGATCCGCGCGCCCATCGTATAGTTGTCGGTACCAAGATAGGTCTTTCGCAGGCCTGCATCTTCCTTGGCAAGGTCGGCGTCAAGCGTCATGACCGGGACTGTCGGGTTTGCCGACTTCAACGTCTGGGCGATCAGCTTGGCGTTGGAAGGCGAAATGGCGATCGCAGCCGTGCTGGGCTTGCCGAGCATGTCCTGGACGATCTGCGCTTCTCCTGCTTCGTCGGAAGTCGACGCCGGGCCGGTATAGAAGCATTCATATTCCGAGCTTGTGTTTTCCTTGTTCCACTTCTGGCAACCCTGATTGATCGCCTCGAAGAAGGGATTGTCGAGACCCTTGACGACGATGACGAGCTGCTTTTTCGTCTGGGCGCCGGCGGGGCCGGCGGCCAGCGCCAGCGCTGCGACTGCGAGCACCAATGCTTTCCTCATTTTATCCTCCCGTTGAAACAAGCGGACACCCTCTGTCCGCGGCACAAATCAACCCGGATACCAGACGATACGAGGGTCACTTGGTGGACGCTCGTATTGAAAGGCCTGGTCGATAAGCTTTTCGAGATCGTATTCCGGTTGCCAGTCCAGCAGGAATTTTGCCTTGCTGTTGTCCAACCAGTTTGAGTGGAAATGGCTTGGAACATCGACCGACGGCAGGCCGCGCGTGCGTTCGAGATAGCTTGCGACCTCGCCGTAATCGACCGGACGATCCATGGCGATGTTGAAACGTTGACGCTCTGCGTGCGGATTGTCGATCGTGCTGAGGATCGCTGACACAAGGTCGCTGACGTGGACGAAGTTGCGCTTGAGCGGTCTTCCGTCGGCATCGCGCAGTAATGGTACGGTTCCGGCCTTTGCGTGGCGCCTGGCTTCATGGGGCGGAAAATACGTCTTCCAGTCCGGTCCACCGAAAACGTCGTCGCCGAAGGAAAGCGAGTGCCTGAAGTCGTCCTTTTCCATGATCCACGGCGCACGCAGGCAGCAGACGTTCATCCCATATTGGACTGAGTACTGCTCGACCATCACCTCCTCGAGGACTTTGGAGAGCGCGTAGCTGCCGGGATAGGCGCGATGCGGTGTCACCTCGGTTATCGGTCCTTCATGGCGGTAAAAGAAATGGCCGACCGCGGCGTCGCCGCCGATCAGAATGAACTGCCGGGCTGTTGGGCTCATTCTGAACGCTTCGAGCAGCCAAAAGAGACCTTTGACGGTCACATCCATGACGTCGGCGGGCGTTTCCTTGCAGGTCGCCAGATGCACGATATGGGTCGCGCCGGCAATCGCGGCGTCAGCGACCGCGCGATCGGCGATGGAGCCGCGGATAATCTCGAGGCGCTCGCTTGGATTGAGCACGCGGTTGTGGCAGAGCGCGCGAATGCGTGCTTTCGAAAAACGTGGTCGGTCAAGCAGCGTGGATATGAGGTGCTGCCCGACCTTGCCCGTTGCCCCGGTGACAAGGATAAGCATGCTTATCTCCCAGTAGTAGCTAATATATGATTGCGACTTTCGTCAATGTCTAATTGTCATACAAATAAGGTTTATCAGACGAGAGATCATTGACGCGGTTGTGATGATTTGCGTAAATAAGCAATCTCTCACTCAAGGGGCGGGCATATTGTGACGCGCCTTGGTGAAGGCCGCGCGTCTTGGGAGTTTGGAAGGCTGGTCGTGCTGCTAGAACTCAGCAATATTTCCAAGCACTTCGGGGCCATACAGGCCGTCAATGACATTTCGCTGTCGTTAGAGGCGGGCCAGGTTGTCGGATTGATGGGCGACAACGGCGCCGGCAAGTCGACTCTCGTCAAAATGATTGCGGGAAACTTTCGACCGAGCGAAGGCACGATGCGCCTCAATGGCAGCGAAATCGTGCTGCATCGCCCGGTCGAGGCGCGGCACTTCGGAATTGAGATCGTGCACCAGGATCTTGCCCTTTGTGACAATCTCACCGCGGCGGCGAACGTTTTTCTCGGACGCGAACTGAGGCGGGGCATCGGCCCATTGGGCGTGCTCGACTACAAGGCAATGTACCGGAGGGCCGCGGAGATCTTTAAGGAGCTCCGTTCCGAGACCAGAGCACGCGACCTCGTGAAACAGATGTCGGGCGGTCAACGCCAGGCGGTGGCGATTGCGCGTACGATGATTTCGGAGGCGAAAATCGTTCTGATGGACGAGCCGACCGCGGCCATTTCCGTGCGCCAGGTCGCTGAAGTGCTCCATCTCATCCGACAACTGCGCGATCGTGGCATTCTGGTTGTGCTTATCAGCCATCGCATGCCCGACGTATTCGATGTCGCCGATCGCGTCGTTGTCATGCGCCGAGGCCGAAAGGTGGCGGACAAGCCAATCATCGAGACCTCTCCGGAAGAGGTGACAGGCCTTATTACTGGCGCCATTGAGGGTGGATAGAGGAAAACGATCTGGGTCTTTTGCGCCGGAGGAACGCGAGGTTAACATGGCAACGACGCTGCACGAGACGATAGCCCATAGGCAGCGCACGCTCGCAGCAACAGTCCTGGGCAGCCAGACCTTCTGGGTACTGGTCGCCGTCATTCTCGCCTGCATCTTCCTGTCATTCGCCACCGACAGTTTCGCAACGGCAAAGAACCTCTACAACATCACCCGCAACGTCACTTTCATCGCAATCATCGCGCTCGGGATGACGCTTGTCATCATCACCGGTGGGATTGATTTATCGGTAGGGTCGGTGCTCTGCCTGTGCAGTATGGTACTTGCAGTCACGATGCATGCGGGATACGGCATAGGGACGGGCATTGCCGTCTCGGTCGCCACGGCATTAGTGATCGGCGCGTTCAATGGCATCTTGATTGCCTATCTCGGCTTTCCGCCCTTTGTCGTAACGCTCGGCATGCTCTCGGTTGCCCGGAGCCTGGCCATGGTCGCGTCCAACAATACTGTCGTCTTCGAATTTGGCCCCGATCATGCCAAGCTGCTGGCGCTGGGCGGTGGGGCGGTCTTCGGTATCGCCAATCCAGTGATCTACATGATCGTGCTGGCGCTCCTGACCGGCTTCGTGCTGCGGTGGACGCGGATCGGCCGCTACATTTACGCCATTGGTGGCAACGAAAAGGCGGCCGTTGCCACGGGCCTTCCCGTACGACCCATCAAGGTCTGCGTCTATATGATCTCGGCGCTGTCGGCTGGCATCGCCGGCATCATTCAGACCGGCTGGCTGGGTGCTGTGACGACCAATATTGGAGCGGGCATGGAGTTGCAGGTCATCGCTGCGGCAGTGATTGGGGGCGCTAATCTCGCTGGCGGCGCAGGTACTGCCTTCGGCGCACTTGTCGGTGCGGCACTCATCGAGGTGATCCGCAATAGCCTCGGACTTCTCGGCATCAATGCGTTCTGGCAGGGGACATTCATCGGCGGCGCGATAATCCTTGCAGTCCTTTTCGATCGCATCCGCAATTTCCGCCAAAGCGAGTAGCGCACACGCCCTGCAGCACGCGATTTTCTCACGCGTCGCGCACGCCAGTGCGCGCGGTAGTGCGAGTTTGTGTTCTATTCCCGGTGGAGAACGCGTTCATCACCCGCCTACCATTCTTCGAAGGCCGCTTGCGGTCGTGAAGGCTGCTCGGACCTATGCGTCTCACTGGAGAGGAGAGGCATGACGGATCCAGCATGCTGTGGCTCGGGGTGCTCGCTACCCATAGGCATACGAGCCAGCGCCTATGGCCATCAGGGCCAGGAGACGGGGATACTTATGACCGAGGGCAAAGAGGTCGAGATTTGGTCGAGGGCAAGCTCGACGGTGTTGCACTTGGTGAGGCAATTTACGGCCAAACCCGCAGCGCCACACTAGCCATTCGGCAGTTCTTTGAGCATTGTCAGTCGGTTTCCAGGCAACAGAGCGATGATTTTGTCCTGTTCAAGAGCGTAGAGCACCTCCAGGATTTCATCCTGCGAGAATCCTGCCGAGGTCAAAGGATCGCCGACTTCAAACACGTTGATGGACATGTCCGGCATAGCCTTCAATGCGCGTAGGCGCTCGATCAATGCGATTTCGGTTTCCGTGAATCTGCTCATACCAACTACATAACGCTCTTCGGGCAGAATTGTCTCATGGCCATTGCACGTCTGCCGTCATCGCTATGACCATGGTCCGCGGATCGAGCTGTTCCAGCGGATCGAGCTCTTCCAGTTGCACGACCTGCGCACGGCCTGGCGGCGGCCCTCGGCTACGCGGTGTTGTCACGAAGCGTTGACGGCGTTGTGAAAAAGCCCCACCTTCGCCGGAGCGATGATGGGGCTCCTACCTTGATCCGGAGGGATCCGAGATCATCAGCAAAGCAAAAACACGAATGTACGGAAAAGGTTCCCGCTTGCTGGGCCGCCTTGGCCGGTTCCGAGAGGGGAAGGCATCGAGGCTTGCCGCCTTTGTGGGCGGTTCGCATTTGATCCGACGTATTCGTCATTTTTCGCAGAGCCTTCGCTCCCCGAAATAGGGTTGGTAGCTGCAGTCCGATGGCCGGAAGGAGCGATAGCTGCGAGAGCAAGCGGTGATGTTGCAGCTCTGAGGCGGAGCGCTGTCGTCAACCAGAACGCCCGCTGCGGGGGTCGCCAACGCTTCCCGCATGAAATCCCGCCAAATCTGCGCTGGCATATCCCCGCCCGTTACGCCTTTCATCGGCGTGTCATCGTCGTTGCCGACCCAGACCCCTGCGACAAGTGGCTCGGTGAACCCGACAAACCAAGCGTCACGATTGTTCTGGCTGGTGCCGGTCTTGCCAGCAGCAAACGCGCCGGGGTCGGCTGCGCGCCCGGTACCGCGTTCCACGACAAGCTGTAGAAGGGAAAGGAGATCGCGCCGATACGGGGCCAGATCCACGCTTGGCGTATCTTTTGCCCCGACTCGAAAAGCCGTTGCTTGGTTCGAAGCCTGAAATTCGATAATTCCCCTGGGTTCAACGGGGGCCTTGCCGAATTGCACGGACGCATAGGCACTTGTCAGGTCAAGCAAGCTGACCTCGGACGTGCCTAACGCCAGCGAAGGCGTATCGACAAGTGGCGCGTCGATCCCGAGTTCACGCGCGGCACTGATCACCTTGTCAAGGCCGACATGTTGGGCGAGCGCCACTGTTGGCGCGTTGAGAGACCGGGCGAAGGCCTCAGCGATCGTGACCCAGCCGCGATAGCGGCCGCCGGAATTCTCTGGTGACCAGCCGTTGATTTCGATCGGTGCGTCCAGTACCCGGTCGGATAAGGAAAGTCCGGCCTTCAGAGCGGCATAGTAAACGAACAACTTGAAGGTGGAGCCCGGCTGCCGTTTTGCCGTGACGGCACGGTTGAACTGGCTCTCTTTGTAATCGCGGCCGCCGACCATGGCCACAACCGCTCCATCCGGGGTCATTGCCACCAATGCGGCCTGAGATGCACCAACAGTTCTTCCCTCAGTATCCAAGGCCCTCTTGATGACCCTTTCGGCAATCCCCTGAAGCCGGGGAACAAGCGTCGTTCGAACTGTGGTCGAGCCCGGCGAAGTCCCGGCGATTTCGCTCGCCTGCGGTGAGACCCAGTCCGCAAACCAACTGCCGGATCGGGGCGTTGGCGTTGTCGGGTGGAGGGTAGCAAAGCTCGCCTTGATCTGCGCAGCCTTTGACGCGTCAACCTTGCCGTTCGCAACCATCGCGTCGAGGACGACCGATGTGCGCTTTCGGGAACCTTCAAGATTGTCGATCGGGTTCCATAGGCTAGGAGCCCGCAACAATCCCGCCAGAAGCGCCGATTCCGAAAGGTTTAGCGCTCCGATATCCTTGTTGAAATAAATGCGTGCGGCGGCCGGCATGCCCGTTGCGCCAGCGCCAAGATAGGCGCTGTTGAGGTAACGCGTCAGGATTTCCTGCTTTCCGAGTTTCCACTCCAGCCACAGGGCAATCACGAACTCCTGTATCTTTCGTTTTACCGTACGATCGCTGTCGAGATACTGCAACTTGATGAGCTGCTGGGTGATGGTGCTACCACCCTCCACAACCGACCCTGCCTTGAGGTTTCGAAGAAGCGCTCGTCCGATGCCTCTGATATCGATGCCGAAGTGGTCCATGAACCGCCGGTCTTCAACAGACAGTACCGCATCGATCAGTTGTGGCGTGAATTGGTCGAACTGTGCGTAAGGTCCTTGATAAGGTCCTTGTCTGACCAGCGGCTGACCGTCCGCGGTTTCCAACACCACGATAGGCTTTAGTGTACCGTCCCGGATCTCGGCCCAAGGGACATCTTTTAGCGCCCACACCAAGCCCGTTACACCAACCAGAATACAGAAAACGGCGGTCAGCCGCACCGCCGATTTCCACCTGGCTTTCCTTTGCAAGACAGGCTGGCTAGACCGGCGAAGCGCTCGTCCTGCCTTTTTGGGAGCGTTCGCAAGTGCCCCGCCGAGATTTTTCAGCAGAAATGAAAGAGTTTGCTTATCCGTAGCCTGGACCTTGGTCTTTACGGACGAAGCAGCCGCCCGGGCCTTGACCTTGACCGCTGTTGAGATAGCCCGCAAATCGTAGTGAAGCGCACGAAGCAGAGCGTGCGCTGCCTGTCGGGTCTGCTCAAACGGCAGAGGCAGATGTTCGCTCGTTCCAGCTCGTATCAACGGGTCAGCGTCTGCGCTGTGATCCGCCTCTTTTGTTCCCGCGGGGGCTCTCTGGGCGAGCATTTCCGCCTTTTGATGGTCGCCCGACCCAGTGCCACTTCGTGTAGAGACGTGAGGATTGCGGGGCATTTTTTAAGACGCTCAAACCCTTAATGACTTAGAGCACTGTGGCGGGTTCTCAACGTACGGCAAAGACGCTGGTTCCAGCCAAAGGAAATACGCCGCCATCATCAGTGCGCGCGTCACGACAGGTGGGACCTAAAAATCCCAACCGTGGCGGGCGCGAGCTTAGGTCTTGAGACTGCCTTTACCAGCCCGCGAACTGCGAAACAACTGTATCCGGAACGTCGGAGACTTCGGCGAAAGCTCGATCCAGAACGTTTAATGCCTGATCGATGTCGGTGTCCGGGACGGTCAGCGGCGGAGTCATCTCCAGAACATTTGCGTTCATCCCGACACAGTAGACGACGAGGCCGAGTTCATAGGCCCGATAGATAAGTTTTGCTGCTTCCGCTCGCGCTGGAGCCCGTGCCTGCCGATCGAGAACGAGGTCGACGCCGCAGGCAAGACCTCGACCGCGGATATCGCCGATCAGTTGATATCGTTCGGCAAGCCTTGCCAGGCCGTCGCGCAGCAGTTTGCCTTTGCGCTCCGCTTCCTGCGCAAGCTCTTCGCGCTCAATGGTTTCAAGAACGGCGAGGCCGGCGGCAGTAGAGATCGGATTGCCGTGGAGCGTCTGCATGGCAAAGGCGCTGGCACAATCGAGGATGCGTGCCGGGCCGATCGCGGCAGAAAGCGGCAGTCCGCCGCCAAGACCCTTGCCGATGGTCAGGATGTCAGGGACGAAATCCTCATGTTCGAAGCAATGCAGGCGGCCGCTGCGGCCAAGCCCGACCTTCACTTCGTCGCAGACGACGAGCACATTGAATTCCCGGCAGATCGCGGAAAAGGCTTTAAAAAAACCGGTTGGCGGAACGATCAGGCCGCCGTCGGACTGGATCGGCTCGATGAAGGCGACCGCGAAACGCTCCGGCGCCGCCTCAAGTCGCTCCCGTAATTCTGCGAGTATCGCACCACCTGTCGGGTCGTCGTGGTAGGGCCGGTAGGGATCGGGGTACGGTAGCAGGAGCAGTCCGTCTGCCTTGGTCGCGCCTGCCTGGACGCTGTGGCCGGAAAAAGCCATCGAGCCCACGGTACAGCCGTGGTAGGCGCCGACGAAGGCGATGACGCCCGACCGTCCCGTCGCCTTGGTGACAGCGCGGAAGACCGCCTCGTTGGCATCGGATCCGGAATGACCGAACCAGACCTTGTTGTCGCCCGATCCGGGAAAGGCCGTGAGGAGTTTTTCGGCAAGGGCCGCCGCCGGTCCATTGGCGGCAGAAAGAACACTGGCGCCGGCGGGATTTGCCGCAGCACCGGAGATTGCCTCAACCAGCGCCGGGTGGCCATAGCCAAGGCTCGCCGCCCCCCATGCCCCGGAGAGGTCGATCAGTTCGCGGCCGTTTTCCTCCGTCAGCCTCGCGCCGCGGCCACCGGTCACTGCAAGCGGGAAGAAGCGCAGCTTCTGCAGGTTGGCGATTGCCGCTTGGTCTCTCTCGTAGAGTGCGGTCACGGGGCTTCCCCTACGCTAGCTTTAAGACACCGGGTGAGACGCTCGCCCCAGGCAGTGACGCCCGCATCCGTATCGATCAGATCGTGGCGCACCTCGACCAGAACGCCCGGAAGCCCACGCGCGTCGGCATGAACCGGCACGGTGTAATCCTCATCGGGATGGATGTTGTAGGGCTCGTTGTCGCCGATCGTCAGCTGGCTTTCGCTGGCCAGTTCTCGGATCAGCGAACCGGCAAAATCGACGGCGTCGCGATAGAGGATGCCGGCCTGCCAGGGGCGCGGCTTGCCGAAATAGACCGGCGTGAAGCTGTGGATGCCGACGACAAATGGCCGCTTGCCTTCGCCTTCGAGCCGGTCGAGACGGCGGCTGACCGCTTCAGCGAAGGGCGTGAACAGCGTATCGATCCGCTGCTGCCGCTCTTCGTCGCTCAGGTTTCGGTTGGCGGGGATCTCCGTCGTCTCGCTGATCTCGGGGATCATCGAGGGGGCGGGAAGCGGCCGGTTGCAGTCGATCACCAACCTTGAATAGTTGGTGAAGAACAGTGGTGCATCGAGGCTGAGGCTTAGGTGCTGAGCCAGTGCCATGGCGCCGATATCCCAGGCGATGTGGCGCTGGCGCTCGTGCAGCGGAAGCCCCATATCGCCGAGCGCGCGTGGCATCCGGTTGGAAGCGTGCTCGCATAGGAGCAGGATCGGGGAGGCGCCGTCCGGGTTGAAGACCGCATAGGGCGGCAGTTCGTCGATCGAAAGCAGCGGCCCGCTCGGGTCGTGTCGCGCGCCGGGTTCTAGGCTCTTGATGGCCGTTGTCGAGGTCATGGGCTGCCCATCCGTCAATCAGTAGACCGCCGCATAGCGGGCACAAAGTTCGTCCGGCGAGAGCCCATCGACGATCTCGATCTCCTTGCGCTTCATCGCCATGTAGCAGTCAAGGAAATCTCGAGAGAACCAGCCCGTGACGACCGGATCGGCGGCGAGCGTATCCAGAGCTTCCGGCAGGCTCGCGGGCAGGCGACGAATACCGAGCTTCTCCTGCTCTGCCGCCGAGAAATCGGAGGGGTCGGAATTGATCAAGGGCGGCTGTTCGAGCCCGGCCTTGATGCCTTCGAGGCCGGCCTTCAACAAGACGGCCAGCGACAGATGCGGGCTGGCGCATGCGTCGGCGGCGCGGTATTCCATGTTGAACTGCCTGGCCGGATTGCTGCCGGGAAGGTCCAGTGTCGGGCAGATCCTGAGCGTCGCTTCGCGGTTCTTTTCGCCAAGGCAGGTGTAAGCGGCGCTCCAATGGTGCGGCACGAGCCGCATGTAGGAAAGCACCGACGGAGCTGTGAAGGCGGTCAGCGCCGGCAGATGCTTGATGACGCCGGCGGCAAAGGCGCCGGCGATCTTGGAGAGCCTGCCGGGGCGCGAGGCGTCAAAGGTCACCGGATTGCCGTCGAGATCGGTGAAGCTCACATGCAGGTGCACGCCGTTGCCGACGCCATTCGAGACCGTCTTCGGGGCAAAACTCGCGTTCCAGCCGAAGAGGGCGGCGACTTCCTTGGTGATTGCACGGATGGTAGCGCCGCGATCGGCGGCGGTCAGCGCGTCGGCGGGACGGCAGGTGATTTCGAACTGGTCCTTTCCGTATTCCGGCAGGAACATTTCCGGCTCGGCGCCGGCTTCCTGCAAAGCGGTCATCAGCAGAGACCCGAAGGGTTCGGCACGGCGCTGGGCGCGCAGGCCGAAGGACGGCGCATCCGGCCAGTCGACGCCGAGCAACTGGAACTCCTGCTCGACGGCTGAAATGACTTTGAGGCCGACTTGTTCGTATTCCTTCAGCGTCTGTTTCAGGAAGCTGCGTACGCAGCAGTCCCAGGCATTGCCTTGGAGGTCGGTGATGTCGGCGTGATAGAAATGCAGCGGCGTCTCGTCTGGCAGGCAGGTGACGCGCGCCTTGCTGTCGGGGTCGGCCATCAGCCGGAGGTCGCCGGCCGAGCCCCAGGGATTGTTCTCGGCAATCAGGTCGAAGGGCGTGAGCGCCAGGTTGGCCGGCACCCAGCCGACACCCTTGCGCAGGTAGCTGTCGATCTCGGAAGCCGCAAAACTGCGGCCGCGCGTGATGCCGGCGATGTCGGTCGTGACGAAGGTGGCAAGTTCCGTCAGTGCGGCGGCCGCCTTGCCGTTGTTGGTTTCCGTCATGGGGTTCCCCTCTATTCGTTCATTTTTTAGGCGGCGACTCAGGCTTGGCGCAAAGTGCCGAGGCGGCTGACCACCGTCTCAGTGTCGGTCGTCCAGCAATAGCCGGAGTAGGCACGAAGGGCCGCGTCATGGCGCTGCTCGCTATAGGTGGCGCAGGCGTCGTTGACGACGGTGACAAGGTAACCGCGGTCGGCGGCGTCGCGCACCGCCATGTCGACGCACTGGTCGGTGATGACGCCGGCGATGATCAGGTAGCGGGTGTTGAGGTTGCGCAGGACGTAGTCGATGTTGGTCGAGTTGAAGACGCCCGACGACGTCTTCGGCAGCACGATCTCGTTGTCGATGGGCGAAAGTTCCGGAATGACCTGCCCCTCCGGAGAACCTTTCGGCACGTGCATGTCGGAGAGCTTGTGGTCGAGCGAGCGGTCGCGGCCGTCGAGCGTCAGGCTTTCGATGATCGTGTGCAGCACATCGCAACCGGCCTTTCGCGCCGCCTCCAGAATGCGTACCTGGTTTGGGATGACGGTCTGGCGCAGGCGCCTGTGATAATAGCTCTCGGCGTCCTGCGGGTGGGTCGGGTCGAGGTTCGGCTCGCACCAGATGCGCTGCATGTCGACGAACAGCAGCGAGGTGCGGCCAGCCTCATAGGCGCTGTCGCGCCTCAAGCGATCGTCGCCAACCTTGACAGTGACTGCACTCATTCGAATTCTCCTCGGTTTATTTTGGTTCGCCGGGACGGCGGAAAGGGTCAGCGGTCGTCTTCAACGGCTGGATTGAAGGCGTCCTCCGTGATGGCGTATCCGCGGCGCAGGTCCTCCATGCGCTCGATGCGACTACGTGACTGCGTGGCAAGGCGGGCGGTAAGTGCCGCAATCACCGCCTCCGTCTGGGCAATCGCCGGCACCATCGTGTCGTAGGGCGAGACCGTGTCGACGGGTGCCGTCAGCGTCACTGTCGCGAAATCGGCGATCGGCGAGAGCCAGCGGTCAGTAAAGAGCACGATGCGCGATCCTTGCTCGGCCGCCTGACGAGCAAAGCGGATCGTGTCGTTCTGGTAGCGGCGATAGTCATAGACGAAAAGCACGTCGCGCTTGCCGAGGTCGACAAGCTGATCGACCTGGTCGGCCTGACTGCCGTTGATCCAGCGCGTGTCGCCCCTGAGCTGCTTCATGTGCGACCAGAGGAGGCCCGCGAGAAAGCCGCTGAAGCGGCCGCCGAGGCAATGGATGCGAGCGCTCATGTCGGCCGCCGCATCCACGGCTGCCTCGAAGTCTTCCGAAGGCAGCATTTGCATCGAAGACTCCAGCGCATGGATGCTGGCGCGAAGGAAGTACTGGTAGAAGTTCTCTTGTTCCAGCGACGGGCGGCGCGCGTCGAGCATGGAGAGCGGCGAGCTCATGCGCTCTTGGACTTCACTGAGCAGCGCCTTCTGGAACTCCGGATAACCCTCAAAGCCCAGTGTGTTGGCAAAGCGCACGACGGTCGGATTGCTGACGCCGGCAGCGGCCGCGAGATGCGCGACCGTGTTCAGCCCTGCTGCCGGATAATTCGACAGAAGCTGCCTGACGATCTTCAGTTCCGAGCGCGTGAAGGTAATTGCGCCGTCTGTCAGTCGGTCCCGGATTGCCACGATTTCTGCCTCCCAAAAACGATGGCGTGAATTCCGATTTCTAATTTTTGTTACATAATTGCTAGCAGATAATGTTTTTTGAAACAAGATTGACATTTGGTCGATCTGCGATAACGTTCATGTCGGGAACGGGCCCGAGCCAAAAAATACGCGGCCGGGCCAAAATCTGGGGGAATGCGGATGGTGCGCGTCAGGCGAGAAACCGTCGTTGGTATCCTTGTAGCGTCGCTGCCGCTTTTGGCCGCTGCCGCCATCGCCTCGTTGTTCTTTCCGGGCAGCGGCGAGCGCCTGGTGACGCTTTACATGATCAACGTCATCGCCGTGCTCGGCATCGGCATCTATGCCGGCAATTCCGGTATCGTTTCCTTCGGCCATGTCGGCTTCATGGCGATCGGTGCCTATGCGTCGGGTCTGTTGACGCTAAATCCGATCATCCAAAAGACAGCGTTGCCACATCTGCCGGAATGGCTGGCCGGGATGGGCATGCCCTTCCTTCCGGCACTTGCGATTGCGCTTGTCGTGGTTGCGCTCGTCGCGGTGCTGATCGGCATTCCCGTGGCGCGCCTTGGCGGCTCATCGGCTTCGATCGCGACCCTTGGTTTCCTCGTCATCGTGCATGTTGTGCTCGTCGCCTCGACCGATTTCACCCGCGGCAGCCAGACCTTTTTTGGTATTCCCCGCGCGGTCAATCTCTGGGTGGCGGTGCCCTTTGCTATCGCTGCCGTGGTGGTTGCGCGTCTCTATCGGGATTCGAGTGCTGGCTTGAAGCTTCGGGCGTCGCGCGAAGACGAGATCGCCTCGAGCGCCGTCGGCGTCAATGTCAAACTGCAGCGCTTCTTCGCCTGGGTTCTCGGTGCGGTGCTTGCAGGCGCTGCTGGCGCCTTGCTGGCCCATTTCCTCGGCGCGTTTTCGCCGAAAGACTTCTACTTCAACCTCACCTTCATGCTTTTGGCGATGCTGATCCTCGGCGGTATCACCACCGTCTCGGGTGCCGTCGGCGGCGCGGCCGTAATCATGCTGATTGTCGAACTCCTGCGCAAGCTCGAGGGTGGCGTCGATCTCGGCTTCCTCAAGCTGCCGACCGTCTTCGGCCTCACCGACATCGGGATCGGCGTGGCAATCCTCGTCGTGATGTACCGCCTGCAGGATGGCCTCTTCGGTGTGCGCGAACTTGACGAGCGCTTCGGCTGGTTCAAGCGCTCCACAGAGAAGGACGTTGTGCCGGTGAAAAGCGTGCCTGCGTCCGAGGCCGCTTCAGCCGGTCACGGCTCTCTCCGGGTCGAAAACCTCGGCAAGAAATTTGCCGGCCTCGTGGCGCTCGAGAACGCCAATTTCGAGATCAAGCCCGGTATCGTCACTGGCCTTATCGGCCCGAACGGTGCGGGCAAGTCGACGCTGATCAACAGTGTGTCCGGCGTCGTGCCGCCGTCGACGGGCCGCGTGCTGATCGATGGCCAGGATGTGGCGTCGCTTGCCGTTCACGCGGTTCCCGTCGCGGGCCTTGCCCGCACCTTCCAGAACATCCGTCTCTTCAAGAACCTAACGGTCATCGAGAACGTCACGGTTGCGGCGAGCGCCTTGAAGGCGGGCGGTGAGGATCCCGCTGCCCGTGCCTTGACGGTGCTTTCGGAAGTGGGCCTCGCGGAATTTGCCGACCGGCTGGCCGGCACGCTTTCCTACGGTGCGCAGAGGCGGCTAGAAATCGCCCGCGCGCTGGCGCTGAAACCGCGTTACCTGCTGCTCGACGAGCCGGCTGCCGGCATGAACCCGGCCGAGACCGAGGAATTGATGCATGTGCTCGACCGCATCCGCACGAAATACCGCCTCGGCCTGCTCGTCGTCGAGCATGACCTGAAGCTGATCATGCGGCTCTGCGATGTTGTCGTCGTGCTCAACAAGGGCCAGCAGATCGCCATCGGCACACCGGCGGAAATCCAGGCTAACCCTGATGTCATCGAGGCCTACATCGGCCGCCGCCGCTCAGCGGCGCAGGCGCGCAACGCGCCCGTCGGGACCCCCGTTCTGCCGTCCGGCGCGCCGGGCCTGCATAAACCAGCATAAATCAAAAGAGGGAGCTTTTCGGATGAAGAAGAACGTCACGGCCCTGTGCCTCACAACCATGCTTGGCGGTATCGCGATGTCGCCGCTACCCGCATTTGCAGACGATCTGGTTATCGGTCTTGCGACCGCACAGACCGGCGGTCTTGCACCCTATGACCAGCCGTCGCTGAAGGGTCTGGAAATGGCGGTCGAGGAGATCAATGCGGCCGGTGGTGCTGCCGGCAAATTCCCGATCAAGCTCGTCGCCAAGGATACGCGCTCGGATGCGGCGCAGACGGCGCTGGTGGCGCAGGAGCTGGTTGACGAAGGCGTCAAGATCGTGATCACGCCTTGCGATGCCGATCCGTCGATTGCTGCCGGCCAGGTGACGCAGGCAGCCCAGATCCCCGCCTTCTCCTTCTGCGCCACGACGCCGACCATGCCGCTTGCGGTGGGCGACTACATGTTTGGCAATTATCCGGCCGACAACGTCCAGGCCTCTGTTCTTGCGACCTACGCGTTCGAGAAGGGTTACAAGAAGGCCTACATCCTGAAGTCGCCGGATAGCGCCTATACTCTGAAGCTGCCGGAGTATTTCGCCGTTGCGTTCAAAGCCAAGGGCGGCGAACTGCTCGGTGAGGGCACCTACAGCATGGGCCAGCAGGACTTCGGCGCCGAGGTCACCAAGATCAAGGCGATGAACCCGGCGCCCGACGTCATCATGACGGCGGCCTACGAGCCGGATTTCCCAGCCTTCATCCGTCAGCTGCGCGGTGCAGGGGTGGCCACGCCGATCCTCGGCAGCGACGGCATCGATTCGCCCACGACCTTCGGCCTTGGTGCCACCGTCGACGGGGTTGTCTTTACAACCGCAGGCTTTGCCAGCGAAGGCAGCCCGCTTGCTGACTTCAATGTGAAGTACAAGGAAAAATACGGTCAGGTGCCGGATACGGTCTACATCGCCAACGGCTACGACCTTGGCAAGGTGATCGACGCGGCGGTGACGGAGGCAAACAGTATCGATCCGGTTGCCATACGCAACGCGATCGCCTCGCTCGAAAACGTCCAGGGTGTGACCGGCCCGATCAGCTATGCCGGCACGCAAGGGATGCCGATGCGCTCGGTATCGCTGGTGCAGATCGAAAGCGGCAATCGCCAGCTGATCAGTCAGGGCGTTCCGGCGGCCGCCGACGTTCCGGCCCCCTGATCGATCACCTGTGGTGGTCCCCGGATTTCCCCGGGGATCGTGCCTGTCTGCGCCGGCGGCGCTTTGCAATCCACGGCAAGGACTTTGCCCGATGATGATGATGAGTGAAATTCCCGTTCTGAAGCCGCTTCTGGAAGTGAGCGGCCTTAAGGTCGCCTATGGTGCGGTCGAAGCCCTGAAGGGTGTTGATCTCGCCGTCGGCAAAGGGCAGATCGTGACGTTGCTCGGCGCCAACGGCGCTGGCAAGAGCTCGACGCTGAACGCGCTTGTCGGTCTGGCGGGAAAGAAGGCCGGACGTGTGTCTTTCAACGGCCGGGATGTTTCCGGCCTCGCGCCGGAACAGATTGTCCGGCTCGGAATGACCTTGACGCCCGAGGGACGGCGCATCTTCCCGAGCCTCACCGTCGACGAACACCTGCTGCTCGGCGGCGCCATGCACAAGGCGCGTGGCGCGATATCAGAGGTGCGCGAAGACATGCTCTCGCGATTCCCGATCCTGAAAGAACGCCTCACCCAGAAGGCCGGCTCGCTCTCAGGGGGCGAACAGCAGATGCTCGCGATCGCCCGCTCGATGATGTCGTCGCCTGACTTGTTGCTGCTCGACGAGCCCTCGCTCGGCCTGGCGCCGCAGGTGGTGGATCTGATCTTCGACCTGATCGCCGGGCTGAGACAAAAGGGCCTGACGATCCTCCTGGTCGAGCAGAACGTCTCTCTGTCGCTCGAGATTGCTGACGCGGGCTACGTCATGGCCAATGGCCGGGTCGTGCTTTCGGGCACGGCCGCCGAACTGCGCAATTCAACCGAAATCCAGGGCGCCTATCTCGGCGCCTGAGCCGAGCGCGTGGAGGGTCAATTCATGGACATGTTCCTGCAGCAACTCGTCAATGCGCTCAGCCTCGGCGGCACTTATGCGCTTCTGGCGCTTGGCCTTGCGGTCGTCTTCTCGATCATGGGGCTCATCAATTTCGCCCATGGCGAACTGATGACGGCTGCCGGCTACGGCCTCTGCTTTGCCCTGTTGCTGGGCCTGCCGTTTCCGCTCGCTGTCTGTGCGGCTCTTTTGATCGCCATCGTGCTCGCCATGCTGATGGAGCGCATCGCCTTTCGGCCGGTGCGCGGCGCCAGTGGCACGACGCTGCTTCTAACGAGCTTTGCCGTCAGCGCGATCCTGCGCGTGATCTTCCAGAATTTCATTTCCGCCCGTCCGAAGCCGGTGCCGATGCCCGAGAGCTTTTCCGGCACGATCGAGATCGGCGGCCTGCATCTGGGCCTCATTCAGGGAACCTCGATCCTCGTCACGATCATCATGCTGGTCGGCCTGAACCTCTTCCTTCGCACGACCGTGCTCGGTCGTGCCATGCGTGCTGCATCCGAAGATTTCGCTATCGTTCGGCTGATGGGTATCCGCGCCAATGCGGTGGTCGCTACCGCCTTTGCGATCTCCGGCCTGCTTGCCGGCGTCGCCGGCATCCTCTGGGTGGCCCAGCGCGGCAGTGTCGATCCGTTGATGGGCTTCCTGCCAGTGCTCAAAGCCTTTATCGCCGCAATTATCGGTGGGCTCGGCAGCCTCTCCGGCGCTGTCGCCGGCGGCTTTCTGCTCGGCTTCATCGAAGTGTTATTGCAAGCCTATCTGCCGGAAAGCCTGCTCAGCTACCGCGACGCCTTCACTATCCTGCTCGTCATCGGGGTTCTGCTCTTTGCTCCGCAGGGGTTGCTTGCAAAGAAGACCGTCATCAAGCTTTGATGTTCGCGAAAGCACCTGGTATCGGGATGATAGGGTCAGTGCAGACGCAAGCAATGGCAATGAGTTGGCATTGATCGTCCGCAATCACCTTGTGGGCTCGTCGAGGTCAGCAGGATTTGCGGCTTGCCCTTGGGCCCTGTCGTCTTCCCGTCATGGCACTTGGTATCAACGAATGGAATGGAAATGCCGCACATAGTCGTAAAGATGTTCCCTGGCCGCTCCGAGGAGCAGAAACAGGAATTCGCCGCGAAAGTGGTCGAAGCTGCGAAAACCATCCTAGGCTCAAGCGACGCTTCGCTTTCCGTTTCCATCTTAGAAGTGGATCCGGCGGATTGGGATGCGAGTGTCTACGACCCGGAAATCGTGGCGAACGAAAGCACGCTCTATAAACGGCCGGGTTACGGGGCTCTCTCACAGTCGTAGGGGGTGATCGCCGAGGGCGTTTTTGAATGAAGCGGGGGTGCCATGCAAACCCCGCTCGCCTCGGCCACACGGCCACTTTGCCCGGCATGCTGACAGGATTGGAGTGTCCAATGTTCATTCATCTGCTGGCGCTGCCAGCGGAAGAGCGCGCTATTCAGGATGGGGTGGCGCACCAGGCACCTGCGCTGGCTCCGTAGGCGCAAACCCCGCGACCCGGATCTACGTCTGCACTTGTGATCGTCAGGCTGAGCTCGGATCCCACGTCGGTTTGTCAACCGTGGTGCAAGGTACAGCCCGCCAATTGGAATGACGAGCATTGAGCAGCGTTGAATTCCCGTCCACCACGAGCCACAGCCCGTTGCCAAGGGCGTGTACAGTGAGGGGTTTTCGCTTCTCCTGTTTGCCGCGCGCCGACGCAAGCATATAGCGGTTCGCGCTGATGATGCCTCGTTCGCGCATTCGCGCGTTAACAAGCTGCTCGAGCGGAATAAGCAGATGTGCTTCTCCAAGATCGAAGTAGAGCGAAGGATCATCCGGCAACCTTTCGAGCGCGGCCGCGATCTCTTGGTTCAACTCCATCTTTCCAACGGCGCCGTCGGCCTGGAGTGCTAGATACTTTCGCGACATTTCATCGGCTTTCATTCAGCGCTACAGCGAGGAGCACTTCGCTGGGCCATCCCGGCCAGGACGACCCTGAAACGTGGTGTGCCAATGGGCGTGGGACCGTGCCTTGCTCGTCGGCATTCGGTACCATTATCGCTCATGATTGCTGGGTATCTATGTGAAATCGCACTGTCGGCTGTCCGACCGACAAATTTCAACTGTTCCCCAATGTGCATGCTTGCTGTTGGGTCAATCGAAGGCTTTTCTGCCGCCTGCCAGGGTCCGCAGCGTTTGATGTGAAATCGGCCAATGAGCCGTTTTTGCCATCTGAACGCTGCCGATCGCTTGAGCGCCTGCCTAGCTCAAAGGCCTTCGAGGGATCCTCCAGTGTCAGGCACCAATTGCTGCGCCGGTACCATCGAACAGCGAGGACCGGCTCTCGTCGATCCGGATCCCGACGGCTTCGCCAACGCGGAAAGGTGTGTCGGCCGGTGCGCTGACATTGATCAGGCCGAGCCGGCCGGCGCGAACGAAGACGCTCATATTGCCGCCGAGATACTCGCTCGCCTCGATGATGCCGCGGCAATGCCCAGTTTCCGGAGCAACCAGCGCCAAGTGCTCGGGCCTTGCGCCCAGTTTCTCGGGTTCGACCGTCCCTGGCATGGGAAGCGCTAGATCGCCTTCGCCGCTCAGGTCGAGGCGGCCGCCCTGATCGCGCCGGCATGGCAGGAGGTTCATCTTTGGGCTGCCGATGAACTGCGCGACGAAAAGGTTCGCCGGCTTTTCGTAGAGGTCTCTCGGGCTACCCTGCTGCATGATCCGCCCGTCCTTCATCACGACGATCCGGTCGGCCAGCGTCATCGCCTCCACCTGGTCATGGGTCACATAGATCATGGTGGCGCCAAGCGTGCGATGCAGCTTGGCGATCTCAAGTCGCATATCGACGCGCAGCGCCGCATCGAGGTTTGAAAGCGGCTCGTCAAAGAGAAAGCCGACCGGCTCGCGCACAATTGCCCGCCCGATTGCGACTCGCTGGCGCTGGCCGCCCGAGAGCTCCTTCGGATAGCGGTCCAGAAGGGGCGTGAGCTTCAGCGTTTCCGCCGCTGCCTCGATCTTGGCCCTTGCGGTCTCCGACGGCACCTTGGCGAGCCTCAGGCCGAAGCCCATGTTCTGCCGCACCGTCATGTGCGGATAGAGCGCATAGGACTGGAAGACCATGGCGAGCTGACGATCGACCGGCGAAGCGGACGTCGCATCCCGCCCATTGATCAAAATCTGGCCGTCGGTCGTTGCCTCGAGACCCGCGATCATGCGCAACAGCGTTGACTTGCCGCAGCCGGAGGGCCCGACGATGACGACGAATTCACCGTCGGCGATCTCAAGGTCGAGCTCCCGGATGATCTCAACTGCGCCGTAGCGCTTTCCGGCTTTCCTGAGCGAAATCGTTCCCATGCGTGTCTCCTGGAATATCAACCCTTGACCGCGCCGGCGGTCATCGATCCACTGATCTGGCGGTACATCACGAGGCCGAGCAGCATTGGCGGCAAAGCGCCGACGACCATCACTGCCGATGCTACGCCCCACTGCACACCGCCGCCGCTTGCGGCAAAAAAGAAGGATGCGCCGACCGTGACCGGAACTGCCTTGGAGGTCGTCAGCATCAGGCCGAAGAGGAATTCGTTCCACGCGGTGATGAAGCCGAAGATCAGGCTGGTGACGATCGCCGGCCGGCAGAGCGGCATCACGACCTTGATGAGGATCTGCGTGCGGTTTGCACCATCCATGAGGGCAGCCTCGTCGAGTTCCGCGGGCAGGTCACGGATGGCGTTGACGAGGATGACGAGCGCAAGCGGCAGGTTGACGATCGTCAGGATCAGCCCCAGCCCCAGGCGCGTATCAAGCAGCGCAAGCCACTGGAACATCATGTAGAGCGGGATCGCGAAGATGATCAGCGGCACGGCGCGCAGGTTGACAATAAAGGGCAGGAGTGTGCGTTCGCCAATCTTGCCGCGGGCAATCGCGTAGGCTGCGGGGAGCGCCAGCGCCACGGCAAGTACCGTTCCCATCAGCGCCACAGCAAGGCTGTTGAACAGATAGAGGAAGATGTTCAGCCGATCGGAGACCTCGAACACGGCGCGGTAGTTCTCAAATGTCGGGGCCTGGACCCAGAGACCGGGGTTGCCGGAAAGCTCGCGCGCACTCTTGAACGAGGTGGAAAGCGTCACCAGCACCGGAAAGTTCAAGCCGATGGCGGCAACAGCGAAAACGAACCAACGGAGTGCTGACATCATCGCTTGGCTCCTTTCCGCCGGCTGGCGAGAGCATTGAGGCCATAAAGCACAGCGAAGGAGGCGACGAACAGGACGACTGAGGCGGCAACCGCCTTGCCGATGGCGCCCTGCTTGAAGAAGGCCTCATAGATGTAGATCGACAGCGATGCCGTCGATCCGCCGGGACCGCTCCCGGTCAACACATAGACGTTGTCAAAGACCCGGAAGCCGTCGATGAAGCGGATAAGCAACGCGGCCGCGATCGTAGGGCCCATCATCGGCAGTTCGATGAACCACAGGCGCTGCAGGCTTCGCGCCCCGTCCATTGCGGATGCTTCGGCAATCTCGGAAGGGATCGCCTGATAGGCCATGTAGAAAAGCAGCAGCGTGAATGGTGTCCACTGCAACGTCTCAACGACGACCAGGGTCCAGAAGGCGGAGCCGGGCCCAAGGAACGAGATGCTGGCGCCGAAATAGGTCCAGAGATAATAAGGTACCGGCCCGACGAATTCGTGCAGGACAAGGCGGTACATCAGGCCGACCAGTGCCGGCGCGACCATGAGCGGCAGCATCAGGATCGCCATCAGCCAGCTCCGTTTTTCGATGAGCGGCGACAGGAAGATCGCCAGCGACAGCCCGAGCAGGCATTCGAGAATAGCGGTCAAGAGGCCGAAGCGCAGCGAGAACCAGCTCGCCTGCCAGAAAGCCGCATCGCTCCAGACCGAGACAAAGTTCTTGAGCCCGGTAAACGTCGGCTGGCGTAGCGTCTCGAAGGAGACCTCGGAGACCGAATAGATCAGGTTGACGAGGGCCGGGAAGCCCAGGAAAACGAGCAGGAAGAGGACGAGCGGCGTGGCGAGCAGCCGGAACTCAGGGGCATTGGATTGCGGTCTGGCTATCGTCATGGCACCGATCTGTGTCTGTTGTCGGTCGGGCAAGGGGACGCAAGGTGTTTCCTCGGTCCACTTCCCAGTGCCTGTTACAGGAGATCTAGCCAGCCCAAATCCTTGAGCTGGATGGCTCTTTGGCACCGCGGACGCGGCGCACCTGGATCCCGTGTGGAGCACTGGCAAGTGGGGTGGAGAAAGATTCCCCGGTACCCGCTTGTCGTTGAGGGCTGCGGCCTCCTGGTGGACGCCGCAACCCTTTCACTTACTTCAGCAGGTCTGCCATGCCCTTTTCGGTGCTAGCGAGCGCATCCTCGATCGATTGCTGGCCGGACCAGTAGCCGGTGAACTCCTTGGCCTGCAGTTCGTAGACCGAGAGCGCCTTGGCTGACGTAGCACCGTTCATGACGTAACCGTACTTGCCGGCGAATTCGCCGAGCTTGACGAGATCAGGCCGGGAATCGGCGACCTCGACGACCACTTCCGGCGTCAGGGCTGGTGCGCCGTTGTTTTTGGCGTAGATCAGCGCGGCTTCCTTGGAAGACAGCCACTTCACGAACTTGGCCGCACCCTCCTTGTTTTCGGCATTCTTGTTGAGGCCGAATCCGAGGCCGTGGATATGGGTGAAGCGCCCTTGAGGACCTGCAGGTGGTGCGACCGTTTCGGTCACCTCTGCCACAGCAGGGGATTTCTCCTTGCTCGTCAGGTCGCCGGCTGCCGCATTCCATTGCAGCATTGCGGCCACTTGGCCAGACGCAAAGGCGGCATTCGCCTCGGCAAATTCGTAAGACAGTGAGTCCTTCGGTGATGCGCCATTGTCGTAGAGCAGCTTGTAGATCTCGAGGCCCTTTCGATAGGCATCGGAGTTCACGGTGATCTTGCCGCTGCCGTCCATCCAGTTCGCACCATAGGCGCGTGGTACCGACTGCCAGACCATGATGTTGAAGAGAAGGTTCTTGAGCTGCAGCACCGTGCCGTAGCGGGTCGGGCTGTCCGGGTTGACCGCCTGAGTGAAGTAGAGCGCGGTGGCGGCGTAATCGTCCCAGGTCCACTCGTCCGGGATCTTGGGCTCCAGCTTCTTGCCGAGATACTTCTCCGAGATCTCGGCATATTTCGCCTTGCCGGCGTCATCTTTCAGCAGGGCCTCGATCAGGTCCTTGCGGAAATACATGAAGTGAAGCGAGAGATCGGTTGGCACGCCATATTGCTTGCCCTGGTACTGCATGGTCGACAGTACGGAATCGCCATAGACCGCCTTGGCTTCGCCCGAAAGTTCGACCGGCTCCATGAACGGCGCGTAACGGCCGATCGAATAGGTAGCGAGCAGGTTGAGGTCGAAGGCCTTCGAGCCAGCGGCGAGATCGGCCTGCAGCTTGTCCCAGAAGCCGTCTCGGTTGAAGAACAGAAGTTCGACCTTGTCGTTCTCGGCAACGTCTGACTTGGCGTTGTAGGCGTCGGCGGCAGCCCGCAGTGCCGTTTCTTCCGGGCCGCCCGGCCAGCCGAGCACCGTTACTTCCGCAAGGGCCGGCGTGGCCGCCAGCAGGCTCGCAATACCCGCTGCGGCGAGCAGCGCACGTCTTTTCGTTGTCGCAAATGTCATTTTTGGTTCTCCCTCAAGTTTTGTTGACACTCTGCAAGATCAGCAACGCCGATCACCCCTGCATTCTCCCCAAGGGCGGCGGCGTGTAGCGATGGTCGAAGGCGTGGCGGCACCGGTTCCAGTGCGCGTTCGACGGCGGCGAGATAGCCTTCGGCCAGGCCGATGCTGCCGCCGATGACGATGCGTTTCGGGTCCAACGTGAGCTGGATGTTGCGGCAGAGCAGCGCGGTTCGCCCCGCGGATGTTTCAATGATGCGCCTGGCCCAGTCATCGGCATTTCGGGCCGCGGCAAAGACGTCGCGCGCGGTGGCGCCGGATTGGTGGGGGGATGCCTCCCTGGCGATCCAGTGGCCGGACACGCGATCTTCGAGCACATCATCAGCCCATTCGGCACTACGCGATTGGCCGAAGTGTCCGGCGAGGCCCTCGAGCAGACGCCCGTTCAGGACGATGCCGCCGCCGATGCCGGTGGAGATCGTCAGGAAGACCATGTCTTCGCGGTTGCCTGCGCCAAAGGCGTATTCACCCCAGGCGGCCGCATGGGCGTCGTTTGCGGCCAGTACCGGTACGTCAGCAAGTCGTTCGATCGTCGCTGTCAGCGGAAACCGGTCAGGTATGGCGAGTGTGTTGCGGTTGAGCGCTGACCATTGGCCGTTATCGACAATGCCAGTGACCGCGGCGCCGACCGAGCCGTACGCACCGCGCCAGGACGCGATCGCACCGAAGAGTGCGGCGAGCCACTGGGTCGGGTCGCCTTCGCGGGGCGTCGGCATCCGGTGCGTGTCGACGATCTCTGTTCCCCGGATAAGGGCAGCCAGCATCTTCGTGCCGCCGACATCGATCGAAAGAACGGTCCGGGGCTCAGTCATGATCAAGCCTCGCTTCCGGCAAGCGTTTGATCGAGCGCCTGCCGGAACCACGCCGTCACATGTTCGGGACGCGTGATCGCGGAACCGACGACGACAGTGAAGGCCCCCGCCTGCAGCGCCTGAGCAGCCTGTTCGGGCGTGCGCACACAGCCTTCGGCAACCACGTGAGGGGTGAGGCCACGCATGGCGGCGATGAGCGCGAAGTCCGGCTCGCTCGGCTCGACCGGTCCGGTGTAGCCAGCAAGGGTTGAGCCGACGATCTCGGCACCTTCGGCAAGCGCGCGCTCGGCGTCGGCGAAAACAGAGCAATCCGCCATGGCGATCTTGCCGCCGGCGTGAATGCGCTCGATCAGCGTCCTGGTCGCAACCGGCCGTTCGCGAGCAGTGGCATCATAGGCGATGATATCGGCGCCGGCTGCCGCCAGAGCATCGACGTCCTCGACAAAGGGGGTGATGCGGATCGGCGACGTCTCCAGGTCGCGTTTGACGAGGCCGATAATTGGTCGATCGGTCGCCTGGCGCACGGCGCGAACATAGTCTGCAGATTCGATGCGAAGGGCGGTTGCGCCGCCGTCGAGCGCGGCCAAGGCGAAACCGACAACCATGGCGGCATTGTCCATGACGCCGCCTTTCACCGGTTGGCAAGAAACGATCAGACCGTGCTTGAGGCTATGGATGTCGAAGGTCACGCAGGCTCTCCCAATGGAGGCCTCACGGTAACAGTGTAAGACCAGATTGCAACAGGAATTATACTGGTATTACCTCATCAGCTCGATTACGAAGTCGTAGACGTCACCCCGGTACTTGGTCTGGGTGAATTCGACAATTTGCCCATCGGCCAGGAAACAGCGCCGCTCCATGACGAGCAGGCTCGTGTCTTCGGGCGTTGCGAGCAGGCGTCGCTCTTCATCGCTTGCAGGCTTTGCCTGCATGCGCTGCAGTGCCCGGACAGGCAAAGCGCCGTGGGCTGCGAGATATTCGTACAAGGACGCGCCGATGGCGTCCGGATCCGGCACAAAGCGGGCGGGAAGCGATGCCGTTTCGATCGCGATCGGCGTGTCGTTGGCCGTCCTCAATCGTCTAAGGCGTACGATTTTTTCTCCCGCCGGAATGCCAAGCGCCATCATTTCAGCGGGTGACGGGCGGCTGATTTCACGTGAGATCCAGGTGCAACCGGGTTCCAGCCCGCGCGAGCGCATATCTTCGGAGAAGCTCGTCATCGTGGCCAGGGATTTCTCGACACGTGATGAAACAACGGTCTTTGCCCCCTGGCGGCGGTCAAGCAGGCCATCAGCGACGAGCCCTTCGATCGCCTTGCGCACCGTCACGCGCGAAATCGAAAGGCCCTCGCTCAAGTCCCGCTCGCTGGGGATGACCGAACCGCGGCGGAGTGTCGAGGCGCTGATGGCCTGTTTGATCGCCTCTTCAAGGCGGCGATAGAGCGGCTCGCCGCTGTCGCCCGACATTTGGCTGGCAAGAAACTCGAGCGTTGTCTGATCGTTCATGGGGATCACCTTTCCGGATGACCCCTTATGCAAAATTTTTCATAGGTTTTAAACTGGTATTGTCGTAATCGGCCTCAGCGACACATGCCGGGCCAATGTGTGGCGCCGATCCGTGGCGGCAAATGGCGTCCTGCACGAGCCTAAAGCAGTGCCACTATCGCTGCGATGAACAGCATTGCGAGCACCGCGAGTGCAAGATGGAGTAGGTTCGCCCGGTGGCTTTGGCTTCTAAAAGTTCGCGCCATGTTCTTTACCTCACGATCTGACATGTAACGCACAGCTCTCATGATGGTTCATGGCCATCGCAGCTGAACCGTCGGCTGGCGACCGCCTATGCATTTCCCACATGGGAGCGCTGAGTTTTGAGCGCTGCAACTTAGGGAAAGCCTGAGCTATAAGGTGTTCATCGAAGCGAAACGAGGCGCCACGGACTGGCAGCCAGG
>NZ_LMJM01000053.1:49539-80396 GCF_001429005.1 Ensifer sp. Root954
AAGACTGAAGAATTGCCAAGCGCCTGCATCTCCTGCGGGCGCTTTTGCTTTTGAGGTCATGGAGTTTGTTGGGGCGTAGGGAACACCATATGTTCCAGGCTGGCGCGCCCCGCAAAATCGTCCAAAAAGAAAACCCCGCCGGGGAAGGCGGGGCAAGGCTCACGCCCAGTTGGCTCGGAAGAAACTCCATCAGAAGACTGACATGCGCACGTAGCGAAGAATGAAACAGGCTGTTGCGGATTGCTGATGAGCTCCCTGATGACCGTTCGCCGTCTTCAAGGCGAGCCCTGCGGCACTGGCGAAGGCACGCCGAGTCTTATTGCCTTTGAGAAATTTGGCGACAACCCGTCGTCCCGAGCACGTTGGCCGATATGACTGGCATTTCTGAGTTCTGCGAGCGACACTGACGTATCGACCGCCCCCCGATCATAAGCGTAGTCGGGAAGATACCCGTTGACGATAAGACGCCAGTCGAACGGGATCGAGTCTCCTACAACGCGCATCATCTTGACAACCGTCGTCGTGCAGTTGGTCGTAAGCGAGTTGTAGAAGAGCGGCGTTGTGGCAAGAGCGTTGGCGTCTGTAACATACTCGCGCAGAAGCGCACGCGCCTGGTCAGGTGACGCCTTCAGGCGATAGATTTGAACATCCTCGCTGCGGAAATTTGACCGGACGCCCACCACGTCCCGTTCGTCGGCTGCGATGATCACCAAAGGATTGCTCTTGAACAAATCTGCGAGCGGCGAGAACGCGCCGCCAACCCGCCGACGGACTTCGACCGACCACGGGAGCTGCTCGCCGCCTTCAAATCCAAAGCTGAATATTACATGGGCAATCTCTGGCCCCGCCCAATAGGACATGAACAGGTCGACTGTTCGGAGCTTCCTCATATCGTAGGTCCGCGTGGTCCACCCTTCGACGAATTCCGTGCTGCTGTGCCATTCGAAGTTGCGAACATTGGTTAGTGTCAGCAGGTCGCCGTGAAATTCGCCTGTAACCTGTCGTGCAACATCAGGTGCCCACGAACCGTCTTCGACGGGTTTGATCGTCCTCCACCAAATCAAGACAACTGCGAACGCAACTGCAAATACCAGGAGAGCTTTGAGACGCCAGCGGCCAAACAGCGCGGCGACCGTCAAAAGCCCGACAAGTGCAAAGAGCCCGGCGATAAAACCTCTTGTGAATTCGGAAACGGGAAGACGATACCACAATGCAAGCGAGGCCCATGCGGCTGCCACGGCTAGCAGAATCGCCGGCGGAACAGTCAGAACAACCAGAGCCCAGCGACTCCAGCCACTCCTTTGCTTGTTCCAACCTGGATTCCTCAACACTCCAGGTCCCGCGTAGTTTGCCAGCCGCTTTGTTTGGGCTGCCGCTTGCTCATGTTTGACTCCTTTCGTCACATTCTCGATTGGCCCATTTCAAGAGCCGCTTAAACCACACAGTATTTCCCCAGGTTCGCTCTTCGTCAGCATTATGTCGAATATATCGTACTACTGAAGAACGTAACGGTTACATTCCGCACGAGCGCGTTGCAGCCGTGGGTGAGGAGGGAACCGTCAATTGTTGACGGGGAAGACCTCCGGAAATCGTCAACTGCCACCAACCGTATACTGGCTCGGCATCTTCGCGCGACCGTTGTTTGCCGCCAGGCAAAGCACTCATCGGTCTGTTCGCCGATATTCAGGTGGTCAATGATCTCAGGTCAATTTCGCGCGAGCGATGGGAAGAGCTAGCGTCGACGGCGAGGGGCAAAATCGCCGTCACTCGTGATCAGGGTTCCCGAATAGCAGGAACGTCGTCATCGAGGATCGGGAATGAACCTTCAATCGCTGCGCCAATGAAGGCTTTCCGTGACAGATCCAGCGCTTCGCCGCGCTCTAATGCGCCATGGCAGCGATTCCTTGCGCGTTCGTAGAACCATCCGCCCTGGGGCAACTCACTCAGATATTGCAGGGCATCCTGTGGTCCGTGGATACACCGCTCGCCATTCACGCCAATCCTGACAGGATTATCCCAAATGATGGTTTTCATTTGCGTTGACTCCGGTTCGGCACAGAACCTCTAGCGGGAAGCATTGTTCCAACCATCGCTTTGGTAGTTGAGAGACACGGGTTCGCCACGATGGTCACGTGCCGCCGACGCCTTGCCGCATCACCGAAGTGGGGCGTTCGTCTGCGCAGAACGCCACGCCGAAATAGACATCTTTTCAGCAATGCCTCCTTCAATCACCAGCACGCTATCGAAGAAATCAATTCCGCCCTCCGATTGGATCGAGGAGGTATCGTGCATAATGGCAATAACCGTCGCCTCCGGGCAATTCTCTTTGATCGCTTGATAAAACGCTTGCACCGCCTGCCCATCAAGAGCGCTTGTTGCCTCGTCAAGGAAGAGCAAACCCGGCTTCAGCAACAGGACTTTCGCAAGAACGAGCTTCTGCTTTTCACCCCCGGACAACAGCTTGTCCCACTGCTGCCCCTCGCGTCCCTCATCAAAGAGCTCCCCAGAAATTTCATGGAGCCCCGCTTCTTCAAGCGCCGTGGAAACCGCAGCGTCCTTATGCTCACGGGCGTCATCCGGAAGACAGACGAGATCCTTCAGGCAAACGCCCTGTAGTTTGACCTCCTGGGCCGCAAAGAGAGTTCGCAAACCGTCCGGCAACGTGATCTTGCCCCGACCGTGCGGCCAAAGACCGTTTATCGCCTTGAGAAGTGAGGTCTTTCCACTCCCCGATTCACCCATCACCAAAGTCCACTCGCCCGGAGCGAAATTGAGTTCAATGGCGGTCAAAAAGGGCTCGTCCTCACCAGTATGGAGGAGCTCGACCGAATGGATGGTCAAGCCGCCTTCTACGGCTTCCGCTATGGTATATTCAAACGCGGCGGGTCCACTTTGAGCATAGTAGTCTTGTGGTCGCTGCACCGTTTCTATCGCTTCCGCAAGCTCTGTTATGCGCCGCGCGTCCGCCCGCAGTGTCGCGATGTCAGGCATCGCATGAATAAACCATGAGCATTCGTTGATGAGGGCCGTCGCTAGTTCGGCACCGGTGACATAGTCTTGTAGGCTGATGGTCTTGTCGACATAGGGAAGCAGGCCCGGCGCGTAGGCCACGATGCGTGAGCCGATGAAATTATGCACCAGCTCAAAGCCCATATAGCCGGCGGTAATCCGATTGAGCCTCGCCCATGTGTGGTCAATATCTCGATACCGGCGCACATTGAGCGCCTTTTGCGCTGGCTCCCCTTTGATAACCGCAACGTGAAAACTGCGGCGCAAGAACTGGTTGAGTTCGCTGCGATAACCGCCTTCCGCCGATTGAATGCGGATAGACAGCCCCTGAAGGATACCTCCCAGCTTGGCCGCAATGAATGTGTTGAGGGGCACGTAGATCGCAATCGCCAGCAGCGTCAGGAAGGCGCTGCCGTAGCCCCCAAGAACGTCAAGCCCTCGGATCGGGCTCGACGTTTCGATCAGCTTACCGCCAACGAACGCGAGCGATAGCACCACCCCGGCGATGCCGATGCCCAGACCGATTGCACCGCCGGTCATGCCCTTTATTGCTTCCTGCACCCGCTGATCGATGTTGTCCGGCGATGACGTGTTCCCTTCACCCGCTCCACCAAAGCCATTTTGTTGCAAGTGGAAGTGGGTGTGACTGGAATCGAGAAGTGCCTGATTGAAGCGTTCATCCAACCACTGGCGCCATTTTCGGTGTAGGCTGGTCGAAAGGAAGTGACGGACCGCAGTAAACCCCGCGTCCCTTGTGATCGCGATCGCAGCAAGCGTCGCTGCGGTCTTTAGAAGCGACGCAGGCGTTGTCGGTACCGTAGGGTGGTGGAAATTCGCGATCCGATTGACCAATTCGCCTGAGGTCAGCGCGAACCATACGCTTGCCTGAGCCGACAATCCGGTAAGCAGCAGGATGAGAATGGTCAGGCCCCAAGCGTCTCTCCAGCGATTAGAGAGCCAGTAAGCGAGCAACAGCCCCCAGAAGCTACGCATCGAGGATACGGGGCTGCTTGGGCGCCGCCGTTTCTCGCCGAAGAACCGTTTAACCCGTGCTGTTGCCCGATGCGCCTTGCCGCGCACGACTTCACTCAAGCTCATCTTCCTGAATTGGAGTAAGGATCGGACTTGTCAAATGCTGATGATCTGATGGCCGACGAAAAGCAGGGTCCTTGCAAGCGATTTGGTCGCGACAGGTGATCAGGAGGATCTTAAGGCCGGCAGCCTACTCGCCGTAGGGCCGATAGCTAAGCGGCGACGCCGGAACGTGAGTTCAACATCGGAGGCCAGACATCAAGTATCGCTACGTCGTAGTCGGCAACCGCGCGGTGCTGGACACTGGCACTCGTAGTGTCGTTCAGATTATCAACTGAGGCTGCTGGACGAGTTACAGAGGCTTCCCTGCGGGAATCGGTCCTCCACTTCAGCGCAGCGGTTTTTTCGAAAGTGTCCGGCAAGCGGGCGCAGTTTCTGTTGAGGCGGGGAGACCGCGCTTCTCGTCGTGAAACCTGATTTGTCCCACGGGAGGCCGTGGCACGGAACCTGTGCGCCGCTTTCTGGTTGGGTGGGAGGAGAGGAGTTGCATATGGGCATTGACAAACCGAAAAACGGTGCACCGGGCACCACCGACCAGTCTCCTCGTTGGGAGGCCCGGAGGAGAGCAGACCTCGGGGGTATCTCCCAGCGAAAGACGGACCAGATTCCGATCGCGACGCCGTGGGCGAAAACAACCGCGAACCGGAGCGTCCATCCGATGCGTTGAAGACAAAAAAATGAAGCGAAGGGCAATGCGTTCCTTCGCGGGCGGACGGAAAAGCAGCGGCGTTGCAAGCGCAAAACCAACTGCGTGACCGGGTCTAAGGATAGGCCATCGTCAGGCGCCGGGCCATAATACTCCGAAAAATAATGGGATGTGGGCTTTGACGAAAAATAGCCGGATCGCGCCGAGTAACAGCCAAATTCACAATCTTCAGGTCTCAGGACAAGGTTCTGCGCCGTCCTCGGCGCAGAACCTTCGCGCTAGAAGGCAATGCTTCCTGCCATGAAGGCAAGGACGAGAAACAGCACGAATATCGCCAGAGCGACGTAAAAGAGGATCTTCGCTATACCAGCACTTGCTGCAGAAACACCCGAGAAGCCAAGCAAGCCTGCTACGACCGAGATTACAAAAAATATAATAGCCCACTTTAGCATATGTTTCTCCCCGACGGCCGAAACGAATAATCTGGGCATTGAACCCGCAGCGGTGAGTATTGTTCCAGGCGCCTTTAAGTTGTGACGTCACGCCGGATCGGTGCAAACTCCTGGTCCAATCCATGCCGCAAGGCCGCGGCATCCCTGCTCTCTCTTCCGCCCGCCGATTTACTGGCTCTCGCGGCGGCAGTACGGTCACTGCCGCGCGCATCGTCAGCCATTTTTCGCGGAGTGTTATGCGCTCCTCTATCGCGCGAAGAGCCATGCGAACTGCCGCGACGACTTCTCCTTCGGCTTCGTCCGTTCCGGCGGGCAAGCGTCCAAGCGGGCAAACCAAGGCGGCAGTGAATTCCGCGAGACCAAAGGATTTATGATCTTGGCACGTCCGCTGAAACCGGCTCGCCACTGCCCGAGATCGATTGGTTCTTTCCCGTGATTGCCGACGTATCCTTTGTTTGGCGGATCACCCGGCTTTGAGGTTTGCGTAAACCCCTCAAAGAGCGACTCGTGCTTTTTGTTCCACTGCGGAACCTTTGAAGCCGGACGGTGTTAGAACCGCTCCCCACCAAGGCGAAGGAGGTTGCCATGCCGGAGAAGACTTTAGACATGCTGTTTCACGAAACGTTGAAGGACATTTACTACGCCGAACGGCAGATACTAAAGGCACTGCCTAAAATGGCGCGGGCTGCGCAATCCCCTGATAGCAAGGCCGCTTTCGAAAAGCATCGCGATGAAACGGAAGGCCACGTGGAGCGTTTGCAACAGGTCTTCGAGATTATCGGCAAGCGCGCACAGGGTAAAACCTGTGAAGCTATTCAAGGCCTGATTGCCGAAGGCGAAGAAATCATCGAGGAGTTCAAGGGAAGTCCGGCCCTTGACGCCGGGCTGATATCTGCGGCCCAGGCGGTCGAACACTATGAGATTGCGCGATATGGCACCCTGAAGACCTGGGCCAAGCAGCTTGGGTTGGACGCCGCCGTCGCCTTGCTCGATCAGACCCTTCAGGAAGAGGGTGCGACTGACAAGGCTTTGAGCAAGTTGGCTTTGTCCGCTGCAAATATTAAGGCTGCAGCTTAACTTACGATATTCTAGGCGGAGGGCCGTTGCGCCCTTCGCCCCCAGACCCCGTAACAGCTAGTCTTTTGTGATCTGATGGTTTGCCGCGTCGACCTTCTTTGATTTGGGCGAGCCGCGATAGCGCAAGAATATCCACTGCAACACAAGCATCAGCGTCGAAACTACAATCGCCGGTTCGGAAAATACTCGAACCAGGACTGGGCGTCGCTAAGCGCGACGATACTCGGCTCGGCGCCACGAAATCAATCGATCTTTCCCATGAGCGCGGTGCCGAGGCTGCCGAGAGCAAACGACGCCCCGAAGGCATATATCTGAAGGAAAAGAGCAACGGGCTCGATCGCACGATCATGACCGAGCGCGTGCGGGAAGCTAACGGCGATTACCAGTGCGGTGAGGGCTCCCAGTGCAAATCCAGACGACAGATGCCAGATGAGAAAACGTAATAGCATGGGCATTTTTCAACCTCCTTTATCGAAGAGGTGCCGGCGAGCCGAGCTCCCGTCTACCTTCCGTCGGCGCGGTCCGTGCATTCGGTGAACCTTGCCAGATGAGATTGTAGACGGACAAGCTTCTTGCGTTTTCCGGTTACAAGCGCTGAGCATTCGTTGGCCGACTGTGATGCCGTCGATCTAAAGCCCGAGCTCACTCAGTCATCAGCTTTGACCGAGCCAAACGGTTTCTCCGGCCAGACGACGCCGTCTGCATCGGAATCCGGTGTGTTGTGCGGGCTGACATCTCGCGCCGACGTGTCCATGCGCATCTCCGTGCACTCCTCGGCCAGCCAAACATACAAACCACAGTTTCGTTCCAGCGATTTGCGCCGCGGCTTCCCCGAATGAGGAACCATCTACGAAAGGGCGATTGGGAGCGAAGTTTCGTCGCCTCGTCGTCGTCGACGTTAGCACGCACGCAGTCCGGATATTGTCGTCGTTGAGCGATATTGATCGAGAGCATCCTCACTGGCCTCGAAGGTCGCGACTGTGGTAGAGGAGCCTAGCCGACAAACCGGCGTTGGCTGACGGCGGTCCGAAGGTGCAGCAGAAGAGGGGGAGGTACTGCCGCGGCTTGCGATATTGCGAGCCAAGAAGATGCACTCACCGGTATCGCGAACAGAGGGTACCGCAAAATGGGCTTTCTGGTGCAGAAGCTGATCGACCACACTCTGCGGCAAGCTTTGGAAATCTGATGAGGCTGCCATTATCCGCAGACTTAGGCACAATGGACAGCCCTAACCCTGTGCGTGCCGGGCGAGCCAATTAAGAAAGCGCAGGAACTGCATTTCGTCGGCGCGAAGTCCGGGTACGGCTTTTGCGTTTGGCCTTACCCGCGGGATTTTCTGCTCGGCTTGCGCCAGAGCGAGGACTGCCGGATGCACGTAGCTCTTACGGCAAACGGCCGGCGTGTTGTGCAGCGCCTCTGCCGCCGCGTTGCACATTTCTTTGATCGTCGGGCGTCGACCCTGAGCGAATGCTTGGCGAGCGGCAGAATATGCGGCAACGCTCCCAGCCCAAGTTCTGAACGTTTTGGCCGAAATTGGCGCCCCGCTGATCTCTGCGAGATAGCGGTTAAAGCGCCCCGACTCGATTGGCTCGGGTTTTCCGTCTTGCCCCACGGATACGAAGAGCTGGCGACCCGGGAGTTCGGCGATTCCCTCAAGTAAGCGTTGCAGTCGCGGATTTCTCAGCCGTCTTCGGATACGTTGCCCGCCCTTGCCCTTGAAGTTGAGCTCGATGCTATCGTCGGTAATCTTGAGGTGGCGCTTAAGAAGGGTTGAGGCGCCATAGCTCCCGTTCTCCTTCACGTATGTCGAGTTTCCAATGCGAAGGGGCGCGTGGTCGAGCAGCGCCGCAAGGGCAGCAAGTACGGTGAAAGGGTCGTCCACAGGCCCCTCCATATGCTTGCGGATCCGGCGTCGCAGGCGGGGGAGCGTTTTAGCAAAAGCTGGAAGCTGGCTGAATTTGGCGTTGCTTCGCATCTCCTGCCATGCTTGGTGATATCGATATTGCTTTCGACCACGCGCATCATAACCTGTCGCCTGCAGATGACCGTTTGGCTGCATGCAGATCCAGACGTTCTCGTAAGCTGGGGGCAAGCCAAGCGCTTGGATACGGGCAAGAACGCGGGAATCTTTTAGCTGTTCACCGTTCGGACGCCGATAGACAAAGCCGCTTGAGGAACGAAACCGGGTGTAACCCGGTTCAGTGTCGGAGACGTAGATGAGGTCGGCGCCATCGCCTACCTGCGGACTTTCCCGCCGGCTCAATCAGATCCGTCCCATCAGAAGGAGGATCACAAGAACGACCACCACCACACCCAGAACGCCAGACGGACCGTAACCCCAGCCGGATGAATGGGGCCAGGCCGGAAAAGCGCCGATGAGCAGCAGGATGAGAATGACTAAAAGTACGGTTCCAAGCATTTTGCGGTCTCCTTACACAGCGATAAAGTCGTTTTCGTCGGTTTGCCCCCGTACTTGCCGAGCGGGGGCTCTAGCATCGAAACTCGGGAGGAGGGTCATTTAAGGATCGCGATCACCGCGCGTCGTTGCCGATTGATCATCACCCCTTGGTCGTTTGAACGACATATCCATAGTCCGGCTGATCAGGAAACGTTTGGATTTCGACGGTATCAGGCAGACGGGTGCCTACAGCGATGTCGCCTTGATACACGTCCGAAGGGCTGCTCTGGTCAAGTAGGTAGGTTTGAGCTTCGCCCGGTACGATGACTGTTGCAGTTTGCGCAACGGCGGCGCCGCCGAAAGACAGGCTCGCCAGCAAGCTCGCCATGACGGTTCTCTTCATGATCAGCTCTCCTAGTTGTTCCCTCAAACCCGTTTTAGAGCATTTGGTTCCAATGCGGTCCCGGAGCGGCTGCATACCGCCTGACGCCAAAGGTCGGTGACGATGTCTCTTCGACGCGAGAGGTCACAGCAGCGGCTTTAAAGTCCTGGCGTCATGAGCACCTGCTTCAGCGTCTTGAAGGTGGGAGCTCTCGGAAGAGCTGCTAGACAAGGAGGATGAACGCGAGGAAGCAATTGGATGCCGCTACCGCGACCGTCGGGACTCGATGTCTTCCGACGTAGCGGTTGCTAGCGGCGAGGTGACGCTTGCGTGGGAAGTATCGAGCAGGCAGGCCAAACACCGGGCTGAAGATTGTGCCGAATTGTTCTCCGGAGTTCCCCACGTTCAGAACAACTTACGGGTCCGCTCAACGACAAAGACGGTGACCGTGCCCCTGGGCAACCCACCTGATAAGGTCGCACAGCCGCATTCGTTCGAGCGCCCCTGACCACAGCGGCGAGCGGCGTTCGGATCCATCGGATGCCCGGTACGCTCGCTGACTTTTCGTGACCCATTTGCCAGCGCAGGATGTCCTGGGGCTTGGAAGCTTGGCTTCTCGCTGTCGACAGCGTATCCTTCTTAAGCGCCGCCATAGGCGGCGAGGACGACCGAAAGAGCGGCATTCGGATAACCAAGGTTTGAGACGATGGCACCGGGAAAAAAAGCCGAGGATGAAAACGAGGAGTTGCTGGTAGGCGGTGTGGCGTCCCGACCGGTCGAGAGCGATGCGGTGCCAGTTGATGACGTACCGGATCGATTGCTGATCCTTGCCATTAGGCTGCAACGAGCCCTGGACAAACGGCAGGCGACGAAATCGATCAGCAGGCCCTCGCGCCGGAAACACTGAGGTGGTCAGAATGCAAAAGGATGGCTTGTGATGCCGGACCTGCAGCAATTGCGGGTGCTAGTTGCTGAGGACGAATTTTTTGTCGCAAATGATATCGCACTTTGGCTCGAAAAGGCCGGTGCGACAATAATTGGCCCAACGCCCACAGTAAAAGAAACGTTGAAGAGCCTTGCTCAGGCTTTCGACGTTCAAGTTGCTGTTCTGGATATTAACCTCAATGGCGAGCTGATCTTTCCCGTGGCGGACGAACTCGCGCTCAGATCGGTACCCGTGGTCTTTTTTAGTGGTTACGACGACATGACCGTGCCCGAACGGTTCCGGTCGGCCGCACGGTTAAGCAAGTGTGCAGGCGCGTCGGATCTCGTAAATGCTGTCTTTGAGCAACACCTCCAAAATCTGTCAAACTTGGCGCCACTATATGTCGGACTAACCGATCAATCGGTCTGTGAACTTATACCGGAGCTGCGCTACAGGGCGCGGCTCCTGATGGCCGGAGCGCCTCCCGAGGCCGCCGACCTGCTCGTTGAGCGTACGCTTGAGCGCGCTATCGCGCTAGCCGGGACAAGGCGCAGGTCTCAGGGCCTCGATGCCTGGTTGCACGATTTATTGGCGGCCATCCATGACGAGAGCCCGTATGGACTGAATTAAGACATTTGACGCGGTGCGAAAGCCGTGATGGGTGTGAATGGGCGGTTCCCGGACCTCGTCCGGATTTGGCGTTCTCTTCTCATCCGGCATGTCTTCGGAGTCGGGCTCCCTGATCGGGCGCGGCCCCTCGTTCGGCGGTGGTACAGGCGGCAATCGCTCGCCCGGATCGCGGCGGTGAGGATTCATGTCCTTGCTCCTCGTTTCATGAGGAGAACAAGGTGCACTGTGCTTGGTTCCGAGAAGTTGCGCGTTCGATCGAGCTTGACGGCGAATACCGCGTCATAGCTTCGAAGGACTTTGACCGCATCCAACGACGCGATGACCTTATCCGGCACAACGTCCGCGTCCTCCGCCGCAACCGCAAGATTCGCCCGGCCCCCTCCCGGGCCGGGGCGCAGACACTTCAAGGCTATCCAACTATGAGCGGAACCGCGCGGCCTCGTCCCATTTACCTGTTGGCATCGTTTGGGGTTAATTCTCCCTTGGCGCGCCCGAGCCTGACTGCCGGGTGGGGGTGCGGTCTGTCGGAACCGTGCCTTGCGGGCTCTCGGTGCTCGGAAGTTGTTCAGTGCTCCGCGGCTTTTCCATCGGAGCCTGGTGTGAGGGCTCTACCGATCCTGTTTGACTGGCGTCGGGCTGGCTCCATTCTACAAATCCCCATGCGAGCAGCGCCAGGAAAAGACTTGCGGCAAGCACCAGGAAAACACGGACACCCATTCCCGCCTGACGGGTTTCCCGCGCCGAGAACCTCGTCCGGTTAGCGCCGTGGGTCGTTTCCTGGGGTTCGCCTCGTTCATCAAGCTGCTCGGCCATCACGTTTCTCCATTGCCATTTCCGTCAATGCGGTCCTCGGCTCGAAGGTCATCATCCCTTCGACCCGCCAGACCGGGTCAACGAATATCAATCGCTGCCGTCGCCAAAGGTTCCCGATGGCGGCAGAACGAGCGGCCGGTCCGTTGTATGCTGGGAGCGATATGGTGCTGCGGACGTTTGAGCGAGCAGAGCTTCATTCGGGTAATCGTGTCCTGTCCCATCGCCCGCTGCACGAGAATGCCTGCGACGAAAAACAAGATGAGCAGAAAAATATTGCCTCCAAGAGGTGCATTTCGAGCCACCAGATTCCCTTCTTTAGCGCGGGATATGGATGCTGGTTTTCCAGCCGGCTGTCCTTAACCGCCCTCGGCATAAGCACGAGATCGTCGATGAGGCGGGCACGTTCGTGCTCCGCCATCTCCGACCGCGGATCCTCAGAAGAGACGGGTGTATCGTAACCAGGACCCCGAAATGCGCGAAGACTGCCATAGGGCGGTCAGTTTGCGCGACGGCGCCTCAGCATCGGGCCGGTAGTGACCGCCGGTTTCGCCGGTTGCGATCTTATGGATGGAGTAAGGAAAATCGTCGTTCCAACTGAATGAAAACCTGGTCGGCCTGTGCGGCAGTCGATAAGGGATCAGATCACGCCTGCGCTGCTCGTCTCCAACGACGAGAGGTGTCAAGCGAAGTGAAGATTTGACCCCGCCTATTGCCTCACCCGGGGATGTTACTGACGTTGGGGGCACTGCGCTGTGGTGGGAGGATACGGGCGCGCGTACGTCCACGCCCCAAGCCTGGACGGCATCGAGCCGCAGCCATCGAAGCCGAACTCGCTCAGCCAGTATACCGCATTCTCGAAAAAATACGGCCTAGGAACTCTGGCTCTGTCAAGGTCATCGAAACCCCCTTCAGCCCCCCGATTACATATTGGATAAGGATGCCCGGGCGCCTCGTCTGAGGCGGTGCCCGATGAATTCCTAGCAACCTTGTGCCTGCGCTGGAACAAACGCGACGGTATTCGGTTCAGTGATCAACGGCTGCAGGGAGGTACTTGAACATGAACGATAAAGACGAACTCATCCGGCGACGCGCTTACGAGATTTGGGAGCGTGAGGGGCGCCCCGAGGGCCAGGAGCGCCGGCATTGGGAGCAAGCAAGTAGGGAGATTGCGGAACATGAGCGTCTGCCTCCCAACAGTCAAACCGGGGATGATCAAACTGGCACCATTGTTGCTCCATCCACCGCGCCGCGCGGGGAAGCCGGGCGGCCGTCGGAGGACGCGGAGTAGTGCTCTTCCTACGACCAGACTGGGAAAGGACCTGAGTATCGAAGCGGTGTCGGCGCATTGGGAAGAGCGATCGAAAGAGCAGGCGCTTGTTTCCTAGGACCCCTAGGACAATGCAGGCTGATCTTCGTGCAGATCGCTAGCATCGAAGTTTCCTGTGCGTGAGGTACACACGGGAAAGAGGCGGTGATTCCATCACCCGACGTGGCCAAATCGAATGGGCCTGGATGACTAAGCCGCTTATCGCCCATGCCAAGGCGCTGATGTCCAAACCGCCTATTTCGCTACGGCGCTGAATGAATCCGATGCCCGAAGCAATGGGTGCAGTCGCTCCTGCCGCTGTGGCCGGCAATGAGGACCCCACGGCCTACGTATTCGAGTATCGAGACGGTTCTGGCACCAGCCGAACGCCGCCTTCGACAATGCCACGCCTTGAAGCAGTCCAAAAGATTAGCGAGTAAACATGCGACACGACCCCAACCAAATGGAAAGGATCACTCCAGCATTTTTTGGGCGCGATGCCGTTTCCGTCGCGGAGGCTTTGATTGGCGTCATTCTGGAAGTAAATGGGATCGGCGGCAAGATCGTGGAAACGGAAGCTTACGGGCGGGAGGATCCCGCCTCTCATAGTTTCGTTGGGAAAACTGCCCGGAACAACGCGATGTTCGGCCCCGCCGGCACCGCTTACGTCTACCGGTCCTACGGTTTGCATTGGTGCCTCAACTTCGTCTGCGAGAACGCAAGCGCGGTGTTGCTCCGAGCGATCGAGCCGCAAACGGGCCTTGGAACGATGCGGATCAGGCGCGGGACAGCCAGGGAAACCGTCTTGTGCGCGGGGCCGGGACGCCTTTGCCAAGCTCTCGGAGTGACCCGCCATCTTGACGGACGATCGCTCTTTGCGGCCCCTTTTTATCTCACTGTTGGGGAGGGCGAAACGGATGTCTGCCGAGGCCCTCGTATTGGGGTCACGAGGGCTGCCGACGTGCGGTGGCGGTTCGGAGCGCAAGGCTCTGCCTTTTTGAGCCACCCGTTTCCCGATCCCGTTCCAGTTTAGAACTGGCCGGCATTTTGCGGGGGCGTAGGGCTTCTCGTCATAAATGCTGGAAGACCTGTTCGATGTCTGCTTTCCAGATTTAGCCATCGCGATGATCCTCGAGAACGACTGAAGCGATTTGATATGCGCCCCAACGTGCAAATCCTGATTCCGCCCGCTCGCATTCTCGACAAGTGCACCTATTCGCCCGGATCACGGGGAGGTTGGAAAGAACACTCGGGCTTGGAAGTGTCGGAACGGTTGTTGTTACAGGAGGCGAGCCGGACGTTTTCGAAATGGCGACGGTGCTGGGCGCAATCGATCTTGGATACTAGGTGACCGTCTCGAAGGACGGCGTTTAAAGCTCGACCAAACAAAGGACGCCTCTCTTCAGCTGCTTGGCAACGCTTCGGAGTCCACCTTGAGCTTGCGACCCTTAGGAGTGGCTCGGTCAATTAGGCGATATGAGAGCCGCACGTGGGAAATGTCGGAACCATCAGACCCCCGGCCGGTTTGATCTTGATAAACGCCGCGCAGGCCGCCCCGGCAGATCGTTTTAGGCGGGTCGAAAGAGGATTTTACCAGTGATTATCGATCTCCAATCCGCACGTGCCACACGAGATGCTCCTGACCCGGACTGTGCCTCACATGATAGCCTTGGCCGGACGATGTATCTTTACGGAGTGGAGTACTGGATGGACGACCGCCTTTGGGCGTTGACGCTCGAGGCCTATTCGCTCGAGGACGCTGAAAGAAGAATGGTGGCAATCCATCAGGGGCTGATCTATGGGCAGATATACCGCAGTACCTGCTGAGCATTGCGTTCTACATAGAAATGAGCGCCTCCCGGCCCTCCCGACACCTCGCGGACGTGCCGGGTGATGCGCAGATCGTTCTGAACCAAAGTTACGCCGGACACGCTGGCAACGCGGCGCCTTGCCCATTCCGTTTCGACAAAGGCTTGCATCAACACCTCCCCGTGGTTGAAAGACACTTCGATCTCAGAGGCGTCGATCTAGGTGGCATCGGTGAGGCGGTCGCTGACAGCGTCCTGGATCTGGATGCCCCGGCGAACGAAGTCTCGCGGCCCGTTTCCTCGACTCCGGCCCCCGCTTACCTTGGCGATGGCCGTTTCCGGGAGCGAATATTTGTAATTGTCGCCTAGATCGACCTGCCGCTGGCGCAGATTGACCTCGCAGCGTCCGGATGAAATTCCAATCTTATGACTAGCAACAGTCATCAAAACCTCCGCTCTCTTTCTTAACTGCCCAACGGGTTGCACAGCGAAACGTCGCGGCTCTGATTGTTGCGGTAACGGTCCGGTAGTCCCCATCTGGAACAAATACGCGGTTGACCGGTTGGCCGTGGGTCAAAGCCTGAAGAACTCATTCGCCGGCGTGCCTATGAAATCTGGGCGAACGAGGGACGGCCGGAGGGTGACGTACCGACGAGAGAGCGCTCGCACGACCGAGCGGCGGAACAGACGGAACCAGAGGGCGGAGTAGACCCATGCGAGTAGCTGACATTATGACCATGTGTGCGTTGCGAGCCCCGAGGATACCACCATCGCACTGGAAGGGGCCGAGAGCCGTATCGGCCTTCTTCCCGTTGGCGACAACGATCGGTTGGTTGGGATGATAACCTATCGGGCTTTCGCAGAGCGTTGTGTGGGTGACGGGCGTGACGATCGTGCGCGCGTGGCCGAGATCATGACGGCCGGCGTCAAATACTGCTTCGATGACCAGGAGGTGTCCGATGTTGCGCCCAACATGGGCGACGCGCAGAACCGGCACCTGCCGTTCGTTGACCGCAACAAGCGGCTTGTCGGCATCGTTTCGCTGGCTGACGCAGCGCGACGGGACCCTTCCCTTGCCGGGATAGGCTTGCGGAGCGTGACGAGCCCCGATGGGCTACATAACCGGACTCAGTAGCGATGGCCGGCGTCCCCGAACAGCGCCCCTCGTGGCGCCCTCCCGTTCTCTCTGCATCCGAGGAGCGTGTGTGGGCGAGAGAAGTCGCCCTTCACGCGCACGCGGGCCAATTAGACAAGGCTGGAGAACCCTATATCCGCCACTGCCAACGGGTGGCCGAGGCCGTTGACGGCGACAAAGCCAAGAGTGTTGCCTTTCTTCATGACGTTGTCGAAAAGGCGCCTGGGTGGACATCGGAGCGACTGCTCGATTCTGGCTTTTCCCCGGAGGTGGTGGCCGCCGTTAAAAGCCTGACGCACCGCACTGGGGAAACTAAGGATGCCTTAACGATCCGCGCTGCGTCAAACGCGCTTGCAGCTGTCGTAAAACGCGCCGACCTTTTGGACAATCTCTCCCAAGTGGAAAGGCAAGGCAAGGATGGGACGCAGTATAGGCGAAGACTGGTTCTGCTCGACGCTGCCGCAGCGTACGACGGTCATCGGGCGGAAAGTGAGTCCGCCGACCGAAAGATCGCCGCGTCATCAGCTCAGGGTGAGGCTTGCAAAATCCGCCGCGAAACCGCCGATCGCGTTGCAAAACGGCTTGCTTTGCTTTTGGGAATGGCAGCGGCCGCTTTGATCTATCTTGTTCTCCGGTTATGAACGATTGTCGTCAGCGGGGCGCAAGGCTCGATCACTCGAGCGGAACACCATTCATGCGATAGGCAAGTTCGTCGCGCGCACGGCTGAGCCTGCTCTTGATCGTGCCGATCGCACAATCGCACATATCAGCTGCCTCCTTGTAGCTGAGGCCGTATCCGGCAACGAGTACAAGTACTTCCCTGTGGTCGGGTGCTAGCCCCTCGAGGGCGGTACGCAACTCGCCATTCAACACGCACCAATCCTGCGGGGCCGGAATGGGAATTGGAAGGTCGGCGCAGTTGACGGCACCCGGCGCCTCGCGCTTACGCAGCTTGTACTGCGTGCGAAACGCGTTGTGCATGATTGTGAAAAGCCAGGATTTGAGATTTGTTCCAGGTTGAAAACCATCGATACCGCGCAACGCGCGAAACAGCGTTTCCTGCAGGAGATCGTCAGCCTCGAAGCTTGAACTGACAAAGGTTCGCGCAAATGCGCGCAAGGCCGGGATCAGATCGACCACCTGCGTCTCAAGCGGCCGCGTCTGATCGTCGAGAACTGGAATAGAAGGCATTGTAGCTGCCTTTCGGGGTTGCCGGATTTCAATGTTAGTCAATGCGTGGCCGACAATTAAGTTCCCTTGGGCTTTAAGGCCGCGCCGGCCGGGAACCAACGCCCCCTGCGCTTGTTTTTGTTTCGTGTCGTGGATGTGCCTGCACGAAGATCTTGAAGGCTGCTCGAACGGAAAGCGAGGTTCCCGATGGAAGCGCTTGAAATGCAACTGATGGCCCACCGCAAGATCCTGACCGCGCTTATGACGATCGCGGCAGGCGATCCGGATTACTGGCACAAATTGATGGAACACCTTCGCGATGACCTTGTCATCCAAGGCCACGAGGAAGATCCAGGTGTCGTGCCGGGAATGGCGTTCGCCTCCCAAAATGCTCTTAGCGAGGAGCTGAGGACCATTGTCAGCCGTGCCGAACTACGCGCCGGCGATCGGACTAGATCGGAATAGCCAAGCTTCATTTCTTCAACCTGTTCGCGGTCGTCGGTCCCAGAGCAGTCTGATGCGCCGGTGACCACCAAGGAGGCATTCGGGATGATGGATTTGGAGGTTGACCGGCTTTGGAACAAGCCGGTGATACTGGATCGCGAGGGTGTCCAGGATGCCGGACGCAGCGCGTCGGGCATACGTCGATGCAGCTGCATCACTAACCTTAAACGTCCATTGTAGGTCGATGTGGCTCCAAGGCGTTTAACTGCCAGGTGGACAGCTTGTTCCAGCCGACGTCTGGGCAGTCGCGCAGCCTCTCATCCTTTGAGCGTTTGTTGGAACGCACGGCGCCGTAAAAGCGCGATTGTCGAAGCTGGCCGGCAGGTTACCGCCGATTGTGAATCCGCGCGAGAAAATCACGGATAAGCAGCGCTACCTGATCCAGGTGGGTCTCCAGGAGCCAATGCCCGCCATCGATGAAATGAAGTTCGGCGTCCGGCAAGTCGCGGAGATATGCTCGGGCAGATTTCTCCGGCATGTAGTGGTCGTTGGGTCCCCAGACGATGAGGGCAGGGGGCTTATGGTCCGCCAGATATCTGCGGTGTTGCGGAAACCATGACCGGTTCTCCTTCAAACCTGCGATCAGGTTGACGGCGATTTCCTTCCGCTTTGGTGTCATGAGCGACCAATGCAGTTTCCATAGGTCGGGAGGAATGGCCTCTGCGAGATCAGGCTTCAAGTCGTTGAGGAACTCTTCCCGGAAAATCTCCTCGGTCACCGCCTCGGCCAACGTGCGTTTCATTTCCGGCAACGGAAGCGCCCAGGTCTTTTCAATGTCTGCATATTTGGGGCCCAAGGCATCTTCATAGGGGATGTCGCCGTTCTGAATGATGAGCCCGACGACGGATGCCGGCCGTAGAATGGCCATGCGAATTCCGATCGGCGATCCGAAATCGTGCAGATAAAGAACGAAGCGATCGATCTTAAGCGCGTCGATGAAGCTGCTCAGAAAGGCTGCGTAGCCGTCGAAGCTGTAGTCGAAATCCTCCGGCGTCCCGCTGTAGCCCGCACCGGGGAAATCCGGAGCGATCAGGTGCCAGCGGTCGGAAAGCCGTGGCATTAGATTGCGAAACTCGTAGGATGAACACGGATATCCGTGCGGGAGCAAGATAACCGGAGCATCTTGTCGTCCAGCTTCCCGATAGAAGACCTCAATGCCGGCAACCATGATCCGCCGATGCCGTACCAGCGTGTCCATAGCAAATCCTCCGCAGGATGAGCTGACTGCTTTCGAAGGGCATCGACCGATCACCAACAAGCGCAGCCGCTCGTGACCGGGAGATAACTGGTACCATCGCCGGTTGTTCCCTTTCGGGGAACCGGCGAGCGAATATGCTGGATACCCGAAGGTTGCCGCAAGGGCGAAAGTGCATTTAATTTCAATATCGTGCACATATATCTTGAAGCGACAGATGATCCGCGCCCTAATGTTGCTGACGCCGGCGCGCCTTCCTAGTCTCGATTATCGGCTATGCCGGCCGTCTTCGCGCTACGGTTATGCCGTCGAAGCCGAAGCACGACGCAATGCCAGATACTCCCAAATGGCAACGCCAAAGAGGGTCGCTGTCGCCAGAAACTGGAGATGATAATTGGCGGCAAGCGCAGAAAGCACTCCAGCAAGGGCAAGGATCGCGAACCCGACAATGTGCGAAATCGGGAACTGGTGCGCCGCGGCCAACTTTATCCAGATGTTGCCAGCCAAAAAAAGCGCCGGGCCTCCGAGTATCGCCAGAGCGGTTTGCATCGTGGTTTCATCTTTGGCATGGGACAGGCTGAAGTCCTCTCCTACTGCCGTCAGGATGACGCCAGAAACAATTGGCAGGTGGCCGTATGTGAAGAGATTGAGCGCCAATGTCTCGGGTTTCGACGTCGCCTCCGCTTTGTTGGCGGCTTTTTCCTGGCCGTGATGGAAGTAGATCCACCACATAAAACCGGTGCTTAAAAACGCGCTGCAGAAGACAGCGAAGGTCATGTCGTCCGCCATGTGCTCTGCGGCGTTGCGGCCGGTCGTCAGGATCGTTTCACCGAGGCAGATGATTACGAACAGCGCACAACGTTCTGCCATATGCTTGCCAGAAACGTCCAACGTCTCGGGCGCTGATTTCCCCAGGCCAGGAAGATAGTACCGCAGGGCCGGAGCCAGATATTCGACTAGAAGAGCGGTACTCCAGAATGCAATTCGCGGAGTCGTCTCCATTTGAGAACCCACAAGCCAGAAGGCGCTTGCAAGGACTAGCCAGAGGGTAATCCGCAGGAACGTCAGGAAAGAGGCCGCATCGACGCGATGATAGGCGTAGAGCATGAAAAGCGATCGCCCTATCTGTATGCTGCAGTAGATGACCGCAAATGCAAATCCATGGTCTCCAAACGCGTCCGGCAAGGCGATAGCCAGCAGAATACTCCCAAACATCAGGAGAAAGAGCATCAGCCGTACTGGATTTTGCTCGGTATCGAGAAGGTTTGTAACCCAGGTCGTGTGAATCCAGATCCACCAGATCGCAAGAATGAGCAGCGCCGCCTCGAGAAGGGCTGTGGGGCCGAAGTCGCTCGCAAGTGTCTTTGCGAGCTGGACCAGAGCAAACACAAAAACGAGGTCGAAGAACAGTTCGGGAAAGCTTGCTCTGGTCTGGTCGGCGTCCGCCTTCCTTATCCATTGATCTCCAGTTGCTGCCCCCTTGGCCGTTGTCGGTTCTGCCGCTCGATGTCGCGACGCTTGGTGCATTACTCTTCCTCCGCCCGAGATGGAGAAAGAGGTAGAGCGGTACGGAGTTCCAGCAATATCCCACTCGATGAGGAGAAGGCCCCTCTGCAGGGATTGAAGAGGAGCACGGTCGCTTACAACTATTCCCGTGGTTGAAGGAGCCGCTCGCTCGCCTCGCTCGCTAAGCGGGACCAGGGGCGTTGATGATGCCCATTCCGACCGAAACCCCCTGGAGAGCCGTCCACACACTCCATTCATGCGGGATCCGAGCTAGAAGGCGCAAAGCGGCACTTTGCTCGTCTGAGGGCTGAGCAAGGTCAACGATCTTCACGCGTCCGCACTACAGTCACCTCGATACAACGCATATGCACGCCAGGCCTCGGCTTGCACGCTATAGCGCGTTGGATACAACCTGAGTTGCTACCGAAATCAACACTACTGATCATACCCCATTCTGCTCCCCTGTCGGGATCATACCGTGTGTGAATGGTCGCCTCTATTCCTGTCGAGACGTAAACCGCTTGCGTCCTCGTGGAACTAGCCAAAGGACCCCCAGGCGAGGCCTGTCGCTATGATTGGAGCGCCAGGCCTCTGGCCGTCTCCTCCCCGTCCGAAGACGACTGGTGCTCGCTATCACACCGCTTGCCGGAACTCCATTTGCCCATCCGGGCTAAACCCTGTGGCTAATGAGGATATCGCGATGAAATCCCTTGAGTGCAGATGAGTAGCTTGACAGGCATTAACCTGCGCGCTGAGAAATCGGCTCATCTGGTGCTTGATCGGGAAGTGGCCGCTACTGGTACGGGAGGCGGGAAGCGCGCGTTTTGCTACGCTCAGCTGCGCCGGCGACGTGTTTGGGGCAGGATGATATTTCGCAGGATCAATAGCCTTTGTGCGACTTCGAAGTACGGAGCCACAGCGCTCTGGGTTGTGCTCCGTCTCGCCGCTGGTCAAATAGCGATCACGTCAGGGACGTCCCGGTTCTGGCTTCGGCAAAACGATGCAAAATCCTTGAGGAATTTCTCCCCCGCCGGACGATGAGCGGGGTCCATGAACTTTTCCATGATTACGTCTGGCGTCTCCTTCATACCGGGAAGCCGGAAGAAAATCGTCTCGGAGAAATTTGAGCTTAAGGTCAAAAGGACGGTGCGCAGCGCTGCCAGCGTCTCGTCGCCTCGGTGCGAAGCGTGGATGAGGGCTATCGGTTTCGCGATTACGGCCTCCCCGAGACAAGCCAGTCGACGGCGTTCTTGAGGCCTCCGGGAATGGTGCGAAGATACTCGGGGCTGGAGATGATTAGCCCATCACTTGCGGAAATTTTCTCGACGAAGCGGATGACGCTTTCTGGGGCGTTTGCGCCCTCCAGATCGGGAGAAAAGATCGGCAGCTCACCAATGTTATCAAAGACTTCAACGGTGATATCGGCTGGAACGAGGGATTGGAAAGCCCTCAACAAGGCCGAATTGGTGGAAAGCCGACGCGTACTTCCTGAAATTCCTAGGATCCTCATTCCTCAAGGATAGTGAAAATTCCGCAGCCAGCAAGCCATTGTGGACGCGGCGCCGCTTTCAAAAGCACATTATCAACGGTGAGGAAGGTAAAACGAGGGAACAACGGGCGGCCTTTCCTCGTTGAGACGAACCGGGCGTAGGAGGACCAAACGATGACTGACGAGCCGCACGACCGCGACATTTTGTCGTTGTGTGACGACTCGCTGCCAAAGGAGACACGTCCAAATGCCGAGTTTGCTCTCAAGACGCCAAGCCTGGCGACGCAAAGAGAGCAGCTTGATGTGTTGAGGGCCGACGTGGCGCGGCTTCGCGAGCGCCTCATTGCCATAGCGGACGGGACCTCCAGACTGGCGGTGCTCGAGGCGACCGTTGTTTTAGAAACGGTAGAAGGCCGTATCAGACGTCATCTCGCGCCGGTTCTGTTCACCGCGGGTGTTGCAGGTTATATCTGGAGCGCTTTCTTGAGGCGCCGCTAGCTATGGGCTTCCTGCGATAGTGCAACGAACTCGAAAGGACGTGGCTGAAAAAAAGCCCACGGCGCCATCTTTCGCACGATCCGGAAAGATCTTGCATCTGTTGCGGGTGCATCAATAGAAGCGCTGGATCATAGAAATGTTACCATGCCTGCGCGGCCCGTTTCGTTGAAAGCCGTTTTTCAGCCTTGGATGTTCGACCGCCGTGCCCTTCACGCTCATCTCCAAAAACAGAACGCGATTGCCTTGTCGCAATCGCGGCCATGCCCTAGTTCTTCAAGCGATTTTAGTCTGGGGCCCGCCTCGGCTACGTGCCACAGAATGGGTCGTGTTTTATGATTAGGCGGAGAATGCATGCGCGGAAGTGAACGCGTTGAATTGAGGAATAGGACGCGTGATGCACATCAGCGGGTAGACGCCGCGGTCGGCGAGCTCAGCACCATCGAGGACTATCGCCGGTACGTAGCGCGCGTTTTGCCGTTTCGTGCGACAATGGATGAAGCGCTGAGGAACATCTCTTGGCCTGAAGGCTGGAATTGGCGACCGTCAGGGGTTGCAGAGCTGCTTGCTCAGGACGCGTGCGATCTCGGCTTGCCACCGGCGCGCCGCATTCGGCCTGATTTCGATCTTTCAGATCCAAGCGCGCTTCTCGGTGCGCTCTACGTGGTGGAAGGGTCGTCTCTCGGTGCGCGGGTCTTGCGTCAGAGGGCGTTGAAGCTTGGTTTCGATGAAACCTTCGGCGCAAAGCACCTTGTTTCGATGGCGGACGACACGACCCGATGGCCATCCTTCCTGTCGCTCCTCGAACGAACACATGATTTTGACGTCGTTCGGTCTGCCGTCACGGCGAACGCCGTGTTCGCTCTCGCCCAAACTTGCTTTGAAAGTGCATATCTTGTCGCCAGTTGAACCCGTCACCCTCGAGACTTGCGACAGGGAGCCTATTCATATCCCCGGGAGTATCCAACCGCACGGTTGTCTTCTGGCATGCAATCTCGGGTTCACGACGATTGCACGCATATCGGCAAACGCTGCGAAGATGCTCGCCTGGGAGGGCAGCCTCCTTGGGCGGCCTCTTGTCGACGTGCTCGGCCCAAAGTTGTTGCATGATCTGCGCAATGCGCTTGCGGCCGCGGGAGCGGCCTCACGACCGGCTCTTTTGCTCGATGTCGTTTTGGGCGACCGCGTGTTCGACATTTCCGTCCACCTTCACAAGTCGGCCGTCATCATTGAGTTCGAGCCGGCTCCATCGATCGGTCAACCCTTGCATATTGCGCGCGAGATGATTGGGCGCATCAAGGACATCACCGACGTCGACCGTCTGGTGCAGCGCGCGTGCCGGATCGTTGCGGGTACCACCGGCTATGACCGCGTGATGATCTACCGCTTTGAGCAAGACGGGTCAGGCAAGGTCGTCAGCGAAGCGAAACGCGCCGATCTTGAGAGTTTTCTGGGCCAGTATTTTCCAGCAAGCGATATCCCCCAGCAGGCCCGCGCACTTTATCTCAAGAACACCATCCGTGTCATTTCGGACGCGAGCGGTGCGCGTGTACCCGTCGAGCCGGTTCTGGACGGATCCGGCGAACCATTGGACCTCAGTTTCGCGCACCTGCGCAGCGTTTCGCCCATCCATTGCGAATACCTGCGCAACATGGGCGTCGCCGCGTCGATGTCGATTTCGGTTGTTCTGGACGGCCAGCTCTGGGGGTTGATCGCCTGCCACCACTACTCGCCGCGCGCACTGCCGATGGCCCAACGCGTTGCGCTTGAAGTGTTCGGCGAATTTTTCTCGCTGCACCTGAAATCTCTGAAGGAAAGCCGCCGGGTTGCGGCCGTCGCTGGGACACGCGAAGCGCTCGACCGCTTTCTCATTTTGTCTTCCCATCACGAGGATGTGGGTGAACTGTTGCGCCAGAGCCTGCGAGAATTCTCGCAGTTGCTGGCAAACGACGGTATCGGCGTCATGGTGGATGGCAAATGGGTGGGGATCGGCACCGCTCCGCCGCACGAAGAAAGAGCCGCTCTTCTGGATTTCATCCGCACTGTCAGTGAAGGCCGCGTCTGGGCGACGCATGCCCTGTCACAGAAGTTCCCGGAGGCATTGGCCTACAGCGAGCGGCTTTCGGGCGTTCTCGCCATTCCCCTTTCGCAAACGGGCTCGGATTGCCTGGTGTTTTTTCGCAAAGAACTGGTCCAGACCCTCAACTGGGCCGGCAATCCTGAAAAGACCTATGAGGCAGGTCCACTCGGCGACCGTCTCACACCACGCAAGAGCTTTGCGATCTGGAAGGAGACGGTTCAGGGGCAGGCGCAGCCCTGGTCGGAGGCCGAGCGGGAAATCGCCGAGATCGTCCGGGTCGCGATCGTCGAGGTGGTGCTGCGACACAACGAGCTGATGGCGGGCGAGCGCCGCAAGTCCGAGGTTCGGCAGCGGATGCTGAACCAAGAGCTTAGCCACCGCGTCAAGAACATCCTCGCCGTCATCAAATCTCTGGTGACAAGCCCCCAACAGCACAAGAAATCGCTCGAAGAATATGTTTCGACGCTGCAGGGTCGCATCGAGGCGCTCGCAATCGCGCATGACCAGGTCGTGCGCGGAGATGGCGGCGGGATCCTGGCGGATCTCCTGGAGGCCGAACTCCAGCCTTACCGGACAAATCTGTCGACAATTACGCTCGAAGGTCCTGCCGTCTGGCTCGACAGCCGCGCTTTTTCGGTAATGGCGCTGGTGTTTCACGAGCTCGCGACCAACGCCGCCAAATACGGAGCGCTTTCGGTGACGGCTGGCGAAGTAGAGGTGCGCTGGACGATGACCGGCTCCGATTGCGACGTCTCCTGGCGCGAGCGAAACGGTCCACTCGTCACTCTGCCGTTACGCAGAGGATTCGGTAGTGCCCTCATCGAGCGCAGCGTCCCCTACGATCTTCATGGGCGCAGCTCCGTCCGCTTCGAACCATCGGGGCTTGAGGCAGAGTTCAGCATCCCCTCCCCACACGTCAAACTCACCGCGTTAGGTCCGACAATGGAAACATATACGGTCGGTACCGCCGCTCCCGAACAAAGCGGCCTTGGCCGTGCAAACCCCAGGGTTCTGATCGTTGAGGATCAGATGCTCATAGCGCTTGATCTCGAAGCGATGCTGTCGGACGAAGGGTTCTCGGAGGTTTCGACGGCGAGCTCCGTCCAGCAGGCCATGGCACATATCGAGAGGACTGCTCCGGAACTGGCGATTCTCGATATCAATCTCGGGCAGACCAATTCGTTCGGGATCGCCGGCGAACTCATGCGCAGAGGCACTCCATTCGTTTTTGCTACAGGCTATGGCGAGGGAGCAGAACTGCCGCCGGACCTTATCGGCGTGCCGATCGTGCGCAAACCCTACAGCAGAAATGCCATCGTCGGAGCGCTTTCACTGCTGTGGGACGAGACCCTGTCCAGAGACGCGCAAAGGGCAGTGACAGGAACGACGAAGGGAAAGACCGAAATCGATGTCTGACATCAAGTCGCTGTCTCGCGAGCAACTCGAAGACGAGATCCTGAGGCTGAGGGCCCTGTCGCAGGGAGGCGCCGCGCTGAAGGTCCATAACGCCAGCGACGACGACGCGCGAGAGGCACGCTATCGAGCCCTTTTCGAGGCGATCGACGATGGTTTCTGCATTATTGGCTTCATCGACGGACCACATGGTCCGCTCAGCGATTACGTACACCTTGAAGCAAATTCCGGCTATGGCCGGCATACAGGCATCTCGGACATCGTCGGCAAACGGCTTCGGGAGATTGAACCCGGAAACGCGGATGTCTGGTTGGACGTCTATGGCAGCGTGTTGCGCACCGGCAAACCAGTGCGCTTCGAGCAGGAGTTCAAATCAGTCGCCAGGCATATCGAAGTTTCGGCCACCCGCATCGAGCCGGCAGGCCTGCGCCAGGTGGCGGTCCTATTTCGCGACGTAACCGAGAGGAAGAAGGCCGAAGCGGCGCTACGCGAGAGCGAAAGCCACGCGCGCGATAACATACAGCGTGTGCAAATGGCGATGGCCGCAGGGGCGATCATCGGCACGTGGCTGTGGGACGTGCCTACCGATCGCTTTACGGTCGACGAAGCTTTTGCGACCGCGTTTGGGTTCGATCCGCAGCAAGGGCGCTCAGGCCTGAGCCTTGCCGATATCGTCGGCGCCGTTCATCCCGACGATCAGGAACGAGTGACGGCCTCGGTCAGAGAGGCCCTGGCAAAAGGCGGAGCCTATGCCCACCAATACAGGACGCGTCGCGAGGACGGGAGGTATCGCTGGCTCGAGGCGAACGGTCGCGTGGAATGCAGCAGTGACGGTGTTGCGCTTAAATTTCCGGGTGTCCTGATCGATATCGAAGAGCGGCGCGCGGTCGAAGCCGAACGTGACCATGCCCTTGCGGCCCTCCGCACGCTCAACGAAACGCTAGAGCAACGGGTAGAGGAACGCACCGCAGCCCTTGTCCAGGCGGAAGACGCCCTGCGGCAGGCGCAAAAGATGGAGGCTGTCGGGCAACTAACCGGGGGCCTGGCGCACGACTTCAACAACATCCTCGCCGGCATCAGCGGCAGCCTTGATCTGATGAAAACTCGGCTCGCCCAGGGCCGTGTGGGTGAGATCGACCGTTATATGACGGGAGCACAAGGGGCGGTGAAGCGGGCCGCGGGCCTAACTCAGCGCCTCCTTGCCTTTTCCCGCAGGCAGACGCTCGATCCGAAGCCGTCGGACATCAATCGCATCGTCGCGGGTATGCAAGATCTGATCAGCCGAAGCGTCGGTCCTGGGGTGGCGGTCGAGACTGTCGGAGCAGGAGGGCTGTGGACGGCCTTCGTCGATGTTGGCCAGCTCGAGAACGCTCTGCTCAATCTTTGCATCAACGCTCGCGACGCGATGCCGGATGGTGGACGCTTGACGATCGAGACCGGTAATCGGTGGCTCGACGAACGCGCTGCGGCCCAACGTGGATTGCCGCCGGGGCAATATGTCTCCTTGTGCGTCAGCGACACCGGTACGGGCATGTCGCCGGATGTGGTCGCCCGCGCCTTTGATCCGTTTTTCACGACGAAGCCGATCGGACAGGGGACGGGGCTTGGCCTTTCCATGGTCTACGGTTTTGCCGGCCAATCCGGTGGTGCCGTGCGCATATACTCCGAAGTGGGCAAGGGCACGATGATTTGCATTTATTTGCCCCGCCACGCGGCCGAAGATCATAGCTCCGACATACCAGCCGACGCGGGACCCGCGCCCGCAGCGACCGGAGTTCACACCATCCTGGTCGTGGACGACGAACCCCTGGTCAGGATGGTCGCGGTCGAAATTCTCGAAGAGCTGGGCTACGAAGTGCTGGAGGCGAGCGACGGCCCTTCCGCCCTTAAAATGCTTGATGCACGCCCCACAATCGATCTTCTGGTTACCGACGTCGGGCTGCCGAACGGCATGAACGGACGGCAGCTTGCGGATGCGGTGCGCGTCCAGCGTCCCGGTCTTAACGTACTCTTCGTCACAGGGTATGCGGAGAACGCAGTACTCAACCACGGGCACCTCGACCATGGCATGGAAGTGGTCACCAAACCCTTCACAGCTGACGTGCTGGCGCGGCGGGTCGAAAGCTTGATCCGCCAATGACAACCGGGTCTGGCGCGCCAGGCTTGCTGCATTTCGCCGATGGACAGCCAACTGCGCTCAGCTGACGGGACCACCGGGCAATCTGCAAGTCCGCGCTCTTTTCAGGAGTTTCGAAGTGCTCGATAACCCTCGTTCTGGTCAAGCTACGCCCTTGGTCTGAATTTCCGTCCGACTAAAGCCCGTAAGGGGAACAAAAAATCAACCTCGGCATTTAACCGTCGGCGACGAGGGTCGTCGCGGCAAGGCGTTTTCGTTGGAAATTCAATCGCTTTCGATTTCGCGCTGATAGCAAAAGGCATTCCCAGTGACGGGCAGAGGAGCAAAACCATGAAAGCGATCGGATCGCTGGCATTTGGCATCGCATTGTCCGTTTGCGCCAGCGCCGCGGCTGCGTCCGTCGCCTCACTCGTGCTGGCCAAGCCCACCGAACCTCCTCTGCTGAAGTCGGCTTCGGCTCCAGATCTTTGGACCGCAACACCGGTCCGGATCGACCGGAGCCAGCAGAACTACCAGCGTTTGCCGCCCGTCTATTCCACTTACGTCACGAACCCGGTTTCGGCGAAGCGAACATCGGGGCGTCTGGCACTCACCGCTCCAACCTTGGTGAACTCCCATACCGGCGTCTCGACAGCCCACCGCGATTGGTGCTCAAGCCGCTACCGGTCCTATAACCCCGAAACCAACGCGTACCGCTCATACGGTGGACAAATACGAACGTGCCAGTCGCCTTACGCGGTCATGTACCCGATCCACAAAGACCGGACGGCGCAAATCGATCGGCGGTTCGTGGGCTACGCAACGGCCGAACCGCGTACCGTCTCGTGTACCGTCCGCTATCAGTCGTATCGAGCCGATGACAACACCTACCAGCCCTACAACGGCCCTCGAAGGCACTGCCTTTATCCATCCCAAGATGCGCGCCTCGAAGCGAGCAACAGCGTGCGGCCCGTGTCGGGGCGATGAGCAGCCCGCAAGTCAACTGCGGCACGAACATTCTTCGGCGGCACCGGCCTCTCCCGGGCGTGCGTTGCGACGGCTGAGGCATTCAAGGGATCGCGATCCCGATGGATAGCGAGAGTAAAGCGGAAGAATGAGCGTTCGTCCGGCTATCCAACCTCTACCGGAACATGGAGATGCAAAGAGTTGGAGAAAATCACGCGAAAGCGCAAATTGCGGTCCAATCGGCCACTGTGGTCCAACACGCGTCATATCAAGGTTGTCGCGCAAAGTCGCATCTCCGTTGACAAAGTCGATGTGTTGATCGTCGGCGCCGGCATCGGAGGGGCGCTGATGGCGTTGTCCCTTGCCAAGCGAGACATGAAAATTCTCGTCGTCGACCGACGCTGGCCGGTACAAGGCAGCACTTTGGCGAGCACTGCGATGATCCAGCACGAGATCGATGTGCCGCTCCACCAGCTCACCACGATGATTGGGCAGGACAAGGCGCGGCGCGCATGGCAACGCTCCGCAAGAGCAGTGGAAACACTGATCACGCTCATCGACAGTCTTGGAATCGACTGTGGCTTTGAACAGAAGAAGTCTCTTTATCTGTCCGGCAATGCCTATGGTGCCCGCGCGCTTCGCTTGGAGATCGACGCGCGGCAGGCCGCTGGCATTTCAGCAAGGTTTCTCAAGTCTGCTTGCTTGCGCGAAGAGTTCGGTCTCAATCGGACTGCGGCAATCGGGTCCGATATTTCTGCAGCCGCCAATCCGGCGCAATTGACAGCCGGCTTGTGGCGCAAAGCCCAGAGGGACGATGTTTCGCTCATAGGCGACACGGAGATTACCGACGTCCGCAGCGTTGAAGGATGGAACGCCGCTGCGACCTCGACAGGCGAAATCATACTGGCCAAGCACGTTGTGTTTTGCACGGGGTACGAGTTTCTCGAAGCCGTGGCCCACGAAGGCCATCGGATGGTATCCACCTGGGCTCTTGCGACTAAGCCGCACCATCCACGGCCTGACTGGCTCAAGAACTATGTTCTTTGGGAAGCATCCGATCCCTACCTCTATATTCGTTCGACCAAGGATGGTCGCCTGATTGTTGGAGGGGAGGACGAAGAAAGCACCACCGCATTTGCGGACCCTATCAAGCTTAGAGCCAAATCCCAGATCTTGCGCGCAAAGCTGTCGGCGCTCCTGGAAATACCAATCGGCGAGCCGGATTATCTTTGGGCCGCGCCTTTTGGCACTACCTCTGACGGATTGCCGCTTATCGGGAACGTTCCGGGGCTGGAGAATGTCTATGCCGTGATGGGTTATGGGGGCAATGGCATTACCTACAGCCAGATCGCTGCGGAGATCGTGTCGTCAGAGATTTTGGGCTACCGTGACCCAGATAGCGAGTTGTTCGCCTTTCGTTGAGCTTCGAAGCCAGGCAGCAAAGCAGAAAGGCCGCCGGAACGGCGGCCTTTGAAGATAAAGAGTGAAGGTAGTTTTGGATCAATGGAAACGCTGGTTTGAATACCAGTCGTCGATATCTTTCCTCGCCTGATCCTTGGCATATCCATAACGCTCCTGGATCTTGCCTTCGAGTTGCTCGCGTTTACCGTTGATCTGGTCGAGGTCATCGTCGGTGAGTTTGCCCCACTGCTCCTTGACCTTACCCTTAATCTGCTTCCAGTTGCCTTCAACACGGTTCCAATCCATTTTGGGGACGCTCCATTGCTATTCAGGTACATTTCTTGAACGAGTGAGCTACGCACTTGTTCCGTTATTTGTTGAGGCGAATGATGGTGCTGTTTGTCGGGCCCGGCTCTATGAACCTCGAGACAGTTTAGCCGACTGCAGGCCCTGCCTCGTTGGTTTAGGCAATGCTTATCCGTTGCCAGCGGCATTATGCCGGTATGCCGGCAACGGATGAATTTAGGACCCGAGAAGACGCCTTGGGGACATCAGCGCCTGTAGCGCCGCCGCTCCTGTTCAACCTCATCGGGAGTATAGGGAGCGAGCGTCGGATCAAAGCGCCGCCAGCCCTGCTCGGAATAAGAAGCTCGACGCTGCACCGGGTCGACCCAGCTACCGCGGCGCAGGATCGCTTCGGCATCCGCCTGGAGCGCGTCGTCGACCCGTGCCGTGACGACCGCGCCACCGCGCCGTACGCCTTCCGCATAGACATGGGCATGTTCTTCCGGAACGCCCGAATCCGTCATCGCTCCGATAATCCCGCCGGCGGCACCACCTGCTACCGCG
>NZ_LMJM01000053.1:80436-80926 GCF_001429005.1 Ensifer sp. Root954
ACCGACACCCGGGATGGCCATGACCCCAAGGCCAGTCAAAAGGCCGCCAATGCCACCGACCGCAGCGCCGACACCGGCGCCTGTCCCAGCGCCTTCAGCCGCGTTGCTTTCGTTTGCAGTGCCGTACCGATCCCCAACATTGTTGGAAACGATGCTGATGTCGTCCGACGGCACGCCGCGATCTTCAAGGGCTGACACAGCGGCGCGGGCGTCCGAATAGTCGTCAAAAAGTCCACTAACGGTTTTCATGGGGATTTCCTCGTTCTGGAGTTAGTTGGCAACAATGTTGCCCTGGTAGTCGAGCGCGACCTGCATGGATTTGCCGTCCTTCGAGGCAGTTGCGCGCCAGACGCCCTTGTCGTCGAGCTTTAGACCGGTAACATCGGTGTAGCCGGCGTCAGTAAGGCGATCCTTGGCCTGTTCTTCGGTGAAACTGTTGGCGCCGGCGACGGGCGCTGTTGGATTGGTGGTGTCTGGTGTTGCCACGGCA
>NZ_LMJM01000053.1:80953-117372 GCF_001429005.1 Ensifer sp. Root954
ACGCCGAGGAAGACCGCGGCGAGCAGGATATTTTTCATGATTTTGTTCCTCGTTTCGATCCTCGAGATGCGGGCATCCGGAGGAAAAACTTGAGATCATAAGAGCCACACTCCGTTCGTTTCGACCCGGTGAGCAGCATGATGGATTATATGCAGCAGACTGAGGGAACACTGCGCTTCAGCATCAATGCTCCCTTCGGACGGACTCTACATGGCGTCCATGCCCTTGATGGCATTGTCGAGATGCGACGTGCATTTCTCCACGTCGTTCGCCATCATGGCATCTCTCGCCATGGTGAGTTCCTTGGTGGACTCGATCTTTTTTGCGCCGTCGGAGATTTGCGCGACTTGCTGTTCGGCCTTAGCGATTGAAGCTTCATCGCAAACGACCTTTTGCTGTGCCAGAGCGGGGCTGGCAAATGCCGCGATGAGGGCGAAAGTAGCAATCCGTTTCAGCATTTGTATGTACTCCATTGGGCCGATACGACACCGGCGTTCACCGCGATTGAACGGCAAAACGGGTCGTTCTGTTCCGTTGATAGCGGGCCGAAAAGCGAAGTTTTTTCAAGGAACATCCAAGCGTTTGGTGCGTTAGGAGCGCGTGCAACTGTGGGTCTAGATGTGCGCTTTTTATGGGCTTTTGGCCGCCTTGAGAGTGAACAGCGAGCGCGGGTGCCGGTGCATAGGACGGAGGGGCTTTGCGCGCTAGTCTTGTGGGTGGTCGTCAGGGGCGAAGATGCTCCCCGTCTCATCGCCATCCCAGTAGGTGACTTTCGACGCGTGAACCTTGATCATTAAAAGACCGGGGGTGTCCACGCCTTGGGGAAACCATCTTTCAAGCTCGCTCATCCAATGCTCGGCAAACGTCTGCTTGTCACCCACGAGCGAAGCATTCCCTTCGATTGCAATGAAAATACCGGGTTTGCCGAGAAGGCTCGGACGAGCGGTGTAAGTCAGGGCTACCTTCGGATCTGCCTTGATCTCGGTGATTTTTTGTGACTGCTCAAAGCAAAAGAACCAGGTGTCCCCCCTATAGTCCACGTCGCCATTGTTGCTCATTGGTCGACTGGAGATGGTTCCGTCTGCCCTCTTTGTCGAAAGCATGCCGAAGTCGATATTCTTCAGTTCGTTGGAGATGTCGTTGAGCGTCAAAGTCATCGTGCACTCCCGTTGGCGTTCAGGTCCTAACCGCGAGAGCACAAACAGGTTCCTTGACACCGCCCTGGCGCACGTCGTCGGTCACGGTTCGCTGAAACCGGTCGCGGAAACACGGGAGCGACCTGCAGGATCGTTGCGAAAGATCAGTCCACCCCGCGCCTTCGATCGCGCAGGCACGTAGTCAAGCGTGATCTCCGCGGTCTCTATGACATTATCGTTGTCGGTGATTTCGCCACGTACGACGACGGCGGCCGCCGTTCGGTCGGCTGCATTGTTAACATCGAACATGACCAGATATCCGCCAGCACTCCCCGCGCTGCTGACGATCGTCACCGAGAGGTCCGGAGGCCCATCGGCCTGGGTTGCAGCCTGATAGCTGATCCAGCCAATAAGCGCCGTGATCAGGATGGTGGAAACCGCACCGGTCGTCCATTCGATCCAATGCGCCCGACGATTTTCAACGGAGCCTGGTTTCGGGGACTTTGCCATCACGTTACCTACAGAATGAGGCGCGCTGCGGCTGCGCCGATTGCGCTCGGGAAGGCGAGGACAGCCGTGGCGACAATCGCTTGTGTTGGATCGAGGCCGTCCAGCCGATGAAACGTCCATAGGCAATAGAGGCTGATCGCGAATGCGATGACGTAACCCGGCGTTGTGAAGCGGATAAGGGCATGCCAGCCAGGTGTGTTCTCATCGAGTTCATGGCCGCCTATGAAAGACAGGGCGTAGACGAAGCCATGCATCAGCAGGATCGACGCCAAGATTGCGGCAATGGCGTGCCACAGCGACATCTTAAAGGATATCAGGATCATTTCTTCGGTTGGGGCGACGTTGAGACCGAGAAACAGAGCCCCAACGACCATCATAAAAAGTTCGCCACCGTAACCATCGCCCCGCGTCTCGCCGATCGGATCCTTCTCGTCCTCGCCGCTTTCGGTTCGTGTCCCCAGTTCGCTGCGGCCGAGCAAGGCGCCAATGCTGGCTGGGACCGCCTGAATGGCGATCATTCCAAGCACTTCCGGCAGGGCCTGGCCAATCTTTAGGACGCCAATCATGAAAAGAACAAAGGCACTCGCCGCGATACCCAGGCAGTATGCAATGCTTGCGTCTCGCAGCGCTTCGCGCCACGTCGATACATTTTCAAAGCCGATCCGACGCGCAAGGAGGACAAGCAGCGGAATGTTGACCAAAAGCAAAATAAGCAGCCGGTCGCGGTCGATGTAGAGGCCGAGTTCCCACATTTCCATCGTGAGGAACATAGGCAGCGCAAAAAGCAACGCGCCGGCGAAGCCGCGTGCGAGGCCCTTCGCGAAGCGGCCATGGTCAAAATCGGCCCGCGTCCCGCCCTTGGTCATCTTTCCCTCTCAAGGTTGCTGTCGGCCTCGCAAGGACGCGGCAGCATTTCTCTGACAGAGGTAACGTCGAGAGACAGCGCAAGTTCCTGATGTCCAGCCGGCCGGTCCAGCCCCTCAATGTCGGCGTTTCCTTGCTTGCATCGATCAAGTGCACATCGAACCCGTTCAGCCGTCCGCACTCCGGTGATCGCGACCGGCGCGTAGCGACTCATGCTTTCGTTGCTCAGGGCATTGGAACAATAACAACGTCCACGTCTTTCCACGGGGTTGGTAGCCCTTGGGAAAGGGAATGTTCGTGAAGTTGGAGCAGTAAGCTATGCCCTTGGGTTCTTTCGACAAGGCGGGGAGTGAAGATATCTTGCGAGCGAGGCTTGCGGCCATTGTGGAGTCGTCCTTCGACGCCATCGTCAGCAAGGATCTCGATGGTACCGTGCGAACCTGGAACGGCGCAGCCGAACGCATGTTTGGCTACTCAGCCGAGGAGATGGTCGGGCGATCAATCCTGACGATCATACCCACTCATCTTCACGACGAAGAGCGAGATCTGCTGCAGCGCCTGCGCAAAGGTGAAAGGATTGAACCGTTCGAAACCGTCAGGCAGCGCAAGGACGGCAGCTTTGTAACCGTTTCGCTGACGATCTCCCCGATCCGCAACTCCAAGGGCCGCATCATCGGAGCATCCAAGGTTGCGCGCGACATCACATCCGCAAAGGACCGTGAAAGGCGAATTCGCCTGCTGCTGCGGGAGGTCAACCACCGGGTCAAGAACCACTATGCCATCATTCTTTCGATGATCCGGCAGAGCAGGAGCGAAGAAACGGAACCTGCGGTTTTCCAGAAGGACCTTGAAAACCGCATATGGGCCCTTTCGGCATCCCACGACCTGATTGCGTCGGCAGATTGGCAAGCAACAGATCTAAGAGGCCTGGTTGAAAAGCAGATCGCAGCGTTTCATGCTGAAGCGTTCTGTCAGCTTTCTGGCCCGGGCATCGCGCTTGCCCCAGCTGCAATCGAAAATCTTGGGATGGCGATCCACGAGTTAGCCCTTCATTCGTCAAAGGGCGGCGTATTGCGGTCGCGTGCCGGCACGATTTCAATTACCTGGGCGCTGGCCACTTCCCCGGCAGGCCTTGCCTTTTCGATGTCTTGGGATGAGCACCCTGGCCCTGAAGGTCGCGACTATCAGTTGCCGCGCTCGGGTTTTGGCGCGGTCGTGCTAAAGAGGACAGTGCCGCAGGCCCTAAACGCCAAGGTGGAATCCGTCCACGGAGACGGATTTGCCCGGTGGCGGTTGGTCGGGCCCGCGGACCGCTTCCTGGAGTGGCCGCGCTTCTCTCTGTGAAATCACTGCAGTGACCACCGTGCACTGTCACCAAAATGTGACAGGCGGTGCCTGGCGAGAATGAGGTGGCGGCAGGGAGATGGAAAAAGAACGAGGGAGCCATAGTTAGAGCTCGCAAATTCAGCATTCCGCTGTTTAGCGGGAAGGTTTTGGGGGCAGACGGGTGAACAAACGGCCTGTTATTTCAAAAGTTTGTACGCTTCGGCGGGCAGGTTTGATAATGCAACATAGAATCAGCGCGAATCCGTCAGGGCTGGTCGAATTCCGACTTCGGCAGGAACCGCCGCTGAACCAGAACGTCTTCGCAATCCAGCCACGCACCGTCAGCACACGGTCGCTGTTTCCACTCAACGCTTGCTCTTTCCTCGGAGTCTGAATGTCCGCCACCGCAACCAGAAGATCGAGCTTGAGTTCGCGCTCGTTCCGCGCGCTTTTGGGCCTAGAAGCGGGCGTGGCCCTCGGCCTGGCAGGCACCCTCTTCTTTTTTGTCGCAAGCAGCGTCGTTGCCTATCTCAACCTGGAGGCCCTGCAACGGGGCAACGAGAGGATTGTACAAACCCACGTTGCCATTGTTTCTCTCGACGAACTGCTGTCGCTTGTTCAGGATGCCGAGACCGGTCAGCGTGGGTTTTTGTTGACCAATAGTGGGGGCTACCTTGCCCCCTACAACGCGGCAGTTCGCGCCATTCGGCCAAAACTCGATCAGATCGGTCAACTGACTGCGAGCAATCCGGGCCAAAGTCAGCGGCTGGTGGCTCTCAGGCAACATGTGGACGCCAAGCTCGCGGAACTCGGGGCGACCATCGATCGGAGACGGGCCGACGGTCTTGAGGCGGCGATTGCGATGGTAAACTCCGATCGCGGCAAGATCGAAATGGATGCCGTCCGCGCGCAGATTGCGGCCATGTCGGGCGCTGAGCTGGAAGTGCGCCTTGATCGATTGGCCGAAATGGAGAATGCGCAGAAGACTGCGCGGCTCAGCACTCTGCTTTCTGGTCTTCTCGGAATTGCTTTGACAGCAGCAATCGCCCTCCTCATTCGCAAGGCCACGATCGTCCGCCGAAGGGATGAGTGGCTTCAGGCTGGTCAGGTCGGGTTGGCGTCGGCGATGATGGGCGATCAGTCGATCGAGCAGCTGAGCAAAAGTATTCTCGACTTCCTGGCGCCTTACGCAGGCGCCATTGCCGGTGCGATCTTCATTCGCGGTGATGGTTCGTTCCAGCGGGCTTGTAGTCGTGGCGTTCCGCCCGAGGCGAACTTGCCAATGACGGTTCGACCCCGCGAAGGCCTCTTGGGTCAAGCGGTTGCGGAAGGGGGTTCAATCGTCGTCGACGATGTCCCGGATGGTTACCTGGCCTTCGGTTCCGGGCTTGGGATGGACAAACCACGCCATCTCGCGATCCAGACCGGAAAGGTCGATGGTTCAGTGAATTCGGTGATCGAGCTCGGCTTTCTTGGGCCAATCGACGAGACCATCGTCACCTTTCTTGACCGCGCATCGGAGGCTATCGCGATTGCCGTGAAGGCAGCGACCTATCGCGGCCAGCTTCACGACCTGCTGGAGGAAACGCAACGGCAGTCCGAAGAGTTGCAAACGCAAAGCGAGGAGCTGCGCGTTTCAAACGAAGAGCTTGAAGAGCAGGGGCGGGCGCTGAAGGAATCTCAGGCGCACCTCGAGCAGCAGCAAATTGAACTTGAGCAGACCAATGCTCAGCTGGAAACACAAGCCCAGCGGCTTGAGGCTCAGCGCGACGAGCTGGAGCGCGCGAACGTATCGATATCGGCCAAGGCGAAGGAACTAGAGCAGGCAAGCCAATACAAATCCGACTTCCTTGCCAATATGTCCCACGAGTTGCGCACGCCGCTGAACTCTTCCTTGATTTTGGCCAAGCTGCTTGCGGACAATCCCGACGAAAACCTGACTGAGGAGCAGGTGAAGTTTGCCAAGACGATCCAATCCTCGGGCAATGATCTCTTGAACCTGATCAACGATATTCTCGATCTCTCCAAGATCGAGGCCGGGCATGTCGAAATCCGGCCGGAAACCGTTTCGCTCGAGCGACTGGCCGGCAACCTTCGTCAGGTGTTTCTGCCGCTGGCGACCGAGAAGAAACTCGGGTTTTCCGTTGAACTTGCTGAGGAATGTCCGCTCACTATCGAGACCGATCCGTTGCGGCTTGAACAAATTCTCAAGAACTTGCTTTCAAATGCAATCAAGTTCACCGAGACCGGCAAGGTCACCTTGGTGATTGGTTCGGTTGGCGAGGGCAAGGTTAGCTTCTCCGTCAGCGACACCGGAATCGGAATTGCACAGGAACATCAGCGGGCGATCTTCGATGCCTTCCACCAGGCCGATGGCACAATCAGCCGTAAGTATGGCGGCACCGGGCTCGGCCTTTCCATCTCTCGGCAACTGGCGCGGCTTTTGGGCGGAACGATCGTGCTTCAAAGCCAGGCGGGACGGGGTAGTACGTTTACCGTTACCATCGGGGAACGGTTCGATGTGGCCAAGCCGACAGCTCTTGCGCCAAGTCCAGGAACGCTCGCAACGACGGTCGCGGCGCAAAAGGCAGGTACGGTTACGCCCAGGCCGATCCGCCGGATCGACGACGACCGAGATGTTCTGACAAATACAAAACGCGTGCTGCTGGTAATCGAAGATGATGACACTTTTGCCGGCATCGTGCGTGATCTGTCGCGGGAAATGGGCTTCCAGGCAATTGTCGCGGCAACCGCCGAAGAGGCGCTTTTGCTTGCGAAGGAATTCATGCCAAGCGCCGTCGTGCTCGATATAGGGTTGCCGGACCAATCGGGCCTCGCCGTCCTCGACCGGCTGAAGCATGATGTCTTGACCCGTCATATCCCGATCCATGTCGTGTCGGGGAGCGATCACGCCGAGAGTGCCTACTCTCTCGGGGCTGCCGGTTATGCCATCAAGCCCGTCAATCGAGAAGAACTGTTGAAGGTTCTGCAAAAGCTCGAGGCGCGGTTTACGAAACAAATGCATCGCGTCCTGGTCGTCGAGGACGATCCGGTGCAGCGCGAAGCGGTGGCAAAACTGATCGGCACCCAGGACGTCGAGACGGTGACCGCCAGCACCGCCGCCGAATGCCTTGACCTCCTGAAGCACCAGACTTTCGACTGCATGGTGCTTGACCTGTCGTTGCCTGACGCGTCGGGATATTCGTTGCTGGAGACGTTGAGCTCACAGAGCGCTTATGCCTTCCCGCCTGTCATCGTCTATACTGGACGCGAACTCTCGGCGGATGACGAGCAGAAGTTGAGGCGCTTCTCGAAGTCGATCATCATCAAGGGGGCAAAATCCCCCGAGCGACTGCTCGATGAAGTGAGCCTGTTCCTGCATCAGGTGATATCGGAACTGCCGGACGAACAGCAAAAGATGATCCGCAAGGCGCGCAACCGCGATGCGCTGTTGGAGGGGCGTCGCATTCTCGTGGTGGAAGATGATATCCGAAACGTCTACGCGCTAACCAACATTCTTGAACCGCGCGGTGCGATCGTCGAGATCGCGCGCAACGGCCGCGAGGCACTGGAGGTTCTCGAAAAAGCTTCATCTGGCCCCGGGCGCCCGATTGAGCTCGTGCTGATGGACGTCATGATGCCTGTGATGGATGGTTTGGTCGCGACCGCTGAAATCCGAAGGAACCCGACTTGGAAGAAGTTGCCGATCATTGCGCTGACCGCCAAGGCAATGCCGGACGATCAGGAGCGCTGCATTGAGGCTGGGGCGAATGATTACATGGCCAAGCCGCTGGACGTCGACAGGCTGCTGTCGCTGGTGCGTGTATGGATGCCCAAATGAGCGAAGCCACCGCCGTTGAAAAGGTAGAAGACATCGAAATCCGGTTGCTGCTGGAAGCACTGTTTCTCAAATACCACTATGACTTTCGCAACTATGCGATGGCCTCGATCAAGCGCCGCCTGAAGAAGGCGCGCGAACAACTGGGGTTCGATACTTTCTCGGCGATGCAGGAGGGACTTCTGCACGATCAGGCAATGCTGCCGCAATTGCTGCGTTTTCTAACCGTCCAAGTGAGCGAGATGTTTCGCGATCCGAGTTACTTCCAGGCGATCCGGGAAAAGGTCGTTCCCCACTTGAGGACCTACCCTTCCTTGAAGGTGTGGATTGCTGGCTGCAGCAGCGGCGAGGAGCTTTATTCGCTGGTTATCCTGTTTCGCGAAGAAGGCCTCGAAGATCGAACGATCTTCTATGCCACTGACATCAGTCATGAAGCGCTGGAGGCGGCCGAGGCCGGCGTCTATGCACTCGACAGGATACAGCTTTTCACCGAGAACCATCGCAAATCGGGTGGAAAATCATCGTTGTCGGACTACTATCAGGCGGCATACGGCAAGGCGCTGTTCGATAAGACCTTGCGCCGCCATGTCGTGTTTTCGGATCACAGCCTGGTGACCGACGCCGTTTTTGCAGAAATGCACCTCATATCGTGCCGAAACGTCATGATTTACTTCGACCGCGCGCTTCAGGACCGCGCGGTGGGTCTTTTCAAGGACTCGCTCGCTCGCAAAGGTTTCCTCGGGCTCGGCGCCAAGGAGAATTTGCGCTTTTCCCTTCATGCCGATGCGTTCACGGATTTCGTGCGTGAGGAGAAGATCTACCAAAGGCGTGTCGAATGACGCCAGCAAAAGCTCAAGCGGTGATCATTGGCGCTTCGGCGGGGGCTGTCGAAGCACTTTCGGCAATCCTGCCGGCGTTGCCGCGAAGCTTCCCGTTACCCGTGATCGTGGTCGTTCACGTTCCATCCGACAGGCCGAGCCTTATGGTCGACCTGTTTCGTGCAAAGTGCCGGTTGCCTGTCGAGGAGGCCGAGGACAAACAGTCGCTCGAGGCCGGCACGATCTATTTTGCACCGCCGGACTATCATCTGCTCGTTGAAACGGACAGGAACCTGTCCCTTTCCGCTGATGAGCCTGTCCTCTTCTCCCGCCCGTCAATCGACATACTTTTCGAAAGTGCTGCCGATGCCTTCGGGCCGGATCTTATCGCGATTGTCCTGACCGGCGCCAACCGAGATGGGGCAGCCGGCCTGGCGGCTGTCCACAATGCAGGCGGGACGGTGATCGTGCAAAACCCCGAAGGCGCTCACGCTCGCGCCATGCCGGAAGCTGCAATCCAATCATGCCCGAGCGCCCTCGTCCTGTCGCTCGATGCCATTGCCGAATACTTGAAAGAGGTCTGAGAACAACTATGGAGCCCGTCCCGTTTCTACTGGTCGATGACCTCGAGGAAAATCTCATATCGCTGGAGGCACTGCTCCGCCGAGACGATCGCCTTCTCATGAAGGCGCGGTCCGGCGATCAGGCGCTTGAGATCCTGCTTCGACAAGACGTGGCGCTCGCGCTTGTCGACGTTCAGATGCCGGGTCTGGACGGTTTCGAACTTGCCGAGTTGATGCGCGGCAACGAACGCACGCGACACATTCCCATCATCTTTGTGACGGCGGGTATTGCAGACGGCCGACGCCGTTTTCGCGGCTACGAGGCTGGCGCGGTGGACTTCATCCAAAAGCCGATTGAACCGGACGTTCTGTCAAGCAAAGTCGACGTGTTCTTCGAACTGTACCGGCAAAGGCAGCAACTCGCCGCTCAACGAGATGAACTCGCTGCCCAGGCGCAGGCGCTCAAGCAGGCAGCAGAGCACAAGGATATTTTGCTGCGGGAAATCAATCACCGCATCAAGAACCTGTTCAGCCTCACCGCCGGGTTGATCTCGGTGAGCGCCAGGCAAGCCACAACCGTTTCCGATCTAGAGGCTGATCTACGGTCGCGGCTACACGCACTGTCTCGCGCCCACGAACTTACGCTGCCCGACCTTGTCGGGGAGGACGATCGCGGAGATATTGCGACGACGGTTGTGGCTCTGTTGAAGGCGATCGTTGCGCCACACGACCACGCTCACGGCTCTCGAATCCTGATCTCCGGAACGGACGCTCCCCTCGGCGACAAGGCACTGACGTCAATGGCGCTCCTTCTGCACGAACTGACCACCAACGCTGTCAAGTATGGTGCCCTTTCCGGCCCTGCGGGGCAATTGAGCATCGACCTTTCGACTTTCGACGAAGAACTTCACGTCAAGTGGAGTGAACACGGATCACATCCGTTGTCCGAGAGCTCCGAAAGGACGGGATTTGGAACAACGTTGGAGAAAGCGGCAATCTTGGGATTGAACGGATCGCTGGCGCGAAATTGGCGGACAGATGGGCTTTGTCTGGCGCTCCGCATCCCGCTAGCTAGTCTAAAAAACTGATCGGTCCCCGCAAGGACGCTTGACGCACTTTTGTTTGTGGTGTGCTGGCATAAAGCTGCTAATCGAGCAGTTTACCGGGGTTAGTGACCATTCCCGGTTGCTCCTAAAATCGGTACTCGCCGATGTCCCATTTAATAGGTTAATCGCTCATTCTATAAGGGCGCGCGACCAGAGATATTCATTCGCCCTGCGGACGGGACTCGACGCTGCTCGGGCTTGAATTCCGGTCTGCCTGCCACACCTAAACTTTACCCGGGCCTGCGGAAATATAAACGCTCGTTGTCGCAGTCCCTATTGAAACCGAGCCCGTACGGGCTCGTCCCAGCGGGGCGCATATGAGCCAACGTGAACCTGCCGACGACACGCCCTGGATTAAGAAGGCCGACGAGTTGGAGGCGCTGTTCCAATTGACGGACGGACTATACCGCGCAGAGTCCGACACCGATGCTTTCGATGCGACATTCGATGCGATCGAGCGGGCGCTGGGGTGTTCGCGGGCTTCGATCCTGCTTTTCGACCGCCACGGAGTGATGCGATTCGTCGCTTCCCGCGGGCTCTCGGAGGACTATCGTCGGGCAGTTGATGGACACTCGCCGTGGAAGCCGGGAGATCGAGATCCTATTCCCATTTTCGTAAGCGACATAGAGCTTTCTGACGAGCCTCAGGCGCTCAAGAACGCCATACGAGGGGAGGGTATCCGCTCCCTCGCATTCATTCCTGTGACCGTCGATGGCATCGTGGTTGGCAAATTCATGACCTACCGCGACGTCGCTCACGTCTATACCGCTGACGAAGCCACCCTGTGCCTCACTATCGCCCGGCAACTCGGATTCAGCATCGAGCGGAAGCAATCGGAAGAGGCGCATCAACGTGCCGAAGAGGGACTTCGCCGCACCAATGAACGGTTGCGTGTCATCCTCGACAGCGCGAGCGAATATGCCATCATAACGCTCGACGCCGACGGACGGATCGCAAGCTGGAACAGTGGCGCTGAACGCCTTTTGGGCTATCTCGACAGCGAGGTCCTTGGTCTCTCCGGCAGTATTTTCTTCAGTCCTGAGGATCGAGCCTTGGAAATCCCACAACAGGAAATGCGAACCGCGGCCGAAACGGGACGTGCCGCGAACGAGCGTTGGCACTATCGCAAGGATGGCTCACGGTTTTGGGGCTCAGGTGTCATGCTTCGTGTTGAGGAGAGCGGGCCTGATCGCTACCTCAAGATCTTCCGGGATCGAACAGAGGAAAGAAGGGCGGAGAAGAGGCAGAAGCTCTTGGTGGGAGAGCTCAATCATCGGGTGAAGAACACCCTGGCTACCGTGAATTCCCTCGCGGAGCAAACATTGAAAAGCTCCGAAACGCCCGAGGCGTTCGCCCAGGCTTTTAACACTCGTCTGCTCGTTCTTGCCAAAGCGCACGACTTGCTTACGCGGGAGGCTTGGCAGGCCGTAAACCTGAGCGATATCGCTCAAACGGTTCTTACCGCTTGGATTGAGGACGGGCGCGTCTCGATCCAAGGCGCTGCGATCCGCATCGATCCGAAAAAAGCTCTGGCGCTTTCCATGGCGTTCAACGAGTTGCTGACCAATGCGATCAAACACGGTTCACTTTCGAACCAGGTTGGTCGGGTCGCATTATCATGGCAATGCCAGGAGGTATGCAGCATTCTTTGGGAGGAGCGCGGCGGACCTCCGACGTCTGAACCGGACCGCCAAGGGTTCGGTCTACGGGTTCTAAACCGAGGCCTAGCCCACGAACTCGGATATCCGGTCGAACTGCGGTTCGAACCGGATGGCCTCACATGCACAATGAGCATGGATTTCAGTAGCAAACAGCCCTCGGGAGCGCAGTAAAGTTGACATTTTCAACAACATTGGCGGGACGTCGAGTGCTCGTCGTTGAAGACGAAATGCTGGTGGCAATGTCAATCGAGGACACTCTGCTTGCGGCTGGAATGCAGATTGTAGGCCTTGCTCCGACTGTGGATCGGGCGCTGCAATTACTTAACGACGCGACGAAAATCGACGTCGTCGTGCTCGACATGAACCTCCAGGGACACAGCGGGCTTCCCGTGGCTGACGCGTGTTCTCAGCAATCGATTCCGTTTCTTGTCCTAAGCGGATATGGGACGTCGGCCTTGCTTGGGACCAGCCACACAGCCCCAGTTCTCTCCAAGCCGTTTTCGAACTCTGTCCTGGTGGAAGCGCTGGACGCGGTACTTGAGCAGAAGAACGGGGAGGCATCTTCATCCGTGTGATCAGAATGAATGCCCTGCCCCGAGATCAACATCAGAGTAGCCTGCCCGTCCTTTCGGCCTCCTCTGGTGCGATTGCCTAACGTCATTTGGCGCGATGGTGGCTCTTGGCCTGCACCGGCTTACAGATCGGCAATGTCGCCCTGCTCGCTGACGGGGGGGCGTCTGTTTCCATGACCGTCGCAGGCCACTCCAAAAGAAGGCCAGCGCAGCTCCGAGCTCCGTCGACGTCATCGAGGAAGGATCTACAATCTGTGTGCCATCGACACGAATGATCGTCACTTGGACTCGGGCCGTCGCGGATCGGAGCGTCAACGAAGGAGCGGAAACTAAAACCGTTCCAGCATCTTCTTGAGAGTTACGTTCTGCGCACGGAGTTGTTCCCCCAGCAGTTTTCGGAGGCGGCTGTTTTCCGCATCAAGTGAAACCAACTCTTCCAAGAGCATCGTTGGCGCCGATCTCGACTCCAGATCCGACTGTTGCTCTGTAGGTTGCGAAGCGGTCCTCGGGGAGGGGCGGGGAGGATGCTTCCCGCTGGCGCGTTTCGGTAAACCGCGGGTCCTGGCGACAGTGAGCGGGCCGATTGCGGTCTCGCGAGCTTCATCAGCGACATTGGAAATTAAATGCGCCGCAGCGACCTGGTCAGCCACCTCATTCGCCGGCTCGGGCGCCGTGATCACGGCCGGTTCGTCAACAAAACTCGGGACATGAGCATCGGAGGCGGGATCAATGCCGCCGTCGGCATTCAATTCTTGACGGCCGAACAGATGAGCCGCTTCGTTTTCAACCTCGCGCGCAAGGGTCTTGAGATCTGTGTTGCCCCAGATCGAACCCGCTTGCACTTTTGGCTGACGGCGGCCGGACTTGAACTCAACAACGAACCTGCGTTGTGGCGTTTTCATATAGTTTGAACCCAATGTAGATCGACGTGCTGCGGCATGATCGGCTGCACAACGTCGGGTGCAACCTCGCAAATCAGCCGCCCGCCAAAGGAGCGGTGGAGCCACAGCGCTCAGCGCGTGGCTTCTCCGGGCCTCAATCTATGCCAAGCCTCTTGCGCAGGTCGGCATTCTCAGTGCGCAGTTTTTCCGCCAGGAGTTTTCGCAGCTTCTGGTTCTCGGCGTCGAGCTTCACCAGTTCGGCGAACTCGTCGCTGGCCGACGCGGGCTTTTTGCTCGTCTTATCATCCGCCTTTAAGCTACCCTTCCAATTATAGTAGGTCTGCTCGGATATTCCTGCGCTTTTAATCGCATCTTTGATCGTGCTCGTGCCGTCTGCGACCTGGGCCCCGATCTGCCTCAGCTTCTCGAGTTTATCTTGTTCGCTGAACTTACGGGACTTGGTGGGTTGCGTTGATGCTGTTGCCTTCGAAGTCGCCCGTGTGGTTTCCCCAGCCGCTTTCTGACGCTTCGTCGCGCTTCGCTTTGCTCGCTCGGGTGTGTGCACAGTCGTTGCGTCCTCCGCAACCAGGGTGGTTGGCGTCGTGTTTTCGTCAGGCATGAGTGATCCCTTTTTTATGGTCGCCCTTTTTTCAACCGAGTGAAGACCAGAGTCAACATTACTTGCCGGTCGATTTTTGGTGCCGATCCAATAGGGTATACGGATTGGCTAGATGTTTTCCATGCCGGAACAGCTCGACGTTAGACCCGAGGGTCGAGATCGGCGTTCGCCAATAGGGCTTCCATTGCACTGCTGGCTCAACGGTTGTCGATGGGGCGGCGTAGCACTTCCCCATCGACAACAAGGTTCAAATTGCGTGTATTGGCATCTGCACTCATCTTGCCTTTGCTTTGCCAAGGACAGATGTGACGGCCTCGACCGCCGCTTTCACCACAACATTGGCCTCATCCTTTGTGAGGCAAAGCGGTGGCGCAAAGCCGAGGATATCACCTTGCGGCATGGCCCGCCCGATGACGCCGCGCTCAAGCAGGGCAGCCGCAACTTGCGGGCCGATCTTCTTTGCCGGATCGAAAAATACCCGGTCGTCCTTATCCTCGACGAACTCAATTGCGGCCATCAGGCCATCGCCACGTATTTCGCCCACATGTCTGTGGTCAGCGAGTGCCTTCGTCAGTTCGGAGCGGAAATAAGCGCCCGTGCTGTCGGCATTTTCAACCAGGCCCAACTGGTCGATCAGTTCGAGGTTGGCGACCCCCGCGGCCGCACAGATCGGATGGGCGGAATAGGTCCAGCCATGGCCGATCGCGCCCAGTTCGTCAGATCCTTGCACCAGCACCTGCCACATCTTATCCGATACGATCGTGCCGGAAAGCGGCGCGTAGGCCGAGGTCAGACCCTTGGCAATGGTGATGAGGTCGGGCTTCATGCCGTAGTGGTCCGATCCGAACATGGTGCCGAGGCGGCCGAAGCCGGTCACCACCTCGTCTGCGACGAGCAGGATGTCGTATTTTTCGAGCACAGCCTGGACCTTCTGCCAGTAGCCCTTCGGCGGCGGCACGATGCCGCCAGTACCGAGGATCGGCTCGCCGATGAGGGCGGCGATCGTCTCCGGTCCTTCCGCAAGGATCATCTCCTCGAGCTTGTCGGCGCAATATTGCGAGAACTGCTCTTCATCCATCGAGCGATCGGGGCGTCGGAAGAAGTAGGGTGCTTCGGTGTGCAGGATCGGCGCGCGCGGCAGGTCAAAGGCGTTGTGGAATAGATGCAAGCCGGTCAGGGAGCCCGTCATGACGCCGGAGCCGTGATAGCCGCGCCAGCGGGAGATGATCTTCTTCTTTTCCGGCCGGCCAAGGATGTTGTTGTAGTACCAGATCAGCTTGATGTTGGTCTCGTTGGCATCGGAGCCTGAAAGACCGAAATAGACGCGGCTCATGCCCGCCGGCGCACGATCGATGATCATCTTGGAAAGCGTGATCGACGCTTCCGTACCGTGGCCGACATAGGCGTGATAATAAGCAAGGTTCTTCGCCTGCTCGGCGATCGCGTCTGCGATCTTCTGCCGGCCGTAGCCCACATTGACGCAATAAAGGCCAGCAAAGGCATCAAGGCTCGTCCTGCCGCCGGTGTCGGTAATATACACACCTTCGCCGCCGCCGATCACCCGGGTCGGTGTTTCACCACGCGCATGCATGCCCATATGCGTGGAGGGGTGGAAGAAGTGATCACGGTCCCAGGCGCTGAGTTCGTTGCTTTTTTCGAGCATGGTCTTTCCTTTCGCGTATGAAATGTGGCGCCTGCGCTCAGGCGGCCGTATCGATGCAGAGATATTTGAGTTCGGTGAAGGCCTCGATGCCGTGGCGGGAGCCTTCGCGGCCAAGGCCCGACTGTTTCCAGCCGCCGAAGGGGATCGGTCCACCGGTGATCTTCACCCGATTGATCGCGACCATCCCGTACTCCAAAGCCCGTGCAAGACGCATCTGGCGCGCTCCGTTTTCGGTGACGACATAGGCGACGAGGCCGTACTCGGTGTCGTTTGCCCGGGCGACTACTTCGGTCTCGCAGTCGAAGGCGGTGACCGCGGCAACCGGGCCGAAGGTCTCCTCACGCATGATCAGCGCATCGTCCGGTACATCCGTCAAAAGGGTCGGCTCGAAGAACAGAGCGCCTGTCTTGTGGCGCTTGCCGCCCGCCAGCAGCTTTGCGCCGCGCTTCAGCGCATCGGCGACCTGTTCTTCCACCTTGGCGATGGCACGCTCGTGCATCAGGGGGCCGATCTCGGCGTCTGGTTCGAGGCCCGAGGCAACCTTCAGCGCTTCGATGCGAGCCTTGAAGGCCCGCGTGAAGTCCGCAAGTGCAGGGCGCTCGACATAAATGCGGTTGGCGGCGAGGCAATCCTGCCCGGATGTGGCGAACTTCGCCGCCATTGCGATGTCGGCAGCCTTCTCGATGTCGGCATCGGCAAAGACGATCAATGGTGCATGGCCACCGAGCTCCATCACCATCCGCTTCATGGTGTCAGCGCACTGGCCCGCAATCAGCTTGCCGATCTGCGTCGAGCCGGTGAAGCTCATGGCGCGAATACGCGGATCGGCATTCATGCGGCCGACGATCGTGGCGGCATCGCCGGTCACCACATTGAAGACGCCCGCGGGAAGCCCAGCCCGCTCGCCAAGTTCGGCAAGGGCGAGCGCTGAAAGCGGCGTTTCGCTGGAGGGATGCGCAACGACCGTGCAGCCGGCGGCAAGGGCAGCTGCGGCCTTCCGGGTGATCATGGCTGAGGGGAAGTTCCACGGCGTCACGATCCCGACGACACCCAGCGCCTCGCGCCGCACGATCATTTCGGCGCCGGGCAGATGGCTGGTGACGCTTTCCGCATTCAGCCGCTTTCCTTCCTCCGCGTACCATTCGACGAAGGAGGCCGCGTAGTCGATTTCACCGCGCGATTCGGCGAGTGGTTTGCCCTGTTCCAGCGTCATCAAGAGCGCAAGGTCCTCGCGCGCCTCCAGTATCAGGTCGTGCCACTTGCGAAGAATCGCGGAACGCTGCTGCGGCAGCATGCTGCGCCAGGCGGGCAGTGCGTCACTCGCCGCCGAGATGGCTTCTGCGGCCTCATCGGCACCAAGGGCTGCGACCCAGGCAAGCGTCGCCGACGAGGCAGGGTCCGTCACCTTGAAGCTTGCGCCGTCGCGGCTAGCAATCCAGCGCCCACCGACATAGGAGAGCTCCCTTAAGAGGTGCGGATCGGCAAGGCGGGCAAGCGCGTCGTGAAAGGTCGTGCGGGCAAATACGGCGGTCATGGCAGCCTCCTCTTGGTGTCTGGAGGAAGTCTGCCAGAGGGCGAGGGACAGATTGTCCATTGCCGGGGTGGGCGTCAGAGACTTTGGCTAAAGATTGGCCCGGCCGTAGACAATCTCTCTATTTGGAAGGGGGAAGCAACGTCTCGAGTGGAAGCACGGTCTCCTCCTTCACCGTCTTGGTGACGATGTAGGTGAAGTAGCGGTCGATGCCGAGCTCACGGTCAAGCAGGCTGTCGACAAGGCGCTGGTACGCATCGATATCACGCGCCACGATCTTCAGGATGTAATCGACGCCACCGCCGACCGACCAGCAGGCCACGATCTCGGGCGTTGTCGCGACAGCCCGTTCGAAGCGTTCGAAATCCACCTGCCGATGATTGGCGAGCGTCACCTCCATCATCACGCTGGCAACAGGCGCAACGCGTCGCACCGCAACACGCGCGTGATATCCCGTGACGATGCCGGCCTTTTCCAGCTTGCGCAGGCGCAGCCAGCAGGGCGTTGGTGATAGACCCGCCCGTTCCGCCAGCGCCAGCTTGGTGATGCGTCCGTTCTGCTGGATCGCCTCCAGGATACGCAGGTCGATGGCGTCGAGTTTCATTCGGGGCGCCCTCCGGGCGGGGATCGTGTCAAAGCGGAGGAAAAGACAATGGGAAACCATTTTAGCGTTGTCAATTGAACTGATTTTGAGCACTGTTGAAATCATGACAAATTGGCGACCCGACATATCCCAGTTGCGCCGGCCGGCCTATCTCTCCCTCGCCGAGCAGATCGCCCGCGCCATCCAGGAAGGGCATTTGCCGAACGGGACGCGGCTGCTGCCGCATCGCAAACTCGCCGATGACCTGAAACTTTCCGTGCAAACCGTCAGCCGCGCCTACGACGAACTGATCCGACGAGGGCTCATTTCCGGAGAAATTGGTCGCGGTTCCTTCGTGCAGACAAGGCCGAAGGAGCCTGAGCCACCCTATCTGCCGGAGCGTCTTGGCGAACTGGTGGATCTCTCGATCCTGAAACCTGTGTGCGAGCAACTCCATCTGGAGCGCATGCGCGCAGCCTTCGGGTGGCTGGCGGAGAACCTGCCGTCAAGTTCGGCGCTTTCCTTCCGGCCGAATATGGTTTTCCCGCGCCATCGCACCGTCGCGGCCGAGTGGCTGTCGCGGTGCGGTCTCGATGTATCACCCCTCAATATCAGTCTGACGAATGGCGCAACCTCAGGCATGACAGTGGCGCTGATGAGCGTCGCTCCGCCGGGCTCGACCGTTGCGACCGAGGCGATCAGCCACCACACGCTCGTGCCGCTTTCCAGCTACCTTGGCCTTCATCTCGAGGGCTTGCCGATCGATCGCGAAGGCATGATCCCCGAGGCGTTGGATGAAGCTTGCCGCACCGGCGTGATCCGCGCCGTCTTTCTCCAGCCCTCGGTGATCAATCCGACCGCGGCGTTGATGGGGCCCGAGCGCCGGCAGGCGCTTGCCGAGGTTGCACGACGCCACGATATCGCGATCATCGAGAACGACATCCTGGGGCCGCTTGTGGAAGGTCGGGCGCCGCCGATTGCGGCCTATGCGCCGGAGCGCACCCTCTACGTCACCAGCTTCACAAAGATCACGGTACCGGGCCTGCGCATCGGCTATCTTGCCGCTCCGGATCGCTATGTCGCAGCGGTTGCCAACCGCCATCTCGTCTCCAACTGGATGGCGACGCCTTCAATCGCCGAGATCGCAACACTTTGGGTCAGCGACGGCACGGCGATGGAACTCGTCAATTGGCAGCGCCGGGCACTTGGCGTTCGTCACGCGATCGCCGAGGATGCGCTTGCGGGCTTGCCCTATTATAGCCATCCGCAGAGCCTGCATGTGTGGCTACCCTTACCGGAAGGGCATGCGGAGGAAGGGTTCGTATCCCAGGCGCGTCTGCGCGGTGTCGCTATTGCGCCCGGCTCTTCGTTCCGCACGGCCGACCAGGGTTGGCAGCCGGCGGTGCGCATTTCGCTCGGCTCGACCACCGAGCAGGAATTGCGCACCGGACTTGGCATTCTCGCCTCACTCGCCAGCGGAAATCCAGAAGCGCTGTTGCTCGCGATTTGAGTGAACTGCCTTGCAAATGGGCGATGTCAGAATAATTGTACTGATATTATTATTGACATTGACATGATTTTGTTTGCCGCGCATCGTTGCTCCATCACTTGTCTCAATAGGGAGAGACATGCATGGCAGCGCCGATCATCCGCATCGACAACATCACCAAACGCTACGGTCCCTTGACCGTACTCGACGGTTTGTCGATGGACGTGCTGCCGGGCGAAAAGCTGGCGCTTATCGGTCCCTCCGGATCGGGCAAGACAACGATCCTGCGCATTCTCATGACATTGGAGGCGATCAGCGGCGGCCATATCGAGGTCGACGGCGACCAGCTCTATCATATGCCGAAGAACGGCAGCCTCGCGCCGGCCGACGACCGCCATCTGCACAAGATGCGCGAGAAGATCGGCATGGTCTTCCAGCACTTCAATCTCTTCCCGCACAAATGCGTGCTCGACAATGTCACGCTCGCGCCGATGCTGACGAAAGGCATGGCGAAGGCCGCGGCGGAGAAGCGGGCGATGGAGCTTCTCGACATGGTGGGCATGGCCGACAAGGCAAAGAGCATGCCCGCGCAATTGTCCGGCGGACAGAAGCAGCGCGTTGCGATCGCCCGGGCGCTGGCTCTTTCGCCAAAGATCATGCTGTTTGACGAGGTGACCTCGGCACTCGACCCGGAACTGGTCGAAGAAGTGCTGAATGTCATGCGCAAGCTTGCGGTCGAAACAGACATGACCATGCTGCTCGTCACGCATGAGATGGGTTTCGCCCATGATTTTGCCGATCGCATTCTCTTTTTCGACCGCGGCAAGATCGTCGAGGAGGGCAAGCCGGACGAGATTTTCCGCACGCCCAAGCAGGAACGCACGCAGACCTTCCTGCGCAAGATCATCGCGGCAGGGCACCGCGTCTGAGCGGCTTTGCCGCCCGGAAACAAGGCTCCAAACAAAAACCCGGGACAGCCAGAGGAGTTCGCAACTATGAGCATGAGAACCTATTTGACCATAACCGCCAGCGCGGGCGCCCTCACGGCAATGGTTGCCGCAGCGCCAGCCTGGGCCGACGGCAAGCTTGAGGAACTGAAGGAACAGGGTTTCGCCCGTGTCGCCATCGCCAACGAACCGCCCTTCACGGCAGTTGCCGCCGACGGCAAAGTTTCTGGCGCAGCTCCGGACGTCGCGCGTGAGGTCTTCAAGCGCCTCGGTGTCGAAGACATCGTCGCCTCGATCTCGGAATATGGCGCGATGATCCCGGGTCTTCAGGCCGGCCGTCATGATGTCATCACTGCTGGCCTCTTCATGAAGCCGGAACGTTGCAACGCGGTTGCCTATTCAGAACCGATCCTTTGTGACGCCGAAGCCTTCGCGCTGAAAAAGGGCAACCCGCTGAAGCTCAAGAGCTACAAGGATATCGCCGACAACCCGGACGCCAAGATCGGCGCGCCAGGTGGCGGTACGGAAGAAAAGCTCGCGCTCGAAGCCGGCGTCCCGCGCGATCGTGTCATTGTCGTTCCGGATGGCCAGAGCGGCCTGAAGATGCTGCAGGACGGCCGTATCGACGTCTATTCGCTGCCGGTGCTTTCCATCAACGCTCTTGTCGCCAAGGCGAACGACCCCAGTGTCGAAGTCGTGGCGCCGGTTGAAGGCGCGCCGGTCTATTGCGACGGCGCGGCCTTCAAGAAGGGCGAGGAAGCCTTGCGCGATGCCTTCGACGTGGAACTCGCAAAGCTCAAGCAGTCGGGCGAGTTTGCCAAGATCATCGAACCCTATGGCTTCTCTGCCGCGGCCGCGATGTCGACGACCCGCGAAAAGCTCTGCGCCGCAAAGTAAGGCCGCAGCAATCGGGCCTCTTCCCAAACCGGGGAGAGGCAGTACGCTCCCTCGTATATGGAAGAACGATGACCGACTGGTCCGGCTACATAGGGCTGATCCTTGAAGGCGCGCTCGTGACGCTTGAGCTTACCGTGCTCGGCTCATTGCTCGCGCTCGTCATGGCATTCGTCGCGGGTCTTGGGCGCGTCAGCCGCATTTTCGTGGTTCGCGCGCTTGCCACCACCTATATCGAGTTTTTCCGCGGCACGTCGATCTTCGTCCAGCTGTTCTGGGTCTACTTCGTGCTGCCATTCGCCGGCGTCACCTTGTCGCCGCTTCAGGCCGGCGTACTGGCGCTGGGACTGAACGTGGGAGCTTATGGGGCGGAGGTCGTGCGCGGCGCGGTCAAGGCGATCGGCCGCGAGCAACGCGAGGCCTGCATAGCGCTCAATCTCTCGCGCTATCAGTCGATGCGTTACGTTGTCCTTCCGCAGGCCCTGCCGCTGATGCTTCCGACCTTCTGCAACAACGCGATCGAGCTCTTGAAGGGTACGGCCGTCGTGTCGCTGATCTCGCTCACCGACATGACCTTTCAGGCCCAGGTGGTCCGCGCCCAGACCGGCAGCACGCTCGTTCCTTTCGCAACGATTCTCGTGCTCTACTTCCTGATGGCACTCGCCATCTCCAACGGCATGCGCTGGCTGGAACGCCGGGTAACACGCGGCCTTGATGGCGTGAGGACCTGACGATGGAATGGGACTGGAATTTCGTTTGGGAAATCATGCCGACCCTGCTTGAGGGTCTGAAGATCACCATATTGGCAACCGTTTTCGGCGCGGCACTCGCTGCCATCATCGGCCTCGTCTTTGCCATCTTGCGCATGACCGCGCCTAAGCCGATTGCGAAGGTCACGGGCTTCATCGTGGAGTTCATTCGCGGCACGCCGCTCCTGGTCCAGCTCTACTTCATCTTCTTCGTGTTGCCGGATATTGGCGTTCGCCTGCCGGCAATGCTCGCCGGCATCATCGGCCTTGGGCTCCACTATGGCACCTATGCGGCGGAGGTCTACCGCGCCGGTATCGAGAACGTGCCGCGCGGCCAATGGGAGGCGGCCAAGGCGACGAACCTCACCGGCCGCCAGACCTGGGTCCACGTCATCCTGCCACAGGCGATCCCGCCGATGATCCCGGCGCTGGCCAACTATCTGATCGCCATGTTCAAGGAGACACCGCTCCTTTCCGCCATCACAGTGCTCGAACTGATGAACCAGGCGAAAAGCGTGGCCAACAGCAGCTATCGCTACATCGAGCCGATGACGCTGGTCGGGGTCTTCTTCCTGATCATGAGCCTGATCTCCGTCGTCTTCCTGCGCTGGCTGGAAGAACGATACGCCCAAGTGGAGGAGCGCTGATGCGAGCGGTCGATCTTACACTTTCCTCGCGCATGCCGAAGCTGGATGAGCGTCCGCTCGACAAGCGCATCGGCCTGATCATCCTTGCGACCGACCACACCACGGAAGTGGACTTCCATCGCATGGTTGCAAGCGAGCAGATTGGCGTCTATGCGACGCGCATTCCCTACGCGAACCCGGTGACGCCGGAGAACTTGCGCGCCATGCAGCCCTCGCTGACATCAGCGGCCGCACTGATCCTGCCGGACGAACCTCTAGACATCGTCATGTATTCCTGCACCTCCGCGTCCGTCGTCATCGGCGACGCGCAAGTCAAGGCGGCGGTCCATGCGGCCAAGCCAAGTGCTTCCGTCGTCACGCCGACTGCGGCGGCGGCCTCTGGCCTCAAGGCGTTCGGTGCCAAGCGGATTTCCGTACTGACGCCCTACACGATCGAGACCAGCGAGCCGATGGCTAACTATTTCGTGTCGCTTGGCTTCGACATCGCCCGTTTCACTTGCCTCGGTCTTGATGACGACCGGGAGATGGCGCGCATTTCTCCGGACGAAATCGTCGCCTTTGCGAAGCAAGCGACGGCGCCAGACAGCGACGCGCTTTTCATATCGTGTACGGCGGTGCGCGCGGCAGGCGTCGCGGCCGAGATCGAGGCCGTCATCGGCAAGCCGGTCGTTACCAGCAATCTCGCCACCGCCTGGGCCTGCCTGCGCCTCTGCGGCAATGAGACGGCACGGCCGGATCTCGGGCAACTCATGACACTTGCCTATTTGGACCGCTAGCGATGTCGAACCTTCCCGTAACAGTGGCGGATATCGAACAGGCGGCGCGGCGCATAAAGGGCCGGGTCTTGAATACGCCATTCGTGCTTTCCGCTTCGCTCTGCGAACGCTTCGGTGTGCCCGTCGGCCTGAAGCTTGAGCACCACCAGACGACAGGCAGCTTCAAGCTCCGCGGCGCCACGAATGCCGTGCTCTCGCTGACGTCGGAAGAGCGGGCGAGGGGTGTCGTCGCCGCCTCGACCGGCAATCACGGCCGGGCGCTCGCCCATGCCGCCAAGGCCGCAGGATCAGTCGCGACAATCTGCGTGTCCAAACTCGTGCCCAACAACAAGGTGTCGGACATCCGAAGGCTTGGGGCCAATGTCCTGATCGTCGGCAAATCGCAGGACGAAGCCCAGCTTGAGGTGGATCGGCTGGTGGCTGAAGAGGGTCTCGTCATGGTGCCACCCTTCGATAATCGAACGGTCGTTGCCGGGCAGGGCACGCTCGGTCTGGAGATCGTCGAGGAAATGCCGGATGTGGCGACGGTTTTTGTGCCGCTTTCCGGCGGTGGGCTTGCGGCCGGTGTCGCCGCGGCCGTGAAAGGGCGGTCACCGAAGACCCGCGTCATCGGCCTTACGATGGAACGTGGCGCGGCAATGAAGGCGAGCCTTAACGCAGGGCGGCCGGTGCAAGTCGAGGAGGTGGCAAGCCTTGCCGATTCCCTCGGTGGCGGCATCGGCCTTGATAACGCCGTGACCTTCGAAATGTGCCGCGCGCTGCTCGACGACGTGATCTTGCTGTCTGAAGCCGAGATCGCGGCCGGTATGCGGCATGCGTATTCCCAAGAGCGCGAGGTGATCGAGGGGGCAGGGGCCGTCGGCATCGCGGCCTTGCTTTCCCGCCGGTTTGGCCGGCTGGAGGGGCCGGTGGCGGTCATCCTCTCCGGCCGCAATGTCGACATGGACCTGCATCGACGGGTCATCAATGGCGGGGTCGATCCGCTAGCGGAGGCCGCGGCATGACGACGATGAGAATTCTTACCGAGACGGAACTCAGGCGTATCGTTCCGCTCGATCTCGATGCCATTGCCTGCGTCGAAGGGGCGTTTCACGCGCTTGCCACCAAAGCGGTGGCGATGCCGCCGATCCTGAGGCTCGACATCCCTGAAGAGCGCGGTGAGGTCGATGTTAAGACGGCTTACGTGCCCGGTCTCGATGGTTTCGCCATCAAGATCAGCCCCGGCTTCTTCAATAATCCGAAGATCGGCCTGCAGAGCACCAACGGCCTGATGGTGCTGCTTTCGGCGAAGACCGGCCTGGTAGAGGCCGTCCTGCTCGACAACGGTTACCTGACGGATGTGCGCACAGCGGCGGCCGGCGCGGTCGCGGCTCGAAAACTTTCGCGCGCGGATGCCGCGGTTGCCGCCATCTTCGGCGCCGGCATGCAGGCAAGGTTGCAGCTAGAGGCCTTAAGCCTGGTGCGGCCGATCCGCGAAGCGCGCATCTGGGCGAGAGATGCTGCTAAAGCCGAGGCCGTCGCTGCGGACTTGACGGTGAAGCTCGGCTTTCCGGTTCGGGCGGAGGCCGACGGCCGGGCGGCTGTCGATGGTGCGGAGATCATCGTCACCACCACGCCTTCCGAAACACCGGTGCTTCGTGCCGAATGGCTCCAGCCTGGCCAGCATGTCACGGCCATGGGGTCGGACGCCGAGCACAAAAACGAGATCGAACCCGCCATTGTCGCCACCGCCGGCCTCTATGTCGCCGATAGCCTGAAGCAGACGCGCAGGCTCGGCGAATTGCATCATGCCATCGAAGCGGGCCTCGTGACGGAGGATACGATCTTCCCCGAACTCGGCGAGATCGTCGCCGGGCGCAAACCGGGCCGCAGCGGCCCCGAGCAGATCACCGTGGCGGACCTTACCGGCACGGGCATTCAGGACACGGCCATAGCTACGCTTGCTGGCGCCCGCGCGGCAATGGCGGGCGCCGGTACGATCTTCGAGAGTTGAGACCGGCTTTTCGCCGGGTATAGAGGAAAAACCGATGAAACAAGCGAACCTGAAGTTCTCACTTCCGGAGTATGAAACGCGTCTTCAAAAAACGCGAAAAGCGATGGAAGCCAAGGGCATCGACGTGCTGATCGTCAGCGATCCGTCGAACATGAACTGGCTGACCGGCTATGACGGCTGGTCTTTCTACGTGCACCAATGCGTCGTCGTGCCGCCGACGGGCGAGCCCATCTGGTACGGACGCGGCCAGGATGCCAACGGCGCCAAATTCACCGCCTACCTCAAACACGAAAACATTGTCGGCTATCCGGACCACTATGTGCAGTCCACCGAACGCCACCCGATGGATTACCTCTCGGCCAAGCTCGCCGAACGGGGCCTCGACAAACTGACGATCGGCGTGGAGATGGACAACTACTGGTTCTCCGCCGCCGCCTTCGCTTCACTTGTGAAGCACCTGCCGAATGCGCGTTTCATCGATGCGACCGCACTCGTCAACTGGCAGCGCGCGGTCAAGAGCGAGGCCGAAATCCGCTACATGCGCAACGCCGCAAGGATCGTCGAAAAGATGCATGAACGCATCTTCGACAAGATCGCGGTCGGCATGCGCAAATGCGATCTGGTCGCGGAGATTTACGATGCCGGTACCCGAGGGGTCGATGGCATCGGCGGCGATTATCCAGCAATCGTGCCGCTGTTGCCTTCGGGCGTGGAGGCTTCCGCGCCGCACCTGACCTGGGACGACCGGCCGATGAAGAGAGGCGAAGGTACGTTCTTCGAGATTGCCGGCTGCTACCACCGTTATCACGTGCCGCTGTCGCGCACCGTCTTTCTCGGCAAGCCGACACAGGCTTTCCTTGATGCCGAGAAGGCGACGCTGGAAGGCATGGAGGCAGGCCTCGAAAAGGCACGGCCCGGCAATACCTGCGAGGATATCGCAAACGCCTTCTTCGCCGTGCTGAAGAAATACGGCATCGTGAAGGACAATCGCACAGGCTACGGCATCGGCGTTTCCTATCCGCCGGACTGGGGCGAGCGCACGATGAGCCTGCGTCCAGGTGACCGCAGCGAACTCAAACCCGGCATGACTTTCCACTTCATGACGGGCCTCTGGCTCGAGGACATGGGTTTTGAGACCACGGAAAGCATCCTGATCACCGAGAGCGGTGTCGAGTGCCTCGCCAACGTGCCGCGCAAACTGCTCGTGAAGGATTGAGCCATGCGGGAAATCAACCTTCGTCCTTCGCCGATCAGTTCTACGGTCGATTTTTCGGCCGAGGGCGTTCAGCATGGTTTCCTGCGTCTGCCTCACAGCCGCGACGATTCCGCCTGGGGCTCGGTGATGATCCCGGTGACAGTCGTGAAGAACGGGGAGGGCCCGACGGCCCTTCTCACCGGCGGCAACCACGGCGATGAGTATGAGGGCCCGATTGCGCTCTTCGATCTCGCCCGCACGCTGAAGGCCGATGACGTCACGGGCCGCGTCATCATCGTGCCGGCGATGAACTATCCGGCCTTTTTGGCCGGCACCCGCACCTCGCCGATCGACAAGGGCAACATGAACCGAAGCTTTCCAGGCGCGCCGGACGGCACGGTCACCCAGAAGATCGCGGACTATTTCCAGCGCACGCTGTTACCGCTTGCCGAGATCGTGCTCGACTTTCATTCAGGCGGAAAGACGCTCGACTTTCTGCCTTTCTGCGCCGCCCATGTGCTGCCAGACAAGGCACAGGAGGAAAAATCCTTCGAACTCGTCAGGGCCTTCGGCGCCCCATGGTCGATGAAGATGCTGGAGATCGATGCCGTCGGCATGTACGACACGGCGGCGGAGGAGATGGGCAAGGTCTTCATCACCACCGAGCTCGGCGGTGGCGGCACGGCGACGGCCAGGAGCGCGCGTATCGCCAAGGCGGGCGTTTCCAACGTGCTGAAGGCGGCAGGTATCTTGAAAGGGGCAGTCGAAAACGGCGAAACCACGTGGCTCGACATGCCCGACGGCAACTGCTTTTGCTTTGCCGAGAACGGCGGCCTTGTTGAACCATTCGTCGATCTCGGCGACCAGGTGAGGAGCGGGGAAATCGTCGCCCGCATCTATCCGATCGGCCGTACAGGCGACGAACCGCTGAACATACGGGCAAAGATGGACGGCATCCTCGTCGCTCGCCATTTCCCCGGCCTCGTCAAATCCGGTGATTGCGTCAGCGTGCTCGCAACTATTGTCGCGGCATAGGGCTTATGGACCACCGGCGACCGTCGCGTGCGAGCCATCCCCTAACCGAAAGGGGACGCCTCGCTGACGTCAATAAAACAGGGCCAGGATTTCTAACGCGCCCTGCGGAATTGGCTAACGTCAAGGTCGGACAGTTCTCTCCAAGCGTGTTCGAATTTCGAACTCGCAGATTGCCAGGGTGGCATTGCTCTCCTGGCAGTCACGCGGGCCAGAACAACGCCGCCGGCTCGTTCGACAGTCACGATGACGCTACGGTGCCTGTCGTCTTCAGCGATCTTGTCGGCGATCGACCTGCCATTGGTCACCGCCTGACTGTCATTGGCGTGAAACGCCCCATGGTCATCGCGATTGATCCTGCCGGACAGGTGAATATGAAAGAGGTATCGGGGCATGTTGCCACTCGAGCAATGATAACTTTTCTACTTCTTAGCAGTCTCGTTGATCTATTGCGCGTGACAGTTGCGTGACATGGCTTGTGGGGCGTGACGCGGCTTCCATCGATGGCAGATGAGGTGGCCACGCTTCAGAGTGGCCGCATGGTTGAACGCATCATTTTACGGCTCCGCGCTCCCGCCAAACGGGCTCGTTCGTCGATCGTGGTGCGCGCCAGCCAAAGGCGCTTTCGTATCCTGCTACCCCTTACGCTCTTTCCCCGGCACGGCCAAGCTCACCCCGGTCGATCCGCATTGCGGATGCGAACCGCTCAGCGGCAATCCTTGACCGCATCCCGGCCGGTCGCTGGGGCACGCCCGATGATATCGGCGAGGCTGCCGTTTTTCTGTTGGCGCCGGCATCCCGCTACATGAATGGCGCGGTCGTCCCGATTGATGGCGGCTGGTTGGCGCGATGAATTGCGTTGCTGCCGTCCGGGTAGCGATCAGGCCGGCGCAGAGGTTAGCCTGCGGGCAATGTCGAAAAAGGCGCTGACCAGTTTCCCGTTGCTGCGCTCGCGCAAACAGATGAGTGCTTCGTCCATCAGCATCTCGGGCGCTTCGATCTCGATGGGAATGAGGCGGCTGTCCTGCCCGAACTCCGCCGACGAAACGAAGCCGACCCCGCCGCCGGCGGCGACGATCTCGCGCACCGCCTCACGACCTTCGGCTTCGATGAGCGGCGTCAGTTGCACGCCACATTGCTGCGACATCGTTTCGAGCTTTTGGCGGGTCTTGGAGCCTTGCTCGCGCATGACCAAGGGGTGCTTCACGAGTTCAGCGAAAGTCACCTTTTTCTTGCCTTGCAGCGGATAGTCACGGCTCGCAAAGGCTATGATCGGCGTGGAGTTGAGTTTCAGGATGTCGAAGTCGCTCGATTGCGGGATCTCGCCGAGAACGCCGATGTCTGCCTCATAGGCGTGCAGGCTGGTGATGACGGTTTCGGTGTTGCCGGAATCGATCGACACCTGGACGGTCGGATAGGTGCGCCGGAAAGCGGCAAGGATATGCAGCAGGTGATGGGCGGCATCGGCAACGATCCGTAGTTTTCCCGCTCTCAGCGCCCGTGATTCCGACAAAAGATCCAGGGCCTGCTGCTCGACGTCGAACATGCGGCGGGTGACTTCCAGGAGCTGTTGGCCCGCCTGGGTCAGCGTCACCTGCTTCTTGTTCCGGTTGAAGAGGAGGACATCATATTCCTCCTCGAGCTTGCGCACCTGATCCGAGACTGCCGGCTGAGTAAGGAAGAGCGCTTCGGCGGCACGCGAGAAACCGCCGTGGATGGCCACGTTATGAAAGGCGCGGAGCTGGACATAGCGCATGCGTACGACGCCTTCTCGAATAGATTTGAACGATAGTTTGATTAAAACGAACGATTTGATTTATGTAAAGCGGGCGCGGATAGTTTTCGGATTCCACCTCTATCCGGAGCGCGCCTCATGAACCTCCCGGCCGTCGTCCTCGAGCTTGCCGCCGCCACCGTCCTCTTGCTCTACGCCGTCAGCCTCGTGAAGAAAGGTGTTGAGGCGGCGGCAGGCGACATCGTCGCGCGTACCGTCGGTGGCGCCGGTGGACGACCGCGTGCGGCCATCTGCGGCTGCGCGGTTGCCATTGCGCTGCAAAGCTCGACGGCGGTCGCCATGCTTGCCGCCGGTTTTGCCGTCAGCGGCGCGCTGGCGCTTGATACCGGCCTGGCGGTGCTGCTTGGTGCCGATCTCGGCTCGGCGCTTGTCGTCAAGATCCTGTCCTTCGACTTGCATTGGCTGGCGCCGCTTCTGATCGCCGCTGGCGGTCTTGCGCATCTGAAGGCATCGACCCGCAAGTCCGTCGAGACCGGGCGTGCAGTGCTCGGCATCGGTCTGCTGCTGCTCTCGCTGCAGATGATCGGCCATGCGACGCAGCCGCTCTCTCAGAGCCCGATGCTGCCTTCCGTCGTCGCTTTCGTCGGCAAGGATGCCTTGAGCGTGATGATCCTTGCCGCCTTCTTCACTTGGGCGCTGCACTCCAGCGTGGCAGCGATCCTGCTGATCCTGACCTTTGCCGTGAAGGGCATCGTGCCCCTGGACGTCGGCATTCCCCTGGTGCTCGGCGTCAACATCGGCGGCGGGCTCATCGCGCTGTGGCTGACCCGCGGTCTGCCGGTCGAAGGCCGACGCCTGCCGCTTGGTAATCTCCTCTTCCGCGCCCTGTTCGCCGCAGCGATCTTCGGACTCTTTTCGCTGCATTCCCCGTTCGACTGGCTTCCTGGGGAGACTGTGGCCGGCAAGCTGGTCAATCTGCATGTGCTCTTCAACGCTGCCCTGGTTCTCGTCGGGGTGATTTTCTGCGGCCCGATGGCGCGCCTCGTTCGGTTGCTCATGCCGGAGGCCGCCGGTGCCAATGATCGTGCGGCTCATGTCAGCGCGCTTGACCCGGCGCTGATCGACAAACCGGCGCAGGCGCTGGCGGGCGCGGCACGCGAGGTGTTGCACATGGGCAATCTTATCGCCCGGATGCTGGAGCCCGTCATGACCGTCATTCACGCGCCGACACCGCAGGCGGTCAAGGCGCTCAGAAGCATCGATGGCGACATCCACGTGGCCCATAGCGCAATCAAGCTCTACATCGCCGCCGTCAACCGCGGCATCCTGACCGAAGAGCAATCGCGGCGCGGCATCGAACTCACCGAGGCAGCGATCCATCTCGAATATGCCGGAGACGTCGTCGCAAAGAGCCTCCTGCAAATGGCCGAGGAGCGGCTTGCGGGCGCAGGGACCTTCTCGCAGGAGGGATGGCGTGAACTCACCTTGCTGCATGCGGCCGTGTCTTCCAACGTCAGGCTGGCGGCCAATCTTCTCGTCTCCCCGGACCCGGTGATCGCGCGCGAAATGGTTCGGCAGAAGGAACATGTGCGTCGCCTGGTCGAAGAAAGCAGCAAGTGCCATCTGGAGCGGCTTCGGCAGGGCATCGCGACCAGCATCCTGTCGAGCGACATGCATCTCGAGATCGTTCGGGCGCTGAAGGAGGTCAATTCGCTGGTGACGACGATGGCCTATCCGCGCCTGCGCGAGAGCGGGGACCTCCTGGAAAGCCGGCTCGTGCCTGCTGCTTAGATATATAAATTGAAACGATAGATTGATACAAAAGAACGATTTTACAGATATATGTTTCCGCCCCATTGTCGTTCTCGAACACGCCAACCGCGAGGACGGACAATGCCAAACACCGCTTCTGAAAGAACCATCGCGCCCCTGGAAACACCGAGGCTGGGCGAGCCCTATCTCTTGACGCCCGGCCCGCTAACCACGGCCTATCGGGTTAAGGAAGCCATGCTGCGGGACTGGGGTTCCTGGGATGGCGATTTCCGGGCAATGACCGCCAAGCTTCGCCAGGAACTGCTCGAGATTGCCGGCGATGCCAAGGGCGAGTTCGATTGCGTGCCGATGCAGGGCAGCGGTTCGTTTTCGGTCGAGGCGATGCTCGGCAGCTTCGTCCCGAAGGACGGCCGTGTGCTGGTGCTGATGAACGGCGCCTATGGCAAGCGCATCGCCCAGACGCTTTCCTATCTCGGTCGTGACCATGTGACGATCGACAAGGGCGACTACATGCCGCCACGCGGTCCGGAGGTTGCAGCAGCGCTCGATGCCGACCCTGGAATCACCCATGTCGTGATCGTCCATTGCGAAACGAGCTCCGGCATCCTCAACCCGTTGAAGGAGATTTCCGACACAGTCTATTCCCGCGGTCGCAAGTTGCTCGTCGACTCCATGAGCGCCTTCGGCGCAGTGCCGGCCGGTATCGGCGATTTCCGCTACGAGGCGATCGTTTCTTCCGCCAACAAGTGCATCGAGGGTGTGCCGGGCTTCGGCTTCGTTATCGCCCGCAAGAGCGAACTGGAGGCAGCCAAGGGGCGCAGCCATTCACTCAGCCTCGATGTGCATGCCCAGTGGGACTACATGAACAAGACCGGCCAGTGGCGCTTCACGCCGCCGACCCACGTTGTCGCGGCTTTCCTGGAGGCCTTGCGTCTGCATCGCGAAGAGGGCGGTGTCGCCGGTCGCGGAGCCCGTTATGCCCGCAACCGCGACGTCATGGTCGCCGGCATGCGCGAGGCCGGTTTCGAGACGTTGCTTGCCGACCAGTGGCTGTCGCCGATCATCGTCACCTTCTTCAGCCCGGCCCACCCGGCCTTCGCCTTCGACCGCTTCTACGACCTGATGAAGGACAAAGGCTTCATCATCTACCCGGGTAAGCTGACGGTGGTCGACAGTTTCCGCGTCGGCTGCATCGGTCGCATGGACGAGCATGTCATGCGCCGCGTGGTCGAGGCCGCCCGCAACTCACTCTCCGAAATGGGCGTCGACAGCGCCGCTCCCCCGGCCGTCGCCCTTGAAGAACGTCGCCGTCTCGCTGCCTGAACTGAGGAAATTACGATGAACAAGATGTCCAAGATCACCGTTACAGCCAACCGTCGCACCTATCCCTGGCCGAATGTCCCGGCCATCGCCATCTGCCTCGACGGCTGCGAGCCGGCCTATCTCGACGAAGCCATCAAGGCCGGGCTGATGCCGACGCTCGAGCGCATCCGCAAGACCGGGACGGAGCGCACCGCGCTCAGCGTTATCCCGAGCTTCACCAATCCGAACAACCTTTCCATCGCTACCGGCCGGCCGCCGGCGATCCACGGCATCTGCGGCAACTATCTCTACGAACCGCAGACGGGTAACGAAGTGATGATGAACGATCCACGCTTCCTGCGCGCCCCGACCATCTTCAAGGCATTCTACGATGCGGGTGCGAAGGTCGCCGTGGTGACGGCGAAGGACAAGCTCAGGGCGCTGCTCGGCCACGGGCTGAAGTATGACGAGGGCAGGGCCATCTGCTTCTCGTCTGAAAAGGCGGACAAGACGACCGAGGCGGAAAACGGCCTCGACAATGCCTCGGCCTGGCTCGGTCGCGCCGTACCGGAAGTCTATTCGGCCGATCTCTCCGAATTCGTCTTTGCCGCCGGCGTCGAGCTGCTCAAGGAATTTCGGCCGGATGTCATGTACCTGACGACCACCGACTATGTGCAGCACAAATATGCGCCGGGCGTACCCCAGGCGAACGCCTTCTATGAGATGTTCGACAAGTATCTGACCGAACTTGACGCGCTCGGCGCGGCCATCATCGTCACGGCCGACCACGGCATGAAGCCGAAGCACAAGGCGGACGGTTCGCCGGATGTCATCTACGTGCAGGACCTGCTCGACCAATGGCTCGGCAAGGACGCCGCGCGCGTCATCCTGCCGATCACCGACCCCTATGTCGTGCATCACGGCGCGCTCGGCTCGTTTGCCACGGCCTATCTGCCCGAAAGCGCGGACAAGGAGGAGATCATCGAGCGGCTGCAGGCGATCGAAGGCATCGACGTCGTGCTCTCCCGCCCGGAAGCCTGCGTACGCTTCGAGCTGCCCGACGATCGGATCGGCGATCTCGTGCTGATCTCCTCGGAAAACAAGACGCTCGGCACCAGCGAACATCGCCATGATCTGGCGGCGCTGAACGAACCGCTGCGCTCGCATGGCGGCCTGACCGAACAGGCGGTGCCTTTCATCGCCAACCGCAAACTGCCCGAATTGCTGACATCCGCTTCGTTGCGCAATTTCGATGCGTTCTACTACGCGCTCGTCGCAGCCGCCCAGACAACGCACTAGGGAGGGAGCGATGACCAAGGTGGAAACAGCATTTGCAATTCGCCACGAGCCCATGCGGATCGCCGGCAAGACAGTCGATACCGAAGGGCGCATCGAGGTGCGCTACCCTTTCAACGATGCGGTGATCGGCACGGTGCCTGCGGGCAGCGCCGAGCATGCGCGCAAGGCCTTCGAGATCGCGGCCGCCTACCAGCCGAAGCTGACGCGTTACGAGCGTCAGCGCATCCTGCTCAAGGCTGCGGACCTGCTCGTTGCCCGCAAGGAGGAGATCTCTGATCTGATCACGCTGGAGCTCGGGATCTCCAAGCAGGACTCGCTCTACGAGGTCGGCCGCGCCTTCGACGTACTGACGCTCTCGGGCCAGATGTGCATTCATGACGACGGCGAGATCTTCTCCTGCGACCTCACACCACACGGCAAGGCGCGCAAGATCTTCACCACGCGCGAACCGCTCAACGCCATTTCGGCGATCACGCCGTTCAACCATCCGCTCAACATGGTGGCACACAAGGTCGCGCCGGCGGTTGCGACGAACAATTGCGTTGTGCTCAAGCCGACAGAACTGACGCCGATGACGGCGCTTATCTTCGCCGACATTCTCTATGAGGCCGGCCTGCCGCCGGAAATGCTCTCGGTCGTGACCGGCTGGCCAGCCGATATTGGCATGGAGATGATCACCAATCCGAACTTCGACCTCATCACCTTTACCGGCAGCGTTCCAGTCGGCAAGCTGATCGCGGCCCACGCCCACTACAAGCGGCAGATCCTGGAGCTCGGCGGCAATGACCCGCTGATCATCCTCAACGATCTGTCGGATGACGATCTCGCAAGAGCCGCGGATCTGGCCGTTGCCGGCGCGACGAAGAACTCCGGCCAGCGTTGCACCGCTGTGAAACGCATCCTCTGCCAGGAGAGCGTTGCCGACCGCTTCGTGCCGCTGGTGCTCGAGCGAGCGAAAAAGCTGAGGTTCGGCGATCCGATGGACCGGGCGACGGACCTTGGCACGGTCGTCCATGCCAAGGCGGCGGAAGTCTTCGAGCGGCGGGTGCACCGGGCAGCGGAAGAAGGGGCGGAGATCCTCTACCATCCCGGCCGTAAGGGCGCCCTCTTGCCGCCAATCGTTGTCGACCGCGTTAAGCATTCGAGCGAACTGGTGATGGAAGAAACCTTCGCGCCGATCATACCGATCGTGCGCGCGCCCGATGATGACGACGCGCTGATCGCGCTCTCGAACTCAACCGCCTTCGGCCTTTCTTCCGGCGTCTGCACCAATGACTTCCGGCGAATGCAGAAATACATCGCCGGGCTGAAGGTCGGCACGGTCAACATCTGGGAAGTGCCGGGTTACCGGATCGAGATGAGCCCCTTCGGCGGCATCAAGGATTCCGGCAACGGCTACAAGGAAGGCGTCATCGAGGCGATGAAGAGCTTTACCAACGTCAAGACATTCTCCTTGCCATGGTGATTTCAAGCGTTTCCCCCGCTGATTCACCCCTCTGGGAGCCGCCATGGCGGCTCCCTTTTTATTTGCTCCCGCAGCGTCGCGGGGCTCTGCGCGACGCGCAATCTTAGATCTGCTCCTTCATCCGGCAGATTGTGCGAAATCGTATCGAAACCTGCCGCCGCCTTGGTCAAGCGCGGTTTCCATGCCCAGTTCTGCGGCAGAACATCCATAGTTTTTTTCTTCTAATCGATAAGAATAATAAATTTTACTTACAGGAAACCGCTGCGCAGAATGTTTCCCGAAGCCGATCACAACAGGGCAACGACAAGATTGTCCGCCGCGCTTCCCCGGTTTTACCAGGACCTCAGAGGAGAACTTCAATCATGAACAGACGCATGCTCTTTGTGCTTGCCGGCGCCGTTTCCGCTGTGCTTCCTGCCATCGCTGCCGCTGAAACGCAGCTCACCGTCTACACCGCCGTCGAAGCCGTCGACCTCGACCGCTACAAGGCGACCTTCGAAAAGGCCCACCCGGACATCAAGATCAACTGGGTGCGCGATTCCACCGGCGTCATGACCGCCAAGCTGCTTGCAGAAAAGGACAATCCGCAGGCCGATGTCGTCTGGGGGCTCGCTGCAACCTCGCTGCTTCTCTTGAAGACCGAAGGCATGCTGGAACCTTACCAGCCCAAGGGCGTCGAGACGCTCGACCCGAAATTCGTCGACAAGGACACGCCGCCGAGCTGGGTCGGCATGGACGCCTATGTCGCGGCTCTTTGCTACAACACGGTCGAGGGCGAAAAGCTCGGCCTCAAGCCGCCGACGAGTTGGAAAGACCTGACGAACCCCGAATACAAGGGCCACGTGGTGATGCCGAACCCGGCATCCTCGGGCACCGGTTTCCTCGACGTCTCCGGCTGGATGCAGATGTGGGGCGAGGAGAAGGCCTGGGACTACATGGACAAGCTCCACGAGAACATCTCCGCCTACACCCATTCCGGCTCCAAGCCGTGCAAGATGGCAGGCGCCGGTGAAGCCGTCATCGGCGTGTCCTTCGAGTTTCCGGGCGCCAAGGCTAAGAGTGCCGGTGCACCGATCGACATCATCTTCCCCTCCGAGGGTTCGGGCTGGGAGGCCGAGGCAACCGCAATCATCGCTGGCACGGCAAACCTCGAAGCCGCAAAGACGCTCGTCGACTGGTCGGTCACCAAGGAAGCGAACGAAATGTACAATGCCGGCTATGCCGTCGTTGCCTATCCGGGCGTCGCCAAGCAGGTCGAGCACCTGCCCGACGACATCGCTTCCCGGATGATCGTCAACGACTTCGAGTGGGCCGCAAACAACCGCTCTGACATCCTCAAGGAATGGCAGAAGCGTTACGACGCCAAGTCTGAACCGAAGAGCTGAGCCTGATCGGCTGGGCGCAGCGCCTTTGCGCTGCGCCCGATCGCATTTCTCGGAAAGAAAATCCCTC
>NZ_LMJM01000053.1:117392-153928 GCF_001429005.1 Ensifer sp. Root954
TGCAGATGAGGCATGCCCTGTCGATCGAACCGACGCCCACCAGCCGTCAGCACTTCGCCGATGACGCGGCCGCGGAGCCGGCCCCCTACTTGCAGATCTCGGATCTCTGGAAGACCTATGGCGATTTCGTCGCGCTTCGCGACATTTCGCTGTCGATTGCCAGGGGCGAGTTCGTCTGTTTTCTCGGCCCGTCCGGCTGCGGCAAGACGACGTTGCTGCGAGCCATCGCCGGTCTCGACCTGCAGACGCAAGGCACCATCCTGCAAGACGGCCGCAATATCTCCACGCTGCCGGCTTCTAGCCGCGACTATGGCATTGTCTTCCAGTCTTATGCGCTCTTTCCCAATCTGACGATCGAGCAGAACATCGCCTTTGGCCTGGAAGACACCGGCCGATCGAAGGCGGGGGTCGCATCCCGGGTCGCCGAACTCTTGGAAACGGTCGGCCTTTCGGCGCACGGCAAGAAGTATCCGGCCCAGCTTTCCGGTGGCCAGCAACAGCGCATCGCGCTTGCCCGCGCCATCGCCATCTCGCCGGGGCTATTGTTGCTCGACGAGCCGCTGTCGGCACTCGACGCCAAGGTTCGCGTGCACCTTCGCCATGAGATCAAGGCGCTGCAGAGAAAGCTCGGTGTGACGACCATCATGGTGACGCACGACCAGGAGGAGGCCCTCGCCATGGCCGACCGGATCGTCGTCATGAACCACGGCGTCATCGAGCAGGTCGGCTCGCCGACCGAAATCTACCGTCATCCCGAAACGCTGTTCGTCGCCGACTTCATCGGCGAGACCAATCAGTTCGAAGCCCGGGTTCTTGGAGATGACGAAGTCGAGATCGGCCACTCCGCCTTTTGCTGTTCGACGGAGGATTTTTGCGCCGGCCATGCGGCAACGGCGGTCGTCCGCCCGGTCGACATCATTCCCCACGGAGCCGATGCCCATGCCGTCAACGCCAGCGACCGGCCGGCCACACCGCAGAACCTGATCGATGCCGAGGTGCGCGAGATGGAGTTCCTCGGCATGTTCTGGCGCACGCGCCTGACGGCCCCGCGTCTCGGCGAGCGCACGCTGGTTGCCGACTTCTCCGTCAACGCGGTGAGACGCCTCCGGATCGAAACCGGCGGCGCCATCCAGGTGGAGATCCCGCGCGAACGCCTGCTGCTCTATCCGAGGGGGGCTGGACGATGAACATGGTTCTGGAAGCACCCCACCTTCCCCTGATCGGCAAGCGGCTGCGCCAGGAATCCTCCAAAGACGACCGCATCAAGCTCGGCTTCATGGCGGTCATCGGGCTATATCTGGTCGTCGCGCTTGGCGCGCCGCTCTTCGTCATGCTGTCGAAGTCGCTGTCGACCTACCGGTTCGAGCTTTCGGCTTTCGAGTTCCAGGTGAGCGACGAGACGGGGGCGAACTGGGGGCCGGTCGTCACCGCCGAAGACCTGAACCGGGAACTCGGGGCGGTGACGGAAGCCGAGCTTTCCAGCAGTTCCGACGGACGGCTCGCGGCCACAAAATTATTCCCGGATTTCAAGTTCCGCAGCCCCGTTCACTACCGTATTCGCGGCACGAACGACGATGCCGCCTTCCTGGTCGGCTCCACCCTCGAAAAGGGGACTGAGTGGCGGGACTATGATTCCGGTACCTTCCGGCGCGTCGTGCTGCGACCCGCGCGCGCTCTGGGTTTTACGAACTTCACGACCTATTTCTCGACGCCGGCGCTTGCGCAGTCGATCTACAATTCCGTGCTGATGGCGGTGATCAGCACGGTGTTCACGATCTCGGTCGCCTTTGCGCTTGCCTACGGCCTGACGCGCAGCTGCATGCCGCTCAAAGGGCTTTTCCGCGGCACCCTGACGATCCCGATCCTGGTGCCGTCACTCTTGCCGGGCATTGCACTCGTCTATCTCTTCGGCAATCAGGGCATCTTCAGGGATTGGCTTTTTGGCTATTCGATCTACGGGCCGATCGGCATCGTCATCGGCTCTGTTTTCTTCACCCTGCCGCATGCCTTCCTGATCATCCTGACGGCGCTCTCGATTGCCGATGCTCGCCACTATGAGGCGGCCGCATCGCTCAAAGCCAGCAAATGGCGGACCTTCACGACCGTCACGGTGCCCGGCGCGCGCTTCGGCATCGTCTCTGCGGCCTTCGTCGTCTTCACGCTTGTCATCACCGATTTTGGCCTGCCCAAGGTGATCGGCGGACAATACGGCATGCTCGCCGTCGACATTTACAAGCAGGTGATCGGCCAGCAGAACTTCGAGATGGGCGCGGTCGTTTCCGTCATCCTGCTGGTGCCGGCGGTGCTTGCCTTTTACGTCGACCGGCACATGCAGAAGCGGCAGGTAGCGCTTCTGTCGGCGCGCGCCGTGCCCTATCAGCCGAAGCCCAATGCCCGCATGGACGGTCTGTGCTTCACCTTTGCCTGCTTCGTCAGCCTCTTCATCCTCGGCATGATCGCCATGTGCCAGATCGCAGCGGTGGTGAAGTTCTGGCCCTATGACCTGACGCTGACAGCCAAGAATTTTGCCTTCGACCTGATGGACGGTGGCGGCTGGGCCGCCTATGGCAACTCGATCCGGCTCGCGCTTTTGACGGCACTCTTCGGTTCGATCGTCGTCTTTGCCGGCGCCTACATGGTGGAGAAGGCCGATGGCTTCCGCTTCGGCCGTGGCCTCTTTCACTTCCTGGCGATGATGCCGATGGCGGTGCCCGGCATGGTGCTCGGCCTTGCCTATATCTTCTTCTTCAACAACCCGGCCAATCCGCTGCACCCGATCTACGGCACGATGACGATCCTCGTCGTCTCGACCGTGACGCACTTTTATACCGTCGCGCACCTGACCGCGCTGACGGCGCTGAAGCAGATGGACCCGGAGTTCGAATCCGTCGCCGCGTCGCTGAAACAGCCCTTCCACCGGCTGTTCTTTCGGGTCACGGTGCCGGTCTGCCTGCCGGCGATCCTCAACATCGCTATCTATCTCTTCGTCAATGCGATGACGACCGTCTCGGCGGTGGTGTTTCTCTATTCGACCGACACCAAGCTCGCGTCAGTCGCCGTGCTAAACATGGACGACGCCGGCGATATAGCGCCGGCCGCGGCCATGGGCATGATGATCTTTTACACTAATGTTGCGGCCAAACTTGTCCACGCGCTGATCGCGCGCGGTCTGCTCGCGCGCACCCAGGCTTGGCGCTAACCCGCAACCAGCCCTTCGCAAAGCGCCGCCGTCCTTCGTTCTGAAGGACGGCGGCGCTTTTGTCCGCGTCACTCTACGCCACCCGGAGCTCCGCCATCACCACTTTGCGGTCGTTTCCTGCGCGCAGGCGCTCCATCTCGTTGAGACGCGAACGCTGCGGCGTAAGGCCGTAGCGTTCGCGGTAGGTGCGGGAAAAGTGCGAGGCGGTGGAAAAGCCGCAGGCGACCGCGATTTCGATGACCTGAAGCGACGAGGTTATGAGCAGCAGGTGAGCGCGCTCGAGCCTGAGGTCGAGATAGTAGCGCGCCGGCGTGCGCCCCATTTCTCTTCGAAACAGGCGCTCGATCTGGCGCCGGGAAAGTCCGGTCGAGGGCCACATGTCGGCGAGCTTCAATGGCTCGGCAAGATTTGCCTCCATCTTTTCGATGACACGAATCAATAGAGGGTTGTCGATGCCGAGACGTGCCTGCAACGGTAATCGCTGGCGCTCGCCGGTCTCACGCAGCCGCTCGCAGAGTGCCGCCTCGCAGATACGGGTGGCCACGTCCCGACCAAGGTCCTCTTCGATGATGTGCAGGAACATGTCGAAGGGCGCGTTGCCGCCGGCGCAGGTATAGATCCCGCCGTCGATCTCAAAGGCGGTCTGGCGCGGGTCCGCGATGAAGAACCGCTCGGAGAAGTCTGGAAAGTGTTCCCAGTGAACGGCGCAGCGACGCTCATCGAGCAGCCCCGCGCGCGCTAGGCAGTAGACGCCGCCGCCAAGCCCGGCGAGGCGCGCGTTGCTGCGAGCGCCTGATCGCAGCCAGGCCTCCAGGGCCCTGTCGGCCGATGGCTTCTTGCGGCCGCCACAGATGACGATGAAGCCCGGATCTGCATCGCGGCCAAACCGGTTGCGTTCGGCCGAGAGCGGCGCCGCTACCGGAATGCCCGTGCCGCAGGATGAAACGGCGGGTGCTCCATCCGCCGCTACAAGGTGCCACCCGTATACCGGGCGGCCGGCCACGTCATTGGCGAGGCGTAGCGCTTCGATCGCCGCGGAGAAGCCATGGAGGGTAAATCCATCGAGCAGGTAGAAGGTGAAGTGGCGAGCCTGCGTACATGGCTGTTGCATTGTCTCTTCCTGAGGGCGTCGAAGTGGTGCGCGGAAAGAATAGTTACATTATGCAACATATTGGACCGTTGCCAATCCCGTTAAAACGAGGATCCGAAGAAATCCGCTCGAAATCCGTGCGGATGAGGGGCCACTACGCGTGCGCTGCGGCGTGGACAGCCGTTGCAGCTTGTCAAATGGACAAAAATGGACACAGATAGTCACATGTCAGAACAACAAAACGCCCGCGCTCTTGCTCCACGCCGTCACGGCGAGATCCTCAGGCGGCTTGCAGCCGACGGTACCGTTGGTATCACCGAGCTTGCGGATTTCTTCGATGTTTCGCGTCAGACCATCAGGCGCGATCTGAAGCTTCTTGCCGATCGCGGCCAGCTCGATCTTGTCCATGGCGGCGCCACCCTGTTCGAGCCGACGGAAGCGGCCTTCGTCGAGCGGCGGGAAGAGAATGCCGGGCCAAAAGCGCTGATCGGTCGTGCAGCAGCAGGTCTCGTGCGCGACGGCATGGTGCTCTTCCTTGATTCCGGCACGACGACGCTTGCTGTGGCCCATGCCCTGACTGGGCGAAAAAACTTAACGATTTGCACGACTTCGCTATCGATCGCCTTGCTGATGTGCCGACAGCCCCAGGTGCGCGTTCATATGCTCGGCGGCGAAATCGATCCGGATGAAGAAGCGGCCATCGGTATCGATGCGCTCGAGGCGATCAGCCATTTCCGCGTCGACGTCGCGTTCTTAGGCGGCGGGGGCCTGTCGCCCGATGGAGAGGTGACCGACTTTACCCGCAGCGGCGCCGAGCAGCGCTCGCGCATGGTGGCAACGGCGGCCAAAGCCTATTTCGTACTCGACAGTTCCAAGTTCGGACGGCTGACGCCGCTTCGCATTCCCCGCTTCGAAGCCGCCGCCGGAGTGATTGTTGATCGACATCCGCCGGAGGCGATCCGCGAGGCGCTCGAGCGCAAAGGTCCAGCCCTGGTCGTTGCAGAACACCAAATGTAATCTTTTGTAACTTTTTGTCTTGTTCTTTGTCCGCGTTTTGTTACCGTGCGGCCTTCCATGGGTTCGGGAGGTCGTTTCATGGCGCAGGAATTTCCAACACAGGCACAGGTCGTCATCGTCGGCGGCGGTATTATAGGCTGCTCGGTCGCGTATCACTTAACCAAGCTCGGCTGGAACGACGTCGTTTTGCTGGAGCAGGGGCAGTTAAGCGGCGGCACCACCTGGCATGCGGCCGGTCTCGTCGGTCAGTTGCGCAGCCACGCCAACATGACGGGCCTCATCAAATATTCGACCAAGCTCTATAGCGAGCTTGAGTCCGAGACCGGCCTTGCCACGGGCTGGAAGAATTGCGGCTCGCTCTCGGTTGCCCGCACGCAAGACCGCATGACCGTGTTGAAGCGCACGGCGGCCTCTGCTCGCGCCCAAGGCGTCGCGATCGAGGTGATCTCGCCGAAGCAAGCGCAGGAGCTCTGGCCGGTCATGGCGATCGACGATCTCGTCGGCGCCGTCTGGCTGCCGGGCGACGGCAAGGCCAATCCAACAGACCTCACGCAGTCGCTCGCCAAAGGCGCCCGCAATCGCGGCGCCCGCGTGATCGAGCGCGTCCGGGTCACAGGCATTTCGACCAAAAACGGCGTCGTCACCGGCGTCGAAACCGATCGGGGGGCCATTGCCGCGGAGATCGTCGTCAACTGTGCCGGTCAATGGGCACGCAAGGTCGGCCAGATGTGCGGCGTCACCGTGCCGCTGCACTCGGCCGAGCACATGTATATCGTCACCGGCCGCATCGAGGGCGTACATCCTGACCTGCCGGTCATGCGCGATCCGGACGGCTACATCTATTTCAAGGAGGAAGTCGGCGGGCTCGTCATGGGTGGCTTCGAGCCGGAAGCCAAGCCCTGGGGCATGGCAGGCATTCCCGACGATTTCGAGTTCGCCCTCTTACCTGACGATTGGGATCAGTTCGAAATCCTGATGCACAATGCGCTGCAGCGCGTGCCGCAGCTTGAAACATCCGAGGTGAAGAAGTTTTACAACGGCCCGGAGAGTTTTACCCCGGACAACAATTTCATTCTCGGCGAGGCGCCCGAACTGAAGAACTTCTTTGTCGGCGCAGGCTTCAACTCCATGGGGATTGCCAGCGCCGGCGGGGCAGGTCGAGCCCTTGCCGAGTGGATCGTAAACCGCGCGCCGACCATGGATCTTTGGCCGGTCGATATCCGTCGCTTCGCGGGCTTCAACAACAATCCGCGCTGGCTTCACGATCGCGTCAAGGAAACGCTCGGTCTGCACTATGCGATGCCTTGGCCGAACCGGGAGCTGGATACGGCACGCCCCTTCCGCCGTTCGCCTCTGTACGATCGGCTTGCCGCCAAGGGCGCGTGCTTCGGTTCGAAAATGGGATGGGAACGGGCCAATTGGTTTGCTGCGGAAGGCGAGCGCCCCGTCACCGAGTATTCCTTCGGTCGGCAGAACTGGCATGAAGCGGTCAAGCGCGAGATGAAGGCAACGCGCGAGGCCGCCGGCATTTTCGACCAGACCTCCTTCGCCAAGCTGCTTGTGCAGGGGCGGGATGCGGCAGCAGCGCTTAACCGCATCTGCGCTGCCGACATCGACGGCGAGATCGGCCGTTCTGTCTATACCGGACTCTTGAACGCGCGGGGCGGCTACGAGAGCGACCTGACCGTCATGCGACTTGCGGCCGATCGCTTCATGCTGATCACAGGTTCGGCCCAAGCGGTGCATGATGCGGACTGGATCCGCAAGAACCTTGCCGCGGACGCCCACGTGACTTTGACCGACGTGACGTCGTCCTATGCAGTCCTGGCGCTGATGGGACCGAAATCGCGCGACATCCTCTCGAAGCTTACCTCGGCGGATATCTCGAACGAGGGCTTTCCCTTCGCGACTATCCGCGAGATCGATATCGGTTACGCCACGGCCTTTGCCAACCGCATGACCTATGTCGGCGAACTCGGCTGGGAACTGATCGTGCCGACAGAATTCGCTGTCGGTGTTTACGAGGCGCTGCACGAGGTCGGTCGCGCCTTCGGCCTGACGGATTGCGGCTACTATGCGCTTGAGGCTTTGCGGCTGGAGAAGGGCTACCGCGCCTGGAGCCGGGAACTGACGCCCGACATCAACCCCTACGAGGCTGGTCTTGGCTTTGCGGTTGCTCTGGGAAAACCCGGCGGCTTTGTCGGCCACGATGCGCTCGTGGCCGCAAAGACCAAGGGCCTGCCCTCGCGCCGCATCGTTCAGTTTACCCTGGACGATCCCTTGCCCATGCTTTGGGGCGGCGAACTGATCCTGCGTGCGGGAAAACCGGTCGGCGAGGTCCGCTCCGCCGCCTACGGTCACACGCTTGGGCGTTCGGTCGCACTCGGCCTGCTTGAAAACCCTGAAGGCGTGGACAAAACGTTCCTCGAGGGGGAGCGCTTCGAGATCGATCTTGCAGGCATTCGCTATGCCGCGACGGTGCATCTGGCACCGGCATATGATCCGCGTGCGCTGAGGGTCAAGATTTAGACCATCTTTTCGCGATGCGACGAATTGCGCGTGTTGATCTTCCCGCGAGCCCGTCTAGGCGGGCTCGCGTTCCAGCAAGAGCTTTGCCGTTTGCCAGAGGTCCTCGACCCTGCGGCTGCGCGTCGCGGCGTGACGGTAAAGCCGAATTTCGAGGTCGAGATTCCAACCCTTATCCGCAGAGGCGGGTACGAGGCCACCGGCATCGATCGCGTCACGGGCAAGGCTTTCGGGCAACCAGCAGACGCCGGCACCCGACATCGCCATGTTCATCAGCCCGGCACTGATCGTGTTTTCATGCGTCGTGCGGCGCCGGAAGGGCGGGCGCCGCAGCATGAGACGCGAAAGGGCGACCCCGAAGAACGAATTGAACCCGTAGCTCAGATAGGGAATGGCGAGCCGCGGCTGCGCCACAGCCCGGTCGAGAATATTCAGCCCCGGTAGCGTACCATCGGGGATAGAGACGTTTGCGGCGGCGAGCGGGATCAGCCGATCATGGGCGATCGTCAGCGACGAGAATTGTGCGCGGTCGAGATGGAATGGCACCTCCGAATGCGCATAAGTCAGGAAGAAATCCGCCTCGTCACCGATGAGGGCGTCAAGATTGGCCTCGATGCCGCCGCGGTCGGGCATCAGCGAGGTGCTGAAAGCGCCACCTGCGTTTTCGAGCAGTTTGAGCCAGCCAGGGAAGATCGTTACCGTCAGCGTATGGAGCGCGGCAAAGCGGATGAGGCCTTCTTCGTGAGACGGGCGTAGCGATTCGCGCGCTGCATAGAAGGTTCGGATTGCCTCCTGCGCTATGGGCAGGAAATTGCGACCTGCCGGCGTCAGTTCCGCCGGCATGGTGGCGCGGTTGATCAGCGTTGCCCCGAGCCAACGCTCCAACTGTTTGATGCGGCGGCTGAACGCCGGCTGAGTCACGTTGCGCAACTCGGCAGCGCGCGAAAAACTCCACGTGTCGGCGAGGGTCACGAAGTCCTCCAGCCACTTGATCTCCATGCCCAGATCTCCCCTGCGTTGCAGCTGAGGGGATCATAAGTCGTTGGAAAGAAATCGCTATGCCGATATTGCATCAGCCTTTGCTAAAAGCGAATTAGCCAAACCCCGACAAACCTTCCACGTTGCGCCCAAGGCAAACAGTTCTGATTTCGAGGCAGCGAGGAGGCTCACGAAATCAGGCTGATAACAAAAGGGGGATTGTTAATGGCCTTCCAGCTTCACGCTGATCTTATTCTGCACAACGGCCGAATCTGGCGAGGCAGGGAGGAGGGGATCAGCGAGGCCGTTGCCATTTGGCAGGGCAAGGTTCTGGCCACCGGCAGCGATGCCGAGATGGCGAGCCTCAAGGGGCCCCATACCAAGGTGATCGATCTCGAAGGCCGTTTTGCCAGCCCCGGTCTTATCGACAATCACCTTCACCTGATCTCCACCGGCATCACCATGGGCTGGGTCGACGCGACCCCTGCCGCTGCGCCGACGCTTGCCGCCCTTATGGAGAAACTTGCCGAACGCGCGGCCGTCACGCCGAAGGGCGCATGGGTGCGGGCACGGGGCTATGACCAGGTCAAGCTCGATGTCGGCCGGCATCCGACCCGCGAGGAACTCGACCGCGCCGTACCGGATCATCCCGTGCTGCTGACGCGCGCCTGCGGCCATGTGGCCATCGCGAATTCGCTGGCGCTGAGCCTGGCGGATGTCACCGAGGCGACGCCGGTGCCGGACGGCGGCGTAATCGGCACCACGGACGGGCGCCTCAACGGGTTCCTGGCGGAAAACGCGCAGAACCTCATCAAGACGGCTATTCCCGAGGTGACGACGGAGGAGTTGATCGACGGCATCGAGCGGGCAGGGCGCTATCTTCTGTCGCTCGGCATTACGAGCTGCATGGATGCGGCGGTCGGCCAACTTGCCGGCTTTGCGGAAATCCAGGCTTATGAGATGGCCAAGCTTTCCGGCCGCCTGCCGGTGCGCGTCTGGCTGACACTGCTCGGCGACCCCGGCGTCTCGATCGTAGAGGATTCCTGGCGTGCCGGGCTCATTTCCGGTGCGGGCGACGACATGTTGCGCGTCGGGGCCGTGAAGATCTTCCTCGACGGCTCGGCCGGCGGGCGCACCGCATGGATGTCGAAGCCCTATCTTGGCGAGCCCGACAATATCGGCGTACAGATGCTGCCGGATGCCGACGTCGAGGCGATCGTCAAATCCTGCCACGACCGGGGCTATCAGATGGCTTGCCACGCCATCGGCGACGGTGCGATCGAGCAGCTGATCACGGCCTACGAAAAGGCGCTGGCCGGTAATCCCGATCCGGATCGGCGCCATCGCATCGAGCATTGCGGCTTCTCGAGCCCGGAGCAAGATCGGCGCATGAAGGCGGCAGGCATCCTGCCGGCGCCGCAGATGGCCTTCATCCACGATTTCGGCGACAGCTACGTTTCCGTGCTTGGTGAGGAACGGGGCAAGGCCTCCTACCAGATCGGCACCTGGATGCGCATGGGTCTCAAGCCCTCGACCGGCTCGGATTCGCCCGTCTGCTCGCCCGATCCCTTCCCGAACCTTCACGCCATGATCACGCGCAAGACCGGCAAGGGTACCGTGATGGTGGAGGCGGAAAAGCTGAGCCGCGAGGAAGCGTTGCAGGCCTACACGGAATACGGCGCCTATTCTCAGAAGGCCGAAGACGTGAAGGGCAGGCTTGTGCCGGGACAATGGGCCGACATCGCCGTCTTCGACAACGACCTCTTGGAGGCACCGGCCGATACCATTCTCTCAGGCACACGCTGCCTGATGACCCTGCTTGCAGGCCGCGTCGTGCACGACGCACGCTGACGACCTGAAAGACCAATCAACACAAAGCCGAAAACGGCACGAGAGGGAAAACAGCATGCTGAAAAGATTGACATTGGCCGCAATGCTCGGCCTCGGGGTGGCAACCGGAGCGCTGGCTGCCGGCGAACGCCACGGCGGAACGCTCGTCTTTACCGCACCCTATGGCTCGAGCTTCGCCACGCTCGACGTTCAGGCAAGCCCGAACACCCAGGAGGAATTCATCACCCAGGCGATCCACCGCGCGCTCTACAGCTGGGATTCGATCCAGAACAAGCCGGTCCTGGAACTCGCTAGCTCGGAAGAGGTGTCCGAGGATGGTACGGTGCACACCTATCGCCTGCGCGAAAATGCCGTCTTCCACAACGGCAAGCCACTGACGGCCGACGACATCATCTACAGCTACAAGCGCATCGCCAACCCGAAGAACGCCTTCCCGGGCGCAAGCTACATTGCCGTCATCAAGGGTGCGGATGCGTTCATCGCCGGCAAGGCTGAGGAGATTTCCGGTCTCAAGAAAATCGACGACCACACGCTGGAGATCACCTATACCGGACCGATCAACCCCGGCTTCCCGCTGATGCAGAACACGACGGTGATTTATCCGTCTGATGTCAAGGATGAATCGAGCTTCGCCAAGACCCCCGTTGGCCTCGGCGCCTTCGTCTTCAAGGAGCACGTGCCGGGATCGCAGGTCGTTGTCGAAAAGTTCGACAAGTACTACGAAGAGGGCAAGCCCTATCTCGACCGCATCAACATCGTGCTGATGGCCGAGGACGCCGCGCGCGACGTCGCGTTCCGAAACAAGGAAATCGATGTCTCGATCCTTGGCCCGACCCAATACCAGGCCTATCAGGGTGAAGACGCCTTGAAGGATCACCTGCTCGAAGTTGCCGAGGTCTATACGCGCAACATCGGCTTCAACCCGGCCTTCGAACCCTTCAAGGACAAGCGGGTCCGCCAGGCGATCAACCATGCGATCAATGCGCCGCTGATCATTGAACGGCTCGTCAAGAACAAGGCCTACCCCGCCTCCGGCTGGCTGCCGCTGTCTTCGCCGGCCTTCGACAAGGACAAGGTGCCCTACGCCTTCGATCCAGAGAAAGCGAAAGCACTCCTGGCGGAAGCAGGCTATGCCGATGGCTTCGAGTTCGAAGTCACGGCGAGCCCGAACGAAAGCTGGGGCGTGCCGATCGTTGAAGCCATCCTGCCGATGCTGAAGAAGGTCGGCGTCACCGTGAAGCCGAAGCCGGTCGAAAGCTCGGCGCTTGGCGATGCCGTGACGTCGAACAACTTCCAGGCCTTCATCTGGTCGAACCTGTCCGGTCCCGACCCGCTCAATGCACTGCGTTGCTTCTATTCCAAGACGGCGCAGTCCGCCTGCAACTACGCGAGCTATGCGAGCCCGGATTTCGACAAACTCTATGAGGCGGCCCAGCAGGAACGCGACCCTGCCAAGCAGAGCGATCTGCTGCGCCAGGCCAACAACATCGTGCAGGACGATGCGCCGGTCTGGTTCTTCAACTACAACAAGGCGGTCATGGCCTACCAGCCCTGGATCCACGGCCTTGTCCCGAACGCCACGGAACTGGCGGTCCAGCCCTATGACGAGATCTGGATCGACGACACGGCGCCGGACGCACGCAAGTAAGCCCTGAGAGGTTCGGGGCGGTTTCGGCCGCCCCACACATCAGTTGTCCCACCCATCCGGGTGGCCAAAATGGAACCGCTCATGCTTCGTTTTACCCTGCGCCGCATTCTGCAGGTCGTCCCGACGATCGTCGTGGTGGCGCTGCTGATCTTCGTTATCTTCTCCGTCGTCCCCGGTACCTTCGCGGCCAGCCTCTTTGCCGACGGAAAGCGTGCCGCCGATCCGCAAATGATCGCTCGCCTCAATGAGGAGTTCGGTCTGAACAAGCCGCTGATGGAGCGCTTCGTGACCTATGTTACGGATCTCGCCCAGTTCGATCTCGGCACCAGTTTCCGCACCCGCCAGCCGGTCATTGACCTCATCAACGACCGCATGGGCGCCTCGCTTCAGCTGGCCGTCGCCGCCATGGTCTTCGCCATCGTTGTCGGCGTGCCGCTCGGCTTTCTTGCAGCACTCAGGCCCGGTTCGATCCTCGATACGGTGACGATGATCGGGGCGGTTTCGGGCCTCTCCATGCCGCAATTCTGGCTCGGCCTTCTGATGATGTATCTCTTCGCCCTGCAACTGAACTGGCTGCCCAGTTTCGGTTACGGCGACGGCTCGTTTCGAAACCTCATCCTGCCGGCCGTGACCCTCGGCGTCACGCCGCTCGCGCTGCTGGCGCGCACCACCCGGGCCGGCGTGCTCGACGTTTTGAACGCCGACTTCATTCGCACCGCCCATTCCAAAGGCATGAGCGAGGCGAAGGTGGTGCGCTGGCACGTGGCGCGCAATGCGCTGGTGCTGATCGTCACCACGGTCGGCCTGCAGTTCGGCTCGCTGATCGGCCAGGCCGTCGTCATCGAAAAGCTGTTCGCCTGGCCGGGCATCGGCTCGCTGCTGGTCGATAGTGTGGCGATCCGCGACATTCCCGTGGTGCAGGGCACGATCCTCGTCATCGTGCTGTGGTTCCTGATCATCAACACCGCCGTCGATCTGGTCTATGCCGCGATCGATCCGCGCATCAAGCAGGAGTGACGACCGTGCGCCTCGGCTTCAACTTCTGGCTCGGTGCGACGCTGACTGCGCTCGTCATCTTCGCCGGTGTCCTTGCCCATTGGATCGCGCCCTTTGACCCCGTGCTCGATGCCGACTTGATGAACTCCGAACTGCCGCCGGACGCCACCTTCTGGTTCGGCACGGACGGGCAGGGACGGGACGTCTATACCCGCATTCTTTACGGCGCGCAGATCTCGCTGACTGTTGGCATCGTGTCGCAGGTGATCAACTCGATCATCGGCGTCACGCTCGGCATGACGGCCGGCTATTGGGGCGGCTGGTGGGACGATCTGGTCAACGGCCTGACCAACGTCATGCTCGCCATCCCCTCGTTGATCTTCGCGCTTGCCGTCATGGCGGTGCTTGGCCCCGGCCTGCCGTCGCTCTTGATCGCGCTTGGCCTCACCAACTGGAGCTGGACCTGCCGCATCGCTCGCTCCTCGACTCTCTCCTTGAAATCGCAAGGCTACGTGCAGGCGGCCCAGACGCTGGGCTATGGCGACCTGCGCATCATGTTCACGCAGATTCTGCCGAACATGATGGGGCCGATCCTCGTCATGGCAACGCTCGGCATGGGGTCGGCGGTGCTGTCTGAAGCGGCGCTCTCCTTCCTCGGCCTCGGCATCCAGCCGCCATTCCCGAGCTGGGGTTCGATGTTGACCGATGCACGCCAGCTGATCCAGCTCGCCCCCTGGGCGGCGCTCTTCCCTGGCCTTGCCATCTTCCTTTCGGTGCTTGGCTTCAACCTTCTCGGCGATGGTCTGCGTGACAGCCTCGATCCGCATATGAGGACGCGCAAGCCATGACCGCGCCGCTTCTCGACATCAAGAACCTGCAGCTTGGCGTTTCGCTCGGCCGTTCCAGCTACCATCCACTGCTCAAGGGCGTCTCGTTCCAGATCATGCCCGGCGAGGCCTATGGCCTCGTGGGCGAATCCGGGTCCGGAAAATCGGTCACATCGCTTGCCGTCATGGGCCTTTTGAAACGGCCGCTTGCCGTTACCAGTGGCGAGATATTGTTCAAGGGGCAGAACCTGCTGGCGTTGCCGAAACGCGAGATGCGGCGCCTGCGCGGCAATCGCATCGCCATGATCTTCCAGGAGCCGATGACGGCGCTGAACCCGCTTTCAACGGTCGGGCGACAGATCGCCGAGATGTTCGTGCTACATCAGGGAAAACGCTGGGCGGAAGCCGAAAAGCTCGCCGTCGAAGCGCTCGGGAATGTGCGCGTGCCCAACCCTGATCGCCGTGCCAGGAACTATCCGCACCAGATGTCCGGCGGGCTGCGCCAGCGGGTGATGATCGCGATGGCGCTTGCCTGCAGCCCGGACCTGTTGATCGCCGATGAGCCGACGACGGCACTCGACGTAACCGTGCAGGCCGAGGTGCTGCGCCTCATCAAGGAACTCTGCGCGGCGCGCGGGACGGCCGTCCTCTTCATCAGCCACGACCTTGGCGTCATCGCCAGCATCTGCCAGCGCGTCGGCGTGATGTATTCGGGCTGCCTCGTCGAGGAGAACGAGACGCGGGCGCTCTTTGAAAGCCCGCGGCACGAATACACCCGCGGCCTGCTCGGCGCCCTGCCGCGCCTTGGCAGCCGCAGCGAACATGGGCGGCAGCGGCTCGTCGACATCGACAGCATCATCGCCGACCGCTCGAAGCTGACGGAAAGCCGCTTCATCGCGCCACGCGAACGGGAAGGGAGCCAGCCATGACCGCGCCGCTGCTTCAGGTGGACGATCTCCATGTCCGTTTCCCCATTTCCGGCGGTGGCCTGCTCGGCAAAGGACGGCGTACGCTTCACGCCGTCAACGGCATCAGCTTCGAGCTTGCCAATGGCGAATGCCTGTCGATCGTCGGTGAATCCGGTTGCGGGAAATCGACGACGGCGCTTTCCATTCTCGGCCTGCAGGAACCGACTGAGGGCATGATCCGCTATCGCGGTCAGCCGCTCGCGGGGCCCGGCGCGCCGCAACGGATGGACCGGGCGAAAGCGGTGCAGATGGTGTTCCAGGATCCTTATGCCTCGCTCAACCCCCGCCAGTCCGTGCGCACCTCGCTCGCAGCACCGCTGCGGCTGCACGGCATTACCGCCGCCTCGGAAATCGAAGGCCGCATCGAGGCGATGCTCAAGAATGTCGGCCTGACGCCCGAACAGGCCAAACGCTATCCGCATGAGTTCTCCGGCGGCCAGCGCCAGCGCATCGGCATCGCCCGCGCGCTGATCCTCGAGCCTGAGATCGTCGTGCTCGACGAGCCGGTCTCGGCCCTCGACGTGTCGATCCGCGCGCAGATCATCAATCTGCTGCTCGACCTTCAGGAAAAACTCGGCCTCTCCTATCTGATGATCAGCCACGATCTGAGCGTGGTGGAACATATGAGCGACCGGGTGCTGGTGATGTATTTCGGCGAAGTCGTGGAAGAGGGCGGCTGGCGCGAGATTTTCGAAGTCCCCACCCATCCCTACACGCGCCGCCTGATCGCCGCCATTCCCGATCCGGATGCTGCGCTGAATCCGGCGGAAAGGCAGGCGAGCGACGCCACCGTGCCGCAACTTGCCGGCCGCAGCTTCGTTTCCGATGGCAGCACCGCGCCGGATGTTTTTACCGCGCCTGTTCGATCCGAACTGATCGAGATCGGCGGGAACCATAGGGTTCGGATGGCTTTGGCCTAACCGATGGAATGCGCTGAGCGAAGCCCCGTTCCGCCCCGCGGCAAAGATAGGCTAGGTTGCTCAACGTCCGAACTTGGAATCATTGAAATCTAGGATGAACCCGATGAAACGCATGCCGAAGATCGCCGTGATCATGGATGAAAACACCAGTGCGGGCGGTGGACGCTATGACGTCTCGCGAAATTACTTTTCCGCCCTGCGCCGCGCCGGCGCCTTTGCCTTCGGCATCCCCTATGTTCCCGATCTCGTCGACCAGGTCGTCGAAGATTTTGATGGGTTCTTAAGCGTCGGCGGCCGCATCAACTTCCCGAAAAGCTGGTATGTCGAAGGAGACCAATCCCAGTATCCGCCCTCGGATCGGCTAGCCGTCGACATGGCATTGATGGAAAGTTTCCTTGCGCGCGACAAGCCTGTGCTCGGCATCTGCAACGGCATGCAGATGCTCGGCTGCCTCAACGGTTGCCGGATGGTTTCCGATGTCCATTCGTCGTGGCCCGACGCGCTCAATCACGACCAGGCCAATTTCTCGCATGACGTCAGCGTTGTCCCCGGCACCAGAATGGCCGACATCCTCGGCATCGAAACATTCACCGTGAACACGTTTCACCGCGAGGCGATCGTGGAGGTATCGGGCGCGGTGACCGTTACGGCCCGAGCCCCGGATGGTGTCGTTGAAGCGATCGAGATCGGCTCGCAGACCTTTGCCATGGGCCTTCAATGGCACCCCGAAATGCTGGATGCCGACAGCCATCCGGGCGCTCGCGTCTTCGACGCCTTCGTCGAGGCGTCAAGCCGACACCTTCGATAACCTGTTCCAAGGCCCTGCTGCGTTCTGTCGGAAGCACATTCTGCCCTCTCCCGATTGACGTTGGCGGCTCCAGCAAATAGGGCCAAGCCGACAAGCGTGCCAAACGCCAGCAAGACAGCAACAGGAGTGTATAGTGAGCGAACCGACCGTAGCAGAGGCAACAGATCGCATTTACGCATCGCTGCAGGCAGACAATGCCGACATCGATCTTCATATCGCGACCCTCAAGGCAGCATTGATGCGGGCAGGTTTGAAAGAGGCCGTATTCGACCCGACCAGGCTCGTGCAAAACAACCGTTCCGGACGGAAGCTGATGCAGGCGTACTTTCGGCAGCGCGGCGTAACGGTGAAATTCTCGGCCTAGCAAGGTCGTTCAATGATGCCAGAAAGGCCGCAGTCGGGTGGCCGAATGGGTGCCTGCCTGGTCGGACTGCGGTGGCTCACCAGGCTGAGCGATCCCGGTTTCCGCTCGTCGGCTGGCTGCCAAGGTGAACCTCTCGGCGCGCGACCCTTTCAACCGGTCAGGTCGCGCGCAAATGGGCTCTGGCCGCCTTTCGAAGCGGCAGTCCGGTAAGCTCACCAAGTTCGTGCTTCAACTCCGCGCTTTGGCGATGGCGTCCTTCAGTCCTTTTTCATCCAGAACGCCGGGAATGATCGCCGAACCGATGACGAAGGATGGCGTGCCGGCGAAATTGAAGGCGAGTGCCTGACTGTAGTTGCGGTCGAGCAGCCCGGAAATCTTGGCATTGTGCGTGTTCACGGCTGCGGTCAGGTCCTTCATCGAAAGACCCGCCCCGGTCAGCGCCTTCTCGATGTCGTCCTGCGACAGCCTCGCCTTGGTTTTCATCAGCGCCTCCATCGCCGGCTGGTATTTGCCGATCTGGGCGGCTCCAAGCACTGCCTGTGCGGCGAATACGGAGGCTTCGCCCAAGATCGGCCAGTCCTTCAGCACGAGCCGCACGTTGCCGTCGGCCTTGACCACCTTCTCGACCGTCGGATGCACTTTCTTGCAGTAAGGGCACTGATAGTCGAAGAACTCGACGATGGTGACATCGCCCTTCGGATTGCCAAGGACGGGCGCGTCCTTGTCGAAAAACACCTCCTCCTTGGTCAATTGCTGGGCGAAGGATGATCGGCCTCCGACAAGCACGGCGGCGGCGGTCGCGACCGTGGCCGTCAGAACGGTTCTGCGGGTGAACATCAGATTTCTCCTTGTGCGAATGGATTGGGGCCGAGAGCGACGGCGCGTGCGGCGATTTCGAGGATCATGCCGCGCAGGCAAACGACGAAAGTCGGAAAGGCCGGGGCTGTCATTCTGCCTGCTTCCTGTCCTCAGATGCAAAGGCGGCGAGCCGTTCGGCGATTGCCTCGCGGGAGATTTCGCCGAGATGGGTGGCGGCGAGCGTACCGTCCGGGTTGATGAAAAGTGTGGCAGGAAGGCCGATCGCGCCGTAGTGCCGGGATAGGCCCGAGAAAGGGTCGAGAAGGATGGTTTCCAGGTCGACGCCTGTTTGGCGCAGATAGGATTCTATCGCCGCGCGGCTTTCGCCCTGGTTGGCGAAGAAAAAGTCGACCTCAGGATTCCTTTCGGTCATCTCCGCCATCATCGGCATTTCCCGCCGGCAGGGCGGACACCAGCTTGCCCAGAGATTGAGAACCGCCGGGCGGCCCTTGCGCTCGGCGATGGCGAGGCTCTCGTTCCGTGCGAGAACGGCATAGGACGTTTCCGGGGCACGGGGTGCAGCGCCGCTATCGGTAAGGGTTGTGGCGACGACCCAGACGAAGAGGCCGGCCGCAAGCGGCAGGATCGCCCAAGGAGCGGCTTTCGGTGCGTTTCGCCAGAGCATCACTGCGGCGAGGAAAACACCGAGGAATCCGCCCGTCGGGGAAAAGCCGCCCTGCCAGATGGCGAGAACTCGCAACGGCTCCTGCAGGAAGCTCTCGGCATGGATGAGCACATGCCCGGCGCGCGCGCCGACAACGCCGAAAAGTGTGGCAGCCGTCGTAAAGGTGCCAAGCCGGTTGTGGATGCGGGCGGCAAGGAGCGAGCCGACAAGCATGAAGACGATCAACCCGGCGATGACCGAAAAGCGATCGGCGGAAAAAGCGAAGGGACCTATTGCGACGGCGTTCATTGCGCGCTGCCCTTGGCCATCCGTGCCGCCTCCGCAAGCGAGCCGGCCGTGATTTCTCCGACGAGGCGCGTACCGGGGGCCTCCTCTTTGCTGCGGTTGAAGAAGATCATAGTCGGCGGGCCAACGACGGCAAGTGATCGCATCAGTGCGCCATTCTCCGCATCGAGGGTGCTGACGTCGAGGCTGACCAAGCGGATCCCGTCAAGGCTCGCCGCGACATCAGGCTTTGTCAGAACGGACCGCTCGATCGTGCGGCAGGTGACGCACCAGCCAGCGGTGACATAGACGAGGGTGGGTTGCCTCCCGGAGGCTGCGGTGTCGAGAAGGCGGGAGAGTGCGCCCGCCGAGCCGACCTTGGTAAAATCCGACTTCTGGATGGCGGCTGTTTGGTCAACACTCGCCGCCCTCTTGAGCGGGCCGAGCGGAGTGAGCGGATCGCTGGCTCCAAGGCCGAAGCCCACCAGCAGCAGACTACCCCAAATGAGCGAGACGACGGCGGTCAAGCGCGTCAGTACGCCGTAGCCGCCTGTGGACCGCAGCCCGTCGGGAGCGACCGCGTAGATGCCGAAGGCAAGGGAAAACACGGCCCAGGGCAGGAGGACGAAGCGCTCCGGCACAAGCGGCGTCGCAAGCCAAATCGCCGTTCCCAGGAATGCGAAGCCGAAGACGTGCCGGACACGTTCCATCCACGCGCCGGCGCGTGGAAGCGCCTTGCCGCCGATTGTCGCCATGATGATGAGCGGGATGCCCTTGCCAAGGCCAAGGGCGAAAAGGGCGAGTGCGCCGACCGCAATGTCACCGGTCCGGGCGATGTAGAGGAGGGCGCCGGCAAGCGGCGCGGTTACGCAGGGGCCGATGAGGAAGGCGGAGGAAAGACCGAGCAGGGCGGCGGCGGCGACCGAGCCGCCCTTCTGCCGGCCGCCGCTCAGGCGGTTGCCGATCACTGCCGGCAGCTTGATGTGGAAGAGCCCGAAGCTGGAGAGCGCCAGCAGGACGAACAGTGCCGCGACCACGCCGACAGCGACGGGCGATTGCATCACGATCTGCAGGTTTTGCCCCGACCAAGCGGCCACGATGCCAAGGAGACCGAAGGCGGACGCAAGGGCCAGCACATAAGCGGAGGCGAGCATGAAACCGCGTCGTGCCGTCAGCCCCTCTCCCTCGCGCGTGAGCATGGCCGCGACGATCGGATACATCGGGAAAACGCAGGGCGTGAAGGCGAGCAGCAGTCCGAAGCCGAGGAAGCCTGCAAGAAGCAGCGCAAACCCGCCACCGGTCATGAGCCGGTCGACCGCCGTTTCTCCGCCGTCAGCTGCGATGGAAAAACCTGTGTCCGGCGCTTCCACGGGCCGTGCGTCCTTGGCAGGCGCAAAGGCAAAACCACCGACCGGTTTGCTGATGGTCATCGCGGCGGTATCGATCGTCCGCGTTGTCGGCGGATAACAAAGCCCGCCATCCTGGCAGCCCTGATAGGTGAGGCGAATGAGCGGAGGCGCATTCGCGATCCGGGCCGAAGCCTTTTGGTAATAGACCTCGGTTGTGCCGAAGCCCGGATCGTCCTTGACTGTCTCCGGTTCGGTTTGCAGGGTGATCGGCCGGTTACCCTCATCTTCTGCTGCCAGGAAGTCCCTGTAGAGATAGTAGCCGTCAGCAATCGTCCATGTGATCGCCAGCCGGCCGTCGTCTTGCCTGGCGATCCCAGGTACGAAGGCCTCGTCCATCGGCAGGGGCGCCTCGAGCGCCCGGGCTGGCAGGATGGCCGCAATCAAAACCCAAACCAGCGCCAGCAGACTTGCTTTCCGCATCGTTCTTGCGTCCTCGTCTTCAATCGAGGGCGGAGCGATCAGGCCGCTACCTTAAGGCAGCCTTAAAATGATTGACCAAGGCGAAGGATAGAAACGGGCCGCGCAAGTTAATCCGCTAAGACCTTGGCGCTGGCTCTCGGTGTAATTCCGGAAGAAAAGGCCGAACGATGGTCGGGCAACCGGTGCTACCGGGTTCACCTGCTTATGGACACCGGCCCTTTGGCCGGCGTCCAGACTTCATTGCCTGTGTTGCCTAGTGGGTTGCGCCCGACCCACCGGCTGCGACGATTGCGAAGGGTTGTCCCTCGACCGCGATCGTGCGGGTCTCCTTCAGTGTTTCCGTGTCGATCACGCGTACCAGGCTTTGGCGCGGATCAGTGATGGCGAGGTGATTGCCGGCGACGGCGAGGCGGGGCCTTGCGTCGCGCCAGTGGCCATCTTTGCTGTAGGGCTCCGTGACGATTTCCGATTTGGTGATCACGCCATCCACGACGTCAAGGAGGTGAAGCTTGCCGTCCTCCGTCAGGATATAGGCGTTGCGTGACTTTGCCGGATCGAGGATGAAGTCCACCCGCCGCAGCGGCAGTTCGACGAGGCGGTAGGGTTCCTTCGCGTCGGCGTCGATCAGTACGACCTTGTCTTCTCCGTAGTTCCCAAGGAAGAACTGCATAGAAGTGCCGCCGAGCAGTGTGGATACCTTGCCTTCCGGCAGCTTGTCGCCATAGGCGAGCATCTCGAGCTTGGGGCCATCGAGCCCACCTGGGCGTGCGACCAGGACGCCCTCGGCGCAACCGAAGGCGGCCAGGCGGGCGGACGTCGCTTCACCGTGGAGCCCCGTGCAGGTTGCGACATCGCCGACCTGCTTGCCCTCCTTGTCGAGAACACGCAGGCCCAGGCGGGGAGGAAGCTCACCTTCCTTTACCGTCGCTTCGAGGTTCGGGACCGAAACGAGAAGATGGTTGCCGGTCGAAACCGCGACGCCATGGTGTGCGGCGGTAGTATCGTAAGCCTTGAGCTCCGCCTTGCCGTCCAGAAGCGCGCTTTCGCCAAGCAGATCGAACTTGCCACCGCGATCGTAGAAGATGGCGAGATCGTCACCATGGGCAACCACGTGGCCGGGCTTTTGTCCGCGAATGGTTGTCTCAAGCAGCCTCGGCTCCTTGACCTCGATGTCCCGGTGCTCGCCGTGATCGGAAAGCGCTATGCCGGTGTCGATGGCATGGATCAGGTTCTGTTCGCCCTGGACGGCAAAGACGGTTCGTCCGGTGTCGCTCAGGGAAAGGGCGGCGTAGCCTTCAAGGTCAAAACGGCCGATTTCCTTGTCCGTTTCCAAATCGATGGCGCGGACCACGGGCTGGGTGTGGTCGGCAATGAACAAACGCCAGGTCTCGCGCTGCTGTTCTTCCTCGGCATGAGAGGTCAACGGAAAGGCGAGGGTCGCGAGAATGGTGGTGGCGAAAAGCGCGGGCAAACCGGAGCGGGACATGAAATCTCCTATAATGTAATAACGTAACATGTGTTGTGTTATAGCGTTACATTCGCCTTGTCCAGCGGCAACAAGCTGACGTTTGCACATGCGTCAACGAAGCCGTCACAGGCGGCCCGCGACGGCGGCCTACGTGGCTCGCTGGCGTTAAGGAGTGTGAAGCTCGGTCCTGACGGACCGATTGGCATTCCGCAACTTCGCCTGGAGCGGCGGATGGCGGCATGTGTTGCCGCCACCCTTTGAAATGCTCGGTTTCTCCGTTGGTGGGCTTCGCCGATTTTCAGGGCTGGGGGGCTTTGGGCGAGATGGACCAAAACCCGCCATAGGGCCTTCATCAGCGACGAAGGCCGCCAAACGCGGCGGGACCCGGTCATCCTGCTACTTCGCTGTGCCTTCGTTCAGGGGCAGCTTGCTCCCGCGACGCTGCGGTAGGCGGCCGTTCAGAACGATGTAGGCGAGAAGGCCGATCACCAGGCCCCAGAAGGCCCCGCCGATCCCGAGCAGCTTGATGTTGGCGGCGGAGGCCAGGAACGTGATGAGCGCCGCTTCGCGGCAGGCCGGGTCGGCTGTTGCTGCAGCAAGGCTGCCACCAATGGTACCGAGAAGGGCGAGGCCCGCTAGCGTGGTGATGAAGGTCGCAGGAAACGCCATGAACACGGCCGCAAGCGTAACGCCGAACACGCCGACGAGCACGTAGAAAAAGCCCGCGGCGATACCCGCGATCCAGCGCCTGGAGGGGTCTTCGTGGGCCTCCTTGCCGGTTGCGATCGCCGCCGTGATTGCCGCGATATTGAAGGCGTGCGAGCCGAAAGGCGCCATGATCAGCGAACCGAAGCCAGTCGTCGTCACGATCGGGTTGGCGCTGGTCTTGAAGCCGTCATTCCGCAGCACCAGCATTCCCGGCATGTATTGGCCGGTCAGCGTGATGAGAAACAGCGGCAGTGCGACCGAAAGCAGCGCGTTCAGCGAGAACAACGGCATGGTGAAAATGGGCGCCGCGAACTCCAACTTCAGACCCGACAGGTCGACCCGGCCCTCCGCGAGCAGGAACAGGAGCCCGAGAACGAGGATGCCGACCACGGCATAGCGGGCGGAGAAGCGCTTCAGGACGACGTAGGCGACAACCAGCAGGCCGACGAGCAACGGATCGACGCTTGCGCCGCCGAACGCGCCGATGCCGAACTGCAGCAGGATACCGGCGAGCAGGCCCGCGGCGATGCCTGGCGGGATCAGCCGGATGACCTTCTCGAAATAGCCCGAAAGCCCGAGTGCGATGAAGGCTAGAGCCGAGATCATGTAGGCGCCGATGGCCTCGGCATAGGGCGTGGTCGCAAGCGCAGTGACGAGAAAGGCTGCGGCCGGCGTCGACCAGGCGGTGATGATAGGCTCGCGATAGCGCCAGCTCAGCCAAAGCCCCGTCATTCCCACGCCGATCGAGACCGACCAGACCCAGGAAGCCGTCAACTCGGGGCTGAGCCCAGCCACTTTCGCGGCTTGAAAGACCAGGATGAAGGTGCCGCCATAGTTGACGATGACGGAGATCAGACCCGCGACAATGGGATGGGCAAGGTCGTTGAAGCGAAGGGATGACGGGAAAACATGTGATGACATGATCTATCGGGGCTCCTGAAATTTCGGGGAGGACTGGCAAGCCGCGTTGACAAATAGCCAGTCATTGGCCCGATATGCCCATCCATTTTTCTGAAGATGATCAGACCATTTGTTCAAGCATTCCCAACTCGAGTCCGTGAAGGCATGGATTGCCCAGCCCGCCCAGGCTGGGATGCCGCTTCATGCGCGCATCCAGCGGGCGATCCGGCAGTTGATCCTCGACGGTGCGCTTGGGCCGGGAAAGCCGCTTCCAGCTTCGCGCGTGCTCGCCAAATCCCTCGGCGTATCGCGCGATACGATCGAAGCGGCCTATGGCCAGCTTCATGCCGAAGGCTTCATCGACCGTCGCGTCGGGAGCGGCAGTTTCGTGGCCGAGGTGAAGGAGTTTGCACCCGGCAGGCGCCTGTCTCCAAGGCGCGCGCAGTCGCCCAACCAGGCAGCGGCTTTGAGCAGGCGGGGCAATGCCATGTTCGGCAGCGGCGGCGTCAGTGAACAGCTGTTGCCCCGCCCCTTCGCCCATGGCGTGCCGGAGACGCGCACTTTTCCGCTCGCGCTGTGGGAGCGCCTCGGACGGCAGGTCTTGCGCGAAACCGGCAGAAGGGCGCTGCTTCACGGCGACCCGCAAGGGATCGAGGAGCTGCGCCGTGCCATTGCCGACTATGTGAACCTAGAACGCGGCGCCCGTACCACGGCCGAACGGGTGCTGATCCTCACCAGCTCGCAGCAGGCGCTGACATTGTGCGCAAACATGCTGCTCGATCCCGGTGACCGCATCTTCATCGAGGATCCGGCCTATTACGGCGCGCGCAAGGCGTTCGATGCGGCGGGGCTCGAATGCGTCCCCATCCGCGTCGACCGCCATGGCATCGCCGTCAACCAGATCAAGGCGGAGACGCGCAAGGTCAAGGCCGTATTCCTGACGCCCTCGCATCAGTTCCCGGCCGGCGCCACGCTGACGCTCGATCGCCGCCTTGCGCTGATCGAATGGGCGAGCCGCCATCAGGCCTGGATCCTCGAGGACGACTACGACAGCGAATTCCACTATGCCGGCAAACCAACGGCCTGCCTTCAGGGCCTCGATCCGCACGACCGGACGATCTACATCGGCACCTTCACCAAATCGCTCTTTCCAGGGCTTCGGATCGGCTATGCAGTTCTGCCGCCTGAGCTGGTCAAGCCGATGACCGTCGCGCGTACTCTGCTTGACGGGCACTCCGCTCCGATGGCGCAAATGACACTCGCGCGCTTCATGGAAGGCGGGCATTTCGGCGCCCATGTGCGCACAATGCGCAGCATCTACGCCGACCGGCTCGACCTTTTGGCGACGCTTGTCATAAAACATCTGCCGCATTTCCTTGAAGCGCGGGTGCCCGATGGCGGCCTGCAGATGCCGTGCGCGCTGACAGGTGCGATCTCGGAGGCCGCGGCCGTCGATGCGGCACGACGTGTCGGGATCGAGATCATGGGATTGTCCGCGCTTCACGCCGGCGGCAAGCCCGAGCCCGGGTTCCTCATGGGGTTTGCCGCTTATACGCCAAGCGAGATCGAGGGGGCGGTGCGGAAGCTGGCTGGCGCCTTCCGGGCCGCGGCGACGTCATAGGTCGTCCAAGCGTCGCCCCCAACGGCTCGCCATTCAGTCCTGGATGACGAGCTGGAACCAGGTGTCGAGAGATCTGCTGCGCTTGACGGCGTCGAGATAGGCGAGCAGCGATAAGCAACCGAACGTCGCACTCGCCGGGCAGACGCCGGAAAAACGATTCCCGTTTTGGTGCATTTTTTGCGGAGAACCGGCGCACTGCATAAAGTTGTAGGTACCATCGAAATGGAAAATCCATAAACTCGCGCTAGACCGATCGTCATTCGTGAATCGGGAGCGAGGCATGCAAAGAGACGTGCAGTTCAACGGGCAGAAAGATTGGCGGATCGCGCGATATGCCATCGGCGGCATTGTTGGATTCGCCGTGCTCGCCCAGCTCCTGGTCTATCTCAGCCTGGTCGCCCTGGTCGACCAGCCTTATGCGGCTGCCATGGTCGGTGCCGCGCTAATCTCCCTGCTGATGGGCGTGCCACTGATCGTCGTGGCAGCGACGCAGTTTCGCCGGGCGCAGCGCCTGCGCAACCAGATCAATCATGTTGTCGCCCATGATGCCACGACGGGCTGCGTGACCGGTCGCGGGCTCGTACAGCAGGTCAATGGCCTCGAACGCCGCCGCCAAAGCGCCGGCGAGGAGCTGCATGGCGCGCTCATTCATCTGCGTATCAACAATCTCGATGACGTCGGCGCTGCTTTCGGCCCGGCCTGGAGCGAGGAGCTGCTGCAATTCGTCGCTTCGACGATCAGCACGTCCGTGCGTCGCGACGATATCGTCGCCCGGACGGGCCCAGCCAGTTTCGACGTCCTGCTCGTCGGCGCAACGGAGACGGATGCGGAACATGTCTCAAACCGCCTGACGACGGCGCTGTCGTCCGCCCATTTCTCTGCCGATGGCAGCAAGGTCGACCTCGAACTCAGCGTCGGCGGAGCTTTGTTCGATGGCAGTGTCGATCTGGAACGCTTGCGCCGGGCAGCTGCCTCCGAGACGGTCATGGTTGCCAGCGAGGGCACCCGGCCTGTCGATTTCGTACGCCTGCCTTTGGCGTGAATGACTGGTGATAACGTTGCTTGTGCCGGAGTCGTATGCAACGATCGCTCGCGGCGGCTGAGGGCCAGTTCGTTTGCCGCTTTAGAGTTGTGTTGCGCTGGGCCCCACTGTTGCAAAGGGTTGCCTGTCATCTGCAGTACTGTCGTGGAGCTTATTTCAATTCAATAGGTTACTGGAATCTTTCGGCGCAATACCGTTGTTCCATTTTTGCAACATAGCCGTGCGAAAGCTTGGGCCTACCAGGGACCACCCCAAAATTGGTCCCTGCTTTATATTACCTCTGTATTATCTGTCGATAAATAAGGCAGTTGCGACGTACGTTTGGATTAACCAGCATGTCGTACTGATTGCGAGGGGGATAGAGTTGAAAGTGGGGAAATTTATTGGAGGCGGGCTGCTTTCTATTCTGCTCGCGTCGACGGTGTTTGCGGGTGGTGCTGCGGAAGCGATGACGCTGAGGGAAGCGCTTCAGATTGCGATGGAATCGAACCCGGAAATCGGTCAGTCGATCGAAAACCGTGAGGCGATCGAATTCGAACTGCGGCAGGCGCGCGGTCTCTATCTGCCGAGCGTCGACGTCGAAGCATCGACTGGTGTGCGCCACCTCGAAGACAGCAGCCGTCGCCTTGCCTCGATCGAGAACGATCCGCTCTATCCTTCCGACGTCGGGCTGACCATCACGCAGAAGCTCTTTGATGGTGGTGGCCGTCGCGCCGAACTCGAGCGTCAAGCAGCGCGCGTCGATAGCGCCTCCTTCCGGGTGCTGGAGCGTTCCGAGACGATCGGCTTGCAGATCGTTCGCGAGTATTTCGAATATATTCTCCAGCAGCAGATCGTTGCGGAAGCGCGCAAGAACGTCGGCGTGCACCAGTCGATCCTGTCTGATATCAGTTCGCTGATTTCGGGCGGCGCTCTCACCGAGGCAGACCGTCAGCAGGCAAGCGAACGGCTGCTGGCGGCCAAGGCCCGCCTGCAGGAAGCGGAAGAGGCCTTCGATACGGTCAAGATCAGCTTCAACCGCCTGGTCGGACAGCCCCTCACCAATCCATCCATGCCGAAGTCGGTCGCCGGCGCGCTGCCGAAGACACTGGAGACGGCGATCGGCATTGCGCGCACCAACAATCCGCGGATCAAGGCTGCCGACTCCGACATCAATGTCGCGGACTCGCAGGTCAAGGCGGCACGCTCGAACATGCTGCCCGAAGTCTTCGCCGAGGGCCGCGTGCGCTCAGGCAACGATATCGACGGCTCGACCGGCAACACCTGGGACGCACAGGGCCGGATCGTCGCGAAGTGGAATCTCTATCGTGGCGGCATCGATGTCGCCAACGAGCAGGAGCAGATGCGCCGCGCAAGCGAACAGCGCCTGGTCTTCCATCAGGCGCACCGCGAGGTCGAGGAAGCCGTGCGCATCTCCTGGGAGCGCCGCGGCAGCCAGTACGACATCGCCCGCACGCTGAACCAGCAGGCGCAGATGAACGTGCAACTCGTCGAATCCTATCGCGAGCAGCTCAAGGTCGGCCAGCGTTCGCTGCTCGACGTGCTCGGCGCGCAGAATTCGCGTTTCAACGTCAGCGTTCTGGCAAAGACCGCGCAGTATGCCGCGCTTTTTGCCGAGTACCGGCTGCTGGCAGCAACAGGCCAGCTGCTGCCGACCATGAAGATCAAGGCGCCGGCGCAAGCGGAAGCCTATGCGCGCAATGAGTTCAATGTCCCGGATGCGCCGGCCACGGAAACCTATCGTCGTGTGCCGTCGCGCCAGACGAACGACTTGCCGCTCGACCTGTTGGCGCCGATCCGGCAGAAATGAATAGTCCTCGTCAGGGTGGACACAACCGGTGGTAATGCAAGGCATTGACAGGCATGTGCAGATTGGCCCGTCTCTGACCGGCTTTTCCGAGGCGTTCAAGGAGATTTGCATCTTCTTGAACCGCCCCTCGTCAGATAGTGTGCTCTATTCGGACGTGCCCTTCGACCCTCGGTTGCCGAGCGCCGAGGACGTCTCCCGTATTGCCGAGCGGGTCGGCCTGGAAACGGAGCTCGTTTCCGCGCGCGCGATCGGCAATCGTGATTTCGTCTACCCTCTGCTGCTGGTCTTTCGCGATGGCAGTGCCATGGCTCTTCTTGAAGAGGCGCCCGACGGCACGCTGAGCCTCTCCAACAGACTGGCGGCGCCCAGCGAGATGCCGATCACACTGTCCGACCTTGACGTCGGCGGGCTCGCCTACGCCTTGTCTTTCTCGGCCACCTACCTCAACACCGCGACTGGCCGCGGCGTCGGCGAGGCGCGCAACATCGACCGCCGCCACTGGCTGACCGCCACGGTCAAGCCGTTCTGGCAGGCCTATGTGCAGGTCGCGATCGCCGCCTTCTTCATCAACGTGCTGGCGCTTGCAGCCCCGCTCTTCACGATGAACGTTTATGATCGCATCCTGCCGAACAAGGCTATCGCGACCCTCTGGGTGCTGGCGCTCGGGATCAGCACCGCCATTCTCTTCGACTTCCTTTTGAAGACTGTGCGTGCGGCGCTGATCGACTATGCCGGCCGCAAGGCGGACCTGAAACTCTCCTACATGCTGTTCGAGAAGATCCTGCATGCGACCATGGCGTCGCGACCGCCTTCGACCGGCGAATACGCCAACCGGGCGATGCAGTACGAATTCGTTCGGGAATTCTTCACGTCGAACACGCTCAGCACGATCATCGACAGTCTTTTCGTCTTCGTCTTCATCGCAGCCGTCTATGCGGTGGCGGGCTGGATCGCCATTATCCCGGCGGTCGCCTTCATCTTCAGTCTCCTCATCGGTTATGTCGCGCAATACAAGATCGGCAACCGCGTCGCCGCCGCGTCGAATGAATCAGCCCAGCGTCAGGCGCTGCTGGTCGAAACGATAAGCGCGATCGAGACGGTGAAGACGCTGCACTCGGAAAAGCAGTTGCTTCGCCGCTGGAACGAGCTCGCCAAGCATTCCTCGAACACGTCCGAGCAGATCAAGGAGATTTCCTCCTGGGCCTCGCATGCGACGCAATTCGTGCAGCAGCTGGTCACGGTCTGCATCGTCGTTGCCGGCGCCTATGAATTTACCGAGGGCAAGATTTCATCCGGCGCGATCATTGCTGCCAGCATGCTTTCCGGCCGCGCCGTCGCGCCGCTCGGGCAGATCGCCATGACGCTGGCGCGACTGCGCCAGGCCATTCTGTCGCTGCGGATCCTCAATGCCGTGATGGAGCAGCCGGAGGACCGACCGGACACGATCGGCTTCGTCAACCGCGAGATCCGCAACGGCAGCATCACCTTTACGAATCTCGACTTTGCTTACCCGCAAACGGACCACAAGGTGGTCAGCGGTATGAACGTCACGATCAAAGCGGGCGAGCGCGTCGGCATCATCGGCCGCATCGGTTCGGGCAAGACGACAATCGGCCGCCTTCTGGCCGGTCTCTACGCGCCGAGCGCCGGACGCATCCTGCTCGATGGTGTCGATATTCGGCAGCTACACCCCTCCGTCGTCCGTTCGGCCGTCTCGTTCGTGTCGCAGAATTCCGACCTCTTTTCCGGGACCATCAAGGAAAACCTGCTGATGGCGAACCCGACCGCCAGCGACGAAGAGGTGGTTGCGGCAGCGAGACTGGCCGGCGTCGATGAGTTCGTCTCGCATCATCCGCGTGGTTATGACATGCCTGTCGGCGAACGCGGTTCCCAGCTTTCGGGTGGACAGCGCCAGGCGGTCGCCATTGCCCGGCTGCTACTGCGCAAGCCGAAGGTGGTGTTTCTGGACGAGCCATCCGGTGCGATGGACCTCGCCAGTGAGCGCGAGTTGATCAACAAGCTTTCCAATGTCTTCAGCGGCGACGTCACGCTTTTGATCTCAACGCACCGCCATAGCATGCTGAGCCTTGTCGACCGGCTGCTGGTTCTCGACCGAGGGCGCATCGTCGCCGACGGACCGAAGGCTGCCGTTATCGAGCAGTTGCAGCGACGTTCCGGTCCCGCCGGGCCGGCAGAAGGGACGGGGCTATGATCCACCCTTATCTAAATGACGATGAAGCAATGCCGGTCCCCGCGTTTCGGAGGGCGCCGAGATGACTGAGAAACCGCCGCTGGCCGCGCGCGCTGGACTGTTGGTGATCGGCCTTTTGATCAGTTCCTTCGTCGCCTGGGCGGCGATCGCCGAGGTCGACGAGATCGCCCGCGGCGAAGGCAAGGTCATTCCCGTCTCGAAAACTCAGATCATTCAATCGAGCGAGCCCGGTATCGTGCGCGAGATCGCCGTGCAGCCCGGCCAGGTCGTGCGCCGCGGCGACCTGATCCTGCGCCTCGATGATACGGCAAGCGGCTCGTCGCTCGGCGAGCTCGAAGCCAAGGCCCGCTCGCTGCGGGCACAGATCGCACGGCTGGAACTCGAGGAGACCGGGGCCTACGACAGCAAGTACATCTGCCCCGAGGATATCGCCAAGGTTGCCCCGGCAATCTGCGCCAACGAGGAGCAGTTGCTTCAGGCCAAGGCCGGCAACTTCAACAACAAGCTGTCGGTGATGCAGGCCCGTGAGGGACAGCGCCAGCAGGAATTGGCGGAAGCGGAGGCCAACATCACCCGGCTGAGCGAGAGCATGCAGGTGACCGAGCGCGAGCAGGAGCTGCTCGCGCCGATGGGCAAGCGCAAGCTCGTCGCGCAGACCGAACTGCTTCGGGTCGAGAAGGAACTGACCGACACCAGAGGACAGCTCGCACTCTGGAAAGAATCGGTCGGCAAACTCGAGGCGGCGCTCAGGGAGGCGTCGCTGCAGGTGACGGAGCTCTCGCTGCAACTGAAGCAGGAGGCGCTGGCCGAAAAAACCGAGGCGCTTTCGCAGCTTTCGGTGATCGATGAGACCATTCGCGGCGCCACAAGCCGGGTTGCCAATACCGACATTCGCTCGCCGGTCGATGGCATCATCAATACGCTCGATGTCAACACCGTCGGCGCCTATGTGACGCCCGGAGCGGTGATCGGCGGCGTCGTTCCGACGTCGGAGACGCTGCTTGTCGAGGCGCGGCTTTCGCCGCGGGATGTCGCCTTCGTTCGCACCGGACAGGCGGCGCTGATCAAGATTTCTGCCTATGATTTCTCGATCTATGGGGGGCTCGGCGGAATTGTCGAGACCGTCAGCGCTGACAGCCTCGTCGACCAGAACAGCGGTGAGACCTACTATCTCGTGCGCGTCAAAACCGACATGGCCGCCCTCGTGAAGGACGGGCGCGAATACGCGATCATGCCGGGCATGATTGCCTCGGTCGACATCATGACCGGCAAGAAGACGATTCTTGCCTACCTGATGAAGCCGATCAACAAGGCCCGCGAGGAAGCGCTGCGGGAGCGCTGACCGATGAACGAGACGCCGCCTCTGGCAGATGAAGAGGACATGAGTGCGCTTCGGTTCCGTGTCGTTACCGTCGGCGGTCAACGCCGCGGCATCAAGCTCGAGGAAATCTACTGGCACTGTCTGGGCGAGCTTGCCGCACGGAATGGCTGTCGGCTTGCCGATATCGTTGCGTCCTGCGAAAGGGAACTCGAAGGCGACGGCAATCTGACCGCACGTCTGCGCTATGTCGCGACCCGCCACCTTCATGATCAGCTTGAGACGGCCAGAAAGCGCGGCAGCCTCGCGGCCGTCGCCAGCCAGGTACGCGCCAGCCCGTCGCCAGCTTTTGCGCTCACGGGCAGCAAGCACATCGTCGCCTACAACGCGGCCTTTCTCTCCTTCGTTCAGACGCGCGTATTGCGCTGCCAGCAGCCGCAGGCGGCGCGTGGCTTGAGGCTTTCGTTCGACGTTCAGTTCGTCGATCTGGTCCAGCGCTTGAAAGCGGCTCCGGGCGAGCCGCAGCCGGCGGGCTTCACCATCGGGGTGCAGGGGCAGGTTACGCGCGGCAAGCTCAATGCTGCACTCGCCCCGCTCGTGGATCAGGACGTGATCATCGGCTTCATTCTCGGTTGACTGAGTAGTGGTCGCTGCTAACCACAAGGCCGTCAGCCAAGTCGAGCCTGGCGGGCACAGTCAGCGAACGGCGATGCCTTCTCCGGGCATGACGTCGGCAAGCGGTGCGGCGGAGGCGACCTTGTCGCCGGTGCTCTTGATGCCGTGGATCCAGGAACGCTCGGCGCTGACCGAAAACAGCGGCTGATAGCTCGGCAAGGCGGTATCGAGATTCACCTCGTCGCTGAGGTTATCGAGGATGAAGTGGCCCTGGCTCGTCGTGATCGCGAGGACCGCGTGATATAGGTTGCGCCTGACGTCACGCAGAACCACGATCGACATCGCCTCCGACGGCAGTCCCGCCGCCTTCAACGCGGCCATCTTCAAAATGGCATAGTCTTCGCAGTCGCCCTTGCCTCGGGCAAGAATTTCGTCCGGCGTCGCCCAATAATCCTTGGCCCCGTAGTTTTCCGAGTCCGGCTGGTAGCGAACGATCCGGTTCACAGTCCGGTTGATGCCGCTGATCTTCTGGCGAAAGGCAAGACCATCAGCGTTTTCGATCGCCTGGCCGAGAATGTCGCGGGCGGCGCAACCGCTCTTTTGTGCGCAATCGTTGAAGTCCGCAGCCACCACTGCCGGGTAGACGGACTTCCACTTGCGGGCGACCGGGATCGCTGACACCCGGAACGCAACCGAGTGGAAAACGGCGGATGGTTCCGACTGTGCGGACGACTGGGGCCGGAGATCAGGGCGGGTCGCCAGCGCCACTTGCTGCACGTTCTGGCGCCGGAGGGCTTCGGAAGCCTGCTTTGACCAGGTGTCGATGGTCTGCGTTGCGATGGCGGCGAGCGGGCTTGCCAGGCTCACCATCTGATGCAACAGGCCGGGGCCGAGCACGGCCGGTTGGCCAGCCTGCGTAGGTGTCGTTGCGAAAAGCGACGCAAGGCCGATCGCGAAGACCGAAGTCTTCAGGTATTTCCTGCCGTGCTTCCAATGCGTCTTATTCATCGCCGTGTCTCTCGGTTTCTTGAGGACACTGTACGAACGAAAAGAAAAATGCCGGTAAAGCGGTATGTATTATTTAGAGTGTTTCGAAGAGATACGTTTTATCTAAAATTTTATTCAAATTTTATACTTGTGTATTCTTTCGGCTCAAGCCACTTCTATATCGGGGACGCCGTGGACTTGCTGACCTTGCTGATGAGGACGGTGGCCGATCACATTCGCCTGTCTCGGAAAAGGCTTGCGCTGGCACCTGGCGATATAGACGTCCACGTCATTGAATGACGCACGTTTTGCCGTGGCAGCATCGCGGCGCTGATCCGAAAGCAGGGTTGGTTTCCGACCGATGACCAGAAATACTAAATTTGTACTAACGTCACCAATTTTGGGTATTAGCATAATATAGTATGCTGTTTTAGGTGAGGCTCTTCGGTGCCGATTGCGCTCTCGCAGGGTTGATGTTTTCGTCGCCCGCAAAGGTCGAGGGGTATTTCCATGGCAACCGAAGGCACCGCAATTTCCAACGACGCCGCAGCTCTGTCGGCAGAGGCAATCGAATTCCGCAACGCGCCCGACGGCAAGGCTGACCGCCTGGTTGCGCAGGCCGCTCCCGCAGGAGAGCCGGAACTCATCGACCCCGCGACGGGTGCCCCTGTGAAGGGCGCCGAAACCGTGCCCCAGACAGCGCCCATGCCGACGCAAGTCAGCGCCGATGCTTCGAACATCGTGCATTTGCCTGAGGGCGCGTCGATCGAAAAGATCAAGGTCGTTGGCAGCGATATCGTTTTGGAACAGCCTGACGGCTCCACGATCACCATTCACAACGCGGCATTGAAGGTCCCGACCTTCCTGATCGGCGACGCCGAAATCCCGCGCGAAACTCTCGTGGCGGTGCTCGGAGAAAACGGCATCAACGTCGCCGCCGGCCCGGACGGCAGCATCAGCGTTGTGTCGAACCAGAGCAGCGGCGGCGACTTCGCAGGGGCTAATGGCGATATCGGCGAGGCCGGACCGGTCATCAACTTGCTGGCGCCGACCGCGCTGCAGTTTCCGACGCTTGAGACGACCGAGCTTCTGCCGCCGACCCTCGATCCCAACGACGCACCGTCGATCATTCCCGACGGCAGCAGCGGCCCCGGCGGCATCCTCGTCAGCGACCGGCAGGTCGATGAAGCGGGCCTCGCCAGCGGTTCGCGCGCCGGTGACGGCAGCGCGTCGGTCAAGGGTATCTTCACCATCTCCGATCCGGATGGTGCCGGCGATATCGCCAGCCTGACGATCAACGGCCGGACCTTTCCCATCGGCGGCCTGGTCGGCCAGTCGGTTGCGGGCCAGTTCGGCGTGCTCACCATCACGGCCTACGATCCCGCGACCGGTGTCGCGCAGTATACCTATGAACTGACGAGCGCCATCACCAGTTCGGGCGTCAACCCTGGTGCCAATGTCGAGCAGGACCGGGATATCTTCACCCTTACGGTCACCGACGGTGACGGGGCCACCGGCACGGCCACGCTGCGCGTGGATGTCGTTGACGACATTCCTGTAATCGGCATCACGAATCCCGAGACGGCTCAAGTTGCCGAAGGGCAGACACTTTCCGGCAACTGGACGCTGACGGGAGGTGCCGACGGCGTCGGCACGGTGGACGTGACGGTTGGCAACACCACGCAAACGCTGACGTTGACCGCAGGCCAGAAGGTGGACTTCACGCTCGCCGAGGGTACGCTGACGGTCAATGCGGACAAGACCTGGTCGTTCACGGCAGCAAGCAATCTTAACAATGCCGGCGGTCTCGACGTGACGTTCTCGCTGTCGGCCAGGGACGGCGACAACGATACAACGAGCGACAGCCAGACGATCAAGGTGGTGGACGGCGCAGGTCCGTCGGTTGATCCGCTTGCCGCGTCCGCAGCGCTGACGCTCGATGACCAGAACCTTGCCAATGGCTCGACGCCGGTCGGTGGCGCCGAGGCGAGCAGCGGCACGATTGGCTTCGTCGCGGGTTCGGATGCGATCGCGACGATTGCGTTCGGTGACACCAGCGGGCTGACCGGCGTGCTGGTCTGGGACCGTGTTTCCGATACGCAGATCGTTGGCCGGGCCGGCGGTGCGACGCTTGTCACGCTCGACCTGGTTCGCGCAGGCGACAGCGCCACGGTAACGGCGACCTTGAACGGCAACTACGCCAGCCATCCCGGCATCAATTCCGACGACCTTGCGAATCTTGGCCAGGTCAAGGTGGTTGCGACCGATATCGACGGCGACAGGGCCGAAGGCACGGTGACGGTCGCGGTCTCTGACGACATGCCGGTCGCTGCCGCCGACACGGACAGCGTGTCCGAAGATGGCGCCGTCTTTGCAGATGGCAACGTGCTGACCGGTTCGGGAGGTGCGGATGAGAACGGCACGGACGGTGTCAAGGATATCGCAGGGGCAGACGGCGTATCGGTGACGTCCGTTTCATTCGGGAGCACAACAGGTCTGGTCGGCGGTTCGACGGCCGGTCAGTTCGGCACGTTGGTGCTGAATTCCGATGGCAGCTATACCTACACGCTCAACAACGCGACGGCCGGTGTGCAAAGTCTCGCCGCGGGCCAGATGGTGACGGATACGTTCACCTACGAGATCACTGACGGAGATGGTGATAGGTCGTCGACGACCGTCACAATCACAATCACCGGCACGAACGATGCCCCGGTCATCACGACGGGCCCGCAGAGCGGCAAGGTCGCGGAGATTGGCGACAATGCCGCTGGCGAGAACACGGTTACGCACACGCAGGGCGGCACGGTCGGCTTTTCCGACGTCGATACGCTGGATCAGCACAGCGCCAGCTTCACGGCAGGTGGCAACGGCTATCTCGGCACCTTCTCGCTCGGGACGGTCGGTCAGGCCGGTGACAAGGTTGGCTGGAATTTCGAGATTGCCGACAGCGTTCTCGACTCGCTTCAGGCCGGCCAGATCCTGACCCAGACCTATGACGTGACCGTCGATGATGGCAACGGGGGGACGGCGACCCAGACCGTGACGATCGTGATCACCGGCACCAACGACGCACCGGTCATCACTTCG
>NZ_LMJM01000053.1:154040-154149 GCF_001429005.1 Ensifer sp. Root954
CCACAGCGCCAGCTTCAAGGCGAACGGCGAAGGCTATCTCGGCAATTTCGCGCTCGACCCGGTCAGCCAGTCGGGCAACTCGGTCGGCTGGACCTTCAAGGTTGCTGAC
>NZ_LMJM01000053.1:154292-154463 GCF_001429005.1 Ensifer sp. Root954
GCACACCGCCAGCTTCAAGGCGAACGGCAACGGCTATCTCGGCACCTTCGCGCTCGATCCGCTGAACCAGGCAACCGATCAGGTCGGCTGGAGCTTCAAGGTTGCCGACAGCGTGCTCGACTCGCTGCAGGCTGGCCAAAAGCTGACGCAGACCTATGACGTCACCGTCGA
>NZ_LMJM01000054.1:0-173 GCF_001429005.1 Ensifer sp. Root954
ATCCCGTCTACATCGACGCTCTGGCAACCTCGATCGAGCGTCACCTGGCGACGCTCGACTGGGTGCCGGAGGTGGTTCTGACCTCCTTCCACGGCATTCCGAAGAGCTACTTCGACAAGGGCGATCCCTACTACTGCCAGTGCCAGAAGACCGCGCGGCTTTTGCGCGAAAAG
>NZ_LMJM01000054.1:274-21862 GCF_001429005.1 Ensifer sp. Root954
TGCCGAGCAGGCGGCCGAAAGCTTCCATCACAATGGCGGCGAGAAGTTCACCCACATCCCCTGTCTGAACGACAGCGCCGAAGGCATGGCCGTGCTCGAACACGTCGTGCGCCGGGAGCTTGCCGGCTGGCTACAGGGAACCGGCAAGAATAACGGCTAAGGCACCTCAAATTCATTCGGATTGCCTTTGCAGACGTCCAAGCAGCAAGGTGATGTCTTCCTGGATGTCCAGGCATATTTCGCGATACCGTCTAAGGTCTTGCTCAGGAGACTGTTTCCTCAAAAGTTCGTCGACCGTCATCGCGGCAAGCGCGTAGGTCTCGAAAAGAAGATCGAATTGCTCGCCGTCCAGAGCGCCTAGCTGTTCACGATGACGAGGCAACGCAAGGGCGACGCGGGCTCGCCCGATCTTAGCCAAAGATGTCTTCATGGAGCTAGCGGCCGAGCACATTTGAGCTGTCCAGAGCGTCGCATGCGTCAAAGCGAGAACACCTATTGCCTTCGCGCCAACGCCATCAATTGAGGAACCAGATTGCGAAATTCAGTACGGCCGCAAAGGAGACCCACGCTGCCAGCGGCAAGAGGCAAAGTGCCGCTTTCTTGTCGAGGCGCCAGGCCTGCGCGATCGTTGCGAGGATAAACCCGATTTGCACGATGATGTTCACCAGGCCGGCGACCGGACTTTGCATGGCGAAGAACATCCAGGACCACAACGCATTGAGGGCGAGCTGAACGTAAAATAGCGCCAGTGCCGTCAGCCTGCCCGGCGTCCTGGCAGGGAGGATCAAGAGCCGCCAGGCAGCGTAAGCCATGAGGATGTAAAGCGTTGTCCAGACCGGAGCAAACATCCAGTTCGCAGGATTAAAACTCGGCTTTTCCAGCGCTGAATACCAGCGTTCGAGGTTTGGATAGGTCGCCAATTGTCCTAGCATGGATGTCGCGGCGACCGGTACAATCGCAATTGCCAGCGCACGGACCCATCTTCTTTTGTCAGTGGAAGTTCGTTGCAACATTCTTCTACCCCTAATGCGGTGGCCAACGCTGACCAGACCTGTCTCATTCGGTGAGGACTGCCAGATCCGCTGGCGGCGCTGGCGAGCGGTTGCCGTCGAAGCGCGAGCCGACGGCTGACTTTTCTTCCGTTACGTATGACCTTGCTGATTGGATCAGCGAATTGAAGTTGGGATCTTACGCGGCCCGGCGAGCCCAATCCCGTTCTCACGCATTCACTGAAGCAGCGGTCCAACATTGGGTCGGTTTTCCGCAGCGTCGGTCATATCGGACGCGACGGTGATCCAGTTTGGTAAAGACGGCGTATTGATGGTGCTGGACAACGTCTGGCGAACATCGGTTGGGAACGCCCGCATGGTGCGGGCCAGCAAGGAGGAATGCACGAATGAAACGGTCCCTAAGACGTACCGCCGCGATCGCGTCTATTTTCGCTCTCGTAGCCTTCGCTGCTAATGCCGACAACCCCATGGTCGGTGGAGCGGCCATGTCCGAAAGCAAAAACATCGTGGAAAACGCAGCAAATTCGAAGGACCACACGACACTCGTTGCAGCAGTGAAAGCCGCCGGTCTCGTGGATACGCTGTCCGGTGATGGCCCGTTCACCGTGTTTGCGCCGACGAACGCAGCTTTCGATGCCTTGCCTGCCGGCACTGTCGACACACTCCTGAAACCCGAGAACAAAGAAAAGCTCGCCAAAGTGCTGACTTGTCATGTCGTGGCTGCCAATGCCCTTTCCGATGCAGTCGGCAAGATGATTGCCGATGACGGAGGGAACCATTCAGTCAAGACCGTGGGCGGTTGCACGCTTTCGGCAAAGATGGATGGCGACAAGATCACACTCACTGACGAAACGGGTGGCATTGCCACTGTAACGATCGCCGACGTCAAGCAGTCAAACGGTGTCATTCATGTGATCGACAAAGTGCTGCTTCCGAAAGCGTAGTAAAACATAAGAACGGGTCGTGGTTGACCACATGCGTTTGCCGCCGGCTAGGTCGGCGGCAAACTGGCAACATCGGTCCCTGCGCCGTTCACCGCCAAACGATGGCAATGCTTGAAATACCGGACGTTTTCGCCGTGGACCAAAGATCTAAGTGCTGTGCCCCCTAACAATGCTCACCACTCAACGGGCAAGCCATCATAGGCGAAGAAGCCTCCGGAGTTTTCCGGCGTCAACCGATCAATAACCCGGAGCATTGCACATGCGCTCTCACTGGGATCCAACCGGCGGTGGGGAGTGGAGTAGTCTGCCGTCATTTTTGTCGCGACCGTCCCTGGGTGGAGTGCGACGACCACCGCGCGCGGATGGGTGCGGGTCAGTTCTACGGAAGCTGTGCGGACGATCTGGTTGAGCGCAGCCTTCGACGCTCGGTAGGAAATCCAGCCCCCCAGGCGATTGTCTCCGATCGACCCGACCCGGGCAGACAGGAAGGCGACTATGCCGCGGTCGCTGCGGACGAGCTTCGGCGCGAAGTGTTTGAGAACGAGTGCCGGTCCAATCGCGTTCAGCGCGAATTGCCGCATCATCACATCTGGGTCGACTTGCTTGAGTGATTTTTCAGGACCCACGCCGTCGACAACAAGTCCGCCGGTCGCACAAAAAACAAGATGCAGCCCATCTACAGTCTTCGCTGCTACTGCTGCGACACTCTCTTCGTCTGTGATATCGAAGGAATTGTCCCTACGCGAGAGCGCTACAAGCTGCAGGCAATTGGGATCGGACCGGAGTTCGCCGGCGATTGCGGATCCGATGCCGCCGCTGGCTCCCAAAACCACGGCGCGGTATCCTTTAGCAAGTGACGTAAGCGGCATCTTTCAATCCTCCTCTAAACACCAAGACCCTCGTCCAGACGTTGCAGGAAAGCGCTGGCGCTTTGCCGATACTCATTTCTCCGGTCCTGCGTCATGCGCCGTCAGGTGGCGTAGGGGTGTTGAAGTCTTCGGTTTGCCGAAAGCTCTTGGTCGCCAAAAATAAAGATCAGTCTGCGACAGCATTTCATGGGGGAACACCGTTTGAAAACCCAAGAGCGTTTACGAGGGGAACGGCTCGTTGGATTATCGCATAGCGTGGCCGCGGAGGTTTTTCGGCGCAGCAGAGGGAGTTCGGCCCTTATAGATGACTCACGCTTAGCATCGCCAAAAGTTTCCTTAGGCGACGGATATGCCCTGTCCAGCGGACGCGACGGGAGAGAGGGCGTATTTGATAGGACAACGACGCGTGAGTGGATCCTCGGCAAGTTGACCTGTGAGCGAGAGCACCGATGGCTACCCTTCGATCCTTCGTGGCCTTGGTGGGCTGGTCAATCGCCTTCGGTCAGGTATGACGAAATAGCCTTAGCAAGCTGCTCTGCTCGCCTGACATTGTCAGGATCCGCCAGCATGAAGTCGGACGCCAGGGCTTCGATGATTGCCATGGCCGGGACGTTTGTGGCCGAAAGAACCGGGTGTCTGGATGGCGCGAGAAGCAATCGGTCGGCGAATTGAGCCAGCGGAGCGGCTGGAGAATCCGTTATGGCGACAATTTTCGCCTTTTTGTCACGTGCAAATCTGACGATCTCGACAACATCCCTGGAATACCTGGGGAAAGATATTGCAACCAGTACGTCGCCTTCTCCAATCGACATCGCACGCGCGGCAGCGGACTCCGTTCCTCCGTATTGAGCGACATTTATAACTTCGTCCCGATAAGGTTGCAGCGAAAGGACCAGCATTGCCGCGAGGTGCGCAGAAAGGCCAAAGCCTATCACGAATACCCTTCGAGCCGCTCTTATGTCACCGCAAGCAACGCGTATGTATTCGGCGGTCTGCGGGCTCTTGAGCGCGTCAATGTTGGAGCCCGTCACCTCGATGCTGAGTTCAACACCCTGGCTACGTTTATCGAGGTCTCTTATCGAGGCATCGAGCTTGGCGACAGGCGCTATCAATTCGCTCACCATAGCGGCGATGGACGATCGAAACTCCGAAAAGCCCGCCAATCCGAGGTCTCGAACAAAACGGCTGACGCTTGAAGCCGAAGTTCCCGTTGCAGAAGCAAGTTCCTCGATGCCATGCGTTGCCACGAACATCGGGTCCCGGAGCACAAAACCGGACAGTGCCCGCTGCGAAGCCGATCCGTCCCGCAGCAGCCTGCTGAGTTCGAGACCTAAAGCAGAGGTGGCGAAGCGTCGATCGGCTTCTGCGTTCCAGGTGAGGGATGTCTGAAAATTTTCTTTCATTTGTTGACTCTATGAAAATATCCTGCCATTGAGAAGTCAGCTTAGCTGATTTTGGGAGGAAATCGCATGCGAATGAAATTTCTCGCTTCAATCGTTGCCACAACGATGCTCGCCGGTACTGCGTTTGCGGAGAATCTCCGCATAGGCGTGGAAGGAAACTATCCGCCCTTCTCCGTAGTTGCTCCCGATGGAACGCTTTCCGGCTTCGATATCGACATCGCAAATGCGATCTGTGCGAAGTTGAAGAAGAACTGCGTGATGGTGCAGCAGGAATGGGACGGGATGATCCCGGCGCTTAATGCCAAGAAGTTCGATATCATCGTGGCTTCGATGACGATCAACGAAAAGCGCAAGAAGGTCGTCGACTTTTCCAACCCTTACTATGACGTCCCGTCGCGATGGGTGGCGCGCAAGGGTGACTACAAGAGCTGGTCGCCGGAAGAGCTAAAGGGCAAGACGATCATCGTCCTACGCAACTCTCCGCGTGCCGAGTATGTTGCGAAAAACTACCCTGACAGCACCGTTTTGGCGGTGGACAAGGAGCCGGCCGTCTACCTGGAGCTGGCGGCGGGTCGCGGCGACATCGCCTTCGGATCGTCGGTGGTTTCGGCCGAATCTTTCCTGAAGAAGCCCGAAGGAAAGGACTTTGAGCAAGTCGGCGACACCCTCTTCTTGGGCGAGGACGCCGACGGCGGCGTCGGCATCGCTGTGCGTAAGTCAGATGGCGCTCTGCGCGAGGAAGTAAATGCCGCTCTGTCTTCCATCATGAGCGACGGTACTTACAAGCAAATGTCGGGCAAATACTTCGACTTCGACGTCACGCCGCAATCGGCAAAGAAGTAGTTCTTTTCCCGCGATCGGCGCCTGGGCGGCGCCGGTCGCAAGGGGTGCTGTTCCATGTTCCAAGGTTATCTACCGATGATTCTGGGGGGGCTCCGTGTGACCCTCAGCGTGGCGTCGGTCTCACTGGCGATCGCCTGTGTTATCGGCCTGATTGGCGCGTCCGCAAAGGTCTACGGCGGGAAAGCGGCAAGATTGTCGGCTGCCGCGTACACGACGACGGTGCGCGCTTTGCCGGATTTGCTTGTTATGCTCGTCGTCTTCTACGGCGGCCAGATCCTGCTCAATTCCATCTCCGAAACCTATGGGTGGGGTTATCTCGATGTCGATCCCTACATAGCCGGCGTTAGCACAATCGGCTTTGTATTCGGAGCTTACCTGACCGAGACGTTCAGGGGAGCGATCCTGAGCGTGCCGGCGGGGCAAATCGAGGCTGGCTTTGCATACGGTCTTTCCCGCTGGCAGGTGGCCTTCTACATTCTGCTGCCGCAGATGATACGGCATGCCGTGCCCGGCCTGACGAATACGTGGCTGGTCATGTTGAAAGCGACAGCGCTGGTTTCGATCATCGGGCTCGACGATATGGTCCACCGGGCCGGGCTTGCGTCTGCGGCGACGCGGGAGCCATTTACCTTCTACGCGCTTATCGGCCTCATCTATCTCGCGGTCACCACATTTTCGGTTCTCCTCTTCGGAGCGCTTGAGAAGCTTTCTTCACGCGGCGTTCGCAGCGGAGGTGCTGCATGATCGACTGGGAAATCGTTGCCGATAACCTGCCGGCATTTGCGGGCGGTCTGGTAAACACTTTGATCCTGTTGGCAACCGTCGTCGTCAGCGGTTTTGCGGTCTCGGTGCCACTGGCGCTCGTGCGCTCGATGCGGTCGCCCCATTTTTCTCGCGCGGTATGGCTGTTCACCTACGTCATCCGCGGCACGCCGCTTCTTGTTCAGCTGTTTGTCATTTACTACGGAATGGCTCAGTTCGAATTCGTGCGCAGCAGCGCGATATGGCCGCTATTCCGCTCTCCCTGGTTTTGCGCGTGGCTTGCGCTGACGATCAACACTGTCGCCTATACGACCGAGATATTCGCCGGCGCGATCCGAACCACGGCGCCAGGCGAAATCGAAGCGGCACGTTCGATCGGCTTGAGCCGCGCGGCGGTTCTCAGGTACGTAATCTGGCCATCGGCCTGGCGTCGCGCACTGCCGCAATACGGCAACGAGGTGGTAATGATGATGCATGCCACCGCCCTTGCGAGCACCGTGACGATTGTCGAGGTGATGCGGGTCGCGCGCGACGTCTACACCAATTATCTCGTGCTGGCGGAATCCTTCGGCGTCGCCGCCGCAATTTATCTGTGTCTGACCATCGGTCTCACCACTTTTTTCCGCTGGCTCGAGACGCACTTTTTGCGGCATCTCTCCCGCTCGGACGCTCCGAACGCCAAAGAGAAGCCAGCCGAGCATCTCAACCCGAAAGTTGCATGATGAAAGAGACAATGTTCGATATCGAAGGTCAGGGACCCGGCACGCGGCATAGCTTGAAATGTGTCGAATTCGGGCGGCACGCAGACACGCCACTTGTCTATATCCAAGGTGGTCTCCATGCCGACGAGGCTCCCGGCATCATCGTCGCGCATGCGCTTTGCGAGACGTTGGCGGAGCTTGAGGCGGCCGACGCGATCTTCGGCTGCGTTCGGGTCGTTCCGGTAGCCAATCCGGTCGGGCTGTCTCAGTTTTCCCTTGGTCAGCAGGAAGGCCGTTTCGATCTTTATGACGGACGGAACTTCAACCGGCATTATCCGGATTTCGGACCCAAGCTGTCCGCCCGGCTTTCCAACCGCTTGGGCTCAGACGCCAGCGCTAACGCGGCCGCCATCCGCGCCGAGTTGATGGCCCTGGTTGAGGAATGGCACGTCGTCACCCCCTCGGACAACGTTCGAAAATGCCTCATGAAACTTGCGATTGATGCCGATTATGTGCTGGATCTCCATTGTGATGGAGAGGCTGAGGTTCATCTCTACACGCAACCGCATTTCGCACGGATATTCTCGTCGCTTGCGACGCGTCTTCACGCCCGAGCGGTGCTGCTTGCTGAGATCTCAGGACTCAATCCGTTCGACGAGGCCCTCGTGCGCCCATGGTTGGACCTGGCAAGAGCGCTGCCCGACGCGAACATCCCGCTTGGCTGCGCTTCGACCACCGTTGAGTTGCGCGGTCGTAGCGATGTGGATCGGCGACGCGCCCGGAGCGACGCCGAGGCGATCGTCGAGTTCCTACGCGATCTAGGGGTCGTCAAGGGTTCGGCCGCGCAGGCGCCGGCCAAGCTGTGCGAGCCCACCCCGCTCGCAGGTTCAGAAGCTGTCATTTCACCGTCTGCGGGGGTCGTGAGCTACGCACTCGACCTTGGCCATCATGTAAGGGCTGGTGATGTGATAGCTGAGATCATCGACCCGCTTTCAGGAACGGTGACGGCCGTGAAGGCGCAGACATCAGGCGTGTTCTACGCACGCGCTGACAGCCGCATCGCCGAGCGCGGTAAACGCCTTGGCAAGATCGCCGGCAACGATGTGTTCCGCAACGGTCCACTTTTAAGCCCATGAGCGCCAAGGCGCGGAGACAGACTATGACAGCGATGCTCGAAGTGACCAACATCCGAAAGAGGTTCGGCTCCGTTGAGGTGCTCAAAGGCATCTCGCTCAGCGCGAGGCGCGGAGATGTGATTTCCATGATCGGCGCGTCCGGCTCGGGAAAAAGCACGTTCTTGCGATGCCTCAATTTCCTGGAGCACCCGTGTGAGGGCAGCTATCGGTTTCAGGGAGAAAAACTTGACCTGAGAAAGGCGTCGAGCGGAGACCTGACGGTACATGACCCCAAGAAGCTCGCTTCGATGCGCTCGCGGTTATCAATGGTCTTTCAGCAATTTAACCTGTGGAGCCACATGACGGCGAGGGAGAACGTGATGCTGGGGCCGATGCGCGTACAGGGGATAAGCCGCGCTGAGGCAGCTGAACGAGCCGACGCATACTTGGCAAAGGTTGGCGTGTCGCACCGCCGCGATGCCTTTCCGGCATTTCTCTCGGGCGGAGAACAGCAGCGAGTTGCGATCGCCCGGGCGCTCGCGATGGAACCGGAGATCATGCTTTTCGACGAGCCGACCTCGGCGCTTGATCCGGAGCTTGTCGGCGAAGTGCTTCGGGTCATGCGGGGATTGGCCGAGGAGGGAAGGACCATGATCGTCGTCACCCACGAAATGGCATTTGCCCGCGACGTTGGCAATCATGTCATCTTTCTCAGCCAGGGTGTGATCGAGGAACAGGGCGATCCACGCGACGTTCTGAGCAATCCGAGTTCCGAACGTCTTCAAAGCTTTCTTTCTTCGCGGCACACGAATTGAGCGGCCCCTGGCCGCTTCAATCTCCGAGTTGGGGTCAAATCAGCTTTTGTACGGCCGAAACGGAAAAATATCCGGCGAGAGCGGACGCCGTGGTGATGAAGACACCCCACACCATGTCCACCAAGCTTACCTCCAACGACCACCCCTTGATCGTTGCCAGATTTGTCATGTCGTAGGTGCCGAAAGCGACAAGGCCGAGCAGAGCTCCCGATACCAGTGCTGTCGTCCAACGTCCGGAGCTGAGCGCAGGTATGACGGCAAAATATGAAACACCGGTTACATAAATGACGTAAAATGCAGCGGCGGCAATGAGATTTGGATGCTCGAGCAGAAGCTCTCCAATTCGGCTGCGATAGAATTTCGACGACCCGGTCAGCCACAAAAAGTCCAAGCCGAGAAAGACGATCGCTGTCGCCACGTAGGATATCGCGTAGGTCATCCGGTCGCCTCCGATCAGATCCGAAGGACAGGTTGAAGCAAACGCATAAACCAGCTTCGGAACCTGAGCGGCGCGTCGGTTACCGCCAGACAGATACAATCTTGCTCAGGCGTTGCCAGGGGCTGGTGTTCAACGCTCGGGTCTGCCTCCTCTATATCTCCGCGGGCGAACAAGAGTTCTCCGTCATTGAAGCTTCCGCTGAGCACGAGCGTCAATTCGCGCCCTCCATGGCTGTGTTCCGGCACGGGTTTTCCGGCCGGTATGCGAAGCAGACGGGCCGTTGTCGACCGATCGGCCAGCTTGATCGGAATGTGATAGGCGCCACGTCCCAGAGACTTCCATTTCAGCTCCGCCAGATCTCCTCCAAGATAGGATCGCAACGGTTCCGGGATGGTTGGCGGCGAAACGACTTGCATTACTCTCGCAGGTTGCTTCGGCGAGACGCTTGGGGGAGATTCCGCGGTTCGTAGGCGCTCTTTCAACCGATCGAAAGACGAGATTTCTATTGGCACTGGCTCCATGCTCTCGAGCAACTCTCCGGCCGTATTCTCCATCAAAGTCAGTCTTGTCCGGCAGTTGGGGCACAACGCAAGATGCGTTGCAACAGCAAGCCGCCAACCCTCTTCAAGCGTGCCGGATGCATATCCCACCAGCAATTCGTCGCTCACATGATGACGGATATTCATTTTCCGTCCTCCAGCGCAGCCCGAAGCCTCGCAAAGGCAAGTCGGATTCTCGACTTCACCGTTCCGAGCGGCAGGTTCAGCTTGGTGGCAATCGCACTGTGAGAGCAATCGTCGAAGAACGAAAGCTTCAGCAATTGGATCTGTTCCTGAGGCAAGTCCTTCATGGCGTCCTTCAACCGGGTCGCATCCTGGCGTTCCGCCAGCTCGTTCTCCGCGCTTTTGGCATCGTCTGCCACAAATGCGGGGTCATTGACGTCGAAATCCGGCCTCCGGTTCTTGCGGTACGCGTCAATACGAAGGTTACGGGCAATCGTGAAGATCCACGTACCTGCGTTACCGCGTGTCGCTTCGAACTGGCCTGCCTTGTTCCAAACGGTGATCATCACTTCCTGCATCAATTCCTCGGCGATGTTTGGATCACGCGTAAGGCGCGCCATATAGGCCTTTACGCGCGGAGCGTAATAGCGGAACAACGCCTCGAAAGATTCGATATCTCGCTTGCGACCGACTGCCTCGAGCAGAGAGCAGGCTTCATCTTTAGTCAGTTCCCCGTCCCGCTCTACCATGCGTCCACGCTTCTTCTGCCTCCCAAGGTCGACCGGCGGCTCATGCCCAGATCGAACAAATGGGATATCTGGAACAGCGGTAGCGGAAATCGCAAGAATTGTCTCCATGGCACCTATTACGATGCCTCCTGCTTCTTGGATCATTGTTGTCCAAAATTTTGCAAGGTGATCAATCCGATCGGGAGATTTTTTCGTAGTGCGTTCGTAATTGTTCGTCAAATTGAGGGGATAACATGCGGTTTGATCGGGGTATGAGGGGTGAATTCGGGCAACGGCGTGTCGCTGTGATTGGCGCCGGTATCTCGGGAATGTCCGCGGCTTGGCTACTCGGTAAAAGCTTAGAGGTCGTTCTTTACGAAGCCGGCGACAAACCTGGCGGTCATGCCAACACCGTCTTCGCGCCGACGGCTGTTGGACCGGTTCCGGTCGATACCGGGTTCATCGTGTACAACGATCGCAACTATCCCAACCTTGTAGCGCTGTTTGATCACCTTGACGTCCCGACCCAAGCTTCCAATATGTCGTTCTCCGCTTCGTTGGATGGCGGGGCATTCGAATACTCGGGCTCTGGATTGACAGGCTTGTTTGGTCAACCGTTGAACGCACTTCGTCCGCGCTTCTGGAGAATATTGTCAGACATTTTGCGCTTCTATCGAGAAGCTCCCAAAGCCCTTAATCGGCTAAATCTCGCTAGCAAGACGCTGGGGGAGTATCTCGACGAGAATGGCTACAGCAATGCCTTTGTTACCGATCATCTCCTTCCCATGGGCGCTGCGATCTGGTCCACAACGACCAAACGCATGCGTGATTATCCGCTGCATGCCTTCATTCGATTCTGCGACAGTCATGGTTTGCTTGAATTGACGGACAGACCTCGTTGGCGAACCGTAACCGGCGGAAGCCGAGAATATGTCAGCAGGCTGATGTCGGACTATTGCGGCGAGCTTCGGACAAGCAGGGCAGTCCGGGAAATCCGCCGCGAGGTGGGGACGGTGGTCATAACAGATCGTGATGGCAATCGTGACACTTTCACGGATGTGGTCATCGCGACTCACGCCGATCTAGCGCTGGCGATGCTTGCCGAGCCTGACGCACGTGAAAGAGAGCTGTTGTCCGCGATCAGCTACACAAGCAATAAGGCGGTTCTGCACTCAGATACCTCATTGATGCCCAGGCGGCGAAACGTGTGGTCGAGCTGGAACTACATTGGCGCGTCGGATGATTGTGGTGAGCGCCAGCTTTGTGTGACCTACTGGATGAACCGATTGCAAGGGATCGATCCGGCGACGCCGCTTTTTGTGACGCTGAACCCGCATCAAAAGATAGCCAGTGAGCGGATAATCGCGACATTCGATTATGACCATCCCCTATTTGATCAGCGAGCGTTGGCGTCTCAAAAGGAGCTTTGGGATCTCCAAGGACGCGGCGGTGTCTGGTTTTGCGGGGCCTACTTCGGCAGCGGATTTCACGAAGACGGACTGCAGTCCGGTCTTGCGGTTGCCGAGGCCATCTCCGGCGAGCGGCGTCCATGGACGGTCCGCGACGATTCTGGCAGGCTCCCCTGCGAGATCGGTTACGCGGCGGCTCAATGATGTCGAGGTCGGCTCTTTACAGCGGCCAGGTGTGCCACGTTCGGTTTAGACCCCGCCGGCATAGGCTTTCCTACAGGGTCTTTTCGCTGCTCCTCGATCTGGACGAGTTGGCTTCGCTGGACAGCAAGTTGCGCCTGTTCGGCCATAATCGCTTTGCTCTGTTCAGTTTTCGCGACAGCGATCACGGGAATGGTGAAGTAGGCGCGCTACGCAGTTGGGTCGAACGCCAGCTTTCCGAGGCCGGGGTGGACGTGAAGCAGCTGCGTATCCGTGTGCTATGTTATCCCCGCATACTCGGCTACGTTTTCAACCCTTTGACGGTCTTTTACTGTGAGGCAAGCGATGGCCAAGTCCGGGCCGTTCTCTATGAGGTCTGCAACACATTCCACGAACGCCATACCTATGTCATTCCGGTGAGCGACGACGAGGGCGGAGCGATCCGGCAGTCGTGCGTCAAAGAACTTTACGTTTCTCCGTTTGTACCCATGGATTGCCGCTATGAGTTCAACCTCAGGCCGCCGGGGGAAACCGTGTTCGTCGGCATAACCGAAAACGATTGTGACGGGCGACTTCTCACGGCTGTATTTTCCGGAGAAAGGGAAGAGATCTCGGATAAGAGGCTTTTTCTAACCTTCCTGAAACACCCCATGATGACAGTAAAAGTAATGGGTGCGATCCATTGGGAGGCGCTCAAGATCTGGCTAAAGGGCATGCCCGTGCATCGTCATCGACCGGCGGACCTGCGGGTCGCCACAACGATTGTCTCCCGTTTCGAACAGAAAGACACCTTGGCATGAGCGAGCTTGATCAGGGTGCGGCATTTTCAATATCGTCGGGCCGCCCGCTGTGGCAAAGAATAGTATGCGGTTGGCTTGCCCGTATCAAACGCGGGCAGTTGCGCGCGGAGTTCCCCTGTGGGGCAGTGCATTTGGTCAAAGGCGACGTCCCCGGTCCGACTGCAGCGATCGTCTTTACGAACTCAAGAGCGGTCTGGCGTATGCTCACAAGCGGCAGCCTCGGGTTTGCTCGATCCTATCTTGATGGCGACTGGGAGACGCCAGACCTGGGAACGCTTATGGATTTGGCGCTTGCCAACGAAGAGAGCCTCAAGCCAGCGCTCGCCTCTCGCCCGCTAATAAGCCGCCTCGCTTACCTCCGGCATCTGTTCAGACGAAACTCCCGTGCCGGGAGCCGCCGAAATATCGCGTTCCATTACGACCTCGGGAACGATTTCTACCGCGCATGGCTCGATGAGACGATGACGTACTCTGCCGCCATCTTTGAGCGGCAAGGGCAGTCACTCGGTGAAGCCCAACAAGCCAAGTACGACAGGATCCTAAGTGAGCTTCGAATCGGTCCGCAAGATCATGTTCTTGAGATCGGTTGCGGCTGGGGCGGGTTTATGGAGTACGCGGCCTCGCGCACGGGGTGTCGCATTACCGGGCTGACTTTGTCGAAGGAGCAGGCCGACTTTGCGAGAGCTCGGCTGGCAAACAAGGGATTGTCTCCGTTGGCCGAGGTGCGGCTGCAAGACTATAGGGATTGTGAAGGACGTTTCACCAAGATCGTCTCAATAGAGATGTTCGAAGCCGTGGGAGAGGAGAATTGGCCGGTTTACTTTGAGAAGCTGCGCACGAACCTCGCTCCTGACGGACAAGCGCTGATCCAGGTCATCACGATCGACGAGAGGCGGTATGAGCGGTATCGGCAAAACGCCGATTTCATTCAAACCTATGTGTTTCCCGGTGGCATGCTGCCTTCTGCGGCAGTCTTCAGGCAGGAGGCTGTCACTTCCGGCCTACGGGTGCGGGATGCATTTTCTTTCGGCCGTGACTACGAGAAAACCCTGCTCTTGTGGGAAGGTGCTTTCCTCAAAAGTTGGCACAAGATTGAATCCGCTGCATTCGACGAACGGTTCAAGCGCTTGTGGCGCTACTACCTTCACTACTGCGCCGCCGGCTTTCGCAACGGGACCATCGATGTCTACCAGTTCCGGCTCGAACCAACGTGACGGAGGTCAGGTCTGCTCCTCACGCAACATGCGGCGCGTCAAGGCGAACCTCAGGCTTGGAGGAAGCGCCTTCAATAGCTTCAAGACCACTTTCATCCTCCACGGGAATGCGATCTCGAACTTCCCCCGCTCAAGCCCGCGCATGATGTATTCCGCCGCACTTTCCGAAGAGATCAGGAAAGGCATTGGAAAGTCATTCTGACGCGTCAAGGGCGTATCGACAAATCCTGGATTGATAATTGTCATCTGAACGCCTTGCCGTTCAAGTTCGGGATAAAGGGCCTCGCACATGTTGATCAAGGCGGCTTTGGTCGCGCCGTAGCCCGCGGCACCAGGAAGACCGGTGTAGCCTGCCACAGATGCCATGACGGCAATCCGTCCCGACCGGCGCGTCGTCATCGCTGGCATGATCGCCTGCAAACAGTTCACGGTTCCCATGATGTTGAGCCCGACCATCTCTCCGATCGCCGCGGCGTCGAAGGTCGACAGGCTATCGCGCCGGTACGTTCCTGCGCCGAAGACCGCAAGGGAAATCGGACCCAGGCGCATTTCAATGTCGCGTACGGTGTTTTCTGCCGCTTCGCGGTCGGTCACATCGAGGGGAAAAGAATGGATCTTGTTCTCCAGCGATTGTGCGAGAGTATCGAGCTCCACCGAGTTGCGCGCGCTTATGGCGACGGTCCAGCCGTCAAGTGCCAAACGGAGTGCAAGCGATTTCCCGATGCCGGAGCTTGCGCCGGTAACCCACGCCACCTTTCGACGATCCGTCTCGTGGAAGGCGTGATTGTTGATTAAATCGCGACCGATAGTCATGGAAACCTACCTCAGTGGGCGATGGGGAAAACGTGTCATCAACCTGGCAGCCGTAGACGAGCGCAATACCGTCAAGTCCGGCCAATAAGCTCTCGTTGGGCCACACGATCGATCGGAAAGCCCCACATGAGCCCGATTGCTGCGAGCTTCGGGACGATTGGTGCCCAGGCGTAAAGCAACGAAAGACCCTTGAGAGCGTCGGGCGACGAACGATCTTGAGCCGGGTCGAAGCCAATCAGACTGAGCATGGGAAACGTCACCCCGACTGCTGTCGCCAGAGAGAGCTTCGTGGCAAGTGCCCACGCCGCGAAATACATGCCGGAACGCTGAGAGCCTGAGACTGCTGTGTCGTTGTCGATTACGTCTGCCTGCATGGATGGAGGCAAGACAAGGTCGAAGGCGAGCAGAAGACCGGTGCACACGCATATCGCACCAAAGGCGACCAGGTCTCCGTCGCCGAGAAATCCTGATACCGCAAAGATCGAGCACGTCACCAGCATAGCGCCGCTCCAGGCCTTGTGCTTGCTCCAGCGCCTTGCGGCCTTTACTGCGAGCGGTACGCCAAGAACTGCGCATGCGAAATAGAGTAGGAGAAACGGGCCGCGCCATTCCGCAGCTCCCAGACGCTCTGAGACAAAGTAAAGAAACAAAGTAGCTGGGATTGCGTTTGCAAATCCATTCAAAAGAAAAGCGGCGATGAGACGCAGGAACGGCCGGTTCTTCGACATGAAAACCAGGCTTTGCATCAGGCCAAACTCCCGCGTCGACCGATTGACGGGTTCGGGGACGAAAACGAAAGCCATAAGCCCTGTGAGCGGAAGCAAGACCGCGACAAGAACGGCTACCGCCTTTAGCCCATCGGCGTTATTTGCCCCAGCCGTCCCAACAGCGAAGGGAAGGCTGATGGCCGATAAAGTCCCGATAAGCGTCGCGCCTTCGCGGAAAGCTGCAACGCGTGTTCGCTCGGCATAGTCGGTTGAAAGTTCTGCCCCCCAGGCAGTGTAGGGCAGAGAGGACCAGGTAAAGCCAAGTGACAAAAGCCCACCCCATATAAGCAGATAGCCGAGCCCGATTGTTTGAGGCGGCCAAAAAAGCATGAACGCGGCGACCGCGGTTAGCGGAATTGACGCAAGAAAAAAGCCACGCCGGCGACCGCCAACGCCATTCCACCGGTCGGCAAGCCAGCCGAATATCGGATCACTCGCTGCATCAAGAAGACGAATGGCAAAAAGTGCACCGCCGACGGCCGCGACCGGTAGTCCCATGACTTCGGAGTATAACGTCGGAACGATGACGAAAAGCGGCAGCGCAAGCGCCGCCAATGGGAACGCTGGAAGCGCATAGAGGATGAGTGTCGAAGGGTGTGACCTGGATGCTCGTCTGCTAGACACTTTCCACATCAGTCACTGTCTCCTGAATTCGACACGCGTCCAGGCAACCGGCAATCCGAATTTCGTCACATAGGCGGTATTGAGGACACGACCGTCATTGTTCAATGTCATGGTGTCGTGAAAGCGAACTTTGTTCTTGCGGTTTTTTGAGTCGAGGAAGACCAGATAGCTGAAGCGCGCGACATTATCTTTAATCCGCACCTGCGTCTCTCCAATCACGTCCTCGCGCGTACCCCTGTATCTGCCGGGTCCATCCTTTATGAACCGCCACGTCTTGCGATCTCGACTGCCGTCATCGAACCTGAAATCTTCCCTGAGCGTCAGGGTGCGGCCGTCCCATTTTCCGACCAACTCGACTTCGAATGTCCTTTTAACCCCGGTGATGCTTTGAAAGCTTCCCTCGGCGCTCGACCTGCCTGTAAAGAAGCTTTCAAGCGAAAAGGACCCGGCGGCCGCTGGCGCAACCAATGCAAGGTTCATGGCGAGGACCGTAAGAAAAACGCTGAAGATGCGCATGCATTTCCTCCGTCAAATCGATTGCGCGGCATAAGCTTCAATTCGCGGCCTCCTTTCGCTGCCACATCAAAGCTCGGGACCTATTCGGGCGATACCGGTCTTTCCGTCGTTCCGGATCCACTTCAGCTTTTTCTCTTCGACCCGGTAGAGCTCGAAACACATCGGGCGACCGTCGTACCAGGTGCGAAACTGCTGGCAGAGACGGTCAGACTGTATCCACCAAGTGCCGGTGTCTTTGGGTTTGACGAACCGGCCGAGGCCCAAAGCTTCGCCGTCACCGTCGACACTGCCACTTCTTCGATAGTTTAGCGGGAATTCCCCACCCAATGGAGCTTCAAGGAAGATGCGCCTGCCGACGATCTCTCCCTTGATCTCGTTTGCTCTGTATTGCTCCGCAGCGGCCTCTGACGGTACGGCTGCGCACACAGCTGCGATCGCTATTGCGGTTCGGAACATGGCTCGTTCGTTCGCTCCCGTTGTTTTTCGTCAGCCTGGATTACGAGAAGTGGGCGCGGTTGGATCAGTCCGGATGAGCCTTGTAGTGATTTCGATAAGCGCCACGATCCGCGCCTCATTCGTATTCGTATAAAAAACTGAACCTACCGCGCCAGATGCTCCATCGCGTGCCGGAGGCAGTCAGGCGACCCATTACAGCTGGAAGAAAAATACGCAGGTATATTGCCGCCGGAGATTGGAAAAGCTGAAGCAGCTGAAGGATGAGAATGCGCGGCTGGACCCTCGCAGTCTCCGGCTTCGTTGCGCAAAAAAATTAGTCGCGCGCGATCTATTAGCGCGGTTGACATGTTTCTTTTGAGGCAATATAGATTGTGCACAAACTAATCGGGCGCGATAAAAACTCCCTCGTAGCCTGTATTGGACCGAAGCCACAAAGGATATCGTCATGTTTAAACTCGCTGCGACCGTTGCCTTAATCGCCGCTCTCCTGTCCGGCGGGGCTGTTGCCCAGCCCGCAAAGCCCACAGTCGTTCTCGTTCATGGCGCTTTCGCCGATGCGTCGAGCTGGAATGGTGTGACGAAGATCCTTCAGAAAAACGGGTTCACGGTCGTTGCCGCTGCCAATCCACTGCGCAGTGTCGCAGGCGATGCGGCCTATGTTTCAGACATCATCTCGAGCATCAAAGGATCCGTCGTCCTCGTTGGGCATTCCTACGGAGGCCAGGTGATCTCGACCGCGGCAAACGGCAAGGACAACGTCAAGTCGCTGGTCTACGTTGCAGCCTTCGCTCCGGAAGCTGGAGAAGCAGCTGCCGATCTCGCCGGTAAGTTCCCCGGGGGCACGCTTGGCCAAGCGCTCGCCGCCCCGGTAAAGCTGATAGGTGGCGGCGTCGATCTTTCCATCGACCAGGCGAAGTTTCACGACCAGTTCGCCCACGATGTTTCAATCGAGGATGCGGCACTGATGGCCGCCGGCCAGCGCCCGATCACCGAAGCTGCCTTGACGGAAAAGTCAGGTTCGCCCGCCTGGAAGACGCTGCCCTCCTATTTCATCTATGGGGACGGCGACAAGAACATCCCAGCGAAGGCACTCGGCTTCATGGCCGAACGGGCGGCCTCCAAGCACACTGTCGTAATCGAGGGTGCATCCCACGTTGTGATGGTGTCGCAGCCCCAAGCCGTCGCAGACGTGATCGAAGAGGCTGCGAAGTAGTCTCTGAAAACTCCAGTGACCAAAGCCGTCACCCGAGAGGGTGGCGGCTTTGCCGTGACGGGGCGGTTCAGCCATTGCGGCGGCGCCGACGGGCCGAGGCGTGTGCTAGCGCTTCAGTGACAGCATCGGCGAGGCGCTGCTGTTCGACGCCATCCTGCGGGCGAAGCGCCGGTGCTGACGCGCGCGAACCCTGCGTCAGAATGACTGAACGCCAGGCGCTAACAGCCGCATCGGGTTGTAGCTCCGGATCCATTTCGCTCGTCAATCAAGCATGATCATGTGAGCCGGCAACTGTTCTTCGAAGAATTTCGAGAAGGTCGCGATGCGGGGCGGCAGCGCTTGATAAGGCGGATAGTATAGGGTCAGCCAAAGTTCCGGGGGCGACCAGCCTTGAAGGACATGGACGAGGCGACCGCTGCGGACTCGCTCCGCGATATGAAATCCCGGAAGCATGGCAACGCCCGCTCCATCGGCGGCCATGTCGGCAAGCACCTCGCCGCTGTTGGCGCTGAACGCCCTCCCGGCCGTGATGGTCGTGCTCGATCCGCCATCAGAAAGGTGCCAGGTCTCCCGCCTGCTTTCGCCGCTGTATGCAAGGCAGTCGTCCGGCGTCAACTCGCTCGGGTGGTCCATCTCGGTGAACCGGGTGCCCGGCGCCGCCACCAAAATTCTCGGCACGGCCCGGATCTTGCGCCATATCGTAAACTTGTCCGATGGCTGGGATGAGATGCGGATCGCGAGATCGTAGTCATCATCGACGATGTTGACCAAGCCGTCCGAGAGCGAGATTTCAAACGACATTTTTGGATAGAGTTCTCGAAAGCCGGACAGGATCGACGGTAGAACGGTTTTACCGAGCCAAGTCGGAGCGCTTATTCGCAAGCGACCCTGGTCCGCCTTATGAGCGTTTCTTACGTCGCGTCTGGCGCTTTCCAGCGCCTCTAGGGACGGCTGGATTTGCGCGGCAAAGACGGCGCCGTCCGTCGTCAGCGAAACCTGGCGCGTTGTCCGCACAAACAGCTGCACGCCGAGATCGTCTTCGAGCGCGGCGATCGCCCGCGTAACTGCGGCCGGCGTCATATCAAGCTCGCGTGCAACCTGCGCGAAGTTGCGCTTCTCAGCCGCCATAAGGAAGGTCTTCAGGGCTTTGTAGTCGTTCATCGCATTGTTTCAATTTCTGCAATTCATTCGAGATAAATATTGCAATTCTTTGCGCCAATCAACCCGGCTATAACCTTGTCTATCGACGGACAACGTCAACGGAAAGGGCACTGGCCATGATCAAGGATATCAAGGGACTGCATCACGTCACTTCGATGGCGTCGGACGCGCAAAAGAACAACAGGTTTTTCACCAACACGCTCGGCCTGCGCCGGGTGAAGAAGACGGTCAACTTCGACGAGCCCAGTGTCTACCACCTCTATTACGGTGATGAGTTGGGCACGCCCGGAACGGTCATGACCTACTTTCCCTTTCCCCATATAATGACCGGACGGCCCGGTGTCGGCGAAGTCGGCGAAACCCAGTTCTCTATCCCGAAAGGAACGCTTAGTTTCTGGAAGGAGCGCCTGGTTGCTCAAGGTGTCGGTGGCATGCAGGCTGAAACGGTCTTCGGCGCAGAGCGCTTGCGCTTCACAGGCCCTGATGGCGATGGCCTCGCTTTGGTCGAAACGGCTATCGACGGGCGGGCGCCATGGCTTGGTGAGGGTATCTCGGAGGACAACGCCATTCGCGGCTTTACCGGCGCCCGTTTCAATCTGCACGACACTGCTGCGACCGAGGAATTGCTGCGCTTTATGGGCTATGAGATTGCCGGAGTGGAAGGAGACGTCACGCGATTGATCCTTCCTGGTGGCAACGGTGCAGACACCATTGAACTGGCGGCCTTGCCGAAGACGCCATTCGCCCGTCAGGGGGCGGGTTCGGTCCACCATATCGCTTTTGCGGTCGAAAATCGGGAAAAGCAACTCGAAGTGCGCAAGGCCCTGATGGATACCGGCTACCAGGTAACCCCCGTCATCGACCGGGACTATTTCTGGGCGATCTATTTCCGGACACCCGGTGGTATCTTGTTCGAGATTGCAACCAACGAGCCCGGCTTCGACCGTGACGAGGACACCGCCCATCTCGGCGAGGCGTTGAAGCTTCCGAACCGTTACGAGCCTTTCCGCAACAAGATCGAGGCCGGTCTGGTTCCGCTTGCCGCTTAGAACCCGTCGAATCTGATACGCACGACTTAACCAACCGACAACCTTGAGCCGGCTACTCGCGCCAGCCGGCTCGTCTCCGAAACCCTTCTCATTTCAACCGTCGCACGCCGGCGACACCAAACGGAGTATTCCAGATGTCCAAGCTCGAAGTTCTGACCCCGCAAAACAGCCAGCTTATCTTTATCGACCAGCAGCCGCAGATGGCTTTCGGCGTGCAGTCGATCGATCGCCAGGCTCTGAAGAACAACGTCGTCGGCCTCGGAAGGGCTGCCAAGATCTTCAACATCCCAACGACGATCACCACTGTCGAAACCGAGTCCTTCTCCGGCCACACCTATCCTGAACTGCTCGCCGTGTTCCCGGAAAACGACATCCTTGAGCGCACTTCGATGAACTCCTGGGATGACCAGAACGTCCGTGATGCCCTGGCGAAGAACGCCGCCAACGGTCGCAAGAAGATCATCGTCTCGGGGCTCTGGACCGAGGTCTGCAACACCACCTTCGCGCTTTCAGCCCTCCATGATGTTCCGGACTACGAAATCTACATGGTCGCCGACGCGTCGGGCGGCACCTCGGCCGACGCCCACAAATATGCGATGGACCGCATGGTCCAGGTTGGCGTCATTCCGGTCACCTGGCAGCAGGTACTGCTCGAATGGCAGCGCGATTGGGCTCGCAAGGAAACCTACGACGCCGTCACTTCGCTGGTGAAGGAGCACTCCGGTGCCTATGGCATGGGCATCGACTATGCCTACACCATGGTCCACAAGGCCGGCGAACGCGTCACCCACGGCAAGCGGATCGGCCCGAACCCGGTCAAGTGATGCAGTAGGCAGCCGCTCTGACCGGGTCGAACCGGTAAGGGCGGCAGCCTCAACAGGTGAGGATCACCCGCATGAAACTTTACCTCATGTCACTCGGCGCCGGACTTCTGGTCGGAATCGTCTACAGCCTCCTCAATGTCCGTTCGCCAGCGCCCCCGGTCATTGCCCTTGTCGGCCTTCTTGGGATTCTGCTCGGCGAACAGATCGTCCCCTTTGCCAAGACCCTGTGGAGCAACGAGACGGCGGCAATCTCGTGGATCAACCAGGTCAAGCCGCACATGTTCGGCCACCTCCCGGGCGGACAGACAGCGGCTCGCAAAGTTAACGATCGCGAGAGTGTCTGATCATGCCGACAAGACGCTCGTTCCTCGGTGCCGCCTCGTCGCTGGCGCTGCCCGCTCTCTTTCCG